>NZ_SDPU01000002.1 GCF_004168035.1 Nocardioides iriomotensis | reverse complement strand
CGAGTCGATCGCCGCCGGCGACGTCATCCGCGAGTCCGAGGTCTCCATCGAGGTGGAGAAGGTGCTCAACGACGTCTACCCGTTGCTGCGCACGGTCCGGCCGGCCGACATCAACTACACCCTGACGGCGCTGGCCACGGCGCTGGAGGGGCGTGGTGAGCAGATCGGCAACAACCTGGTCGTGCTGGAGGACTACCTGGCGCGCACCAACCCGAAGATCCCGCTGCTGGTCGACGACCTGGAGAAGCTGAGCGACGTCTCC
>NZ_SDPU01000019.1 GCF_004168035.1 Nocardioides iriomotensis | reverse complement strand
GCACGCGCGCAGCGAGAGCGCGTCGCGCGGCCGAGGTCCCGCGCCCCAACCACCACACGGACAGCCGACCAAAGGCAATGGGTCACGAACGACACGACAACCCGGCCGCGAGATGTCGTTCGTGACCCGTTGCGCACGGCGCGTGGCCGGCGCCCGAATGACCTGGCTGGGCCTCGTGCTGCAGGCCAGTCAACGACCGGGGCGCCGCCGACCCGCTCGGCCCGCTTGCCACAACGTCGCACGCGCGCAACGAGAGCGCGTCGCGCGGCCGAGGTCCCGT
>NZ_SDPU01000018.1 GCF_004168035.1 Nocardioides iriomotensis | reverse complement strand
GCCCCAACCACCACACGGACAGCCGACCAAAGGCAATGGGTCACGAACGACACGACACGCCGGCCGCTGGCTGTCGTTCGTGACCCGTTTCCGCCGGGAAGACGTCCGGGACGGCACGAGGCCCCGCTCCGAATCCGGAGCGGGGCCTCGTGCGTCGAGCCGGTGAGTCAGTCGTGCGCGCCGCGCACCACGCGGTCGTGGCGCAGGGAGGACGCCCTGGTCTCCTTGGCCGCGAGCACCGCGACGATGGTCAGCACCGAGGCGATCGCCATGTAGACGCCGACGGAGAAGGTGTCCTTGTCGGCCACGTCGCCGAGCAGCTTGACCGCGATGATCGGCGCCAGCGCACCGGCGAAGATCGACGCGAGCTGGTAGCCGACCGAGGCGCCGGTGTAGCGCACCGACGTACCGAAGAGCTCCGAGAAGAACGCCGCCTGCGGGGAGTACATCAGCGAGTGGAAGACCAGCCCGACGATGACGGCGAGCATCACGCTGCCGGTGGTCATGTCGTCGAGCAGCCCGAAGAAGACGAAGCCCCAGATGCCGACGCCGATCGCGCCGACCAGGTAGAGCGGACGTCGTCCGACGCGGTCGGACAGCGCGCCGATCAGCGGGATGATCACGAACTGCATGCCCGCACCGACGAGCAGCACCTTGAGGATGAGGTCCTTGTCGGCACCGAGGTACGTCGTCACGTAGGTGATCGAGATGACGGTGAAGATGTAGTAGGAGATGTTCTCCGCCATCCGCATGCCCATCGCGATGAGGACCTCCTTGGGGTAGGTCTTGATCACCTCGAGGATCGGCAGGTGCGACGCGGTCTGCTTCTTCTCCTCGATCTCGGCCTTGGCCTCCTTGAAGACCGGGGACTCCTCGAGCGACAGCCGGACGAACAGGCCGATCAGCACCAGCACGGCCGACAGCAGGAACGGGATGCGCCAGCCCCAGCTGTTGAAGGCGTCGTCGCTCTGCACCGCGGCCAGGATGAACAGCACGCCGGTGGCGAGCATGTTGCCGAGCGGGACGCCGGCCTGCGGCCAGCTGCTCCAGAAGCCGCGGCTCTTCTCGTCACCGTGCTCGGCGACCATGAGGACGGCGCCGCCCCACTCGCCGCCGACCGCGAAGCCCTGGAGGAGGCGGCAGACCAGCAGCAGGATCGGCGCGGCGATGCCGATGGCTTCGTACGTCGGCAGCAGGCCGATCGCGAACGTCGCGACACCCATCATCATCAGCGAGACGACGAGCATCTTCTTGCGGCCGACGCGGTCGCCGAAGTGGCCGAAGACGACGCCGCCGAGCGGCCGGGCGACAAAGCCGAGCGCGTAGGTGCCGAACGCCAGCAGCGTGCCGGTCACCGGGTCGGACTCGGGGAAGAACAGGGCACCGAACACCAGGGCGGCGGCGGAGCCGTAGAGGAAGAAGTCGTACCACTCGACGGCGGTGCCGATGAGGCTGGCGAAGACGACCTTGACGATGTTCGTCTTCTCGGTCGCCGGCGCCGGGCTCGTCGTCGACTGGCCCGTGGCGGGTGTGGACATCAGGGGGTTCCTTTCGCGGACCGGTCGGGTGACCTGCGTCTCTCTTTGGTCTACCCCCGGACGCTACGAACAACACCGGACGCTGGATATGTGGCCTTCGCCCATACTTTCCGCGTCGTGGTGTGGCGAGCCCCGCCCGTGCGCGCGTTCAGGCGTCGCGCCGGCGGAACAGCACCACGCTGACGGCCATCAGCACGACGGTGAGGCCGCCGAACACCACCAGCCCGCCGACCCAGGTAAGCGGGTCGCCGAACGTGGTCGAGCCGAGGTTCGGGAAGGCGTCGCTGTGGATCCGGTTGCCGGCGCCGAACGGCAGGAACCGGGTGAGCGCCTCGTGCTCCCGCAACCGGGGGACGAGGAAGAAGATCAGGGTGATGACGTTCTCGATCGCCAGCGGCCAGAGGAACAGCAGCACCAGGCCGGCGGTCTGGTTGCGGATGATGCCGGTGAACGCCATCGCGAGCGAGCAGAGCAGGCCGGCGTGCAGCACGGCGCGGCCCCAGCCGCCGACGGTCTCGCCGGTGACCAGGTCGGCCGGGTAGTTGCGCAGCCACACCACCCCGACCAGCACAGCGACCCAGTAGCAGGCCGACACCACGGCGGCGACCCACGCGTTGACGACGACGTACTTCGCGATCCAGACGCTGGTCCGCGAGGACAGCGTGGTGAGGGTGGCGCGGATCTGACCGTGGCGGTACTCGTGGCCCCACGCCAGGATGCCGATCATCGCGAGGAGGTAGCCGACGAAGTACGGCGCGCCGCCGCGGGCGAACTGGGTGCCGAGCCACGGGCCGAGCAGGTCGAGGCCGAGCTGGGCCTGGCTGCCGCCGCCGCCGTCGGCCTCGGTCGCGAAGCCCCACGACGCGGCGCCGGCGACGAGCATGGCGAAGGCGAGCGCGAGACCGGTCAGCCAGTACGTCGAGCGGATCGTGATGATGCGGGCCCACTCGTAGCGCAGCGCGTCGGTCACGAGGCCTCCTCCCCCGACGTCGTCGAGCCCGTCGTCCCCGGCTCGGGCCGCGCGTGCGCCTCGAACTCCTGCGCCCCCTCGGTCGCCTCGAGGAACGCCTCCTCGAGCGTGGCCGTCCGGGGCGACAGCTCGTGCAGGCGGATCCCCGCGTCGAAGGCGACGTCGCCGACGGTCTCGAGGTCCAGGCCGCTCACCGAGAGCGCGCCGGGCTCGACCGCCTCGACCGTCGCGCCGCGGCCGCGCAGGACGTCGGCGAGGTCGGTCGCCTGGGGCGTCCGCACCAGCACGGCGTTGCGGCGCGAGCTGCGCACGAAGTCCTGGATCGGGCCGCTGGCGATGAGCCGGCCGCGGCCGACCACGACGAGCTGGTCGGCCATCAGCGCCATCTCGGGGAGCAGGTGGCTGGAGACGAACACCGACCGGCCCTGGGCGGCGAACCCCCGCAGCAGCTCGCGGATCCACTGGATGCCCTGCGGGTCGAGGCCGTTGGCGGGCTCGTCGAGGATCAGCGTGTGCGGGTCGCCGAGCAGCGCGGCCGCGAGCCCGAGCCGCTGACCCATGCCCATCGAGAAGGTGCGCGGCTTCTTCCGCGCGACCGAGGAGAGCCCGAGCTGCTCCAGCACCTCGTCGACCCGCCGTGCCGGGATCCCGCTGGCCGAGGCGAGCATGCGCAGGTGGTTGCGCGCGGTGCGGGTCGGGTGGAACGGCTTGGCCTCCAGCAGCGCGCCGACGTGGTGCATCGGCCGGTCCAGGGAGGTGAACGGGACCCCGTCGAACGTCGTCGTCCCGGCGCCCTTGTCGAGGCCGAGCATGAGCCGCATCGTGGTCGACTTGCCGGCACCGTTGGGCCCGAGGAAGCCGGTGACGCTGCCGGGCTGCACGTCGAAGGACAGGTCGACGACCGCCGGCTTCCCGGCGTACGACTTTCCGAGACTTCGCGCCTCGATGACCGCCATGGGGCCAATCCTGACAGTCAGAACGACTCGTCTGCGGTGTTCGGGGTGATTCACACGGGCGGTTCGCAGACGAGTCGAGCGGTAGCGTGGTGCGGATGCCCGCGTCCGAGCCCCCGCGCACCCTCGCCGACCAGCTGCGCGGCTGGTCGGACGCGGCGCTGTCCCGCCTGCTGCGGGAGCGACCCGACCTGGCGTCGCCCGCGCCGCAGGACTCCGGCCAGCTCGCGTCCCGGGCCGGCACCCGCGCGTCGGCGCTGCGCGCGGTCGACCAGCTCGACCAGCTCGAGCTGACGGTGCTCGACGCGGTCCTCGCGTGCGGCGGTACGGCGTCCCGCGGACGCGTCCGGGCGCTGGTGAACGCCGACGAGACCGCGGTCGACGCGGCGCTGGACCGGCTGCACGCGCTCGCGCTGGTCTGGGGCGACGACGACCTGCTGCGCGCCCTCAGCGTGCTCGGCGACGCCGTCGGCACCGCGGTGAGCGGTCTGGGCCCGGACGTGGAGCTGCTGCTGGGCGGCTACGGGCCCAGCCGGGTCGCGATGCTCGCTGCCGACCTCGGGCTGGCCCCGTCCGGCGACCGCAGCGCCGACATCGCCGCGATCCGCGACCTGCTCGCCGACCCCGACCGGGTGGCCGCGCTCGTCGGCGAGGTGGACGACCGGGCCCGGGCGATCCTCGACCACCTCGACCGGGAGGGTCGCGACGGCAGCGTCGAGGCGACCGACCGTCCCGTGCGCCGCGCCGACCACGCCGGGCCGGTGGACAGCCTGCTCGCCCGCGCCCTGCTGGTGGCCAAGGACCGCCGCCACGTCGCGCTCCCCCGGGAGGTCGCGCTGCACCTGCGCGGCGGCCGCACCACCCGCGAGGCCGTCGTCGGCCCGCCCGCCCTCGTCACCGGCTCGCGCGACGCGGGCCTGGTCGACCGGGCCGCGGCCGGGGCGGCGTTCGAGATGGTCCGGCACGTCGAGCTGCTCCTGGAGCACTGGGGCACCCAGCCGCCCAACGCGCTGCGCTCCGGCGGCCTCGGCGTGCGCGAGCTCAAGTCGGCCGCGGAGCTGCTGCACGTCGAGGAGAAGGTCGCGGCGCTGCACGTCGAGCTGGCCTGGGCGGCCGGGCTCATCGACGTCGGCTCGACCGACGAGCAGGACGCCGCCTGGCTGCCCACCGACGCCTTCGACCACTGGACCGCCACCAGCGTCGCCGACAGGTGGACCCGGCTCGCGCTGGCCTGGCTCGACTCGCCCCGGATGTTCGGCCAGGTCGGCAGCCGCGTCGGCGGCAAGCCGGTCAACGCGCTGGCCCCCGACCTCGAGCGTGCGTGGCTGGTCGACACCCGCCGCTCGGCGCTGCGCGAGGTCGGCGAGCTGCCGGCCGGCGAGGTGCTCGCGGCCGGCACCGGGCTGCCCTCGCTCGTCGACCGTCTGGCCTGGCTGCGGCCGCGGCGGCCCGCCCTCCGCCGCGAGGCGGTGGCCTGGACGATGGAGGAGGCCGCGATCGTCGGCGTCGTGGCCCTGGGCGGGCTCGCCGCACACGGCCGCGCGCTGCTCGGCGACGACGACCCGACCCACCACGCGGCCGCGGCGCTCGAGCCGCTGCTGCCCGAGCCGGTCGACCACGTTTTGCTCCAGGCCGACCTGACCGCGGTGGCGCCGGGGCCGCTGGAGCAGGACCTCGGCCGCAACCTGGCCACGCTCGCCGACATCGAGTCACGCGGGGGCGCGACGGTCTACCGGTTCACCGAGCGGTCGGTGCGCCGCGGCTTCGACAGCGGCTGGTCGGCCGCCGAGATCCACGCGTTCCTGAGCGCGGCGTCGCGGACGCCGGTGCCCCAGCCGCTGGTGTACCTCGTCGACGACGTCTCCCGGAAGTTCGGCACGGTCCGGGTCGGCTCGGCCGAGTCGTTCCTGCGCAGCGACGACGAGTCCGCGCTCGCCGAGCTCGTCCACCACCCCAAGGCGTCCTCGCTGCGGCTGCGGCGGATCGCGCCGACGGTCGTGGTGAGCGACGTACCGCTCGACGTGCTGCTCCCCCGGCTCCGCGAGCTGGGCGCCGCCCCGGTGGTCGAGGCGCCGGACGGCACCGTGCGGCTGGCCCGCCGGGAGGTGCAGCGGGCGCGCTCACCGCGCACCCGGCGCACCGACCAGGGCGTGCCCGGCAGCCACGACCCGCGCGGGGCCGCGCGCCTCGGCGCCCGGATCGCCGCGACCGTCACCGCCATCCGCGCCGGCGACAAGGCCGCCGCCCACCGGCCCGCCGGACCACCGAGCCCGTCGCAGGGACCGCGGTCCTCACCCGCCGAGCTGCTCTCGGCGCTGCGCGAGGCGGCCGACGCGAAGCAGACGGTCGTCATCGGGTACGTCGACAACGCGGGCGTCACGGTCGACCGGGTCGTCGACCCGGTGCACGTGCACGCCGGTCAGCTGACGGCGTTCGACCACCGCGCCGACGACGTGCGTCTGTTCGCGGTGCACCGGATCACCGGCGTCGCTGCACTTCGGGACGCGTGACCGGGACTGCCGGCTGCTCGGGGAGCCGGGTGCTCTGCTCGGGGACGGGGAGCCGGTGCTTGCCGCCGCTGCTGCGCGACATCCGGGCCTCGACCTCCGTGGCCGCGGCCGGACGCCCGACGTGCCAGCCCTGCAGCTCGTCGCAGCCGAGCTCGCGCAGCCGCTCGGCGGCCCGGCGGTCCTCCACGCCCTCCGCCACGATCCGCATGCCGAGCGCGTGGGCGAGGTCGATGGCCGACTTGACGACCCCCGTCGACCGGGCGTCGACGGCGGCGTCGCGGGCGAAGCGGCCGTCGAGCTTGAGCGCGTGGAACGGCAGCTCGTGCAGCCGGGCGAGGCCGGTGCCGCCGGTGCCGTAGTCGTCCAGCGCCAGCCGGACGCCGAGCCCCTTGAGCGAGCGGATCACGTCGGTGACCCGGTCCGGGTCCTCGGCCAGCGCGGCCTCGGGGATGTCGAGGGTGAGCGCGGACGCGGGGACGTCGTTGCCCAGCAGCGCCTCGGCGACGAGGTTCACGATCGCCTCGTCGCGCAGGTCGCTCGTGCTGAGGTTCACCGTGAGCGAGACCGTGACGCCGTGCGCGCGCCAGCGCTCGAGGTCGCCGAGCGCGATCTCCAGCACCCGCTGGGCGATCGCGTTGGTCAGCCGGTAGCGCTCGGCGGCGGGCAGGAAGTCGGCCGGGAGCAGCAGGCCGCGCTCGGGGTGGTCCCACCTCACCAGCGCCTCGACGCCGACGAGGTGACCCTCGGCGGACTCGACCGGCAGGTACTCGACGACGAGCTCGCGCCGGTCGAGCGCCCGGTGCAGCTCCTCGGACAGGCCGAGCTGCTGGGTCTTCTCGTCGTGTGACGGCGCGTGGAAGCGGACGGCGTCGCCGGAGGTCTTGGCGGCGTACATCGCGGCGTCGGCCGCGAACAGGATCTCGCTGCGGGTGCGGCCGTGCCGCGGCGCGACGGCAAGGCCGATGCTGGCGTGCGCGTGCAGCTCGGCGTCGGGGAGCCTGAGCGGCTCGGCGAGGCTCTCCTGGAGCGCCTCGCCAACCATCAGCGCGGCGTTGCGGGAGGTCGCCTCGTGCAGCACCACGGCGAACTCGTCGCCGCCGAGCCGGGCGAAGAGGTACGGCGTCTCGAGCTCCTCGAGCTTGGCGCCGAACCGGGCCACGACGCCCTTGAGCAGCGCGTCGCCGGTGGCGTGGCCGAGGGTGTCGTTGACCTCCTTGAAGTGGTCCAGGTCGATCAGCGCCACCGCGAACGTGCCGTCGTCGCCGGGCTTCAGCTCCGCGTCGTCGTCGGCGAGGGCGAGCATGGTGTCGAGGTGCAGGTACAGCGCGCGGCGGTTGGGGATGCCGGTCAGCTCGTCCGTCAGGGCCATCTCCTTGACCGCCGCGAGCTCGCGCAGCTGGAGGAACGCCCGGACGAAGCGCGCCGCCGCGCACACCAGCGTGGCCAGCGCGAGCAGCGTCGGCAGGGGGTTGACCTGCCAGTCCGGCGCGACCGGCAGCACGGCGACCGCGGCCACCGAGGACAGGGCGGGTACGCCGAGCGCGCGCGAACCGGCGAGCCGGTCGGGGCGCTGCGCCCCGTGGCCCAGCGCGCCGACGCTGAGCAGCGCGAGTGCGAGGCCGACCAGCGCGTGGGACCAGGCCGGCACGGCGGCCCCGGAGGCGAACCGCTCGACCTGGACGAGGTGGGCGGCGGCCAGGACCACGAGCGCGACCGCCCACAGCCCGAACTGGCGGCCGTGCGCCAGCCCGACCAGGGCGAGGGCGCCGAGGGAGGCCGCGACGAGCGCGGCGTCGAGGAACGGGAAGGCGAGCAGCGGCACCTGCGCCCAGGTGCCGTCGCCGATGGCCGGCAGCAGCGGCGCGACCGCGAGGGTGGCGACCGCCGCGCCGGCCAGGGCGCCGGTCAGGCCGTCGAGGCAGACCGTGAGCCGCAGCCCGCGCACGTGCACGGCGAGGGCCGCGAGCAGGCCGAGCAGCAGGAACGGGTAGCCGACCAGCACGAGGACGTCGCCGACGAAGCCGGCGAAGCCGCGTTCGCCGAGGCCGAGCAGGCCGCCCGCCGTACCGACGAAGTGGCCGAGCGGGAACATCGCCAGGCCCGTGGTCAGCGGGACGAGCCAGGGCCGCACGACCGGGGACTCGTCGCGGACGCAGGTCAGCGCCCAGACGGGGAGGCCCAGGAGCAGGGTGGTCAGCACAACCTCGCTGAGCCAGGACGGGCCGGCCGAGGGCGCGACGAGGAGCCACCCGTAGCCCGGGATCCCGAGGGCCAGGGCGACAAGAAGTGACCGCTGCTGCTGCACCGCGCTCCCTCGTTGGCCGTTCTCCTGCAGGAGTGTGATCGGACAGATCGCTGTCCGACTTGAGGGAAACATCCCCTGTTCGGGTCCCCCGGGCCGCCGATCGGCCGAACCGTGACCCTTCCGGCCCGGCGCGCGACCCCGACGGGCACAATGCGGACGGGAGGAGGTGTGCGCGTGGAGACAACGGGGGAGGCCACGACGACGGCTGCGCCTGCCGTCGCGGTCGGCCGCCAGGCCGTCGTGGACCGGGACCGACGCGTCGTCGGCTACGAGCTGCTCTACCGCTCCCTCCAGCCGGACGCCCCCCGGCCGTCGGGTGACCAGATGACCGCCGACGTGGTGCTCAGCGCTCTGACGATCGGCGTCGGCCAGCTCGTCGGCGACAAGGTGATCTTCTGCAACGCCGAGCGCAGCGCGCTCACGGGCGACACGCCGGTCACGCTCCCCTCGCACCGGACCGTCATCGAGGTGCTCGAGACGGTCGCCATCGACGACGAGGTGATCCGGGGCTGCGCCGACCTGGTCGCGCAGGGCTACCGGCTCGCGCTCGACGACTTCGTCTGGGTCGACGGCGTCGAGCGGCTGCTGGAGCTCGCCAGCATCGTCAAGCTCGACGTCCGCGCCGGGTCCCGCGCGGAGCTCGAGGAGCTCGCCCGCCGGTGCACGCCGTACGGCGTCCGCCTGCTCGCCGAGAAGCTCGAGACCGACGACGAGCTGCAGTGGGCGATGGACGCCGGCTTCGACTACTTCCAGGGCTACGCCATCGAGCGGCCCCAGGTGGTGCGCGCGTCGGCGCTGCCGCCGTCGGCCGCAGGTCACGTGCAGCTCGCGGCCACGATGCTCACCGAGGACGTCGACTTCGACGAGCTCGAGCGGGTGCTGCGCCGCGAGCCCGGCCTGGTGGTCCAGGTGCTCCAGCTCGCGTCGGTCGGCGCCGACCGTGGCCTGCGCCGCGAGGTGCAGACCGTCCGCGAGGCCCTCGTGCTGCTCGGCACGGTCAAGATCCGGCAGTGGGTGGCGCTGACCCTGCTGTCCGGCCGCCCCTCGGCGGGCACCGACGGGCTCGCGACGGCGCTCGTGCGGGCCCGCACCTGCGAGCTGCTGGCCGGGTCCCGCGGCCTCGGCGACCCGGAGTTCGCGTTCACGACCGGCCTGCTCTCGGCGCTCGACCTGCTCCTCGGCGTGCCGCTCGACGAGGTCGCCGTGAGCCTCGACCTGCCGGACGCGGTGACCGCTGCGGCGTTCCGCCACGAGGGCGCCGTCGGCGCGCTGGTGGCCGAGGTGGCGTCGTACCAGGGTGCCGTCTCCCGCCGGACGCCGACGCCCGCCGAGACGGACCTGGACGCGGCCTCGGCCGCCGCCTTCGGCTGGGCGATGCCGTTCGTGAGCACCTTCGCCGCGTCTCCCGCGGCGTGAGACGACCGGGCTAGGCCAGAGGTACTAAGTCTTCTCCACGATTGGGTATACGACGAAACATCGGGTTACCTCCCTCGAATGCTTCTCAACAAGTACTCACTCCCTGTCCTCGCCGCGGCGGCCACCGCCGTCACGGCGACAGCGGTGGCCCCCCAAGTGATGCTGGCTCCGGTGGCCGCACCCGCCAAGGCGTTCCCCGGCGCGGAGGGCTTCGGCACCACGACGCCGGGCGGACGTGGCGGCACCGTGTGCGCCGTGACCTCGCTCGCCGACTCGGGCCCGGGCACCCTCCGGTCCTGCGCCGAGGCGTCGGGTCCGCGCTACGTCATCTTCAAGACCGGTGGAACGATCTCGCTCAAGAGCCGGATCAACGTGACGCAGCCCTTCCTCACGATCGCCGGGCAGACGGCTCCCGGTGGCGGCATCACGCTGCGGATGGACCCCTCCTCGGGCACCGACCAGGGCACCTTGCAGATCGCGACGCACGACGTGGTGGTGCGCTACCTGCGCTTCCGGCCCGGTGACGGTGGCGCGGCCGACGACAGCCACGACGCGATCACGATCTACAAGACCGGCGTCAAGAACGTCGTGGTGGACCACTCCTCGTTCAGCTGGGCGGTGGACGAGAACGTGAACACCTACGACGGCTCCACGGACATCACGGTCAGCAACTCGATCATCGCCGAGGGCCTCAGCAACGCCGGCCACCCCGACGGTGAGCACTCCAAGGGCATGCTCTCGGGCGGTGTCGACGCGCACAACGTGTCGATCCATCACAACCTGTTCGTCTCCAACGTCGACCGCAACCCGCAGGTCAGCGGCGTCTCGGTGGCCGACATCCGCAACAACGTGATCTACAACTACGGCGACGGCTCGGGCTCCGGCGTCACGCTGATCTCGTCGAGCAAGGGCAAGCCCCAGGTCAACTGGGTCGGCAACTACTACAAGCCCGGCCCGAACAGCAACCCGTCGCGCGCCGAGTTCGCGACGTACAACGGCGACACCGGCGCCACCCACCAGTGGTACGGCGACGGCAACAAGCGGTGGACCTCGGCCGGTGACGCCGACGCCCGGATCGGCCAGTCGGTCGGCCGAGTCACCACGCCGTTCGCCGCGGCACCGGTGACGACCACGTCGGCGGCCCAGGCGTACACCGACGTGCTCGCCAACGCGGGCGCCTCGCTGGTGCGCGACGCGGTCGACCAGCGCCTGGTCCAGGAGGTCAAGACCGGCGGTGGGGCGTTCGCGAACTCCGCGGGCGCGTACCCGACCCTCGCCGTCGGCGCGGCCCAGGCCGACTCCGACAGCGACGGCATGCCCGACGGCTACGAGTCGTCCCACGGGACGAACCCGCGGGCCGCGGACGCTGTCGGGGACGCCAACGGCAACGGCTACGACAACATCGAGGACTGGTTCAACTCGCTGGTGAGCGGCGCCCCCGCGCCGTCCGAGCCGGCCCCGACCCAGCCGGCCCCGTCGAGCCCGGCGCCCTCCAGCCCGGCCCCGTCGTCGCCCGCACCGTCGAGCCCGGCCCCGTCGTCGCCCGCACCGTCGAGCCCGGCCCCGTCGAGCACGGCACCCTCCAGCCCGGCTCCCTCGTCGGGTGCGCTGCAGCTGGTCTGCCCGATCGTGCCGACCCCGACACGCGGCCAGACGATCACCTGCACCTACCAGTAGACGGGTCGTGGGCGGCGCTGTCCCAGGGGCCGCCCACCCCTCCCCCGGCCCACGGTCCGGACCCGCGCGGTCTGGACCGTGGGCCTTACCCTGCGGCGGCCTTGGCCGCCGGCGGTAACCTGCACCCATGGATTTTGTTCGTTACGCCGAGCGCTCCGCCGCGCTCGTCAACGCCGACCTCGAGGACGCCCCCGCGCTGGTGAGGTTCCTCGACCAGCGCGCCTGGCTCCACGACCAGGTCGTCGAGCGTGACGCGACCGCGCTGCGCCGGTTCCAGCGCGAGCTGCGCCCGGTCTTCGAGGCGTCCAACGACGGCGACGAGCAGCGCGTCGTCGACCAGCTCAACACCCTGCTCGCCAAGCACCCGGTCACGCCCTACATCGCAGGGCACGGCCTGTCCGGCCACGGCGGCGGCTCCTGGCACATGCACGTCGCCGACCGCCAGTCCTCGGTCGCCGAGCTGCTCGTCGCCGAGTCCCTGATGGGGCTCTCCACGCTCGTGTGCGACCTCGGCGCGACCCGGCTCGGCGTGTGCGACGCGTCCGGCTGCGACCACGTCTTCGTCGACACCTCGCCCAACCAGTCGCGGCGCTACTGCAGCGACCGCTGCTCCTCCCGCGCGAACGTCGCCGCCTACCGCGCCCGCCAGCGCGCCGCCGCCGGCGAGAAGGCCGGCGAGAAGGCCGGAGCGGCCTCGTGAACGACGGACCCCTCATCGTCCAGTCCGACAAGACCCTGCTCCTCGAGATCGACCACGAGCGCGCTCAGGACTGCCGCAAGGCGATCGCCCCGTTCGCAGAGCTCGAGCGCTCCCCGGAGCACGTGCACACCTACCGGCTCACGCCGCTGGGCCTCTGGAACGCCCGCGCGGCCGGGCACGACGCCGAGCAGGTGGTGGACACGCTGCTGTCGTACAGCCGGTACGCCGTACCCCACGCCCTGCTGGTCGACATCGCCGAGACGATGGCCCGCTACGGCCGGCTGCGGCTCGACAAGCACCCCACCCACGGGCTGGTGCTGACCAGCACCGACCGGCCGGTGCTCGAGGAGGTGCTGCGGGCCAAGAAGGTGCAGGGCATGCTCGGCACCCGCCTCGACGAGCAGACCGTGCTGGTGCACCCGTCGGAGCGCGGCAACCTCAAGCAGGCGCTGCTCAAGCTCGGCTGGCCGGCCGAGGACTTCGCCGGGTACGTCGACGGCGAGGCGCACGCGATCGAGCTCGACGAGAGCGGCTGGCACCTGCGCGACTACCAGCGCGACGCGGCCGACTCGTTCTGGCACGGCGGCTCCGGCGTCGTCGTGCTGCCCTGCGGGGCCGGGAAGACCATCGTCGGCGCGGCCGCGATGGCGCAGGCCAAGGCCACCACGCTGATCCTGGTCACCAACACGGTCTCCGCGCGGCAGTGGAAGGAGGAGCTGGTCCGGCGCACCTCGCTGACCGAGGACGAGATCGGCGAGTACTCCGGCACCCGCAAGGAGATCCGCCCGGTCACCATCGCGACGTACCAGGTGATGACCACGCGCCGGAAGGGCGTCTACTCCCACCTCGAGCTGTTCGACGCGAAGGACTGGGGGCTCGTCGTCTACGACGAGGTGCACCTGCTGCCCGCGCCGATCTTCCGGATGACCGCCGACCTGCAGGCCCGCAGGCGCATCGGCCTCACCGCGACGCTCGTGCGCGAGGACGGTCGCGAGGGCGACGTGTTCTCGCTGATCGGGCCCAAGCGGTACGACGCCCCGTGGAAGGACATCGAGTCGCAGGGCTGGATCGCGCCGGCCGACTGCGTCGAGGTCCGGGTGACCCTCCCCGAGGGCGAGCGGCTCGTCTACGCGACGGCCGAGCCCGATGAGCGGTACCGCCTCGCGTCCTGCACCGGCGCCAAGACCCGGCTCGTCGAGGAGCTCGTCGCCAAGCACCGGGGCGAGCCGACGCTGGTGATCGGGCAGTACCTCGACCAGCTCGACGAGATCGCCGAGCGCCTCGACGCGCCGGTCATCAAGGGCGAGACCCCGGTCAAGGAGCGGGAGCGGCTGTTCAACGCGTTCCGCCACGGCGAGGTCGACCTGCTGGTCGTCTCGAAGGTCGCGAACTTCTCCGTCGACCTGCCGTCCGCCTCCGTCGCCATCCAGGTGTCCGGCTCGTTCGGCTCACGGCAGGAGGAGGCGCAGCGGCTCGGCCGCCTGCTGCGGCCCAAGACCGACGGCCGGTCGGCGCGGTTCTACGCGATCGTGTCGCGCGACACCGTCGACGCCGACTTCGCCCAGCACCGGCAGCGGTTTCTCGCCGAGCAGGGATACGCCTACCGGATCGTCGACGCCGACGACGTGGCGTCCGCCTAGCGCCGACCGGGGCTCGCCGTTCTCCTTGCGATAGGTCACGGTGCCCCATCGGTACGGGAAGTCCTCGCTCGACCAGCATGGACGCGCATCCGCTTGCGCGCCGTTGCACGCGCACCCGGTGCTGGCGAGGATGAGCGGGTGGAACGCAGCGGCTGCCTGGTGTGCCAGGAGATCGACGGTGAGGTCGCGGTGCCCGACGGGCTGCTCGTGGACACCGACACGGTCGGCGCGTTCCACCGGCCGCCCTGGCCCGAGCCGGACGACGACGTCTTCCTGGGCCACCTGCTGGTGTGCCCGCACCGTCACGCCGCCGACTGGGCCGCGCTCACCGACGACGAGGCGGCCGAGGTCGGGGCGTGGGTGGCCCGCCTCAGCCGGGCGCTGAAGGCGCTCGGCGCCACGCGGGTCTACACGATGAGCCTCGGGCACGCCGTGGATCACCTGCACGTGCACCTCGTCCCGCGCTGGCCCGAGACGCCGGACGACGTCTCGTGGCAGCACGTCGACGACTACCCGGGGGCACGTCGAGGTGAGATGGAGGCGGCCGCCGACCTCGCCAGGCGCGTGCGCGAGGAGCTCTAGGCGTTGACCCCGGGCAGCAGGCCCGGCAGCACCTCGGCCAGCCGCTCGTAGTCCTCCGGCTCGTTGTAGACCGCGCCCGACAGTCGCACCCAGCCCTGCCCGCCGTACGGGATGACCTGCACCTCGAGGTCGCGGTCGCTCAGCGCGAGGTAGAGCTCGTCGGCGTCCTCGAGAGTCGCGGCGACCCCGGTGGGGAGCGGCACCAGCCGCAGGCACGGCGAGGGTGAGAGGGGTACGGCGACCGCCGGGTCGACCGCGGGCAGCGCGGAGCCGAGAAGGTCCGCCGCGCCGTCCAGCAGGTCGATGGCGCGCTTGGCGATGCCGAACCCGCCGGCCTGCTCCCAGAAGTCGAGCGCCGCGTCGAGCGCGAACCAGCTGCTGTAGTCGTCGGTGCCGTGGGTGTCGAACGGGTAGGGGAACGGCTGTCCGTGGTTCCAGCTCGTGGTGAGCGGCAGGGTGTGCTCGCGCTCCTCGGCGGCCACCCAGAGCGCGCTCGTGCCGCGCGGGGCGAACCCCCACTTGTGCCACGTGCCGGTCCAGAAGTCGGCGCCGAGGGAGCCGACGTCGAAGCGCAGGTGGCCGGGGGCGTGCGCGCCGTCGACGAACGACAGCGCCCCGATCTCCCGGGCCAGGGCGCACACGCGCTCGACGGGCAGCACGCTCCCGGTCGGTGAGGTGACCTGGTCGACGATGACCAGCGCGACCCGGTGCCCCTCGCCGGTCACGTCGGCGAACATCCGGTCGAACGCGTCGACCAGCCCCTCGTCGTCGAGGCCGACCGGGTGCGGCACCACGGCGTACGACGCCCCGGTGCGCTCGCACCAGTGCACGACGCTGCGCCGCACCGACTCGTAGCCCTGCTCGCCGACGACCACCACGTCGCCGGGACCGAGGCGGTCCTGCGCGGCGAGGTTCGACAGCACGACCGAGGCGGACTGGGTGACGTTGCGGACCAGCGCCACCTCGTCGGGACCGACCTGCAGGAACCGGGCGGCGACGTGCCGCGCCTCCTCCCGCAGACCGGGTCCCTCGACGCGGAAGAACCGCATCGGGTTGGCCTCCGCGCGGGCCCGGAACGCGGCCTGCGCCTGGGTCACGGCCCGGGGGACGGCGCCGAACGAGCCGTGGTTGAGGTGCACCCGGCCAGGGTCGAGGTCGAAGGCGTCCCGCACGGTTGCTCATCCTTCCATCCGCTCCGAGCCTGCCGGTGGGCTCCCCCGGTCGCGGCGTGAACGGGAGGAGCCTTCCCCGGAGCCCAACGATCCACTCCGCGTCGGGTGACGAAAACCAGGTGCCCGGCCTGGACCGCGCTGGTAGCGTCGCGGGGCTCCCGACACCCTTTGCGAGGTCCTCGCGTGCCTACTCCCACGCCCCCGACCCCCGTCCCCGACCCCCCGTCCGACACCTCGACCCGCCCCGGCGCCGACGACCTGACCGCCGAGCAGCGGCACCTCGCCGACTCGCGCGCCGCCCTGGCCCGGATGCGCGAGCGCACCGCCGGTCTCGACTCCTCCGCCGCCGGCGACTGGGTCAGCCAGAAGTTCCTCGAGTCCGCGATCTTCCTGCGGATGAAGGCGCTGGCCGACGACCCGACCGTGCCGCTGTTCTTCGGCCGCCTCGACTACGACGACCACGACCCGGGCGCGCCCGAGCACTCCGCCGGGGAGCACTTCTACGTGGGCCGCCGCCACGTCAGCGACGAGGTCGGCGACCCGATGGTCGTCGACTGGCGCGCCCCGATCAGCCTGCCCTTCTACCGCGCCTCGCGCACCGAGCCGATGGGCGTGCGGCTGCGCCGCCGGTTCGGCTTCCAGCACGGGGCGATGACGGCGTACGAGGACGAGGGCCTCCTCGACCCGGTGCCCACCGCCGACGACGCGGCCGAGCACAGCGCGATCCTCGAGGCCGAGATCGAGCGGCCCCGCGTCGGTCCGATGCGCGACATCGTCGCCACGATCCAGCCCGAGCAGGACGTCATCGTGCGCGCCTCCCTCGAGGACTCGGTCTGCGTCCAGGGCGCGCCCGGCACCGGCAAGACCGCGGTCGGGCTGCACCGGGCGGCGTACCTGCTCTACACCCACCGCGACCAGCTCTCCCGCCAGGGCGTGCTGGTGGTCGGGCCGAACGCGTCGTTCCTGCGCTACATCGGCGACGTGCTGCCGGCGCTCGGCGAGATCGACGCGCAGCAGACGACGATCGAGGAGCTGGTCGGCAAGACGCTGGGCCGGCTCAACGCGAAGTACGTCGTCCGCGGCGAGGACGCGCCCGAGGTCGCCACGCTCAAGGGCGACGGCCGGATGGCCGAGGTGCTGCGCCGCGCGCTGTGGTCGCGGGTGCGGGTGCCCGACGAGGGGCTGCTGGTCCCGCGCGGCGCGCGGCGGTGGCGGCTGGCGACGTACGAGATCGAGGAGACCGTCGCCGCCCTGCGCGCCCGCGGCGTCCGCTACGGCGCGGCCCGCGCGATGCTGCCGCAGCGGCTCGCGCACGGGATCCTCGTCAAGATGGAGCTCGCCGGCGACTCCCCCGACGACCGGGTGCAGGACGCCGTGGCGCGCGGCCGCGAGGTGAAGCGGTACGTCGACCAGGTGTGGCCGGCCGTCGACCCGGCCCGTCTGGTGCTCGCCGTGCTCGGCGACTCCGAGGTGCTCGCCGCGGCCGCCGAGGGGATCCTCACCGACGACGAGCAGCGGCTGCTGCTCTGGCCGAAGCCGCCCAAGGGCCCCGGCTCGGCGCGCTGGTCGCTCGCCGACGCCGTGCTCATCGACGAGGTGGCCGACCTCGTCGAGCGCACCCACTCGATGGGCCACGTCGTCGCCGACGAGGCGCAGGACCTGTCGGCGATGATGCTGCGCGCGGTCGGCCGGCGCTGCTCGACCGGCTCCGCCACCGTGCTCGGCGACCTTGCGCAGGCCACCACCCCGTGGGCCAGCCGCTCCTGGGACGACGCGCTCGGCCACCTCGGCAAGCCGACCGCGCACCTCGAGCAGCTCACGCTCGGCTTCCGGGTGCCCGGCGAGGTCATCGAGTACGCCGCCCGGCTGCTGCCCGTCGTCGCGCCCGGGCTCGAGCCGCCGCGGTCCGTGCGACGCGCGCGCGGCGAGCTCGACCTGCGCGCCGCGGACAGTCCGCGGCACCGCGACGACCTGCTCGCGGAGGCCGTCGCGGCCGCGCGCGGCCGGGTGGGCTCGGTCGGCCTGATCGTGCCGGACGCGCTGGTCGGGCACGTCGAGTCGCTGCTCGGCTCCGCCGGGATCCCGCACGCGACGCTGGGCGAGGAGCCGGCCGACCTCGACGAGGGCGTCGTGGAGTTCGACGTACCGCTGGACCTGGTGCCGGCCTCGCTCGCCAAGGGCCTCGAGTTCGACCACGTGGTGCTGCTGGAGCCCGCCGCGGTCGTGGCCGGCGAGGCCGACCGGACCACCGGCCTGCGGCGGCTCTACGTGTGCCTCACCCGCGCCGTGACCAGCCTCGTCGTGGTCCACGCCGAGGAGATTCCGGCCGAGCTGGCGCAACACTGAGGCCGCTCGGCGCGTCTAAGGTACGTAGACCCAACTTCACGACACGGGGGTTCCACCATGGTCCGACGGCTCGGCGTCGCGCTCACCGCGCTCACCCTGCTCCTCACCGCACCGGCGACAGCAGCGGTCTCCGCTGACGAGACGCCGGATCGCGAGCGCCCGCAGCGCACGAAGATCCGCGTGGTGTGGCCCAGTGCCCCCGTGCTCGGCAAGACCTTCACCGTGCGGGGCACGCGCGCCGACGACACACCGACGGAGGTCGTGCTGCAGGCGCGTCAGGGCACCGAGTGGGTCCCGCTGACGCGCAAGAGGGTGACCGGCCACAGCTTCCACTTCCGCCGCGAGGCGCCGTACAACCGACTCCGGGTGCGGGTCCGCGTGCTCGACGGGTCGGCACCCAGCGCCCCGCTCAACGCGCCGCAGCTCGCGCCCAAGGTCAAGCGGATCGATTACGCCGACGGACCCTTCCACCCCAAGCCCAGCGGCCGGGTGATGAAGTACCTCTTCGACGGGAAGCCTGGCCACCGCGTCGCCCTCACCACCCGGGGCGGTGGGCCGTCGACGTGCACCGGTGAGCGACTGACCGGCCCGACGGGCGTGGTGGCCCGCTCGGTCAACGGGTTGTGGCGGCTCCCCCGCCGAGGCACCTACACGCTGAAGGTCTCACCCTGCTGGGGATGGTCGACCAGCAGGGTCGAGATCGACCGGGTCCGCCTGGTGCCGCTCGCCGTCGACGGTGACGTCGTCACCCTGCGCCGCCGTGCCGGTGTCGCCGACTGGGGCGTGCTCCGCCTCCCGGCTACGGGACGGGTCATGGTGCGGGGATGGGAGGCCGGCTACCCGTGGTCGCGCATCGTGCGGCCCGACGGCGCGGTCCTGCGCTACCTGGGGTCGAGCCTGACCTACTTCGAGGCGGGCCGGCGCTTCCACAACAGCAGCGACAACAGCGACACCGAGTCTCTGACGGCGGGCCGCTTCCTGCTCGTGCCCGAGGCCGCACGGCTGGACGCCAGCGCGTCGACGCCGGTGGCGGCGACCGTCACACCGGAGGGCCCGCCCGTCACGGTGGGCGACGCCGGCGTGCCCGGCCGGGAGCGCGCCCTCACCTTCACCGGCAAGGGCGGCACCTTCTACTACACCGAGCAGCACCTGCCCACGACGACCCAGGGCGGGGGCGGCGAGCTGGTCGGTCCCGACGGGGAGCGCGTCGCCGACTGGAACTACCAGCGCGGCTGGCGGCTCCCGTCCGACGGGACCTACACGCTCTACACCGCTCCCGGGGTCGACGACGCCCGCACCTCGCCCGACATGACCGTGCGGCTGCGCGAGGCGGTCATGCAGGCCCACGTCCCGATCAACACCGTGGCCCGCTTCACCGTGACCGAACCGGGCCGCTGGGTCGCCGCCACGACCGACCAGGTCTCCGGGAACTCCGCCCGGACGTTCGCCTCGTCGGGCTCGACGATGAGCGGAGCGTGGCAGGCCTCCCTGCGCTGGACGTTCTCCCCCCGGTGCTCGCCGGAGCCGCGAGGCCCGCTCGGCTGCGGCGACTACCTCAACACCGTCGTCGACCAGGACCACCCGTCCACGGCCATCTGGTCCCCCTACACGGTGCCGTCCCCGAACCTGATCGTCCTCGAGCCGGCCGCCGGCGTGACGGGCGGCGTGGACCTGCAGGTCGGGCCCTGACGCGCAGCCCATGACCCGACGAGCGGTGGTGCTCGACTGCGACACCGGCACCGACGACGCGGTGGCGATCATGCTGGCCGCGCTGCACCCGGGCCTCGACCTGCTGGGCGTGACGAGCGTCTGGGGCAACGTCACCGTCGAGCACACCACCGACAACGCCCTGCGCGTCCTCGACCACGTCGGGCGGCACGACGTACCGGTGCTGCGCGGCGCGGACCGGCCACTGGGCCAGGCGCCCGACGCGGCGGCCCGCGCCCGACGTCTGCCGCCCCACCTCCCACTCCCTCCCAGCTCGCGGGCGCCTGCGGGCGACGCGGTCGAGTGGCTGGTGGAGACCCTGCGCGCGACCACGCGGCCGGTCACCCTCGTGGCCACCGGACCGCTCACCAACGTCGCGCTCGCCGTCGCCGCCGCCCCCACGGTCGTGGGCGCCGTGGCCGAGGTGGTGCTGATGGGCGGCGGGCACGCCCGCTCCAACGTCACGCCGAGCGCCGAGCGCAACGTCTGGTGGGACGCTCCCGCGGCGCAGCGGGTGCTGCAGGCCGGGTTCGAGCGGCTCGTCATGGTCACCCTCGACGCCACCGACCAGGCCCGCGCGACGGCCGACGACACCGCCCGCTGGCGCGCGCTCGGCACGCCCGCGGGCACCGCGACCGCCACGCTCGTCGAGGAGCGGCTGGTCCAGTACGGCGGGCCGGCGCCGCTGCACGACCCGCTCACGGTGGCGTACCTCCTCGACCCCGAGGTCGTCACGTTGCGGCACGCGCACGTGGCGGTCGAGACGGCCGGCGCGCTCACGTACGGCCGCACCGTGATCGACCTCGAGCGCGTCGACGGCCGGCCGCCGAACGCGCACGTCGCGCTGGAGGTCGACGTTGACCGCTACTTCGGCCTGCTCTCCGCCGCGTTCGGCTAGCGTCGGGGGCGTGGAGCTCCTGGAGTCCTGGCCGCTCGGTGGTGCGACCGACCTGCGCGATCGCCTGCTCTCGGCGTACGGCGACCCGTCCCGGGGGTACCACGACCGGCAGCACCTCGCGGAGGTGGTCGGCAACCTCGACCTGCTGCGCGGCGAGCTGCCGAGGCCGGAGATCGAGGCCATGCAGTGGCCACCGCCGCACCTGCACGCGGTGCTGCTCGCGGCGTGGTTCCACGACGCCGTCTACGACGGGGAGGGCGACCTGGAGGAGCGCTCGGCCGTGCTCGCCGAGGAGGAGCTGCCCGCGGCCGGCTGCGCGCCCGAGCTCGTGGGCGAGGTCGCCCGGCTGGTCCGGCTGACCGCGACCCACCGGCCGGCGCCGGACGACGCGCGGGGCGCCGTCCTCTGCGACGCCGACCTGGCGATCCTGGCGGCGCCGCCGGAGCGCTACGCGGAGTACGTGCGCGGGGTGCGGCACGAGTACGGCCACCTCGACGACGCGATCTTCCGCGCCGGCCGGGCCGCCGTGCTGCGCGACCTGGCCGCGGGCGAGCTCTTGTTCCACACCGCGACGGGCCGGGACCTGTGGGAGGACGCCGCGCGCGCCAACCTGGCCGCGGAGCTCAGCCGGCTGACGTGACTTGGCGCTGTCCTCAGCGCAGCGCCGGTACGGCGAGCGTGAGCGTCGCAGCACCGGCGGCGGGCGCGTCGAGCACGCCCGGCACGCCGAGCGGGAGCGCCCGGTTGGCGGCCTCGTGCCCGAACGGCGCACCGGCGACCACCGGCACGTCCAGGTCTCCGAGCCGGTCGGTGACGACGGCCCGGACCTCGGCGGCGGGGCCGCAGTCGGTGAAGTGGCCGAGCACGACGCCGCGCACCCCGGCGAACCAGCCCGAGCGGCGGAGCTGGGTGAGCAGCCGGTCGAGGCGATAGGGGTCCTCGCCGACGTCCTCGAGGAACGCGAGCGACCCGTAGGCCGGCATCGCGGCCGGCGCACCGACACCCGCGGCCAGGACGGCGAGGTTGCCGCCGACGAGCGGCCCCTCCGCCTCGCCGGGCACGAGCACGTCGAGCCCGCCGGCGAGGTCGACCGCAGCGCCGGGGTCGAGCAGCGTGCGGCGCGTGTGGTCCTGCGCGTCGTCGTCGCAGTCGGCGAGCTGGGTGACCACGGGGGCGTGCACGGTGGCGATCCCGAGCCGTGCCGCGAAGGCCTGGTGCAGCGCGGTGACGTCGGAGAAGCCGACCAGCACCTTCGGCCCCGCCTTGGCCAGCGCGTCCCAGTCGAGCAGGTCGACGACCCGCTGCGCGCCGTACCCCCCGCGGGCGCAGACCACGCCGGCGACGCCGTCGTCGAGCCAGGCCGCCATCAGGTCGGCGGCGCGGGCCGCGTCGGGGGCGGCGAGGTAGGGCAGGTCGGTCTCGGCGTCGAGGACATGCTTGCCGACCTCGACCTCCAGCCCCCAGCCGCGCAGGATCGCGAGACCGGCGTCGAGCCGGGCGGCGGGGACGCGGCCGGAGGTGGCGACGACAGCGACCCGGTCACCGGCGCGGAGCCGTTCGGGGCGGACCAGCGCGCGGCCCGGCCGCCCGGTGCCGAGCACCTCGGACTTGCGGCGGCGCAGGCCGGCCGCGCGCAGCCGGCTGATCAGCTCGCGGCTCGACACCGGGACCGCGCCCGCCGCGACCACCGAGTCGTAGCGCTCGGCGGGGATGTCGTAGTGGTCGCGGTCGAAGCCGCGCTCGGGGATGCCGAGCGAGCGCGCGAACACGTGCAGCTCCTCGAACGACGCGTCGCTGACCAGGTGCGACCACAGCCGCTCGTGGCCGGGCGCGTTCGGTGGGTCGATGAGGAGGGTCATGCCGTGCCGGTGCGCCGGTCGGCCGCGGTGGCCGCGTCGTCGAGCAGCATCCGCCAGGCGCGCACGTGGCCGGGGTCGACGTACGCCTTGTCCCAGGAGCCGCCGGGCCGCACCGACGAGGCGACGTGGAACTGCCGCACGCCGGCGCGCACGAACCAGGGCACGTGCTCGGGCTGCAGCCCGCCGCCGGCCATGACCAGGGCGGCCAAGCCGGGGTCGGCTCCGGCACGGTCGACGAGGTCGTCGAAGCCCACGGACAGGCCGCGCGGCGACCCGGCGGAGTGCACGGCGTCGAGGCCGGGCAGGGTCACGGCCTGCCGCCAGGCCCGGTCGGTCTCGAGGCTGTCGTCGATCACCCGACTGAAGGTCCAGGGCACCCCGGCGAGCTGGTCGGCGAGGTAGCCGCAGACCTCGACGTCGACGAGGGTGTCCTCGTCGAGGAAGCCGAACGCGACGCCCTCGGCGCCGACGTTGAGGTACGACTCGGCGAGGCCCACCAGCCGGGTGAGCTCGCCACCGGTGGTGGTGCGCGAGTCGTTGAGCCGCAGCAGCACGCGGACCGGCAGCTCGGTCTCCTTGCAGATGCTCGACACGAGGCCGGGCTCGGGCGAGGTGCCCTCCGGCGTACGGCGGTCGAGGCAGAACAGCCGGTCGGCGCCACCCTCGTCGGCACCCGGGACGTCGCGCGGGTGCAGCACCGCGACCTCGAGCAGAGGTGCGCTCATGGACATGCGTTCACAATAGAAGGATGAGTGCCTCCGACCGGCCCGACGCGCTCCTCACGGCCCGCGCTCTCGTGCTGCACGACCTGGAGGTCACCGGCGCCGCCAGCCCGGACACGGTGTCCGCCCTGGAGGAGTCGGTGACGACCCGGAGGTGGTGGACGTCGCAGTGGGCGGAGGGCCGGCTGTACGTCGCCGGCCTGATCGCGCAGGACGTGCAGGACGCCCTGCTGGAGAGCCACGGCCGGTGGCCGCTGTGCCGGGCCTGCGACCAGCTCGACCCGCACGCGATGTACATCCACCCCGAGCTCGGCGGGCCCGACCCGACCTGGGTGTGCGAGCACAGCGGGATCGCGGTCGCGCCGCTGGGCGGCCTCAAGCGTTGACGCGCCGGCGCAGCCGCAGGTCGGGCAGCAGCGCCCGCGCCGACCGCGCCCGCCAGGCGCCACGCCACAGGCCCGCGCCGTAGGCGAGGTCGTCCAGCCGGCGCGCGACGGTGTAGCGGACCGGGTCGAGGTCCGGCCGCACCTTGGCATGGTCGAGGAGGCCGTCGACCACAGCCGCGACCAGCCAGGCACGGCGGGCGCGGCGCGACACCAGGGCGAGCGGCAGCGCGACCGGCCAGTAGTGCCGTGTGAGGGCGGGCGCGACCTGCCGGACGGCGGCGTACCCGCCCTGGAGCGCGAGGCCGGCCGCGGTGGCGACGGGCGCGTCCCCCAGGCGCCGGTGGAGGCCGGCGGTGGCGGCGCCGAGCGCGGCGGCCGCGAGGGGCAGGGACCAGCGCCGCTGCGCGAGCAGCGCGACGGTCAGCGCCACGGTCCACGGCGTCAGCACGGCGGGGGCGACCCGCGAGCCGTGCCGCGCGGCGAGGTCGGCGGCACCCGAGCCGTAGAACGCCTTGCGGCCCAGCCACGCCGCGGGCCGGGTGCGGTGGTCGTGCCGGACGGTGGCGGCCGGTTCGTAGCGGACCCGCCAGCCCTCGCCGTCGAGCCGCCACACGAGGTCGACGTCCTCGGCCACGTGCATCCGCTCGTCGAACCCGTCGCCGAGTGCGGCGACCCGGGCCAGGAGGCAGGCGCTGGGCAGGTAGGCGACCGGCCACTGCGGTCGCACCGGGCCGCCGACCCGCCCAAGGTCGAGCGAGGACCGGGCCTGCTCGTAGCGGTCGATCCAGGTGTCGGCCGGCCGGGGCCGCTGCCCGAGCACCCGCGGGCCGACGAGCCCGACGGCCGGGTCGTCGAGGTGCCGGCGCAGGATCGCCAGCCAGCCGGGGTCGGGCACGACGTCGGCGTCGCAGAACGCGACGAGCGGGGTGGCGACGTGCCGGAGCCCGGTGTTGCGCGCGGCCGCCGGGCCGCGGTTGCGCTCGTGGACGAGGAGCCGGGCCCCGTGCTCGGCGGCGACGGCCGCCACGGCGTCGGGCTGCCGCGAGCCGTCGTCCACGACGACGACCGGCACGCCCGCCGGCAGCGCGGCGAGCAGGGCGGCGAGCCTCCCGGCGTCGTCGCGGACGGGCACCACGACGGTCGTGCCCGTCACCGCGGCGTCGGCGCCGGCGGGGCCGGAAAAAGCGGGGTCGGCGAACCCGGCGTCGAGCAGCGCGCGGCCGAGCGTGGACCCCACCGAACCGTCCGCGGTCCAGCCCGCCCGGGGCGCGACCACCGCGGGGGCGCACCCCCGCAGCCGCACCACGCCGCCGCCGTGCCCGCCGACGAGCAGCCCGCCGGGCGCGAGCCGGGTGCGCGACGCGAGCCGGACCCGGAAGCCGGGCGGCAGCGGCCGGTCGGTCATGCCCGCACGGCCGCCGGGCGCGCCCAGGTCAGCCGGCCGTCGTGGTCGACGTCGACGTCGGTGAGCTCGCCGACCAGCGTGCCCACCATCTGCTCGAACAGCCGCCGCCCCTCGGCCGCGCTCGCACCGGACGGGTCGCCGAGCACGCCGTTGGCCGAGACCCGCCGCACCCCCTCCTCGCGCAGCCGCGGCAACAGGTCGCGCACCGGGTCGGTGCAACCCGGCTCCGCGAGGTCACCGCGCACCGCCCAGGGCGCGAGATGCAGCAGCAGGCTGGTCTCGGTGCGGCCGGCGTGCGCGTCGGAGCCCGTGGGCACGCACCCGGTCCAGGCGACCGACCGGCCCTCACACCGCAGCTGCCGTACGGCGTCGGCCAGGGTCGGCACGTTGCCGCCGTGGCCGTTG
Source organism: Nocardioides iriomotensis (assembly GCF_004168035.1). Taxonomy (GTDB): domain Bacteria; phylum Actinomycetota; class Actinomycetes; order Propionibacteriales; family Nocardioidaceae; genus Nocardioides_B; species Nocardioides_B iriomotensis. The sequence goes on along the minus strand of NZ_SDPU01000018.1, from coordinate 157,175 downwards.
ACGAAGATGACACCTTCCGCCCACCGGCACGCCGACCTGGCGAGCTCGACGACGAGCAGCCGCAGCGCCTCGTGGCCGATCGAGACGGTGCCGGGGAAGTCCTCGTGCTCCCCGCTGGCGCCGTACAGCAGGACGGGCGCGACGAGCACCCGGCGGCCGCGGGCGTGCAGCTGCTCGGCGGCGGTCCGGGTGACCGCGCCGGCGACCATCGAGTCGGTCGCGAGCGGCAGGTGCGGGCCGTGCTGCTCGAGCGACCCGACCGGCACCAGCAGCAGGGGCGGCTGCTCGGCGAGCGAGGGCCAGCGGCGCTGGCCCAGCGCGAGCTGAGCCGGGGCGGGCGGCCGCGGGTGGCTCACGTCGTCCAGCCGGGAGACGGCGCGAGCGGGCTCTCGTCGCACGCGCTCGCGGGCTTGGTGCGGGTCGGCATCAGCGTCAGCGGAACGGGCTGGTTGCGCACCGGACCCTTGTGGCTGTGGTCCTGCGAGGTGCCGGGCACGGTGCGCGCGCCGGCCAGAGCCGTCGCCGCGTTGCCCTTGACGCACTCGGGGTCCGGGCCGTCGAGCGGCAGGCCGGTGAAGAACTTCGCGGCCATGCACCCGCCGCGGCAGGCGTCGAACGCCGAGCACTGCGTGCACGCGCCCCCGGTCTGCGGCGACCGCAGCTCCTGGAACAGTGGCGCCTCCTGCCACACCCCGCGGAAGCCGCTGCCGTCGCGCACGTTGCCGGCCTTGAACCGGTCGTGGATCGCGAACGGGCACGCGTAGACATCGCCGACCGGGTCGACGAGGCACACCACGCGGCCGGCGCCGCACAGGTTGAGGCCGGGCAGCGCCTCGCCGTACGCCGAGAGGTGGAAGAACGAGTCGCCGGTGAGCACCTGGTCGCCGTTGGCGACGAGCCAGTCGTACAGCTCGCGCTGCTGCTCGGGCAACGGGTGCAGCTCGTCCCAGACGTCGGCGCCGCGGCCGGAGGGGCGGAGCCTGGTCAGCCGCAGCTGCGCGCCGTACCGGTCGGCGATCGCCTTGAACTCGTCGAGCTGGCCGATGTTGTGCCGGGTGCAGACGACGGAGAGCTTGAAGTCCTTCATGCCGGCGGCCTGGAGGTTGGCCATCGCGCGCAGCGCGGCATCGTACGTGCCGGCCCCGCGGATCGGGTCGTTGACGTCGGCGGTCGCGCCGTCGAGCGAGACCTGCACGTCGACGTAGTCGGTGGCGGCCAGCCGCGCGGCCCGCTCGGGGGTGATCCGGAAGCCGTTGGTCGAGAACTTGACGCCGACGTGGTGCTCGACGGCGTAGTCGAGGAGCTCCCAGAAGTCGGGGCGCACCGTCGGCTCGCCGCCGCCGATGTTCACGTAGAACACCTGCATCCGCTCGAACTCGTCGATGAGCGCCTTGCACTCCTCGGTGCTCAGCTCGTCGGGGTCGCGCCGGCCGGACGAGCTCAGGCAGTGCACGCACGCGAGGTTGCAGGCGTAGGTCAGCTCCCAGGTCAGGCAGATCGGCGCGTCCAGGCCGTACTCGAACTGGTCGACGAGCCGGCCACCCTCCGGGCGGGCGGGGCGTTCCTGGATGAGGGTCATGGCGTGCGGTCCTCCTGGCTGTGGTCGGCGCGTCGCTGGATCAGCCCGCCGTCGGCGAGGGCACCGAGGGCGGCGAGGTACGCCGGCCGCTCCGGGGCGGCGACGCCGCAGTCGTCGAGGGCACCGGCCACGTCGTCGCGGCTGCCCAGGGCGCGTACGACGTCGACGAGCCGGCGGCTCTTGAGGAAGCTCAGCCGGCGGGTGTGGAAGTCGTAGGCCAGGGCGCCGAACGGTTCGGGTCTGAGCTCCACCGAGCCGCTCAGCGTCCAGGCCTCCCCGAGGTCGAGGAGACGGGCGGTCGTGCCGGTCGTGGTCACGGCCGGCTCAGTAGACGCCGCACATGCCGTCGATCGAGACCTCTTCCACGAGGGACTCGACCGTCACGTCCTCGGGGCTGGTGTCGGTCTGGGTGCTCGGCTCGGGGTGGGAGTCGTGCGTCATCGGGGGCCTCCTTGCGAGGGTTGCGGTGCTGCGTTCGGGAACCACCCTCGTCCGCGACCGTGCCGGGTCGCACCGGCTGTCACGGCGGAGCTCCCTGGTCGCTCGGACAGGTCCGCGGCCTGTCCGGAGGCGACGACCTGACCGGTCGGACGGGGTCCCCTGACGGACCGAGCAGGAGCGCCCTCCGCCCGCCGGTCCGTTTCCGGATCCTCACCTGTCGGCAGCGCTGTCCGGCTCCTAGCGTCCGAGGCGTCCAGTCACTTCCCAAGGAGGCCAGGGATGCAGGTCGACGAGCTGCTCAAGCCGTTCCCCATCAAGGAGTTCCACCCGTTCCCCCGTGCCCTGATGGGCCCGGGTGCCCACGAGATGATCGGACCCGAGGCGCTCAAGCTCGGGTTCCGCAAGACGCTCGTGATGACGTCCGGCCTGCGCGGCACCGACATCGTGCACAAGATCGTCGAGTCGATGAAGTACCACGGCCTCGAGGTCGTCGTGTACGACAAGGTCGAGTCCAACCCCAAGGACTACAACGTCATGGACGCCGTAGCCCTCTACCAGGAGAACGAGTGCGACTCGTTCGTCTCCATCGGCGGTGGCTCCTCGCACGACGCCTGCAAGGGCGCCCGCGTCTCCGTCGCGCACGACGGCCGCAACGTGAACGAGTTCGAGGGCTTCAACATGTCCGAGAACCCGAGGAACCCGCCGCACATCGCGGTCTCCACGACCGCCGGTACCGGCTCGGAGACGTCGTGGGCCTACGTCATCACCGACACCACGACCGACCCGGAGAACCCGCACAAGTACGTCGCGTTCGACGACGCCTCGGTGACCAGCCTGGCGATCGACGACCCGGTGCTCTACTTCGACTGCCCGGTCGACTACACCGCCCAGTGCGGGTTCGACGTGCTCGCGCACGCGAGCGAGCCGTACGTCTCGCGGATCAACTTCCAGCCGTCGCTCGGCAACGCGCTGCACGCCATCAAGCTGACCGCGGAGAGCCTGCGCCAGGCGGTGTGGAACGGCCAGGACCTCGCCGGCCGCGAGGGCATGATGTACGCCCAGTACATCGCCGCCCAGGCGTTCAACTCCGGCGGGCTCGGGATCATCCACTCCATCTCGCACGCGGTGAGCGCCTTCTACGACACCCACCACGGCCTGAACAACGCGATCGCGCTGCCGCGCGTGTGGGCGTTCAACATGCCCACGCAGTACAAGCGGTTCGCCGACATCGCCCGCGCCATGGGCATCGACACCCACGGCATGACCGACGTCCGGGCGGCCGAGGCCGCGCTCGAGGCGGCCATCCGGCTGCTGCGCGACGTCGGCATCACCGAGCGGTTCGTGGACGTCACGCAGGACAGCTACTCCAAGAACCGCCTGGGCCAGGGCCCGACCGAGTTCTACGCGCAGGCCAAGGAGATCGTCGGCGACGACACCGACGTGGACCGGATCACCAACCACGTGCTGGGCGACGCCTGCACGCCGGGCAACGCCAAGGAGTGCACGTTCGAGACGGTCCGCCCGGTCGTCGAGCACTGCATGACCGGCGACCTGGACGACCTGCTCGGCTGAGCCGCGGGGTGGTCGAGCCCGGGTGGTCGAGCCGGTCGAGACCACCGACAGAACACAGGGACTGGAGGGAGACGACGTGACACAGGAGCAACCGGTCGGTGCCGAGGACTTCACCGACGTCGCGGAGACGGAACAACGCTTCCGCGACCACGGGTACCTCACCGACGAACGCCTGGCCACGACCGTCTTCCTCCAGACCCGGCTCGGCAAGCCGGTGCTGCTGGAGGGCCCGGCCGGGGTCGGCAAGACCCAGCTCGCGCAGAGCCTGGCCGAGGTCACCGGCCGCCGGCTGCTCCGGCTCCAGTGCTACGAGGGCCAGGACGAGTCCAAGGCGCTGTACGAGTGGGACTACGGCAAGCAGCTGCTCTACACGCAGATCCTGCGCGAGAAGATCGGCCAGCTCGTCGAGGACGCCGTCGACCTGGAGGACGCGGTCGAGCGGATCGCCAAGCAGGACAGCGTGTTCTTCTCCGAGCGCTTCCTCGCCCCGCGGCCGCTGCTCGAGGCGATCGACTCCGAGGAGCCGGTCGTGCTCCTGATCGACGAGGTCGACCGCGCCGACGAGGCGCTCGAGGCGGTGCTGCTCGAGCTGCTCTCGGAGTTCCAGATCTCCATCCCCGAGGTGGGCACGGTGAAGGCACGCCACCTGCCGTACGTCGTGCTCACCTCCAACAACACCCGCGACCTGTCGGCGGCGCTCAAGCGGCGCTGCCTGCACCTGTTCCTCGACTACCCCGACGCCGAGCGGGAGCTGGAGATCGTGCGCTCCAAGGACACCGGCCTCGACGACGCGCTCGCCGCGCGGCTGGTCGACGTGGTCCGCGGGCTGCGCGAGCTCGAGCTGCGCAAGGCTCCGAGCATCTCCGAGACGATCGACTGGGCCCGCACCCTCGCGGTCCTCGGCGTCTCCGAGCTGTCGAGCGAGGTGCTCGCCTCGACCCTGAACGTCGTCGTGAAGTACGAGCGCGACGTGACCCGCGCCGGCGAGGCGCTGCCCCGGCTGGTCGACCCCAACGCCACCGTGCCCGACCACCGGCACGGCCACTCCCACGACCACGCGCATGGCCACGGTCACGGGCACACCCACGACCACCACGACCACGGGGACGACGACGTGGACGGACGCGAGAAGCGCGCGGCCAAGGACACCCCGGGCCGGCACGATGACGCCTACTACGGCTCGCCCGGCAAGGGTCCCGGCGTCCGCGCCGTCACGTCCGGCCAGGGCGGGCGCTCCTTCGCCGCCGGCCGCGCGCGCAAGCGCCCGGTGTAGGGGGCGGCCGTGGAGGCAGCCCTGCACCGGTTCGTCCGCCTGCTCCGTCTGTACGGCGTCCGGGTCAGCGTCGCGGAGGCCGTCGACGCCATGCACGCCGCCGCGCAGCCGGGCGTGCTGGGCGACCGCGAGGTGCTGCGCGCGGCGCTGGCGGTGTGCCTGGTCAAGGACCGGCGGGACCTGGCGACGTACGACCGGGTCTTCGACCGCTTCTTCGGCCTGCGCGCCGTCGTCGAGGACGTCGACGAGGAGCACAGCCACGCCCACGACGACCTGTCCGACGAGGGCGACCTGACCGAGTTCACGCTGTCCGACGAGCCCGGCGACAACCCCGAGCAGGGGCACTCGCACGGCAAGCCGCAGGACATCCGGAAGTACTTCCGGCCCGAGGACATGGCCCAGCAGTACAACCTGCACCAGGAGGCCAACCGGCTCGACATGGCCGGCATGACCGACGAGATCGTGCTGTCCAACGAGAACAAGTCCGGGCCCGGCGAGGCCGCCCGCGTGCAGATCTCCACGGCCCGCCTGCACAACCCCGGCTCTCCCGGCGACCTGGTCACCTCCCCCGGGCTGCAGCTGGACACCGAGCTCACCGTGGCCGAGGAGATGGCGCTGCTGTCGTGGCTCGACGAGCGGCTCCCCGACGAGATGGACGGTGAGGCCGACCCCGAGGCGGCCGCGAGCCTGGCCGCGCTGCGCGCCGCGCTGGCGCCCTTCCTGGAGAACCTGCCGCAGCGGCTCAAGGAGCACCTCGAACGGCTGATGTCCGCGCAGCGGGAGGTCGAGACCCGCGAGGTCGAGGCCGCGCAGGCGGAGCACGTCGACGAGGCCGACCGCGCCCACCTGGAGGAGTCGCTGCGCCGCCTGCTCCGCTCGCTGCACGGTGCGCCCCGCCCGCGGCGCAACGTCGCCGCCCGCGGCGTGGTCGACGGCCGGCGCACGATGCGCCGCAACATGCGCTACGACGGCGTGCCGTTCCGGCCCGTCACCGTCAGCAAGGTGGAGGACCGGCCGCGGCTGCTCGTGCTGTGCGACGTGTCGCTCTCGGTGCGGATGACCTCGAAGTTCACCCTCCACCTCGTGCACTCGCTGCAGTCGGTCGCCAGCCAGGTCCGCACCTTCGCGTTCGTGAAGGACCTGGTCGAGATCACCGACCTCTTCGCCGAGCACCGCATCGAGGACGCGCTCTCCCTCGTCATGTCGGGGCTGCCCGCGGGTGGCGTGCTCGACGTCGACGCCGACAGTGACTACGGCACCGCCTTCGAGCAGTTCCTGGAGCAGTTCGGCTCCGCCCTCACCCGCCGTACGACGGTCATCGTGCTCGGCGACGGCCGCGGCAACGGCAACGACCCGCGGCTCGACGTGTTCGAGGAGATCACCCGGCGCGCGCGGTCGACCCTCTGGCTCACGCCCGAGCCGCGCTACTCCTGGGCGCTCGGCGGGTGCGACCTGCCGGCGTACTCCGAGCACTGCGACCGCGTGCAGGTCGTGCGCAGCCTGCGCGGCCTGGAGAAGGTGTCCACCACGATGGCGGTGGCGACATGACCACCCAGACCACGACCCTGCCGCCGATCGACCCGCTCGGCTCCCAGGTGCCCGGTGCCTACCGCGACGACCTCGTGGTCGTGCGGCGCGGCGCGGCGGTCCGGGGACGCCGGGTGCTCGGTGCCGTGCGCACCGACCACTTCGACCTGCTCCGCCACGACAGCCGGATCGAGCTGGTGCACCACGTGCCGCCCGAGCGGCTCGACGACGACCTGGCCGGGGTGCTCTCCGAGGAGCTGTTCGGGCCGGGCTGGCTGCGTGGCATCGACCTGTTCGAGCGGCTGTTCACCGGGATCGTGCGCAGCAGCGCCGCCGACCCCGTCGACGGCTGGCTGACCTTCTACCGCAACACGCTCGCGCGCATTGCACACGCCGTCGACCACCCTCCTGCCGTGCCCGCCTCCCCTCCACCGTCCCAAGGCGGGCACGGCACCATCGCCGGCTACGCCCCGGTCTACGCACACGCCGAGAGCCTGCTGGCGCCCGGCTCGGTCCTCGAGCTCGGCGCCTGCTTCGGCTTCCTGTCCCTGCGCCTCGCGCTCGCCGGCCGGGACGTCACCGCATCCGACGTCTCCCCCGGCACCGTGCACCTGCTGGAGGCCATCGCCCCGCGGCTCGACCTGCGGCTCGGCACCGAGGTCGCCGACGCCGCGCGCTACCCCGCCGACGACGGCGCCGCCGACACCGTGCTGGTGATCCACCTGCTCGAGCACCTCGACCCCGACCACGGCGACCGGGTCGTCGACGAGGCCCTGCGCCTGGCCGCGCGGCGGGTCGTGGTCGCCGTACCGCTGGAGCCGGAGGCCGACGAGACCTACGGCCACCTCCGCACGGTGTCGCTCGCCGACCTCGACCGGTGGGGCCGGAGGACCGGGTGCCGGTACGACGTGCACGAGCACCACGGCGGCTGGCTGGTCATCGACCGCTGACGACCGCCACGAGCGGGAGGGCGAGCAGCGCGACGCTCAGGGTCGAGAGCAGCCCCAGCAGCAGCTCCGACGACCGCAGCCTGCGCATCGACCCCACGTCGATCGCGCAGCCGAGGGCGAACATCGCGGTCGCCAGCGCGAAACCCTGCACCTGGGCGACACCGGAGCGCAGCAGGTCCGGCACCGGCAGCACGCTGCCCAGCACCACCAGCGCGACGAACGCCACCACGAAGAACGGCACGAGGGGCGGTCGCCTCCCCGCCGTCAGGACGCCGGACCGGCGACGCTGCCACGACAGCACGGTCAGCACCGGGGCCAGCATCAGCACCCGGGCGAGCTTGACGACCACCGCGACCTGCAGGGCCGCCGCGCCGACGATGCCGCCCGCCACCACGACCTGACCGACCTCGTGGATGCCACCACCCAGCCAGGCACCCGCCGCGCGGGTGCTCATCCCGGTCGCCTCGGCGAGGGCCGGGAGGGCGAGCATCGCGGCGCTGCCGAAGGCGACGACGAGGGCGAGCGCCACGGCGACGTCGTCCTCGTCGGAGTCGGTGACGCCGTCCGCGGCGGCCACGGCCGCGGCGCCGCAGATCGAGAACCCGCACGCGATCAGCAGCCGCCTCGCGGGCGGCACCTCCAGGATCGAGCCGATCGCGACCGTCACCGCGATGCCGCCGACGACGACGAGCACCACCACGCCGAGCACCGCCCAGCCGAGCCCGAGCACCTGGCGCAGCACGAGCTGGAACCCGAGGAGGGCGACGCCCACGCGCAGCACGCGTCGCGACGCCACGGCGAGGCCCGGCGCCAGCGAGACGCGAGGGCCCACGGTGTTGGCGAACACCACGCCGAGCACGATCGCGACGAGCAACGCGCTCACCAGCGGTACGGCGAGGTGCAGCACGATCGCCAGCACGCCCCCGGCGGCGGCCACGCCCAGGCCCGGCGCGACGCGGGGCGTCTCGACCCGGGCAGGCAGGGCGGCCGATGTGACGGGTGCGGTCATGGTCCCAGGGTCGGCCGCGGAACGGCGTTCCGGTAGACGCCAATCACGCACGGGCTCATGCGCGATTGATATGGGCAGGTGCCCGCTCATATCATCGGCGCATGAGCAGTCGGCCGGATCTGGGCGCGTTGGACCTGCTGGTCCGGGTCGCCGAGAGCGGCTCGCTCGGCGCCGCCGCCCGCGAGGTCGGGATCGCGCAGCCCAACGCCAGCCGGTCGATCGCCCGCCTGGAACGACAGCTCGGCGTGGCTCTGCTCACCCGCGGTCCCACCGGCTCCCGGCTCACCACCGAGGGCAGCGTCGTCGTCGAGTGGGCCCGCGACGCCCTGGCCGGTGTCGACCGCGTGGTCGTCGGTGCCCGCTCGCTGGCCGCGCAGCGCAGCCCGCACCTGACCGTGGCGGCGAGCCTCACCGTCGCGGAGTACCTCGCCCCCACCTGGATCACCCGGTTCCGCCAGGCCCATCCCGACCTGCGCGTCAGCCTCGCCGTCGGCAACTCCGAGGAGGTGCTCGGGCGGGTGCTGGCCGGCGACGTACCGGTCGGGTTCGTCGAGGCGCCGACGGTCCCCCGCACGGTCCGCTCGACGACGGTCGCCTCGGACGCGCTCGTCGTCGTGGTCGCCCCGCGCCACCAATGGGCCGGGCGGCGCCGTCCGCTGCGCCCCGACGAGCTGGCGGAGACGGACCTCGTGCTCCGCGAGACCGGGTCCGGCACCCGACAGACCCTCGAACGCGCGCTGAGACGCGCCGGCGTGGCTCTCGGCGAGTCACACCTCGAGCTAGCCAGCACCGCCGCGGTGAAGGTCGCCGCCGCCACCGGCGCCGCCCCGGCGGTGCTCAGCGACCTCGCCGTCGCCTCCGAGATCGCGACCGGCACCCTCGTGGCCGTGCCCGTCGACCTGGACTTGTCTCGCTCGCTGCGCGCGGTGTGGCCGGCGGGCCTCGCGCTGGCCGGACCTGCCGCCGACCTCGTCCGGCTCGCGGCGGGCTAGGTCCACGGCTGACGAAGTGCGGAAGCCGCGAGCAACGTCCGCCATTTGCTGCTACAGGAGGCCCACACCGCCGCGAACGGACGCTGGGGTGAAACTTGAATGAGTCGCGGGTCAGACATCATGGTCGCGCCAGTTGGCAACGTCTAGCGTGGATCGTATGAGCGAGGCTCTGGATCTCCTTGATCCACGATGTCCTACCTGCGGTCAGCCGCTTCGACAGGGCAGGCAGCTCTCACGCGAGAACGCTGCCCTTCTCGCCGCATCAGGAAACGCTGGAATCACGTTCGAGACGCAAGGTAGGTGCGAGAACGAGGCCTGCCCTGACTTCGGTCGCGAATTCGCGCCGCCCGAGTGGCTCCGGCCGACCGATTGACGGGAGAAGCGTGCGGGCCACGTCCGTGGACGAGTCCTGCACGTCGCGTCATTTCGCCGCGTCGATGACGCCGACTTTCACTCTTCGATGCCGAGGAGAGTGCCGCTCGGAGCGCCGAGCGGATCTGGTCGCTTCGGGGCGGAATGGACACGGCTCCGCGTTGGGAGGATCAACTATGCGACTCGGGAGCGGCGGGCCCGGATGAGCCAGGACGCTGAGCCGAAGATGACACCGGACGGCGTCTCGTGCGCGGCGATGACCGCGCGCAGCTGGTCGAGCGCAGTGGCCTTGTCGGCATCGCTGAGGTCCTCGAGAAGTCCGCGGGTCGGGCCGTCATCGGACATCAGCGCAAACGCCTCAGCGGTGGTGGCCCCGAACACCGACGGCTCGCGGACGTCGCCGAACCGGACGTCGGTGAAGCCGGTGTCCGAGAGCAGGGCGCTCACCTGCTCGCGATCGGCCAGCCCGAACGGTCCGGGCATCCCCACGACCGGGGACGGCAGGTCTCGCCCCATCGCCAGCGCTTCGCGCAGAACTGTCAGCCACTCGTTGTCCTCGAGTCGCTGCCATGCCATCAGGGCGATGCGGCCGCCGGGGCGCAGCGCCCGCCGGAGGTTGGTGAACGCAGCCACGGTGTCGTCGAAAAACATCGCCCCGGCGTTGCTGATGATGACGTCGAAGCTCTCGGGCTCGAAGTCGTGGACCTGCGCGTCACCGTGCACGAAGGTGACGTTGGTCAATCCAGCGGCCGCACTGCGCACCCGCGCATTGGCCAGCATTGCCGTTGACAGGTCGATGCCGACGACCTCGCCGGGCTCGGCCATCCGCGCAGCCTCGCGCGTCGAAGCGCCGTTGCCGCACCCGAGGTCGAGGACACGTTCACCGGAGGCGATCGCCGCCGCCTGCAGCAACAACCGGCGATGCCCCGCCCCGCGGGTCTCGTACTGGTCGGCGGACGCCGCCCAGATGTCGCCGTCGGGGCCGTCCCACGCCTTGCGCATCTCGGCGTTCGGTTCGGCCATGCCTCGAATGTAGACCGGTCGGGCGCAGCTGGCGTCTGGGAATTCGAGTGCCTCTCATGCCGCGTTGCGTTCGTCCGGCTTCCCGAAAACCTGCAGCGTCGTCCCTTGTAATGGACGATGAAGTTGAGGAAGTCGAACCCGTCGACGCGCGCTCGCCCGGGGGCTGGGTCGCGCCGCAAGGTGCACGAGCTGGTTGGGACTGGGTGCCGCCAAGCGGAGCTGAGCCGCGACTCCATGAGGCTCCGTGTTGGGCGAGGTGGATGTTCCACCGTCCGGTCATTCAACGGTTCGCCCACACCTGGACGTGGAAGCGGGGACTGTGGTCCGTCGAGCCAGCTGGGATACGTCGTGGTTGCCGGCGAGATCGTTGCTCGCGGGTCGCGTCTGCGGCGTTGGTAACGCTCATCTGCCGCTGCTCGTGGATTCGCCGGGCGAGTCATTCCGCCGCTTCGGGACGCGAGGTTTCGCCCGGAAAGCCGTATCCGGTCGGGGCGATGCGGCGCGCCGATCGAGTTCGTTACGGCGTCAGCCGAGTCAATTTAGGGCTCGCTCGACCACTTCGGGGCTGGTGCTTGTTGGGAGACCGTCGAGGTCGTTGTCGCTACGCAGCGGGAGGCGCTGCCAGGTGGCCCCGTAATCGAGGGTCACGTGAAGGACCAGGCCGTCCACGCGCTGCTCGGCGGCCGCCATGCGTCCGGGTCGGAGCCAGCCGTCGGGGAACCAGGCTGGGTTCATGACCGTCCCGATGAAGTTGCCGTCATCCCGGCAACCGAGGCGGTGCTGGGTGAACGCGCCGCTGTCTGTCTGCCAGAAGATACGGCAGTCGTCGTCGACGCCCCAGAGGAACTCGTCGACGTTCGGTCCCCAGTAGCGGCTCTGGGTCGCCCGTTCTCTGGGGTTGTCGGATACGCCGACCCCCGATGGAAGGTCGAGGGGCCGTAGCGTGGCCGCGTCCTGGTCGATGACGTAGAGGCCTACCCAGCCGCCGCGAGCCCATTGCAGGTCATGGACCACCACGTCTGGGCCGGGACGGGCGGGGACCGGCTCGTCGATTATCCGGAGCAGCAGATCGGTTCCGTCGGCGTTCAGGAGGCGGTAGCGGGGGGTGGGCGGCACGCGTCCGTCAACCACGGGCCAGTCGGTGACGAGCACGGAGTCCTCGGTGAAGGTACTGATCCCGAATGGCTCGCCGCCTCCCGCCGCCTCGAACACGGCCGACCGGCCGTTGGAGGTCACCTGCAGCGCCCGCTCCGCGTTCTCCCACTGCTTGCTCAGCGGGAACGGGACGCCGATGAGATCTGGATTGTCGCCCTCGTTGTTGCAAGGAGCGTTCCCGCATGCGGCGTACACGTGAACGGTGGGTCCTGAGTTCGTCGTCGGACCTGCGAAGTCCAAGGCGCCTTCTGTGCGGATCCGCTCGGGCGTCCATTCCTTGTTCGCGGGCTGCACGGTTCGATGGCTTCCGGGCAGCGCGGCCTGGGTGATGCCCAGGACGAGGACCACCGCTGCCGCAGCGGCTACGACCCACACGGTGCGCCGCCGGCGCACGAGCTGCTCACCGCGCAGCGCGTCCAACCGCGCCGACGCGGCCGGTGCCTGAATGTGGTCGTGAAACTCCACGAGCCGGGTCATGACGTCGTCGTCGATCATCGGTCTCCTCCTTGCACGGCCGTGGCCCCGAAGTCCGGTTCGAGGGCGCGTCGCAGCGCGGCCAGGGCGTCCCGAGACTGGGTCTTGACCGTGCCCGGGCTGATGCCAAGATCGGCGGCGGTCTCCTCCACCGAGCGATCCCAGATGTGTCGCAACACAATGACCTTTCGCTGCCCGGGCGGCAGGGCCCGGATCGCCCTCCAGAGTGCGTCGGCGTCCTCGGGCGCCAGCCCGCGTACGAGCGGTGGCAGGTCGACCGACGTCGAGGCTGTCTCGCGGCGCCACGGCCGCCGACGGTCGCCGACGGTCGCTGTAGTGGCTGTTGACCAGGATCCGGCGGACGTACCCCTCGACGTTGTCGGCGCGAGTCACCCTCGGCCAGTTGGCGTAGAGCTTGGCGAGCGTGTCCTGGACGATGTCCTCGGCGCGGTGCGAGTCACCACACAACAAGCATGCTGTCCGGAACAGCTGCGCGCGCCGGGCAGTCACGTAGGCGCTGAACGCTGGTTCGCGGTCCATGCGGCCCCCTCTCGCACCCCTGACGCACGTACCGGCCAGCCGGGTTGGGTCGACCGCCAAACTCGTCTCGCTCTCCTCCGCAGTGTCGCACCGCCCAGCGAGAACGGAGCCGCATCCGCGTGACCTGATCCGACCGCTATAACGGTCGTGGCGCAGACCCGTGAGCAACTCAGGTGCCTACATAACGCGAACGCGCGAGAGTAGATGGTGGTGAGCGTGCGCGGCCGCATCTACGGCCAAGGCCCAGGTGAATGGAAGGCCTCATTGAGGGTGGGGCGGAAGGAAAGCGGTTTCCTAGCTCGACGCGGACCTCAATGCTCGGGGAGCCCCAGCCGCCGAGCTACGGCACTAGCCTCCCGCGCGACAACGCACGCCCCGTGTGGCGCCCGGATCTCCTACCTGCGTCTTACCACCGCGATTCACCCTGGTGCAGCGAGGGTTCCGTACAGGACATCTGTGGCCCAGCACGATGGCCCATCGTGGCGAACGACTGGAGCCTCTGGCACGAGCGAGTACCCCGGCGATGGAGCGCCACGAACGGGTCGAAACGCGCTGGCCGCGGCCATCGAGCGCCTGATGTCGGCGACCGCGGCACGATCACACGGCCGAACTCAACGCAACAACGCGAGGTGGCCCGGCCGGGCAGCCCTAAAGCTTCTCGAGCTTGTGGAAGGGGCTGGTGATGCGGAGCGTGCGGTTGCCGAAGTCCACGGTCACCGCCGTGCTCTCCTCGCCCACCACGCGCCCGAGCCCGTAGGACTGGTGGGAGACCCTGTCGTGGAGTTCGAAGCGCTCGATCACCGGCTCGGGCTTCGGCTTGAAGGGACTGCTGGCGAGGTGGCTCCGCTGAGCCCCGGATCGAGTTGTCATCACCCCCAGTATGCGCCCCCGAACGCCATAGGCGTCTCGCGCCCGCTGGGACGTGTTGTTGTCAGGTCCTGGCCGGGACATGGAGCGCCTGCAAGGTGTCGCCCCCGGCGCACTGTCGCCGAAGGGAAGGCGAGCGACCAGGGGCGCGATCGGACAGGCGCGTCTTTTCGCCGCGAGCCAGGCGCACTGGTCTGCCGATGGGCGTGCGTCCACCGCGCCGGCCAGACAGCGGCCCGGATTGCTGTGACGATGCGAAGGCAGGCACGCGCAGCGCTTGCTGATCTGATGGTCACAAGCAATGCCGCACGAGAGGACCCTCCGTGACCTCCATCGATCTGAGCAAACGCACCGACTTCCCGACTTCGTTCGACGAACGCGCCACCTTGACCCAGCTCTTGAGCTATGTCCGCCTGACTGTGCACGCCAAGTGCGTCGGCCTGTCCCAATCGGACGCGGTACAGACTCCGCTGCCAAGCTCGCCGTCCATGAGCATCGCCGGCCTGGTCAGCCATCTGCGCTGGTCAGAAGCCTTCTGGATCGACGTGGTCTTCCTCGGCGGCCCCAATCAGTGGCCAGGCACGGACGACGACTCCGAGCTTCAGATGCGCGCTGGACTCGAGCAACCCCTCACCGAACTTCTCGACGAGTACGCCAAGCAAGCAGCCCACACCGACGACGTCATCGCTGCCCGCGACTGGGACGCAGAAGCAGTCGGTCGAGACGAGAACACCGGCAGGCCCTTCGCGTTGCGGTACATCATCACGCACCTGATCGAAGAAACCGCTCGGCACAACGGCCACCTCGACATCCTCCGGGAGCTCGCCGACGGCGTCACCGGGGACTAGCCGATCAAACCGCCCGCTCACGCCGCTGACCTCGCGCATCGGCCGCGTCTTTCCGCCGCATCGGGGAACGCAGGCTTTCACTCGCATGCCGATGAGCGATCGGCGTTGTCAAGGTCGGACTCTTCGGGCTAACAGCCGAACGCGGCCCGGGTAGCTGCCGCGGTCTCGCTGAAGTACTCGCGTGGGTGTATGAACCACCACTCGTCGAAGTGCACCCCGTCGGTCATGGCGCGTCGGTAACCGAAGCAAACCAGGTAGAGCGTCCGGAGATACATCAGGCCTTCGAGCCGGTCGAGTTCCTCCCTCGTCGGCTCGACGTGCCGCCGGTACGCGGTCACGGCGGCATTGACCCGCTCTTGGTTCGGACGACGCGGATTCCACGAACCCGTGCCCCAGATCAGGTAGGCGAAATCGGCGAGGCGGGGACCGCGCCCGGATGCCTTCCAGTTGATCGCCACGGGCCCTCGGCTGGTCAAGACGGCGTGATCGGGGGCGTGCAAGAGATTGCCGTGCAGCAGTGCCTCGGGAAGACCGTGGCCGTCGTCGGCGGAGCGCACCTGCTCGCGTAGTCGCTCGAAGCGCTCGCGCTCGCCGACCGGCACCTTGGTATCGACGGCGTCAAGGAACGAAAGTGCAGCCAGCAAATCCTGGCGGGGCGCACCCTCACGGCTCGGGTCCTCGCCACTGGACCCACCCGGACGAGTGACGGCGTCGTCGAGTGGTAGCGCATGCAGCCGCCCCAGCAGGTCGCCCATCATCGCGAACTTCTCAGCGCCATCGGAAAGCTGGTCGCTCGGAATGAACCGCGTCACCAGGACCGTGCTGCCACCGAAGTCAGACACGGCGTCCTCGACCGCGAGGCGCTCGGCCGGATAGCCCTGCCGCTCGAGGAATCGCAGGATCGCGGCGTCGCCCTCGACGCCGGACCGTGGGCGCGCCGGTGGGAACGCACGCGCGACCCATGGCTCTCCGTCGGCACGGTCGATACGGAAGACGTAGGTCTTGTGCACACTCAGCCGCGTGGCCGCGACCGCGACGATGCCGTAGCGATCCCTCAGATGAGCGAGCAGCCCCTCGGCCGCGGGCGCATGGTTCATCCGCGCACTGAGGCCCTCGAGGTCGCTCAGCGCTTCGGTGTAGCGCTGACCGGTCTGCTCGGCATGACGCCGCACGACCTTCTTGAAACTGGAGTCCCTGGTCATCGACAAGCCTCCCTCTATACACCTTCGTCCCCCCAGCGACGCGGTGTTGAAGTGGCCTGTGACATCGACGACCGAGAGGGCGGATCCCCTTCGCCACACAGAACGCCGGCTGGGGCAGCAGTTCCAAGGCTCGGCGACCGGTCGACGCCGTACGCGCATCGTCACCCTGCGCGCAGTGCGTCGTCAAGCCACACCCACGGTGGGTCGCGAGCCCTCAGCATCGTGCCGCCGCCCGCTCGGCGGATACGCACTCTCTGCCGCTGTCGCATGCTTCGGAGCGTGCGTCCTTCCGCCGCCTGTCGGCGCCACCGAAACGTCCCATGATGGTGTGCGGTGATCTCCCTCGAGATCTTGACGAGCCGTCGTGGCTCGTTGATGGAGCTGCGGGCTCTGCAGGACTGCAGCGTGTCGCCGTTCTGCCCCACGATGCCGTGTGGCATTCAGGCGGCTTCCGTCTGGACCTGTCGACGGCTGGCCAACAGGCGCATGCTGCAAGTGCTGGAGGGTGCCATGCCGCCGGCAGAAGTGGGGCACACCATGAACTCGAGAAGTCGCACCGCGACCACCGTGGGCATTCTCTTCTTTGTCCAAATGGCCACTGCTATCGGCGGCATCACGTTGATACAAGGATTCGTCGACGGCGACACCGACCGGACACGATTGTCACTCGGGGTTGTGCTCATGATGTGCTCCGGCATCGCCGTCGTCGGCATCGGCCTGCTGATGTACCCGATCCTGAAGAGCGTCAACCCACGACTGGCTGTGTGGTACCCGGCGCTCAGGATCATCGAGTTCGCTGTCTCGGCCGCCTGCGGTGTCTACCTCCTGGCGCAGCTGGAGGTTGTCCCGAACCACCTCCTGTGGGTCTACATCCCGACCGGCATCGGCGGCCTCGTCCTCACCTATCTGCTCTTCGTCTCGCGGCTCGTCCCTCGACCCATCGCCGTGCTCGGTCTCGTGGGTTATGCCTGCCTGACCCTGGGAGTACCGCTTGATCTCCTCGGCGTTCTCGACCTGGATGCCGGAGCGGGACAGATCCTCCTCGTCCCCGGCGGACTCTTCGAGGCCGTGGTGTTGCCGACTTGGTTGATCACGAAGGGGTTCCGAACGCCGTCCCCCCAAGAGTTCGCACCTCCTACCCTGGCGACAACAGGTTGACCCACGTCGGGTCGTCCTACGCGACACCAGCCCCGGCCGCTCACTCGCGCGGGACCAAGACCCGCCCCGCTGCCAGCCCCCCGTCCACCAGGACGTCACCGACACGCGCCCGCATTCGTGCCCGGGTCCATAGGCGCGTCCCCGAATTTCGTAAGCCAGCGGCTCCTTCCGAAAGGAATGGGTGAGGGCGCATCGGTGCCATGGACTTCACCGCTCCGTCTTCGGATGCTGGACGACGCACCAGTCACGATCCAACGTCATACCGCGGCTCACCTCTGTGGTCATGCTCCCGGCACCACCAGTTCGAAGGAATCGCGATGACGAACCGGACCGAGCACGTTCCCGTACCGCGACTGCCACGCGACACCCGACCACCCGTCGCTCAGCGTGTGCCTGCGCAGTGGTCGGTCCGCAACGCGAGCCTGACCGCGGGGATCGCGCTTCTGCTCATGTCCGTCGTCGCGATCTTCGGCAACGTCGTGGTCGTCGACGGACTGGTGACCGAGGGCGATGCGGCACAGACGGTCGGCGACCTCACCGACGCCGCCGGATTGTTCGGGCTGGGCATCGTCGGTTTGATCGTGGTGATTGCACTGGATGTCGTGGTCGCCTGGGCTCTGTACCGGGTGTTCAGCCCCGTGAATGTGAGCCTCTCGATGCTGACGGCGATCATGCGGCTGGTGTACTCGGCGGTCTTCATGGTGGCCATCGGTCAGCTCCTCGGCGTGCTCCGCCTGCTCAACGACGATGGCACCCGCGCGGTGCTCGGCGCCGATCTGGTCCAAGTCCAAGCCATGCAAGGAATCACTGCCTTCAACGACATCTGGTACGTGGGTCAGTTCCTCTTCGGAATTCACTTCGTCCTCATCGGCTACCTGGCCTACCGGTCCGGCTACGTGCCGCGGGTCCTGGGCGCGCTGCTTGTCATTGCCGGATTGGGCTACGCCGCCGACAGCCTCGGCGCCGTGCTCGCCCAGAGCTCTTGGGCGGACATCAGCTCCTTCACCTTCCTCGGCGAGTTCCTCCTGGCCCTCTGGCTGGTGATCCGGGCACATGGAGTAGCCCTCGGTGCCGCCGCGCTCGAAGCGCCCAGCTCGGAACCGGTTGCGGGATTCGGTCAGCGCCTCAGCGACACGCGGGGAACCAGTCGAAGCTGACCGCGGCTTCCAAGCAGGGGACGGCTGTGTCGCAACCAGCGCGTACCGCTGCGGCAGCCGGATTTGCAGTCGCAATCCCAGGGTCCGAGGACTCTGTCCTTCCGCCGCGGGCCGGACGCGAGGGTCCGCGCGGTGTGCGTTCCTTGCCCGTGATGGCGCCGCGTGCTCGCCTACCGGCCTAGTTCCGCCACGACGTCGATCCTGCTGAGTTTGACGGGGTTGCGGACAGCGTAGATCCGGCTGATCCGCCCTTCCTCGACGACGAACGTGATCGCGGTGTCGTGGCCGTCGTCGAGTCCGACGATCTTTGCGCCGGGCGCTCCGTTGAGCAGAACCGGCAAGACTGTGGCGCCGGCTCCGAACTTCGGGAACGTGCGCAACAGATTCGCCACCTTCTTCGCGCCCGACACGGGGCTGGTGATCGCCTGAGCGATCCCACCGCCGTCCGCAACGAAGACCACGTCCGGGGCGAGAGCGTCCAGCAAACCGTCCAGATCACCGTTCGTCACCGCGGCCAGGAACCGCTCCACGACCTCTTCCTGCTCGCCGCGGCTCACCGCCATACGAGGTCGCCTCGCCGCGACGTGCTGCCGGGCACGGTGGCCGATCTGACGTACGGCGGCCGCGGACTTGTCGACCACCTCCGCGATCTCGCCGTAGGGCATGTCGAACACCTCGCGCAGCACGAACACGGCACGCTCGGTCGGCGTGAGCGTCTCGAGCACGGTGAGCAGGGCGAACGAAACGCTCTCCGCCAGCTCGACATCCTCCGCGACGTCCGGTGCCGTCAGCAGCGGCTCGGGCAGCCACTCACCGACGTACTCCTCACGCCGCCGCGCGTTCGCCCGCAACCGGTCCAGCGCCTTGCGCGTGACCATCCGAACCAGGAACGCACGCGGGTCCCTGACCTCGGAACGGCCTGCCGAGCCGATCGCGTCCCAACGGATCCAGGTCTCCTGAACCACGTCCTCGGCCTCGGATGCCGAGCCCAGCATCTCGTAGGCGACGGTGAACAGCAGGCCGCGATGGGTGACGAACGGGTCCTCGGTCGGGTCCTCGGTCACGGTCATGACCCTACGGCGACGCGAGGGGCGAGCGGCCTGAGGCCGCACGCCGCGGCGAACCCGTCGGACTCGATGCCGAGAGCGACATTCGGGCGGGTCGTGAAGTTCGCGAACGCGATCACCGCGCTGAGCTCGACCAGCGCGGAGTCGCCGAGCTGCGCCCGCAGCGAGGTGACCATCTCGTCGGTCACGGTCGGCTCGGTCTCGGTCATCGCCTCGGCGTAGGCGAGCACCTCGCGCTCCAGCGACGTGAAGATCTCAGACTCGCGCCAACGAGGAATCTCGCGGGCCTTGGTCATGTCGAGGTTCTTGTTGTGAGCCTCGAAGTAGTTGAAGTCCAGGCACCAGCTGCAGCCGACCCGCGAGGCCACCGCCATGTGCGCGAACGACTTGAGCTGCTCGTCGCAGGCGTCCCACTTCTTGACCTTGCCCCCGACGGCGGCCATGTCCATGAGCACCTTCTGGTTGTGCCAGTAGACGCCCAGCGAGCTGGGCACCTGGCCGAGGGTCTTCCTGGCGAAGCGCTTGATGAGCGCGCCCTTGATGCCTGTGATCTCGGCGGCGGGGATGCGAATCGTCCCGGTCATGTCGTCCTCCTTGGTGGTCGGTACGACATCAAGACGCCGGCCGGCCCACATCTGTGACATCAGCGCGAACAAACCGGATTGCGGCGCTGCCGCGCGGCACGCAACGAGGCCTCGCCGCACCGCGTCAATCCGCCGCGTCACGGCGACGCCCCACCATGAAGAGGACGTGGTCGCTCAGTCGTGAGGCACGCGCCTAGCCCGGGCCCGGCGCGGAGCTCGGGAGGGCTCCGTCGGCGGCGGGCTCCGAATCCGGGATGCCCGCCCGTGGCACGGCCGGGTCGGCGGCGTGCGCCGCCGCCTCGAAGTAGCGCAACAGTTCCACCGGGAAGGGCAGCACCAGGGTCGAGTTCCGCTCAGCCGCCACCTCGACCATCGTCTGCATCAACCGCAACTGAAGGGCACCCGGTGTCGCGGTCATCGCTGCGGCAGCCTGGGACAGCTTCTTGGAAGCCTGGAACTCCCCGTCGGCGGTGATGACCCGGGACCGGCGCTCGCGCTCGGCCTCCGCCTGACGCGACATCGACCGCTTCATCGTCTCGGGCAGCGCGACGTCCTTGATCTCCACACGGTCGACCTCGATACCCCACGGGGCGGCGGGGCTGTCGAGCATCACTTCGAGGCCCTGGTTGAGGCGCTCGCGGTTGGACAACAGATCGTCGAGGTCGCTCTTGCCGATGACCGACCGCAAAGAGGTCTGTGCCACCTGCGAGATCGCGTACTCGTAGTCCTGCACCTGGACAACCGCGCTGATCGGGTCGTGGACCCGGAAGTAGACGACCGCATCCACGCGTACGGTCACGTTGTCGCGGGTGATGCCGTCCTGCGCCGGGACAGGCATGGTGGCGACCTGCATGTTCACGCGACGCATCCGGTCCACAAACGGGATCAGCATCGTCGGGCCAGGTCGCCTCACCTCCCGCTGGGCCCGGCCGAGCCGGAACACGACGCCGCGCTCGATCTGCTTGACCACGCGGAAACTCGTGGCGACGCCCACGACGACCAGGGCGACCAGGGCCAGCAGCACGATGAGCAGGACGTCCATGACGACCTCCGGAGGACCGATGAGTGCCTCGCTCTAGAGCGTACGTCGCCCGAGCCGTTCTCCCCATCAGCCCGTGTCACAGCCGGCACCGACGCCGGTGGGCGGTGGCGCACATCGTCGGTCCTGGTCCCCGATGGGGTGCTGGCCGGCACCCTGCGTCATACCGCCCGCGAGCGTCGCCTCAGCCGGAGCCGCCCTCCACGCCGTCGTGGCGGCGGTCCATCGAATCCTCGGATCATCGGCCCAGAGCAGTGCTGAGCGCACGTAACCTAGACGATCGCTCCTCGCGGCGATACCTCGACACTTGCCACACCGCGAGAGAAGAGCGCAATCAACCGGTCGCCGTGGCGGCAGCGGAGGACACCGGACTCCTCCCTCAGCTCCTCGACGATCTGTTCGACGACCCGAATCTCGTCGTCCTGATCGGGGTCCTCATACGTCAAATCCGTGTGTTCGCCCCCGAGGAGCCGGACACGCAGCACGATAGTTGCCATGTCCGAAAGGTAACCGCCCACGTCGTGCAGGCGCCTCGCACGCCGGGCTGGGGCAGCGTTGGACGATCCGCTGGTTCGGTCGCCGCACTTCGTGGGTGCCTCTGCTTCACCTGGATCCACACACGAAGAGCCCCGACCGCGTTGCGGTCGGGGCTCTTGGCGGTAAGTCAGGAGACGCGAACGTTCTCGGCCTGCGGACCCTTGGGGCCGGCGGTGACGTCGAACTCGACCTGCTGGTTCTCGTCGAGCGACTTGTAACCGCTGGACTGGATGGCGGAGTAGTGAACGAAGACGTCCTCGCCGCCGCCGTCCTGCGCGATGAAGCCGAAACCCTTTTCGGCGTTGAACCACTTGACGGTGCCCTGAGCCATGATCTTTTCCCTTGTTCGTGCGTGAGGACGCTGTGCCCTCAAGCCGCTGAAGACATCCACCTGTGCTGATGTCCAGCGAACCGAAGATCAGGGGTACGAGATACAAGCCGCGACATCCTTGCGCGGCAAGGACGGCTTGCAGAGCCATCCCTTCAACAGGTCCCACTCTAGGGCATCGGCTGCGTATCCAGGGCATCGGCGAAACCGAACGAACCAGTCGCATGACCACGGGCTGCGTTCCTCGCGGCTTTCCGCCGCCTGCGTCTCCTGGTCCAGGCGTCCCGTGAAACGGATGCGCTTGCGGGGGTTGGATCAGTCCTCTTGTTCAGGCTCCGGCGTAGAACTGGGCGAGCACCGCCCGGAACTGGGCTGCCGCGCCGGCTGAATTGGGATGCGCGGGCACCCCCACGGCCGGTCCGTTCACAGAGGGACCGAAGACCTCGGCGTACCGCACATTCGGCGGCTGGCAGATGTCGTGGCCGATCGTGGGGTGATAGGAGTCGACGAACTCCGCACCCCCGGCGGCTGCCGCCCGCTGGACCATCGCGTTGAGACGCAGCATGGTGGCGTGCAGGTAGACCATGTCCTCCTCGCTGATCGGCACCGTCGGGTAGCAGGCGTGCTCGGGCACCGCCGCGAAGTAGTCGATGATCAGCACACGCGCGTCCGGGCTGCGCCGGTGGACCTCCTGGAGCGCCGCCACCACCTTCGGCTCGGCCTCGAGGATCTGCCGGGCGAGCTGGTCCTCACCACCGTCCGGCGCGTACCTGTCCTTGCAGCCTCCGGTCGGCACCGGCTCGGGCGCAGTCCCAGGAGGCACCGTCTCGTCGTCAGGGAGCAGACCGAGACAGTCCATCGCCGCGCCGGCGATCCCCGCGTCGTTGCCGCCGATACCGACCGTGACCAGGTCGGTGGTGGGACTCAGGCGGTCGAATTGCGCCGGATTCGTGCCACCCGGGTCGACACTTTGTGGAGCGTAGAAGTCGTCGGTCTCGGCTCCACCGCACGTGGCGTCCCGGAAGTTCGAGATCCCGAGCTCCTGGGCCAGCAGCTTGGGGTAGTTGGTGTGCGACTGCCCGCAGCCGATCGGTGCGTGGGTCGTGTCCGGCGCGCCGTTCGCGTCAGCAATCACCACGTCGGCTGACCAGGAGTCACCCAGAGCGACGTACTCGTCGTAGACGCCGTCTGCGCGGGCGGCCGTTGCGTTCGACACGACGAGGAAGGGCACGGCAAGCATGGCCACGGCCAGGGCGACCGTCAGGAGGTTTCTGGGGCGCATGCCCGTTCAACGCGAGAATCGCGTCTGGGTCACGCCGGTGACACGCGGCACCTCCGACGGTGCGCCCCCGGGGCACCACACTCCATGGCCACCCGCGCCGCCGCCGGCTCGTTCGCTCGTGCCCGGAGACGGCGACGACGCCTGCGGGCATGAGCAACGTTTGCCATCGTCCTGCGGTGTCGAGGTGCCGTGTTCGGCGTGCCAGTCCACGAGCCAGGATTGCCCGGTCACCGGGCGCCAGGGTCTCCCCTGCCGCCAGCAGATCCGATGCGTTACGTGTGCGGCGACGCGGCCGTCGCAGCGCGGCTAGGGTTGCCCCTGCGATGGGTCACAGCCCGGCGGAACGGCGGAGCAACCTGCCCGCGGAGATCTCGAGCTTCGTGGGGCGGAGGCACGAGCTCGCCGCGGTACGCACCGGCATGGCCACGCACCGGCTGGTGACGCTGCTCGGCCCCGGGGGGATCGGCAAGACGCGGTTGGCGTTGCGCGCGGCGGCGGATCTGGAGCGCAGGATGGCCGACGGCGCCCGGCTCGCGGAGCTGGCGAGCGTTCACGTTCCCGAGCTGGTGCCCGAGGTCGTGGTCGCGGCGCTGGGACTCCGATCCGCCCAGGGCGGCAGCCCGACCGAACGCCTCGTCGCGCACCTCCGCGACCGGCAGCTGTTGCTGGTCCTGGACAACTGCGAGCACGTCCAGGACGCCGCCGCGGCGCTCGTGGCCGAGCTGCTGTCCGGCTGCCCGGGCGTCCGGGTCCTGGCGACCAGCCGGCAGGCCCTGGCGCTGCCCGCCGAGCTCGTGCTCACCGTCCCACCGCTGCCCATGCCGGGCCCGGGACAACGCGCCGGCTCCCCGCAGGCGGTGATGCGCTACGACGCGGTCCGCCTCTTCGTCGACCGGGCCGGCGCGAGCTGGTCCTCGTTCCGCGTCACGGCGGACAACCAGGACGCGCTGGCCGAGCTCGTCCGCCGGCTCGACGGGATGCCGCTCGCGATCGAGCTGGCCTCGGTGCGGGTGCGGTCGCTGACCGTGGAGCAGATTCTCGACCGGCTCAGCAACCGGTTCGCCCTGCTCAGCCGCGGGGACCGGGCGGCGCTGCCCCGGCAGCAGACCCTCCAGGCACTCCTCGACTGGAGCCACGACCTCCTCGAGCCGCAGGAGCGGCTGGCGTGGGCCCGCGCGTCGGTCTTCAGCGGCGGGTTCGACCTCGCCGCCCTCGAGGCCGTCGCCTGCGACGACGACCTTCCGGACGCGGTACTTCCCGACGTCGTCGACGGACTCGTGGCCAAGTCGGTGCTCGTGCGCGAGCTGGTCGAGATCGGCGGGGTGGCCCGCTTCCACATGCTGGAGTCGTTGCAGGAGTACGGAGAGGCGCGCCTGGTCGCGTCCGGGGACAAGGAGCGGTACGCCGCGCGACACCGCCGGTGGTACGCGGGGCAGGCCGCGATCGCCGCCAGGGAGGTGTTCGGCCCGTCCCAGGTCGACTGGTTCGCCCGGCTGCGCGCCGACCACGACAACCTGCGCGCGGCACTCGAACCCCCTGGGCGGAACCCCACCGACGCGGTCGAGGGCCTGCGGATGGTCTCGGTGCTGCAGCACTACTGGGTCATGGCCGGGCTCTTCGGTGAGGGCAGGGCGTGGGTGGAGCGGCTGCTCGGCCAGCTGCCGCCCTCGAGCACGGACGCGTCGGTCGAGGAGCGGGGCGCGCGCGCCGCGGGCCTCGTGGTCGCCGGCCGGTTGGCGGTCCTCCAGGGGCAGATCGAGGTCGGCAGGCCGCTGCTCGAAGAGGCGCTCGCGGCGGCGACGGCAGCCGGGGACACCACGTGGCGTGCGCACGCCCTGCACGGGTTGGCACTGGCCTCGGTCTTCTGGGGCGAGCTCGCCGCGGCCCCTCCACTGCTGGAGGAGGCCCTGGCGCTGCACAGAGCGGGCACCGACCCCTTCGGGGTGCCGCTCGCGCTCGTCCAGCTCGCGACGGCGTACGCCGCGCTGAACGACCCGGACCGCGCGATGGCCTACGCCGAGGAGTGCATCGCGCTCAGCGAGGCCGTCTCCGAGCGCTGGTGCGCGGCCCTGGCGCGGTGGGTCGAGGCACTGGTGCAGTGGCGGCTCGGGCACGGGGCCCGGGCGCGAACCTACGCGCGCGACGTGCTCCGGCTCAAGGAGCCCTTCGGCGACCGGATGGGCATGGCGATGTCGGTCGAGGTGGTCGCGTGGGCGGAGTCCGAGGCGGGCCGCTCCACGGAGGCTGCGCAGCTCCTCGGCGCGGTCCGGGCCGCCCTGGACTCGATCGGGGCGAGCCTCTTCGGCCACCTGCACGAGGACCACGACCGTTGCATGGCCCGGACGCGCGAGAGTCTGGGCGAGGCCGCCTTCGTGAGGGCGTTCGAGGAGGGGACGGCGCTGCGCTTCGACGAGGCGGTCGCCCTCGCCGCCGGACGCCGTACGCCGCTGACCGGCACCGCGAACGCGCCCGGTGACGGGGTCCGCCTGACGCGGCGGGAGAGCGAGATCGCCGTGCTCGTGGCGGAGGGCCTGACCAACCGGGAGATCGCCGAGCGGCTGGTCGTGGCCCAGCGCACCGCCGAGGGCCACGTCTCCAGGATCCTCGACAAGCTCAGCCTCACCTCGCGGGAGCAGGTGGCCGCGTGGGTGTCCGCGCAGCGCCACGCGTAGCCCGATCGGGCTAGACCGATCGGGCTAGACAGTGGGGGCGTCGGCGTGCCTCGTGGGCACAATCACTAGGCATCGCGCTGCCTGGGGAGGGAGTCACGTTGTCCGCCAAGTTCGTGCGTCGTGCCCGATGGTCGGGTGGAGTCCTGACGGGGGTGCTGGTGGTCGCGCTCGTCGCGGTCGGGCCGGTCGCGTCGGCGTCCACCCAGCCCAACGTGGCGTGGTCGTCGTACCTCGCAGGCTGGACCGAGGAGTTCGTGCCGACCAGCGAGAACGCCTGCGTCGCCGGTCGCGACCCCTGTCTCAAGGCGACGCTGAAGGAGCTGTCGCGGATCGCCGACCCCACCGCAGAGGGATGCTCGCACGACGCGATCTTCGCCCGTGCCTACCTGCGCATGACACAGACCTACCGGTGGAGCCGGGACATCCCCGGCTACTACGAGGACGTGCCGTTCGCCAACCACCAGGACGCCGTCTTCGCGAAGTACTACACCGACGCCTACTACGCCTACCGCTCGGGTGACCGCGCCTCGGTGCCCGAGGCGTGGCGCATCGCCTTCGACGCCTCGCGCGACAAGCAGGTCTCCGCTGCCGGGAGCCTGCTTCTGGGCATGAACGCCCACATCAACCGCGACCTGCCGTTCGTGCTCGCCGGGGTCGGGCTCGTCGCGCCGGACGGGTCGTCGCGCAAGCCGGACTTCGACGCGGTCGAGAAGTGGCTCTACACCGCCACCGAGCCGCTGCTGGCCGAGTTCGCGGCCCGTTTCGACGCCACCGCCGACGACGCGAACGACCCGCTCGGACTCGGCAACCTCACCATGTTCCAGGTCGTCTCCGGCTGGCGCGAGGGCGCCTGGCGCAACGCCGAGGCGCTCGTGTCGGCGCCGACTCCCTGGGCGCGTGCCGTCGTCGCCGCGTCGATCGAGGCCGAGGCTGTCTCGACCGCGCAGACGTTGCTGGCCACGGAGTCGTATGCGCCGCCTCTCTCGTCGTCGGTTCCGCGGGACCAGTGGTGCGCCGCGCACCAGGACGACGCGCCGCCGCTGTCGTACGACTTCGGTCCGGCGAAGCCGTACGGCTACTAACCGGCTCTCATGCGGCAACCGACGCAGCAACCGAAGTCCCCTTCGTGGCCGGCCGCGGTGGCGGCGCGTCCGGCTGATGCTCTGCTGGGACGCCGCCAGGAGCTCGCCGACCTGCGACGCACGCTGGGGTCGGCCCGGCTGGTCACGCTCTCGGGGCCGGGTGGGATCGGCAAGACCTCCCTGGCGCGCGCCGCCGCAGCCGACTACCAGCGGGCTCACCGCGAGGACTCGTGGGCCGTCGACCTCGCCGATCTGGTCGATCACCACCTCGTGGGGCACGCCGTGGCGGGCGCGATGGGCGTCCACCTGGCGTACGGCTCCGCGGGCGCCGGTGACGTCGCCGCGGCGGTCGCCGACCGTGTGGGTCTCCTGGTGCTCGAGGGTTGCGAGACGATGCTCGAGGCGGCGGTGGAACTGGTCTCGGCCCTGCTCACCGAGGCACCTCGGCTCCGGGTGCTGGCCACCTCCCGGCGGGCACTCGGCGTGACCGGTGAGGTCGTCGTGCAGGTCGGGCCGCTGGCGGCCGACGAGGCGCAGGCGCTCTTCGCCGCCCGGGCGGCGGCCGCGCTGCCGTCGTTCCGGCTCACCGAGGACAACGCCGCTGCCATCGGAGGGCTCTGCGAGGCGCTCGAGCGGGTGCCACTCGCCGTCGAGCTGGCGGCGGCCCGCGTCCCGGTGCTGTCACCCCAGGGCATTCTCGACCGACTCAGCGACCGTCAGCGACTGCTCACCAAGGGAGCGCGAGACGCGCCGGCCCGCCAGCGATCCCTGCGCGCCTCGCTCGAGGCGAGCAGCGACCTGTGCACCCCGGACGAGCGGACGCTGTGGGCCCGGCTGTCCGTCTTCACCGGAGGATTCCCCCTGGAGGCCGCCGAGGCGGTGTGCGCGGGCGAGGGCATCGACGGTGGGGACGTGCTCGACCTCGTGGACGGACTTCTCGAGAAGTCCGTGCTCACCCGCGAGGACGACGGGGCGTCGTACGTGCGCTTTCGCCTGTCGGAGCCACTGCGGGAGTACGCCGCCGAACAGCTGACCACCGAACATCGGGAGATCGGCAGGGATCGGCATCTTGCGTGGTACGCCGACCTGGTCCGAGCCGCAACCGGCGCGGACCAGGCCGGCGCGGAGCAGCCCGGCTGGTACCGCACCCTGCGGCGCGAGCACGGCAACCTGCGCGAGGCACTCCAGCACGCGGTCGGCGATCCCCGGCACGCGGTGCAGGCCCTGGAGGTGGTGACCGCTCTGGAGCCGTACTGGACGGCGACCGGGCGGCTGGGCGAGGCCCGGCACTGGCTGGCGCGCGCGTTGTCGGTCGCCGCGGCGGAGGCGAGCATCCGTGCTCGCGCCCTCGCGATGGCGGGCTGGATCGCGACGGTGGAGGGGGACGCGGCGACCGGCCGGTCGATGCTGGACGAGGCCGAGGCGCTGCTGGCCGGGGACGCCGACGACGACCCGGTCCGCGCCCACGTGCTCCTCGCGCGCGCCATCGAGACCCTCTGGCGCGGCAGTCCCGCCGAGGCGCACACGTCGGCCGAAGCGGCCGTGACCGTCGCGAGAGCCGCGGACGACCGGCCGTTGGAGTCCTCGGCACTCCTGGTCCTGGCACTGTGCCGCGGCCTCGCCGGCGACCTCGACGGCGCGCGTACCACGCTGCAGGGATGTGTCGACCTGACCGAACCTGCCGGAGAGGTCCACCTGCGCTCCTACGCGTTGGCGGCGCTGGGCACGCTGTCCCTGCTGCTCGGCAACCCGGGCGAGGCCGCCGAGCTCGAGCACCGGGCGCTCGCGATGAAGGCGGACCTCGGTGACCGCCTGGCCGTCGCCTACATCCTCGAGGCGCTGGCGTGGGCGGCCCCCGCCGAGCGGCGGACCGAGCGCGCCGGGACCTTGCTCGGCGCCGCACAGGCCCTGTGGCGGCACCTCGGAGTGGACCCTGACGCGGTGTCCTGCCTGTCGGCGACCCGGCGGCGAGCCGAGAAGCTGGGCAGGATCGACCGGAGCGACCCTGGCTTCCGTGCGGCGTTCCGCCGAGGTGCCGCGCTGTCCGACGAGGAGGTGCTCGCCTACGCGCTGGAGACCCCGGCCGCGGAGGCGCCGGAGGAACAGGTCACCCTGACGCGACGGGAGCTCGAGGTCGCCCGCGTCGTGGGTGCCGGGCTCCCCAACCGTGAGATCGCCGAGCAGCTCGGGATCTCCCAGCGCACCGTGGAGACCCACGTGGAGAACATCCTGCGCAAGCTCGGCTTCGGATCGCGCACCCAGGTGGCCGCGTGGATGGTGGATCGGCAGGTCAGGGAGCGCTGATCCTGGTCCGCCACCCGCGGTGCGACCGACCGCGTGATGGTCAGACCAGCGCGGACCTGCTGGCTGGAGCCGCCGTCGACAGCCTGTCCGTGATCCCGCAGAGACGCATCATCCGCCGCAGGAACGGGGTGGCTCGGACGACGGCGACCGACCGGCCCTGCGCCTCGTGGATCCTGCCGAAGGTCAGCAGCGCGTTGAGGCCGGCGGCGTCACAGAACGTGAGCTCACGCAGATCGACCAGGACCTTGGTCAGATCTGGCCGCGACGACCAGCTGTCACAGGGCATCTCCACTGCGCTGCACAGGTCCAGCTCCCCCCGGAGGTACAGGCGCAGGCACGGAGGACTCGGGACCAGCAGGATCTGCAGGAGGTCGGATCGCTGTAACGGCTGGTGCATCGCTGTGTCCCTCCCAGGAACTGCGCATCGGGCTGCCCCGTCGATCTCGATCGTGGCGCACCCGCGACGATGCGGCCTCCGCACGACTACGGAGATCCCTACGTAACTCGTGCGCGAGTCACCCGGCACACACGACCCGGTCACGTGCGGCTCGCGTGACCCGGTCGGGTGGTGGTCGGTCACGGCGGGCAGCTCGCGCTTCGTCCTGCCGTTCCACGCCGGTACCGCCCGTCCGGAGGGCCTCCTCGGTCCCCCTACGGTGGTGGCCATGAAGGCTCTCGTCCTCGAAAACATCCATGCGGCCGCCGTGGAGGTGCTGGAAGACCGCGGGTACCAGGTGGTGACCCACCCGGGCGCCATGTCCGAAGCAGAGCTGGTCGAGTCCCTCTCCGACGTCAACCTGCTGGGCATCCGGTCCAACACCAAGGTCACCGAGCGCGTGCTGGACTCCGCTCCGCTCCTGGAGGCCGTCGGCTGCTTCTGCATCGGCACCAACCAGGTCGACCTCGCCGCGGCGGCCGAGAAGGGCGTGGGCGTCTTCAACGCTCCCTACTCGAACACGCGTAGCGTGGTCGAGCTCGTGATCGGCGAGATCATCGCGCTCACCCGACGACTTCCCGAGAAGACCCAACGGATGCACGACGGCGTGTGGGACAAGTCTGCCCGGGGAAGTCACGAGGTGCGTGGCCGCACCCTGGGGATCGTTGGCTACGGCAACATCGGCACCCAGCTGTCGAACGTCGCCGAGGCGCTGGGGATGCGCGTGGTCTTCTACGACAAGGCGGACCGGCCGGCCCACGGCAACGCTCGCCGCATGACGTCGCTCGCGGAGCTCCTCGGCGTCGCGGACGTGGTCAGCCTGCACGTCGACGGGCGACCGGGCAACGCCGGGCTGTTCGGCGCGGACGAGTTCGCGGCGATGAAGCAGGGCGCCCTGTTCCTCAACGCCTCACGCGGCATGGTCGTGGACTACGACTCGCTGCGCGACCACGTCGTGTCCGGGCACATCGCCGGCGCGGCGGTCGACGTCTTCCCCGTCGAGCCGAAGGCCCAGGGCGACTCCTTCGAGTCCGTCCTGCGTGGCCTCGACAACGTCATCCTGACGCCCCACATCGGAGGCTCCACCCAGGAGGCCCAGGAGGAGATCGGTCAGTTCGTGGCGCAGAAGCTCGCCGGCTTCGCCCTGGAGGGCAGCACGGCGTTGTCGGTGAACCTCCCGGCGGTCCTTACGCCGCCGCTGGACGCCGGCCACCGGCTCGGCCTCCTCCACCACAACGTTCCGGGGGTGCTTGCCCACCTCAACGCCGTCTTCGCCGCCGCGGGCGACAACGTCGTCGACCAGCACCTCTCCACCAAGGACCACCTGGGCTACGTCGTGTCCGACGCGACCCAACCCCTCTCCTCGGAGGCGATCGAGCGGCTCCGCGACTCGGAGCACTGCCTCTGGGTGCGCACCTGGTAGTGACGTGACCGTGGGTGCGGTGCTCCACTGGTCGCGTGCGATTCGAGGTGACCACCCACGCTTCACCCGAGCAGGTCCGACAGGCCCTGACCGACTTCACCGATCGTCGGCTCCAGGTCTGGAACCGCACGCTCGACCCCACGACGTACGAGGTGCGCGAGCTCGGCGACTCGTGGGCGGTGGCTCGCGAGAGCACGCCCGGCTCGCCGTTCTGGGTCGTGGCCCGCTACGACTGGTCCGACCCCGCGGTGGTCAGCTGGACGGTGGTCGAGAGCAGCTACGGCGGTTCCGGCACCGGTTCGGTCCGGATCGGACCGAACGGCGACGCAGGCAGCCACCTCCAGGTCGAGTGGACCTACACCGACGTCCGCCGCACCCGGGACAAGGTCATGCTGTTCCTGATCCAGCGCTATCCCATGAGCCACCTGATCTCCCGCATGTGGACGAGTGCGCTGGACCGCCACGCGCGCTGACCGGAGGTCTGGTCCGGCCACCGGCGACGTCCGCGCCGGCACGCACCTCACTCACGTTCGGGGTGCGCGACCTCGTCCACGTGCGGCCGGCTCCCCCCGGAGGCCACCGCGTCGCCCTGCGGGCCGGGCTCAGTGTCGCCGTCCCGCTCCTGACGGTCGTCCTGATCGATCGCGCACCGTGGGCGATCTACGCGGCCTTCGGCGCGTTCACGTCGTTGTACGGGCGGAACCACGTGCACCTTCCCCGGGCGGTCATGCAGGCCACGACCGGCCTTGCCCTGCTCGCCTCCGTGATGCTGGGGGCCGTCCTCGCGGCCGTCGACGCCGGCGCCCGCCGGGCCCGCTGTTCCTGATCTTCGCCTTCGGGACGGTCGCAGCGGCCCCCCGGTGGCTGGTCGGACCTCCCGGCCGCCGTCGCCGTCACGACGGCCAGCGCCGCGTTCTCGCTGGTCGTGGGCAACGTCGACGCCCTCGCCCGGCGCACCCCAGCCGGGCCGTCCCAGCCTCCGGTCGCCTCGCCCGGTCGACTCACTGAGGTACGTCGTCGCCGTGGGCGTCGCCGGTGCTCTTGCCGCCGCCGTGGGCATCGGTCATCCGTGGTGGGCGATGGTGGCGGCAGCCGCTCCCCTGAGTGCTCCGGGCCGCCAGCACCAGGTTCTGCGCGCCGGGCACCGCATCGCCGGCACCACGCTCGGGCTCCTGCCCGCCGCGGCATTGCTGAGCCTGGGCCTCGAGCCAGTGCCGATCGTCCTGGTGGTCGTGGCGCTGCAGGTGGTCACGGAGCTTCTCGTGCCTCGCAACTACGCGCTCGCCCTGCTGTTCATCACGCCGATGGCGCTGCTGATGGGGACGGTCGCCGCCCAGCCGTCGACGCGCGCCCTGATCGTGGACCGCGGCGTCGAGACCGCGATCGGCGCGCTCGTCGCCATCACTCTGGTGGTCGTCGAGCACCGGCACACGACCAAGTAGGGCGTCGGCCCGGCGTCAGAGGCGTCGGGCGAGGACGGGGATCATCACCGTGGCGGCGATGAGGTGCAGCCCCATGAGTGCGAGCGTGGTGGCGGTGTCAGCCTCGGCGAGCAGGGGCGGGACCAGCGAGACCGCGGTCAGCGACACGGTCGTCCGGACGAACCGCCGAGCGGGGCGAGCGCTCCATCGCAGGAACGCCGCGGCGAGGAGCACGCCCACGACCGAGAAGACGCCGGTCACGAAGGCGAACCCGGGCAACGGGATCGGCACGCCGCTGCCGGCGGGCACCTCGAAGGTGACGCCGAGCGCCTCGGCGAGGGCGGCGGCGAGGGTGGTGGCCGCCATCGCCGCGAGCACGCCGAGGAGGCCTGCGCCGAGGAGCCGGCGAAGCCGTCGCGCGTAGGTGGCGGGTGGGCTCGGCACGGTCGCGACGCTCATGACGTCACCCCCGAGCCGTCGGCCGGCAGGCGCTCGGGCAGGCCGAGGCGCGGGAACCGGTCGGCGTGGAAGATGAAGACCTCGGTGACGGTCCCGCCCGAGATGCGCAGGACGTCGATCGTGAGCGGCACGAACGCCTCCGCGCTCGCGTTCCAGATGTAGTAGGCGACGGCCGGCTGCCGGTTCACGGAGGTGGGGACGGCGCGCAGCTCGGGGAGGTCCTCGAAGCCGTCCGCGACCCAGTTGGCGACGACGGCGTCGCGACCGACGTACACGCCCGGAGTCGGCGGCATCGAGAATCGGACGTCGTCGCGCAGCATCGTCGCGACGGTGGTGACGTCCTTGGCCAGGCTGGCGTCGGTGAAGCGGCGCACCAGGTCCCGTGTCGCGTCGTCGAGCTCGCCGCCGGTCCAGTCCTGCCGCTCGGCGGGCAGGTGCTCCCGCATTCCGGCACGGGCCCGCTGGAGCGCGCTGTTCACGGAGTTGACGGAGTCCCCGAGCAGGTCGGCGACGTCCTTGGCCGGCCAGTCGAGCACGTCGCGCAGGATGAGGACGGCGCGCGGCCGGGGCGCGAGGTGCTGGACGGCCACGAGGTAGGCGAGCTCGATCGTCTCGCGTGCGACGGCGACGGACTCCGGCTCGTCGACGTCATCCGTCGGCAGCTCGTCGAGCAGCCGGTCCGGGTAGGGCTGCAGCCACAGCACCTCGCCGCCGGTCGCGGGCTCGGGCCGGCGCTTGGCGAGCAGTTCGAGGCAGGCGTTGGTGGCGATCTTGTAGAGCCAGGCCCGGAACGTCGACCGCCCCTCGAAGGTCTCCCGCCGCCGCCAGGCGCGCAGGAAGGTCTCCTGCACGGTGTCCTCGGCGTCCTCGAACGACCCGAGCATGCGGTAGCAGTGCACGTGCAGCTCGCGCCGGTGCCGCTCCGCCAGACCGGCGAACTCCCGCTCGCCGACCTCGCCCAGACTCTCCACGCTCGGCTCCTCCGGCCGCGTCGTCACGGTCATCGCGTCATCCTTCCGTCTCGGGGTGTCACCCGTATGACGGTGGGAGCCGCGAGAACTCATCACCCGGTCAGATGACGCCCATCTTCGAGGCCTCGTAGACCGCCTCGGCCCGGCGCGAGACGCCGAGCTTGCGCAGGATGTTGCCGACGTGGAACTTCGCGGTCGTCTCGGAGATGTAGAGCTGCTCGCCGATGTCCTTGTTGCTCAGCCCGCGCGCGAGGAGCTTGAGCACCTCGCACTCGCGCGAGGTGAGGTGCTTGGACTCCTCGACCGGCGGCGCGTTGAGCCCGCGCACCATCGCGGCGGCGCTGCGCGCGTCGAACGCGCTCTCACCGCGCGACACGTCGCGGATCGCGCGGATCAGCGCCGAGGTGTCGACGTCCTTCACGACGTACCCGCGGGCGCCGGCACGGATCGCCGCCAGCACGAGCCGCTCGTCGAGGAACGTCGTCAGCACGAGCACGCCGAGCTCGGGGTAGCGCTCGACGAGGGCGGCGCAGAGCTCGAGCCCCTCGGTGTCCGACGAGGTCGACAGCTTGAGGTCGAGCAGGACGATCTGCGGCCGGGCACGCTCGACCACGGCCAGCGCCTCGGCGGAGCTGGACGCCTCCGCGACCACACGCAGGTCGGACTCGCGCTCGAGGATGCTGCGCAGGCCCTGCCGGACGATCGCGTGGTCGTCGACGAGCATGATGCCGACGGCATCGGGTGCGTCGGCGGTCCCGTCGGAGCGGGAGTCGGTGGGGGTCAGGGTCGCCACGTCAGGCCTCCTGGTCGACGTCGGTGCTCGCGGGCCGGCCGGTCCCGACGAGCTCGTTGATGATCCCGCGGCGCGGGTTGGCCGGGAGCGGAAGCGGGACGCGCATCTCGACGCGCACCCCGCCCAGCCGGGCGCGGCGGAACGCGACGGTCCCGCCGAGCTCGACGATGCGGGTCTCGATGTTGGCCAGGCCGCGGTGCCGCCCGTCGGGCGAGCCGCGCCGCTCGACGCGGAGCATCCGGCTCAGCTCGGCCGGCGTGCCCTGGCCGTTGTCGGCGACGGACACGAGGATCTCGTCGGTCCGGTACCTCAGGCGTACGGCGGCCCGGGTGGCGCGCGCGTGGGTGGCGACGTTGAACATCGCCTCGCCGACGGCCCGGGCGATCTCGTGGTCGGCATCGTTGCCCAGCATGACCACGTCGCCCTCGACGTGCAGCCCGACGTCGAGCTGCGGCCGGTGGTGCTCGGTGACCTCCTGCAGCAGCTCGGGCAGCGTCGACACGGTCTCGCGCGGCGTCTGGTGCAGCGCGTAGATCGCGCGCCGCAGCTGGTCGACGGCCTCCTGCGACAGCTTCTTGGCGGTCTCGAGCTGCTCGAGCACGCGCCGTGCCCCCTCCGGGCTGCCGTCGCGCGCGCCCGTGGCGTAGGCGTCGACGTCGCCGCGCGCGACCTCGACGGCCATGCCGGCGGAGAGGACGTACTGGGTGACGCTGTCGTGCAGCTCGCGGGCGATCCGGTGCCGCTCGGCGTCGAGCAGCTCGCGCTGGTGGGCGAGCACGAGCCGCTGCTCGGCCTGCCGCAGCTCGCGGGTGCGCTCGGCGAGGTGCTGGGCCTGGGCCGTCGCCTCGTCGTACAGCCGCTGCGCGCGGCGGTGCAAGGTGAGCCCGGCCTGGTACTGCTCCGACGTGTGCAGCGACACCGCGGCCTGGTTGGCCAGGATCCGCAGCACCGACAGGTCGCTGGGCTCCGGCTGCACCTCGAGACCGTGCAGCCCGGCGAGGCTGCCGACCTGGCGACCCTCGAGGCTCATCGGCACCCGCACCCAGCGGCTGTCGTCGAACGCCCGGACCGCGTGCCCGGCCCGGATCGCGCCGAGCTCGCGGCGCACCTGTCCGGGCAGCTCGCCGTCGGACCCGAACACCTCGCCGGTCGCGTCGACGACCAGGAACCGCGGCCGGGCACCGGTGAGGTGGCCGTCGCCGAGGGCGAGGATCGTCCACTCGGCCTCGAGGTGCTGGGCGGCCGCGCGGGCGACTTCCTCGAGCAGGCCGCGCGGCCCCTCGACCGTGCGGACCAGCGCCCGCGAGATCGAGTCCATGGCGCGGACCGCGCGCTGCAGCCGCTCGTCGGAGCGGACGTACGCGCGGTAGTAGGACCGCTTCCCGGAGCGGACGCCCGTCAGCGTGACGAGGTCCGGGCGCTTGGGCCCGGGACGCTCGTCGCCGACGGGGTCGCTGGTCACAGCGCGGCCCGGAAGAGGGTCTCGACGTCGTGGCCGTCGGCCGCGCGCGGGTTGGTGGTCAGGCACGCGTCGTCGAGCGTGGTGAGGGCCAGCCGCGGGATGTCGGCCTCGCTGACCCCGAGCGCACGGAGGTTCTTCGGTACGCCGACGTCGTCGGCGAGCGTGCGGACGAGGTCGGCGAGCAGCTCGGCCGCCTCCTCCCCCGGCATGCCGGACACGTCGAGCCCCGCCGACTCAGCGAGGTCCACGAAGCGCTCGGGCGTGGCCCGTGCGTTGTAGCGGATCACGTGCGGCAGCAGGACGCCGTTGACGACGCCGTGCGGCGCGTCGAGCAGGCCGCCCACCTGGTGGCTCATCGCGTGGGTGGCGCCGAGGATCGCGTTGGTGAACGCGAGGCCGGCGTTGAGGCTGGCCTGCGCCATCTTGGCGCGTGCCTGCTCCTCGCGCGGGTCGTGGATCGTGGTGCGCAGGTTGCCGCAGACCAAACCGACGGCGCGCAGCGCGTGGAGGTCGGCGAGGGGGTTGTGGGCGAGCGAGACGAACGACTCGACGCCGTGCGTGAGCGCGTCGAGGCCGGTCGCGGCGTTGAGCCACTCGGGCATCGTGACCAGCAGCCGCGGGTCGGTGATCGAGATGTCCGGCACGAGCGCGCGGCCCATGATGGTGATCTTCACCGAGCGCTCGGTGTCGGTGACGATGCAGAACTGCGAGACGTCGGCGCCGGTGCCCGAGGTGCTCGGGATCATCAGCAGCGGCGGGATCGGGTTGGTCACCTGGTCGACACCGGCGTAGTCGAGGATGTCGCCGTCGTTGCCGGAGAGGATCGCCACGCCCTTGGCCGCGTCGATGCACGAGCCGCCGCCGATCGCGATGATGACGTCGGCCGCGGCCTCGCGGTAGCAGGAGTACGCCGCCCGGATCTCGCGGTCCTTCGGGTTCGGCGTCACCGAGGACCAGACCACCGGGCGCAGCCCCGACTCGCGCAGGTGCCCGAGCAGCTCGTCGACCCAGCCGGCCTCGATGATGCCCGGGTCGGTGACCACGAACGGCCGGCGCGCACCCAGCCGGCCGGCCGCGAACCCCGCCTCGCCGAGCGAGCCGACGCCGAAGACGATCTCCGGGGCGTGGAACTTCACCAGCTGAGGCGGCTCCGGTGCGTGCGCACGCGGCGGCGGCACCGGGGTGGTCGGAGAGGTCACGTGGGGCCCGATCGGAAGGGTGGTTGACGTCACGGTACCCCTGCCTCTCCACGCTCGCAGCCGCTCGGGCCGGCGCTGGAGGCCGACCCGCCCCCGACTCCCCAGGCTAGGGACCGGGCGGGGCCGGGACACCCGCCGCGTGACGGGCGTCACCTACCCGAACGGGTAGGTACGAGTCGACGCCACGGTCACGCGAAGCCTCCGTCGGCGGCGACGACCGAGCCGTTCAGCACCCGCCCTTCCGGGCCGCAGCAGTGCCGGATCGTGGCCGCCACCTCGGCCGGGGTGAGCGGCTCCCGGAGCAGCTGGTGGCCGGCCAGCGCCGCCGGGTCGTCGATCCCGTAGAGCCCGGCCGTCGCGGCCAGCATCGCCGTGTCCGTCGCTCCCGGCGAGACCGCGACCGCCGTGACCCCGGTGCCGACCAGGTCGGCCGCGAGGCCCCGGACGAGGCCGACCACGGCGTGCTTGACGACGGTGTACGCCGACAGCGCGTAGAGGCCCCGCGATCCCGCCGCCGACGCCACCGCGACGAATCGGCCGCGGCCCGGGTCGGGACCCGCCAGCATCGCCGGTACGGCGGCAGCGGCGGTGTGCCAGACGCCCCGGAGGTCGACGTCCCAGAGCAGGTCGAGGTCGCGCGCCGGCGTCTCCCACAGCGGCCGTCCCCCCGCGATCACGGCGGCAGCGGCGACGGCAGCGTCGAGCCGCCCCCAGCGCGCCACGGCGGCGTCGACGGCGGCGTGCACCGCGGCCGCGTCGCGCACGTCGGCGACCCACGGCAGCACCCGGTCGCCGTACGGCTCGACGACGGCGTCCAGGTCCTGGCGCGACGCCAGCGGGTAGCCGACCGTGCCGTCGTCGCCGGCGCACGCGTCGAGCGCGACGACCTGGTACCCGTCGTCGGCCAGCGCCGCCACCGTGGCCGCGCCGATCCCGCGCGCGGCGCCGGTGACCAGCGCGACGGGCATCCCGGTCAGGCCGTCCGCGGCACGCCGAGCTCGCGGGTGAAGCCGGTGGGCACGAGCACGTCGTCCGGGGTCAGGTCGTGGATCGAGGAGTGGCCGAGACCGAGCAGCGCCGAGTCGATGCCGCCGCGCAGGACGTCGAGGACGTTCTCGACACCGGCCTGGCCGTTGGCGGCGAGCCCCCACAGGTAGGCGCGCCCGATCATCACCGCCTTGGCGCCCAGCGCGACCGCCTTGACCACGTCGCTGCCGCGCCGCACGCCGCCGTCGAGCAGGACGTCGGCCTGGTCGCCGACGGCCCTGGCGATCGAGGGCAGCACCCGGATCGGCGCGGGCGTGCCGTCGAGGTTGTTGCCGCCGTGGTTGGACACCGAGATCCCGGTCGCGCCGGCGTCGACGGCGCGCAGGGCGTCGTCGACCCGGCAGACACCCTTGAGCAGGAACGGCCCGCCCCACTCCTGCACCATCCACGCGACGTCCTCCCAGGACGGCGGCTCGGACGTCATCCACTGGCCGTAGGCGCCGAAGAAGGTCGGTGCCGGCCCGCCGCTGCCGTCCCCCTCGACCAGGTTGGGCGTGGTCAGGTCGGGGATCTGCCCGCTCCGCGCGAAGTCGCGCAGCCAGCGCGGCCGGCGCAGCACCTCGGGCGCGAACCTCGCCATCGTCCGCAGGTCGAGCCTCTCGGGGATCGACGGGCTGCCCCAGTCGCGGCCGTGAGAGAACGACCAGTCGAGCGTGACGATGAGACCGACCGCGCCGGCGTCGCGGGCGCGCTGCATGCGGGCGGCCATCGAGTCCTTTCCGTTCATCCAGTACATCTGGAAGAAGGTCTGCGGGTTCGCGGCCACGACCTCCTCGACGGGCTTGGACGCGAACGACGACAGGCCGATCGCGGTGCCGCGTGCGGCGGCGGCGCGGGCGACGGCGACCTCGCCGTCGGGGTGCACCGCCTGGACGCCGGTCGGCGAGATCACGACGGGCAGCGAGATGTCCTGCCCCAGCACGCGGGTGCCGGTCTCGCGCTTGGCGCTCAGCCCGGCGACGTGCGGGGCGAAGCCGAGCTCGGCGAAGGCACGGGTGTTGTCGTCGTACGACGCGCCGGCCTCGGAGCCCGCGAGCAGCGCGCTGTACACCGACGGCGGCAGCCGCTTCTTCGCCCGTCGCTGGGCCTCCGCCACCGTCTCGAACCAGCCGTTCGCGCCCATGTCAGCCCTCTCTGTCGTCGACGTGATCGACGCTAGTGAGGGCTGACCGGGTGCAGCACTCTCCGATCGGGCGGGCCGACCTGGCAGGTCAGCGGCGCAGGATCCGCCAGATGACGAGGAGGACCAGCAGCCCGCCGAGGGCCTGCTTCCAGTACGTCTTCGCCAGGATCGGCAGGACGGTGGCGCCGAGGTCGAGCGCATCGTCGTCGTCGGGTGCCGGGACCGCGCGCGGCGACTCCGCCCGGGGCGCCGAGGCACGCGGTGGCGCCGGGGCCGAGGGCGCGGCGGGCGACGCGGGCGGCGGCGTCTCGGCACCCGCGGGCTCGACCGCCTCGACGGCGGGCTCGCCCGTGGGTGGTGCGGGGGTGCCGACCGTGCCGGTGTCGCCGGGCGGTCCGCCGCCTCCGACCTTCTGCTCCAGGCAAGCGACGAACTGGCCGAGGAGCTTGTCGGACACGTCCTGGATCACGCCGCGGCCGAACTGCGCCGGCTTGCCGGTGATCGCCAGGTCGGTGACGACGGTGACCTCGGTCGACCCGGCGCCGCCGGCCTCGGCGAACGACGCGGTGACCTTCGCGCCCGCCGTGCCGTTGCCGCGCTTGTCCTTGCCCTTGGCGTCGACGACGAACCGCTTGGCCGCCTCGTCCTTCTCCACGAACGTGCCGGAGCCGTTGTAGACCAGGGCGATCGGCCCGAGCTTGACCTTGCACGAGCCCTGGAAGTCGTCGCCCTCGACCGAGGTGACGGTGGCACCCGGGAAGCACCCGGCCACCGACTCGATGTCCTGGAACGCCTCCCAGGTCTCGTCGACGCCCGCCGGCACCGTGAAGCTGTGCGTGAGCTCCATGCCCATAGGCGTCAGCCTCCGGCGGCGGCGAGCACGGCCCGCCGGGTCAGGACCGTGGCGAGGTGCCGCCGGTAGTCGGCGTCGCCGTTGAGGTCGCTCGGCGGGTTGGTGCCCTCGCCCGCCGACGCCGCGGCCGCGCGGACCGCCTCGTCGGTGGCCGGCTGACCGACCAGCGCCTGCTCGACGGACGTGGCGCGCAGCGGCGTCGAGCCCATGTTGGTCAGGCCGACCCGGGCCTCGCTGATCGTGCCGCCGTCGACCTTGACCGCGGCGCCGATGGCGACGATCGGCCACTGGTGCGCGACGCGCACGAACTTCTCGTAGTGCGCGCCCCAGCCGGTCTTCTTCGGGATCCGCACCTCGGTGAGCAGCTCGTCGTCCTCGATCGCCGTGGTGAACAGGTCGACGAAGAAGTCGCTGGCCGCCACGGTGCGGGTGCCGCCCGAGCCGGCGATCACGAACTCCGCGTCGAGGGCGAGCGCCGGGGCCCCGAGGTCGCCCGCGGGGTCGGCGTGGGCGAGCGCCCCTCCGAACGTGCCGCGGTGCCGGATCTGCGGGTCGGCCACCTCGGTGACCGCCTTGGTGATCAGCGTGGCGTGCTCGCGGACCAGGGGGTCGGCCTGCACGTCGGCGTGGGTGGTCATCGCCCCGATGACGATGGCGTCGCCGTCGTCGCGGATGCCGCGCAGCGCGTCGATCCGGCCGAGGTCGATGATCACCTCCGGCGCGTTGAGCCGCATCCGCAGCACCGGCAGCAGGCTCTGCCCGCCCGCGATGACCTTGGCGTCGTCGCCGGCATCGGCGAGTGCAGACAGCGCCTCCTCGACGGAGGTGGGGGCGACGTAGTCGAACTTGGCGGGAATCACTGCGCACCTCCGGCCGTGTCGTCGGCGCCGGCCGTGCGGTCGGCGACGTCCTGCTCGTCGAAGTGGGGAGCGGCGTCCCCGGGTGTCGGCGTGCCTCCGCCCTGGTCGTGCGCGTGGATCGCCTTCCAGATGCGGGCCGGCGTGCAGGGCATCTGCACGTCGTCGACGCCGAAGTGCCGGATCGCGTCGACGACGGCGTTGACGACGGCCGGGGTCGAGGCGATCGTGCCGGCCTCGCCGACGCCCTTGGTGCCGAGCGTGTTGGTCAGCGACGGCGACGTCGTGTGGGCGGTGTCGAAGCTGATCGTGTCGGCCGC
The DNA here is from genome assembly GCF_004168035.1 of Nocardioides iriomotensis. Lineage (GTDB taxonomy): Bacteria > Actinomycetota > Actinomycetes > Propionibacteriales > Nocardioidaceae > Nocardioides_B > Nocardioides_B iriomotensis. The sequence continues at coordinate 115,777 of NZ_SDPU01000018.1, read as the reverse complement.
GGTCGGCACCAGGTAGTCGACGAACGACGCCGAGACGAGCGTGCCGGCCTCGTCGTGCACGGCCTCCTCGAACAGCGCCTGCGCGATGCCCTGGACGAGACCGCCGTGCACCTGCCCGGAGACGATGAGCGGGTTGACGATGTTGCCGATGTCGTCGACGCAGACGTACTTGCGCATCTTCACGCCGCCGGTCTCGGTGTCGATCTCGACCGCGCACAGGTGGGTGCCGTGCGGGAACGAGAAGTTCACCGGGTCGTACGTCGCGTCGCTGTCGAGCGACGGCTCCACGCCGTCGGGCAGGTTGTGGGCGGCGAACGTCGCGAGCGCGACCTCGCCGATCGCCATGCCCTTGTCGGTGCCCTTGACGCTGAACTTGCCGCCGCTGAACTCCAGGTCGTCCGCGGAGGCCTCGAGCAGGTGCGCCGCGATCGGCTTGGCCTTCTCGACCACCTTGTCGGCGGCCTTGACCAGCGCCTCGCCGCCGACGACCAGCGACCGCGAGCCGTAGGTGTCGAGGCCCTTGTGCGCGATCTGCGTGTCACCGTGCAGCACCTCGACGTCCTCGAACGCGACGCCGAGCCGGTCGGCCACGATCTGCGACCAGGCGGTCTCGTGCCCCTGGCCGTGCGCGGACGCCCCGGTGATGACCTCGACCTTGCCGGTCGGCAGCATCCGCACCGACGCGTGCTCCCAGCCGCCGGCGCCGTAGTCGAGCGAGCCCAGCACGCGCGACGGCGCGAGCCCGCACATCTCGGTGAACGTCGAGACGCCGATGCCGAGCTGGACCGGGTCGCCGCTGTCGCGGCGGCGCTGCTGCTCGGCCCGGAGCTCGTCGTACCCGAACATCTCCTTGGCCTTGGCGGTGGCGGCCTCGTAGTTGCCGGAGTCGTACTCCAGGCCGCACACGGTAATGAACGGGAACTCCTCGTGCTTGATCCAGTTCTTCTCCCGGACCTCCAGCGGGTCGACGCCGAGCTCGACCGCCAGCTCGTCCATGAGCCGCTCGATCGCGAACGTCGCCTCGGGCCGGCCGGCGCCGCGGTAGGCGTCGGTCCAGGTCTTGTTGGTCAGGACGGTCTGGCAGTTGAACTGGTACGCCGGGAACTTGTAGATCGCGTTGAACATGAACGCGCCGAGCACCGGTACGCCGCCGCCGACGAGCGAGATGTAGGCGCCCATGTCGGCGAGCAGCTCGACCTTGAGGCCGGTGACCGTGCCGTCCTTGGTCGCCGACAACGTGAGCTTCTGCCACTGGTCGCGGCCGTGGTGGCCGGCCATCAGCGACTCGGAGCGCGTCTCGGTGTACTTGCACGGCTTGCCCAGGCGGCGGGCGGCCATGAACGTGGCCCACTCCTCCGGCGTGGTCTGCAGCTTTCCGCCGAAGCCGCCGCCGACGTCGGGCGCGATGACCCGGATCTTCGCCTCGGAGACGCCGAGCACGGCGGCCATGAGGAAGCGCAGGATGTGCGGGATCTGGGTCGCCGACCACACCGTGATCTGCTCGCCGGTCGGGTCGACGACGACCGAGCGGGGCTCCATGAAGGCGGGGATGAGCCGCTGCTGGCGGTACTCCCGCTCGATCACGATGCCGTCCCCGCGGGCCTTCTCGATCGCCTCGTCGACGTTCCCGCCCGTGCCGGCCTCGGCGGAGTCGAACTTCCAGAACGCCGACTTGTTGGTGCCCAGGTCGGGGTGGGCCAGCGTGGTGTCGTTGGCGGCGTCCTTGAGGTCGAGCGCCGCGGGCAGCTCCTCGTAGTCGACGTCGACGAGCTCGGCGGCGTCGCGGGCCTCGGCCGCGGAGCGCGCGACGACGACGGCGACGATCTCGCCGGCGAACGCGACCCGGTCGACGGCGATCGAGGGGTGCGGGGGTGCCTTCTGGTCGGGGGTGATCGGCCAGGCGTTGGGCAGGCTGCCCTGCTCGTCCTTGACGTCCTCGCCGGTCAGCACGGCGACGACGTTGGTGGCGGCCTTGGCCTCGCTGGTGTCGATGCTGGTGATCCGCGCGTGCGCGAAGGGGCTGCGCACCATCGCGAGGTGCAGCATGCCGGGCAGCTGGATGTTGTCGGTCCAGCGGGTCCGCCCGGTGATGAGGCGCTGGTCCTCCTTGCGGCGGCGGTCGCGTCCGACCTCGCCCGACGACGTGCGCTCCTGGGTGGCGGTCACTGGGCACCTCCCGCGGCGGTCTGCACGGCCTTCACGATGTTGTGGTAGCCGGTGCACCGGCAGAGGTTGCCCTCGAGCCCGGTGCGGATCTCCTCCTCGGAGGGGTTCGGGTTGTCGTTGAGCAGGTCGATCGACTGCATGATCATGCCGGGCGTGCAGTAGCCGCACTGCAGGGCGTGGCACTCGTGGAAGGCCTTCTGCACCGGGTGCAGCTCGCCGTCCTGGGCCAGCCCCTCGACGGTGGTGACCTCGTGGCCGTCGGCCTGGACGGCGAGCATGTTGCAGGACTTCACGCTCCTGCCGTCGACGTGGACGGTGCAGGCGCCGCAGTTGCTCGTGTCGCAGCCGACGACGGTGCCCGTCTTGCCGAGCCGCTCGCGCAGGTAGTGGACGAGCAGCATGCGTGGTTCGACGTCGTCGGCGTACTTCGCGCCGTCGACGGTCACTTCGATCTTGGTCATCAAGACACCCCTGGAGGACGTGCGTCGGACTGGTCGGTCGCGCGCTGCGGCGGCGCCGCAGATGTGACGCCCGCCACGCTATGACGGCGAGGTTGGCGAAAGGTTGGCGCCAATCCCGCCGGGGTGACATCGCTGCGACGTCTTGACGACACCACACTGATGTCGTGATGATGCCGGAATGACGTCACGCTCCCGGCTGGTCTCCGTCCTGCGGCAGCGCCGCGACCTGCGGCTGCTCCTCGCCGCCAACGTCGTGTCCCTGTGCGGCGACTGGGTGCTCGGCATCGGGATCGCCTACGCCGTCTACGACCTGACCGGCTCGACCCTCGCCTCGGCGGGCAGCCTGCTCGCGGCGTTCCTGCCCCAGGTGCTGGTCGGGCCGGTCGCCGGCGTCCTCGTCGACCGCTGGGACCGGCGCCGCACGATGGTCGGCGCCAACCTGGCGATGGCCCTCGCGGTGCTCCCGCTGGTGCTGGTCGGCGACGCCTCGACGGTCTGGCTGCTCTACCCGCTGCTGGTCCTGCAGTCGGTCGTCGAGGTGTTCTTCGCACCGGCCGAGCAGGCGTTCCTGCCGCGGCTCGTGCCGGACGACGAGCTGGTCACCGCCAACGCGCTCAACGCCCAGGCCGGCCAGGTCGCGCGCCTGGTCGGCGGCGCCCTCGGCGGTGTCGCCGCGGCGGCCGGCGGCATCCCGGCGGTGGCGCTGCTCGACGTGGCGACGTTCCTGGTCTCCGCGCTGCTGATCTCCCGCATCCGTACGTCCGGGCGCGTGCCCGCCGAGCCGGAGGGCGCCGACGCGGTCGCTGCGGTCGAGCGTCGGCTCACCCGCTTCCGGACCGAGCTGGTCGAGGGCCTCCAGGTCGTGCGCGGGTCACGCGTGCTCGTGGTGGTCCTCGTCTTCGCCCTGATCACGAGCACCGGCGAGGGGATCATGGGCACGCTGTTCGCCCCCTTCGTCAACGACGTGCTGGGCGGCAGCGGCCAGGCCTACGGCGTCATCAGCGGATCGCAGGCGATCGGCGGCATCGTCGGCGGGCTGGTCGCCGCGAGCATCGGCCACCGCCTGTCCCCCGTGCTGCTGCTCGGAGCCGGCGCGATGGTGTTCGGTGCGGTCGACCTCGCGATCTTCCTGTACCCGCTCGCACTCGGCGAGATCTGGTGGCCGGCCGTCCTGGGCATGGTGCTGGTCGGGCTGCCGGGTGCGCTGACGATGGCGGGCTACACGACGCTGTTCCAGCGGGCGACAGCCGACGCGTCGCGCGGCCGGGCGTTCAGCCTGGTGGCGCTGTGCCGCACCGTCGCGGTGCTGGTCGGCACCACGCTGGCGGGGTTCCTCGGCGAGCAGGTCGGCATCCTGCCGGTGCTGGCGTTCCAGGGCGTGGGGTACGTCGTGGCCGGCGCGATGGTGCTGCTGGTGCTCCGCGCGAGCGACGGTCAGGCCCGGGACGAGGCCAGCCGCGCGAGCAGCAGTGGCCGCGCCGGGTGGCGCTCGGGCAGCGACGCCAGCGCGACCTCGACGACCTCGGTGTCGTAGGGCGCGAGCGAGCTGTAGCGCAGCACGGCGCCCGGCGTCGGCCGCGCGAGCAGCGCCTCACGCACCGCGACCGCGACGAAGTCGGCGAGCTCGGCGAGCGCCGGCGAGGTGGTGCCGGGGAGCAGGTCGCCCCCGAACGCCTCGACGGCGGCGTCGGTCTCGCCGGCGCGGAGCAGGTCGAGCACCCGGTCGACGTCGGTGTCGACGGGCATCATCAGCCGGTAGGGGCGCGAGGCGAGCTGGCCGCCCAGCGCGCTGCGCAGGTGGGAGATCTCCGCCTTGAGCGTCGACGTGGTCACCGCGGCGTCGCCGTAGAGCAGCGCGTGCATCTGCTCCAGCGAAAGCCCGTCGGGGTGCAGCGCGAGCAGCGCCAGGATCTCGGACTGCCGCCGGGTGACGAGCAGGCGCTGCCCGTCGAGCACCACCTCGACCCGGCCGAGCAGGGTGAGCTCGAGCCCGGCGTTGAGGGACGCGCCCGCCCCGCGCCGCCGCCCGATCGGCGGGGCCGTGGGCAGGGCGTTCTCGAGCAGCCGGGCCATCACCCGCGCGGTCGCGAGGCCGATCGGGTGGGTGCGGTCCCAGGTGGTCGACAGGTCGATGACGCCGAGCTGCTCGCCGGTGACGGGGTCGTGCACCGGCGCCGCCCAGCACACCCAGTTGTGCACGATCGGCGCGAAGTGCTCGGCGCTGAACACCATCGACGGCTTCGCGTTGACGTTGGCCAGCGCGAGCGCGTTGGTGCCGACGGCGGTCTCGCCCCAGCGGCCGCCGGCCACGAAGTTCACCGACTCGGCCTTGCGGCGCATCACGCGACCGCCGTACGTCCAGAGGATGCGGGTGTCGGCGTCGGTCACGGCGAGCACGAGGTCGCCGTCGTCGGCGGTGCGGCGCAGCTCCTCCTCGATCCGGCTGACCGCCACGGACAGCGGCGACTCCGCGTAGAACGTGCGGGTGTCGTCCTCGTCGGCCATCGGCGCCTCGGCCACGTCGGGGGTGATCGCGCTGCCCGAGCGCTGCCAGGAGCTGAGGATCTCGGGCCGCACCTCGTCGCCGTCCCCGCCCTCGACGAACGCGGTCCAGGCCCGCACCGCGTCGACGCGCTGCGCCTGGAGCTCGTCCCGGACGGTGGTCATCAGTGGTGGATCCGGTCGTCGAGGGCGGCCAGCCGTTGCCCGCCGCCGCCCCACTGCAGGGCGATGATCTCGGCGGCGATGCTGACCGCGGTCTCCTCGGGCGTGCGGGCGCCGAGGTCGAGCCCGATGGGCGACGACAGGCGCGCGATCTCGTCGTCGGTGACGCCGGCCTCCTGCAGCCGCTTGAGCCGGTCGTCGTGGGTGCGCCGCGACCCCATCGCGCCGACGTACCCGACCTCGGGCAGCCGGAGCGCCACCTCGAGCAGGGGGACGTCGAACTTCGGGTCGTGGGTCAGCACGCAGACGACGGTACGGCGGTCGACGCGGCCGGCCCCGGCCTCCGCGGCGAGGTACTTGTGCGGCCACTGCACGACGACCTCGTCGGCGGCCGGGAAGCGGCTGTTGGTCGCGAAGACGGGCCGGGCGTCGCAGACGGTGACGTGGTAGCCGAGGAACCCGCCGATGCGGGCGACCGCCGCCGCGAAGTCGATCGCGCCGAACACCAGCATCCGCGGCGGCGGCGCGAACGCCCACACGAACACGCGCATGCCCTCGCCCCGCCGCTCGCCCTCGGGGCCGTAGGTGAGGGTCTGGTGGTGGCCGGCGGCGAGCAGCCCGCGCACGTCGTCGACGACGGCGTCGTCGGCCCGGTCCGCACCGAGCGAGCCCTCGACGGGCGCGGCGCCCTCGACGTCGGCGGGACGCACGATGACGCGCCGCCCGACCCGCGCCGGGTCGGGGTGCTCGACGATCGTCGCGACCGCGACCGGGCGGCCGGCCTGGATGTCCGCCGCGATGCCGCCGAGCTCGGGGAACGTCTGCTGGTTCACCTTCTCGACGAAGACGTCGAGGATGCCGCCGCAGGTGAGGCCGACGGCGAAGGCGTCGTCGTCGCTGACGCCGTACCGCTGGAGGACGGGCGTGCCGTCGGTGACGACGGACTGGCCGAGGTCGTAGACCGCGCCCTCGACGCAGCCGCCGGACACCGAGCCGACCGCCTCGCCGGACGGCCCGACGAGCATCGACGCGCCGGGCGGGCGGGGCGCGGACCGGAAGGTCGCGACGACCGTCCCCACGCCCACCGTCTCGCCGGCCCGCCACCACCGCAGCAGCTCGGGAAGCACCTCACGCATCGGCCACCACCTCGATCAGCTCCGCGAACGCCGCCAACGAGTGCCCCGCGACGAAGTGGTCGACGTGGTCGAGGGCGGCGACGATCCCCTGCTGCACCGGCTGGTACCCGGGACGCCCGACGTGCGGGTTGACCCACACGACGGCGTGCGCGAGGTCGTGCAGCCGGCGCATCTGTGCGGCGAGCAGCGCGGTGTCGCCGCGCTCCCAGCCGTCGCTGAACACGACCACGACGGCGCCACGCGCGAGCCCGCGCTGGCCCCAGCGGTCGAGGAAGATCCGCAGCGTCTCGCCGAGCCGGGTGCCCCCGGACCAGTCGGGGACGGTCCGGCCGGCGGCGACGATCGCCTGGTCGGGGTTGCGCAGCCGCATCGCGCGGGTGACCCGGGTGAGCCGGGTGCCGACGGTGAAGACCTCGGTGGTGGCGCCGGTCGTCGTCACGAACCGGTGCGCGAGCCGCAGCAGCGCGTCGGCGTACGGGCTCATCGAGCCGGACACGTCGACGAGCAGCACCACCCGGCGCGGCTTGGTCGCGCGGCGGCGCCAGGCGATCTCGGCCGGCTCGCCCATCCGTTGCAGGGACCGGCGCATCGTGCGCCCGGCGTCGACGTCGCCGCGGTGCCAGGCCTGCCGGCGGTGCGCCCGGCGTCGTGGCGCCCGCGGCCGCAGCAGGTCGAACAGCAGCGCGAGCCGGGCCCGGTCGTTGGCGTTCATGTCGCCGATGTCGCGGTGCCGCAGCACCTCCACGTCGCTGGCCCGCGCACGCAGCGGGTCGTCGTCGGCCGGGTCGCCGTCGCCGGTCCCACCCTCGTCGTCGAGGGCCGCGCGGGTCTGCGGCGGCCGCGGCTCGGACGGCTTGCGGCCGGTCGGCTGGTCGTCGCCGAGGAACCACGCCGTGAACACCTGGTCGTAGCGGTCGAGGTCGTCGGGGCAGCCGCAGAGCGTGGCCCGGCCGGCCCAGTAGGTCGCCTTCCGGTCGCCGAGCCCGACGACCGCGGTGGCGGCGAGGAACGCCTGGGCCCGGTCCATCGTGACGGGCACGCCGGAGGCGCGGAGCGCGCGGGTGAAACCGAGGAGGAGCTCGTCCGCCTCGTGCACCAACCGCTCTGGCTGGTCGAGCCTGCGCCGTCCTGAGCCTGTCGAAGGGTCGAGACCACTCACCGTGCTCATGAGCGGAGGATCTTGTCCAGGGCCTGGCGGACGCGCTGGGCGTCCTCGCGGTACTTCACGACGGCCCCGAGCGTCGCGGCGGCGGTGGCGACGTCGAGGTCGCGGGTGCCGAGCCGGTGCAGAGCCCGGGCCCAGTCGAGCGTCTCGGCGACGCCGGGCGGCTTGAGCAGCTGCTCGTCGGCGCGGAGCTGCTGCACGACGCCGACGACCTGCTCGGCGAGCTGCGCCGGCACCTCCGGCGCCCGGGTGCGGAGGATCTCGACCTCGCGCGCGAAGCTCGGGTGCTCGACCCAGTGGTACAGGCAGCGCCGCTTGAGGGCGTCGTGGATCTCGCGGGTCCGGTTCGACGTCAGCACGACGACCGGCGGCCGGGCGGCGGTGACGGTGCCGAGCTCGGGGATGCTCACCTGGTACGTCGAGAGCACCTCGAGCAGGAACGCCTCGAACTCGTCGTCGGCGCGGTCGATCTCGTCGACCAGCAGCACGGCGGGCGCCTCGCGCAGCGCGCGCAGCACCGGCCGCGCGAGCAGGAACCGCTCGTCGAACAGCGAGGACTCGGCCTTGTCGACGTCGATCGCCTCACCGGCCGCCTCCAGCGTGCGCAGGTGCAGGATCTGGCGGGGGAAGTCCCAGTCGTACAACGCCTGGGTGGCGTCGATCCCCTCGTAGCACTGCAGCCGCACCAGCGGCGCGTCGAGGGCCGCCGCCAGCGCCTCCGCCAGCGCGGTCTTGCCGGTGCCCGGCTCGCCCTCGAGCAGCAGGGGGCGCTGCATCTCCAGGGCCAGGAAGGCGATCGTCGCCAGGGACTCGTCGGCGAGGTAGCCGCTCTCGCCGAGGCGCGCGGCCAGGTCCGCCGCCGAGGCGAACCCCCCGGGCTCCGCACCGGTGCTCATAGGTCGAGCGTACTCACGGTCCGATCTGGTCGGGGGTGTCGACGTCACGCCCCGTCGCGAGGTCGCCGCACTCGACGTCGACCACGTCGCGGTCGCGCAGGTAGTCGCGCGCTCCCCGGTCGCCGCTCGCGGTGTCGGCGATCCCGGCCCAGTGGGCGCGACCGAGCAGCACAGGGTGGCCCGGCGTCCCGTCGTACGACGCCCGCGCGAGGACGTCCGTCCCGCTACCGCGGTCGAGGACGCGCGCGGCGACCGCCTCGTCGACGTCGGGCAGGTCCACGAGCGACACGAGCACGGCGGTGACCTCGCGAGGCGCCGCGTCGAGCGCGCGGAGACCGGCGCGCAGCGACGCGCCCATCCCCTCGGCCCAGTCGTCGGCGACGACCACGTCGACGGCGTCGTCGTCGCACCAGCCGGCCACGTCGAGCAGGGCGCGCACGTCGTCGGCGGCAGCCCCGAGCACGACGGTCACGCGCTCGCAGCCACCGTCGAGCAGCCGGCCGATCGCGCGGTCGACGAAGGGCACGCCGCGCTGGTCGCGCACCAGCGCCTTGGGCGTGCCCATGCGACGTCCGGCCCCGGCGGCGAGCAGCAGGCCGGCGACGCTCATCGTGCGACGGACTCCATGTCGTGCATCGCGCGCAGCACGTTGCGGGACCCGATCGCGTGCAGGTCGGCCTCGGCGTAGCCGCGCGAGCGCAGCTCGTCCCACAGCAGCGGGTAGCCGCCGACGTCCTCCATCCCGGCCGGGAAGTTCGAGGCGCCGTCGTAGTCGCCGCCGATACCGACGTGCGCGAGACCCGCGACCTCCCGGACGTGGTCGACGTGGTCGGCGACCTCGGCGACGGTCGGCGGCGCGGGCGCGACGTCGGTGCGCTCACGCATGATCGGGTCGACGTCGTCGAAGCTGCGCTCGTCGAGCCCGCGCTCCCGTGCGACGGCCAGGCAGTCGTCGTACCAGTCGACCCAGGCCTGGCTGACGAAGAACGACGGGAAGCTGACCATGCACACGCCGCCGTTGGTGGCGAGCGAGCCGAGCACGTCGTCGGGGACGTTGCGCACGTGTCCGGCGACCGAGCGGGCCGAGCTGTGGCTGAAGATCACCGGCGCGGTCGTCTCGTCGAGCGCCTGACGCATCACGTCGTCGGAGACGTGGGAGAGGTCGACGAACATGCCGAGCGCGTTCATCTCGCGCACCACCGCGCGGCCGAAGTCGCTCAGCCCGCCGAGCACGCGGTGGTCGGTGGCGGAGTCGGCCCACGGGACGTTCTGGTTGTGGGTCAGCGTCATGTAACGCGCGCCGCGCTCGTGCATCGAGCGCAGCGTGTCGAGGGACGAGTCGATCGAGTGGCCGCCCTCCATGCCCATCAGCGACGCCACCCGGCCGTCGGCCATCGCGGCCTCGGTCTCGGCCGCCGTACGGCAGACGGTGAAGTGCTGCGGGTACGCCGCGGCCAGGGCGTGCACGAAGTCGATCTGCTCCTCGGTCGCCTTGACGGCGTCGGGACCGGGCAGGTCGCCGGGCACGTAGACGGACCAGAACTGGCCGACGACACCACCCTTCGCCAAGCGGGGTACGTCGGTGTGCACGGACGGCTCACCACCGACGATGTCGACCGCACCGAGGTCGTAGGCGCAGTGGTCGCGCAGCGTCCAGGGCAGGTCGTTGTGACCGTCGACGACGGGGACGGGAGCAGCGGTCACAGGCTCACCGGTTGCGGGTGACCGGGTTGTTCGGGCGCGAGAGCGGCATCCAGAGGGTGTAGCGGTCGGCCCGGAACGTCGAGCGGGACACCTCGATCGCGATGCTGCCCGCGAAGGCGCGGCGAGCGATCCGCAGCACGGGCTGCCCGGGCTGGATGCCGAGCAGCTCGGCCTCCTCGGGCCGCGAGAGGGCGGCGTCGACGGAGTCCTCGCCCCAGGTGGGGAGCAGGTCGCGCCGGCGGAGCTCGTCGTACAGGCTCTCCGGGAGCGGCTGGTCGAGGAAGTTCGGCAGGATGCTGTCCGCGAGGTAGGCGTCCTCGATGCACATCGGCGCCGAGTCGGCGAGCCGGAGCCGCTGCCAGTGCACGACCTTCGCGCCCTCGGGAATCTCCAGCGCGCGGGCGACGCCGGGCCCGGCGGCCTCCATCCGGGCGAGCAGCGTGCGCGCGCCGGCCTTCATGCCGCGCCGGCCCATCTCCTCGGTGTAGCTCGACAGCCGCACCTGCACGTCGATCTTGGCGCGGGCGACAAAGGTGCCGCGGCCGGGGACGCGCTCGAGGAGTCCTTCGGAGACCAGGGCGTCGAGGGCCTGGCGGACCGTCATCCGGGCGACGCCGAAGTGCTGGACGAGCTCGCGCTCCGACGGTGCCGGGCTGCCCGGTTCGGCACCCTGGATCAGCCCCCGGACGTATTCCCGGACCTGCACGTGCTTGTGCACGGTCTGGCGTGGTCGCTCTGGAGTCGCCACGTCGCCCATCGCACCTCCCTCGACTCGTTCCCACCTTAGCCGTATTGAGCTCGGTGGTGGAGCGCCGAAAGGGGGCGCGACGGGCGACCGTGAGCAGCCTTTACCTGAGATTTCCTGCGCGTCTACTCCGTGGCGATCGCCTGGAGCACGTCGAGACGCGCCGCGCGACGTGCCGGGAACACGGCCGCCAGCACTCCGACAAAACCGGCGGCGAGGACGTAACCGACCAGCTGCAGCGTCGGCACCGTGATCACCTCGAGCCCCTCGTCGGCCAGCGACGACATCAGCGCGAGCCCGAAGACCAGGCCCATCCCGACACCGAGGACCGCACCGAGCACGGCGATCGCGATCGCCTCGAGCCGGATCATGCGACGCAGCTGGGAGCGGCCGAGACCGATCGCCCGGAGCAGGCCCACCTCGCGGGTCCGTTCGATGACCGACAGCGCCAGCGTGTTGATGATGCCGAGCACGGCGATCACCAGGGCCAGCCCGAGCAGTGCGTAGATCAGCAGCAGCATCTGGTCGATCGGCGCGCGCTGCTCCTCGGCGAAGCCCTGCTGGTCCTTGACCGTGACCGTGGGCAGCTCGGCGGTCTGCTCCTCGATGGTGCGCTGGAGCGCGGCCACGTCGGCGCCGGGCTCGGTCTGGATCAGCAGGTAGTTGTCGGCCGCCTGGAAGCCCGCGTCGGCGAGCGTGGAGAGCGTCAGCGTGTACGGGTAGAACAGCACCGTGTTGTTGTCGGTGGTGTAGATGCCCGCGACCTCGAGGTCCTCCTTGCCGTTGGGGAAGGAGATCGTGACGGTGTCGCCGACGCCGACGTTCTCGTCCTCCGCGCGGCTGTCGGAGATCAGCACCTTGCCGTCGTCGAGGTCGGTCAGCTCGCCCTCGACCATCGGCACGTTGGCGGCCGCGCGCAGCGACGTCGGGTCGACGCCCATCACGCCCTGACCGTCGCCGTCGACCTGCGCGATGGCGTAGCGCAACCGGCTCACCGACGCGACGCCGTCGGTCTTCTCGATCTTGTCGGCGATCGACGTCGAGAACGGCACCCCGATCACGTTGGAGACGACGAGGTCGCCGTAGAAGTTCTCCTCGATGGTCTTGTCCACGCTGTCCTTGGCCGACGAGCCGAGGATCGACATCGTGGTGACCAGCGCGAGCCCGATCATCAGCGCGGAGGCGGTGGCCGCCGTACGCCGCGGGTTGCGCAGGGCGTTCTGCCCGGCGAGCGTGCCGACGGAGCCGTAGATGCGCCGGTAGAGCACCGCGGCCAGCCCGACCACCGGCCGGCTGATCACCGGGCTGGCGGCCGCGACACCGAGCAGCACCGCGAGGATGCCGCCACCGACCCACCAGCCCGGTCGGGGGATGTCGCTGACGAGGCCGGCGACCATGGCCGCGCCACCGCCGACGATCAGCGCGGCGCCGGCGACGAGCCGCCAGTGCAGCGCCGACTCCGGCATCGCCACGTCGTCGCGCAGGGCGGCGACGGGTGGGATCCGGGCCGAGCGACGGGCGGGGATGTACGCCGCCACGACGGTGACCAGGATGCCGACGGCGTACGCCGCGATCGGCGTACGCGCCGCGATGATCAGGTCCTGGCCGCTGAGGTCGAGGCCGAACGTCGCGAACAGTGCGCGGATGCCCATCGCGAGCAGCACGCCGAGGCCCAGGCCGATCGTCGAGCCGACCGCGCCGAGCACGACCGCCTCGAACATCACCGACCGGGTCACCTGCCGGCGCGAGGCGCCGATCGCGCGGAGCAGGGCGAGCTCGCGGCTGCGCTGGGCGACCAGGATCGAGAACGTGTTGACGATGAGGAACGAGCCGACGACCAGCGCGATGCCCGCGAAGATCAGCAGGAACGTGCTCAGGAACGAGATCGCCTCGACCAGCTCGGACGCCGCCTCGTCGGCGGCGGTGTCGCCGGTGACGGCCTCGAACCCGGCCGGCAGCGCCGCGGCGACGTCGTCGCGCAGCTCCTCCTGGCTGACCCCCTCGTCGGCGGTGACCCAGACGTCGTTGAACGCGTCCTTGCCGCCGACGAAGAGGTCCTGCGCGGTCGTGGTGTCGAAGACCGTGATGGTCGCGCCGTTGGTGGAGCCGCCGTCGGCGAACTCGGCGATCCCGACCAGCGTGGGTCGGAGCACGGCCTCGGCGCTCGACGTCACGAGGTGGACGGTGTCGCCGATCTCGAAGCCGGCCCGCTCCGCCGTACCCGCGTCGAGGGCGACCTCGTCGCCGTTCCGCGGGGCGTGACCCTCGGTGATGGCGAGGCCCTCCAGGCCGTGCGCGGCCGGGGCGTCGCTCCAGTTGGCGCCGATGCCGGGGGCGCCCTGCCCGCCGATGACCTTGCCGTTCTCGCCCACCACGAAGGTGCTGAACGAGGAGACGTTGCCGTCGGCGCGGGCGGCGCCGTCGACCTCGGCGAGGTCGTCGACCAGGGAGGCGGGGACGGTGCGGGTGGTGGCCGGTCCGTCGTCGGCGCTCGTGCCCGTGGGGCGCACCACGACGTCGCCCACGGAGGAGGCGAAGATCGCGTCGAACGAGCGGCTCAGCGTGTCGGTGAAGATCAGGGATCCCGCGACGAACGCGACGCCGAGCACGATCGCGAACGTGCTCATCAGGAGGCGCAGCTTGCGCCCCATCAGTGACTTCCAGGCTGCCTTGAACATCAGGCCTGCGCCCCCGCGAGGCGGTCGAGCTGGCGGGCGTCCATGCGGGTCATCCGGTCCAGGACCGTCTCGCGGTCGGGCTCGCGGATCTCGTCGACGACCTTGCCGTCGGCGAGGAACACCACACGGTCGGTGAACGCCGCCGCGACCGGGTCGTGGGTGACCATGACGATGGTCTGGCCGAACTCGTCCACGGAACGACGCAGCAGGGTGAGCACCTCCGCGCCGGAGCGGCTGTCGAGGTTGCCGGTCGGCTCGTCGGCGAAGACGATCGCCGGCCGGCTCGCGAGCGCACGCGCCACGGCGACGCGCTGCTGCTGGCCGCCGGAGAGCTGGTTGGGGCGGTGGTCGAGACGGTCCTGGAGGCCGACGGTCTCGATGACCGTGCGGTACCAGTCGGCGTCGGGCTTGCGGCCGGCGATGGAGAGCGGCAGCAGGATGTTCTCCTCGGCGGTCAGCGTCGGCACCAGGTTGAACGACTGGAAGACGAACCCGATCTGGTCCCGCCGCAGCCGGGTCAGCTCCTTGTCCTTCAGCCTGGACAGGTCGGTGTCGCCGATGAGCACCGAGCCGCTGGTCGCGGTGTCGAGCGCGGCGCAGCAATGCATCAGGGTCGACTTGCCCGAGCCCGACGGGCCCATCACGGCGGTGAACTCGCCGCGGTGCAGGTCCAGGGTCACGTCGTCCAGCGCGACCACCTTCGCCTGGCCCGAGCCGTAGGTCTTGGTGAGGTTCTGCACCCGGGCGGCCGGCCCGGACGGTCTCGGGTCGGCCCCGGTGGGGTCCTGGGGGGTGGTGCTCGTGTCGGTCACGACGGTTCCTCTCTCGTCCCGGTCGCGCGGCCGTCCCAGGGCCGCGCGTCGTCGGGGACAACGATCTCGTGTACGCATCGCTCCCGACACTGGATTTCGCACCCCACGATCCCTGGTCCAGCCCTGATCCGACCCTGACGCGTCCGGGCGGTTCTCGTCGGGGTCATGGTGGTCCACAGCTCCCCTCGGGCACTAGAACATGTGTTCGAATCGACGTACCGTGGACCCATGACCGTCGACTTCCAGACCTCCCTCTTCGACGAGCCCGCCACCGACCGGGTCTCGGTCGGCGCGCTCGCCGGGGCGGTGCAGCGGCACCCGCTCGACCGCGGCGCCTGGGTCGACGTCCGGCCGGGCTGGCTGCGCGGCGCCGACGAGCTGTTCGCCCGGCTCGTGCGCGACGTGCCGTGGTACGCCGAACGCCGCCAGATGTACGACCGGGTCGTCGACGTCCCGCGCCTGCTGTGCTTCTACGGCGAGGACGACCCGCTGCCCGACCCCGCCCTCGTCGAGGCGCGCGAGACGCTGAGCCGGCACTACTCCCCCGAGCTCGGCGAGCCGTTCCGGACCTCCGGCCTGTGCTACTACCGCGACGGCCGCGACAGCGTGGCGTGGCACGGCGACACGATCGGACGGTCCAGGACCGAGGACACGATGGTCGCGATCGTCTCCCTCGGCGACACCCGGCGGCTCTCGCTGCGACCGCGGCTCGGTGGGGCGTCCATCTCGTTCGCCATGGGCCACGGCGACCTGCTGGTGATGGGCGGCTCCTGCCAGCGCACCTGGGAGCACGCCGTGCTCAAGACCAGTCAGGGGGTGGGCCCGCGGATCAGCATCCAGTACCGGCCCCGAGGCGTACGCTGACCCCATGGGTCGGCGCGAGCGCTGGACCCGTCGCACCCAGGGACTCCTCGGTCTGGTCTACGCCGCCTTCTGCGCCCTGGAGACCGTCGCCCACCTCGACGCGGGCCTGACCGGCCTGGGCTTCTGGTTCGGCTCGCTCGCGCTCGCGACCACCGGCGTGATCGGCGGGATGGTGCTGGTCGACCGCAACCCGGTGGTCGGTGACGTGCTGATCCTCATCGGCGCCGTGGTCGGCGTGCCCGCGACCGCCTGGACGATCCTCGTCCCGCTGCTCGCGGTGGCGGTCGTGCTGCTGACGGTCGTCGACGTCGGGTTCCGCGTCGACGCCCGCGCCGCCGCCGGCACCTGACGCCGAACACACGGGAGCCCCTGCCGTGCGGCAGGGGCTCCCAGGTGGTGCTGTGTCGCTGGTGCGGCGGGACTCAGAAGTCCATGCCGCCCATACCGCCGGACGGGTCGCCCATCGGGGCGGCCTTCTCCGGCTTGTCGGCCACGACGGCCTCGGTGGTGAGGAACAGCGCGGCGATCGACGCGGCGTTCTGCAGCGCCGAGCGGGTCACCTTGGCCGGGTCGATGATGCCCGTGGCGATCATGTCGACGTACTCGCCGGTGGCAGCGTTGAGACCGTGGCCGGCCTCGAGGTTGCGCACCTTCTCCGCCACGACGCCGCCCTCGAGACCGGCGTTGACCGCGATCTGCTTGAGCGGGGCCTCGGAGGCGAAGCGCACGATGGCGGCGCCGGTGGCCTCGTCACCCTCGAGCTCGAGCTTCTCGAACGCCTTGTCGGTGGCCTGGACGAGGGCGACGCCACCGCCGGCGACGATGCCCTCCTCGACGGCCGCCTTCGCGTTGCGAACAGCGTCCTCGATGCGGTGCTTGCGCTCCTTGAGCTCGACCTCGGTGGCCGCGCCGACCTTGATGACCGCAACGCCGCCGGCCAGCTTGGCCAGGCGCTCCTGCAGCTTCTCGCGGTCGTAGTCGGAGTCGCTCTTCTCGATCTCGGCGCGGATCTGGTTGACGCGACCGGCGATCTGGTCGGTGTCGCCCGCACCCTCGACGATGGTGGTCTCGTCCTTGGTCACGACGACCTTGCGCGCCTGACCCAGGAGCTCGACGCCGGTGCTCTCGAGCTTGAGGCCGACCTCCTCGGAGATGACCTGGCCACCGGTCAGGATCGCGATGTCCTGCAGCATGGCCTTGCGGCGGTCACCGAAGCCCGGAGCCTTGACGGCGACGGACTTGAAGGTGCCGCGGATCTTGTTGACCACGAGGGTCGACAGCGCCTCGCCGTCCACGTCCTCGGAGAGGATCAGCAGCGGCTTGCCGGACTGCATGACCTTCTCGAGGAGCGGCAGCAGGTCCTTGACGTTGGAGACCTTCTGGTTGGCGATCAGGATGTAGGGGTCCTCGAGGACCGTCTCCATCCGCTCGGCGTCGGTGACGAAGTAGGCCGAGATGTAGCCCTTGTCGAACCGCATGCCCTCGGTCAGCTCGAGGTCGAGCCCGAAGGTGTTCGACTCCTCGACGGTGATGACGCCTTCCTTGCCGACCTTGTCCATCGCCTCGGCGATGATCTCGCCGACCGAGGTGTCAGCAGCGGAGATCGAGGCCGTGGAGGCGATCTGCTCCTTGGTCTCGACGTCCTTCGCCATGCCGAGCAGCTGCTCGGACACGGCCTCGACGGCGCGCTCGATGCCGCGCTTCAGCGCCATCGGGTTGGCGCCGGCGGCGACGTTGCGCAGGCCCTCGCGGACCATGGCCTGGGCCAGGACGGTGGCCGTCGTCGTGCCGTCACCGGCAACGTCGTCGGTCTTCTTGGCGACCTCCTTGACCAGCTCGGCGCCGATCTTCTCGTAGGGGTCCTCGAGCTCGATCTCCTTGGCGATGGAGACACCGTCGTTGGTGATCGTGGGGGCGCCCCACTTCTTCTCCAGCACGACGTTGCGGCCCTTGGGGCCGAGAGTGACCTTGACGGCGTCGGCGAGCGTGTTCATGCCACGCTCCAGGCCGCGCCGGGCCTCCTCGTTGAACGCAATAAGCTTCGGCATAGCTCCCGCGAATCCTCACGCGTTGATGGGGGTGGTCCGGGCGATGCCCGCGACGGACGGCCCCGGCGAGACCGGCGGACCCTTCCCGCCGACGTCCGGGACCTCATCGGTCCGGTCCATTCGTAGTGGCACTCTCAGCCTGAGAGTGCTAACCAATTCTTAGCACTCGCACCCTGCGAGTGCAAGGCGAGCCCAGGAGGCCGCCTCGCGACCCTCCGCGGTCGCCACCACCACCGATCGGGCCACGGTCTAGACCATGAGGGATGGTGTATCCGGGCCATTGACCCCCCTTTCGGGGCCGAATTAGCCTGATCACACCTCGTGGGTGCGACGGGGTTTCGGCCGGGGCGGTGACTTCACCGCCCCGGCCTTTTTCGTGCGTCCTCAATTGTCTAGTCTTTGGATAGACATTAAGACATCGAGCTCCACGACAGGGAGGACCTCCCCCCATGAGCACCACCCCCGCTGCCAGCGCCGCCACCCCCGACAACCCGGCCGTGGTCGGGCTGGTCGGCAACCCTGCGCCCGGCTCACGGACGGCGCGGGTCAGCGCGCACGTCGTCGAGTCCGTCCGGGCCGCGCTCGACCTGCCCGCCGACGACACCGCCCTGATCGAGCTCGCCGACCGCGCGGGCGACGCCGCTGCCCAGGTCGCCGTGACGGACTCGCGGGTCCTGGTGGTGGCGACCCCGGCGTACAAGGGCTCCTTCACCGGCCTGCTCAAGCTCTTCCTCGACACGCTCGCCGGCGACGGGCTGCGGGGCACCGTCGTGGTCCCGGTGGTCGTCGCGGGGTCGCCGGTGCACGCGACGATGACCGACCTGCACCTGCGCTGGGTGCTGGGCGAGCTCGGCGGAACGCTGCCGGTGCCGTCGGTCGTGCTGACCGAGCGCCAGCTGGCCGAGCACGACGACGTGGCGGGCGCGGTCGGCGGCTGGCAGGACGCCCACCTGGCCGGCGTCGTCGCGGCGGTTCAGGCGGGCGCGTCGAGCAGGTCCACGACCAGGTCGGCGAACGCCCCGGCGTTGG
This sequence comes from Nocardioides iriomotensis, assembly GCF_004168035.1. Lineage (GTDB taxonomy): Bacteria > Actinomycetota > Actinomycetes > Propionibacteriales > Nocardioidaceae > Nocardioides_B > Nocardioides_B iriomotensis. Next base: position 97,409 of record NZ_SDPU01000018.1, on the reverse strand, counting down.
CCGGCACCACCTCGAGGTAGAGCCCGGGCTCGGTGAGCTCGAGCTCGCTGAGCGCCAGCCGGCCGTCGGCCAGGCGCATCAGGTCGACGCGGGCGTAGGGCAGGGGCACGCCGAGCAGGTCCTCGGCCACCTGCACCGTCTCGACCGCGAGCTGGGCGGCCTCGGCGCTCACCGGCACCGGGACGGAGCTGCCGCCGAACTCCTCGTGCACGCGGATCTCGTCTCCGAGAGGGCGCTTCTGCACCTGCGAGACCACGTCGCCGCCGAACACGAACACGGACGTCTCGCCCTCGGTGCGCACCGAGTCGACCAGGGGTTGGACGACCCAAGGACCGACCTCGATGTGCGACTCGTCGAGTCCCTCGGGGCCGCCGGGCTGCCCGTCGAACACCACGACGCCGCGGCCACCCGCGCCGACGCGCGGCTTCACCACGGCCGGTGCGAACGCGGCGACAGCGGGAGCGATCTCCCCCTCCTCGTCGACCGCGACGGTCGGCACGACGGGCAGCGAGGTCTGCCCCATGTCGACGAGGTAGGCCTTGTCGGTGTTCCACGCGATCGCGTGCACGTCGTTGACCAACCGGTCCCCGACGCCGCGGCACCAGGCCAGGAAGTCGTCGCGCCGGCCGTCGTAGTCCCAGGTGCTGCGGACCATGACCAGCCGGGCCGCCGACCAGTCGACGGCCGGGTCGTCCCAGGCCGCGAAGCGGGCGCTCACCCCGCGCTCGGCCAGGGCGTCGAGGAGCAGGTCCCCGCCCGGCTCGCCCTCGGGGAGCTCGGCACAGGTCGCGAGCAGCACGTCAGCCATGACCGCAGGCTATCGGGACGAATCGGTCTCCCCACCCAGCCGGTGACCCACGAGCAACGGGCCGCCGACCCGCATCAGCACGTCGACCGCAGCCCGGTGCAGCACCGCGGTGTCGCCGTACACGACGACGTGCCGGTGCCCGTTGACCAGTCGCTCGGCCAGGTCGGGTTCGACCTGCCGCAGCGTCCGGGCCAGCGCCTTGCCCTTGCTCGACCAGTGCCCGCCCGCCACCAGCGCGAGCCGGGCGGTCTCGACCACGACCTCGTTGGCGAGGTACACCAGCTCGTCCTCCTGCTCGCTGCCCGCCATGTCGTCGAGCAGGTCGGTGAGCAGGTACCGCGCCATGGCCAGCTCGGCCTCGTCGTACGGCGCCGGCCCCGCGTCGAGCAGCTCGCGCGCCCGCGCCCGGAGCTCCGCGGCGATGCCGTCGTGGTCGACGAGCACCACGCTGTCGGCGACCAGCCGCATCATCGTCGGCACCCGCCGGGCGAGGTCCTTGGCCATGTAGTGCTCGAGGCTGGCCCGGTCGTGCACGAACGCCTCGACGACCCAGCCGTCGTGCTCGAGGGTGTCGCGGTACGGCGCGGTCAGCCCGCTCGACGCGACCACGACGCCCTGGTCGAGGACCACCGTGACGTCGAGGTCCGAGGTCGGGGTGCGGTGCTCGGTGAGCACGCTGCCGCCGACGAACGCCGCGGACGCCTCCGGGAAGTGGGCGCGCACGAACGCCGTCGCCGCCTCGACAGGCTCCGCCCGGTCCCCGTACACAGGTCCTTCCTACGGCCGAGAGGCCACATTCCCACCAGGATTCCAGGCGTGTCGCGCGCGAAGTGGCCCCTCGCGGGGAGAATTTTGCCTGGATTCGGGGTATCCGCACGGAGGAGCGAGCGCACACTGAGCGCGTGAAGGGTGTTCTGGTCACCGTCGCCGCGGTCGCGGCCACCGCCGTCGTCGGCACGGCCGTCCCGGTCGGCCTGACCCTCTCGGCCACCGGCAGCGAGCAGGCGCCCGCCGCGAAGGTCTCGGGCAAGCCGCAGCCGCACCCGCAGTCACAGAAGGAGCGCCGAGCCCACCTCGACGCCTGGAAGGCGTGGAAGAAGGAGCAGCAGAAGGCCTGGCGCGCCGACGACTCCCACGAGGGTCCGCCGCCGTGGGCGGGCGGTCCCTGGAAGACCGGTCCGGCCGCCTCGGCCCGCTGAGCGCGCTCAGCCCAGCGACAGGCTCAGGAGCTGCCCCCGGCGACCGCGGGGATGACCGAGACCTGGGTGCCCTCGGGCGTCTTGGTCTCGAGGTTCTCGAGGAACCGGACGTCGTCGTTGCCGACGTAGACGTTCACGAACCGGCGGATGGCGCCCTGGTCGTCGAGGATGCGCGCCTTGATCCCGGAGAAGTTCGCCTCCAGGTCGTCGATCACGTCGGCCAGCGTCGCGCCGTCGGCCGACACCTCCGACTCGCCGCCGGTGTAGGTGCGCAGGATGGTCGGGATGCGAACGCTGACGCTCATGGTGGCTCCTTGTTCCGAGAGGTAACGACGATAGGGCGACGGGCCGTGCTCAGGCGAGCCCGGTGGCGCGAAAGGCGTCGTACGACGGCGCGATGGTCGCGGCCGGACCGACCTGGTCCGCGACGGCGTCGAGCGTCTTGAGGCCCATGCCGGTGTTGATCACGACGGTCTCGAGGTCGGGGTCGAGCTGGCCGGTCTCGATGAGCTTCTTCAGCACGCCGACGGTGGTCCCGCCCGCGGTCTCGGTGAAGACGCCCTCGGTGCGGGCGAGCAGCAGGATGCCCTCACGAACCTCGTCGTCGGTGATGTCCTCGACCGCGCCACCGGTGCGCCGGCAGATGTCGAGGACGTAGATGCCGTCGGCGGGGTTGCCGATGGCCAGGCTCTTGGCGATGGTGTCGGGCTTCACGGGGCGGATCGCGTCGGTGCCGGTCTTGTAGGCGACCGAGACGGGCGAGCAGCCGGTGGCCTGGGCGCCGAAGACCTTGTAGGGCCTGTCCTCGACGAGGCCGAGCTTGATCAGCTCCTGGAACGCCTTGTCGACCTTGGTCAGCTGCGAGCCGGACGCGACCGGGATGACGATCTGGTCCGGCAGCCGCCAGCCGAGCTGCTCGGCGATCTCGTAGCCGAGCGTCTTGGAGCCCTCGGCGTAGAACGGCCGCACGTTGACGTTCACGAACGCCCAGCCGTCCTCCTCGCCCGCGATCTCGGAGGCGAGCTTGTTGACGTCGTCGTAGTTGCCGTCGACCGCGACGAGGTTGGGGGTGTACACCGCCGAGTTGACCTGCTTGGGCTTCTCCAGGTTGCTGGGGATGAACACGACGGTCTTGATCCCGGCCCGGGCGCCGGCCGCGGCGACCGCGTTGGCGAGGTTGCCGGTGGAGGGGCAGGCGAACACCTTCGCGTGCAGCTCGCGGGCGGCGCTCAGCGCGCAGGCGACGACGCGGTCCTTGAAGGAGTTGGTGGGGTTGGTCGAGTCGTCCTTCACCCACAGCTTGGTGAGGCCGAGCTCGGCCGCCAGGTTGTCGGCCCTGAGCAGCCGGGTGAAGCCGGGCTCGGTGTTGGGGCTCTCCTCGATGTCGCCGGGCACCGGGAGCAGCGCCTTGTAGCGCCAGATGTTGCGCGGCCCGGCGGCGATCTCCTCGCGGGTCACCGTCGGGAAGTCGTAGGCGACCTCGAGGGGCCCGAAGCACTCCGGACAGGCGTAGTGCGGACCGAGCTCGACCTCGTGGCCGCACTCGCGGCAGGACAGCGCGCGGGCGTTGCCGAAGGCCCCGTCGCGGAGGCCGGTGCTGGTCGTGGCCGGGTCGATGACTGACGTGCTCAAGGAGGCCTCCTTCTCATCTTCCCCCGCCCGGCTCTCGGACGAGGACGGAATTAGCACCGTGGCCGGGCCGGACCGGGCACCGTGTCTGGTGGTGCACCGGAGGTCTCGGCGGGTTGCCGGGGCTTCGTCGGGCCGTGTCCCTCTGCCCCTCTCGATGAGCAGGCACCACTGTAAGGAGCCGTCTCAGAATGTGCACATCGGCGCCACCATCCGAGACAAGGACGTCTCACGGCAGAATCGGCGCGTGCGCTGGTGGCGGGTGAAGGAGACGGTCAACGCCTTCAACCTGAGTACGGCGGTCGGGGTCGGCGTCGCCGCGGCGGGACGTGCCCGGCTCTCCCGCGGCCCGCGCGGGCTCCTGCTCGCGACGGGCTACCGGCTGCCGCAGCCGGCGGCGGCGGCGTTCACGGTCGGCAACGTCGTGGTCACCCGGCACGACGTCGCGTGGCTGGCGGAGCGGCCGCGGCTGCTGGCGCACGAGGAGCGGCACACCTGGCAGTACGCGGCGTGCCTCGGCCTGCCGCTGCTGCCGCTCTACGTGCTCGCGGCGGGCTGGTCGTGGGTCCGCGGCGGTGACGCCGGGACGCACAACGTGTTCGAGCGCGCGGCGGGGCTGGCCGACGGCGGCTACCCGACGGTCAGCGCGCGGCAGCGTCGGCGGCGAGCCGCCTGAGCAGGTCGAGCATGCCCTGCGGTCCGGGCACGACCACGTCGGCGACGTCGGCGAGCGCCTGCTCCTCGACCGAGCCGGAGCACACCAGCAGCGTCGGCAGGCCCTGCTCCCCCAACGCCCGGGCGGCCTCGAAGGCCTCCAGGTCGCCGAGGTCGTCACCACCGAACAGGACGCCACCGGCCCCGGTGGTGGCCACGACCTCGCGCAGCGCGTGGCCCTTGTGCATGCCGGGGGAGCGCACCTCGAGCACGAACTTGCCCGGCTCCAGGCCGAGCCCGTGCCGCTCGGCGGCGTCGGCAAGCCGCGGCTCGAGCCGCGCGAACGCATCGGCCGGTGCGTCGAGCCGTCGCGTGTGCACGGCCAGCGCGAGGCCCTTGTCCTCGACGAACGCATCGGCCGCGTCCTCGGCGGCGAGCAGGTCGGGCAGCTCGTCGGCGAAGGCGGCCAGGCCGGGTGGCACGTCGGGGCTGCGGAACTCGCGGGTCGTGGAGTCCCACTGCTCGTGGCCGTACTGCCCCCGGACCAGCAGCTCGGCCCCCGGCGACAGCCGGTCGGCGACGTCGTCGAGACGCCCGAGCTCGACGACCTGCCGGGCGGGGCGGCCGGTGATGATCGCGACCGCACGCACCTGGGCGGCGAGCCGGGCGAGCACCGCGGGCCCGTCGGGGTGCACGTGCGCCTGCGCCGGGTCGTCGACGATGGGCGCGAGCGTGCCGTCGAAGTCGAGGCCGACGACCGTCCGGTCGGCGACCGCCAGCAGGGCGTCGTACCGGGCGCGGGCCTGCTCCGGGAGGTCCATGCCCCCACCCTCGCACGCGCCGTGCGGCCGGCCTCGAGGGCTCAGCCGGTGAGGATGACCGTGAGGCGGTCGAGCCGCATCGGCGCGACGGCCGGCATCAGCCGGTTGACGCCGAGGTCCTTGCCCAGCAGCCGCGCGGCGGCCTTGAGCCGCGGCGGGTAGTAGACCGTGCTGGCCGGGATGGTGCCGACCCAGTTGTCGGAGCCGACGACCTGCCAGCCGGCGTCGGAGGCCCGCGTCGCCGTGCGGCCGGCCAGGCCGGAGATGTTGGTGTTGTTGTAGACCTCGACGTACACCTTGGCGCGCTCGACCGCCGGCTTGCGCGGCTTCGGCTTCACCGGTTCCTTCGTCACGGTCGGCTCGGGAGCCGTGGACGTCGGGGTCTCGACGGGCGTCGACGCCACCACGGGCCGCGCGGTCTCGACGGGCTCCTTCTTCGGCGAGGTCGCGAAGAAGGCGATGCCGGCGGCCACGACCGCGACGGTCGAGAGCAGGGCGAGCGAGGAGGTGAGCGCGAGGCCGCGCTCGTCACGGCCGAGCATGGGCGCGCTCAGACCTCGAAGCCGAGACGCCGCGCGGAACGGGCGCGCTGGCGGGCGGCGCGCAGTCGACGCAGGCGACGCACGAGCAGCGGGTCGAAGACGAGCGCCTCCGGGCGGTCGATCAGGGCGTTGAGCACCTGGTAGTAGCGCGTGGACGACATGTCGAACTTCTCCCGGACGGCCTGCTCCTTGGCCCCGGCGTACTTCCACCACTGACGCTCGAAGTTGAGGATCTCGCGGTCGCGCTCGGACAGCTCCTCGGTGGCGCCTCCGCTGGCGGCGACCTCGTGGGCGTTCGCGGCGTCCATGTGGCACTCCCCGGCTCGTGTGGTGTCTCGTGTGTCGACAGCGCTCATCGTAGGTGACGAATCCCAACGATGTCATTCAACCCGGCCGCGGCGCGGCACAATGCTCGAATGCAGTCGAACCAGGCATCGCGGCCGGTCCCGAACGTACCCACCCCGCTGCCCGTCAACCTCCCCGACCCCCAGGTCCAGGCCGGTCCCGTGCGGGCCGAGCCGCTCCCGGCGGACCGTCCCGTCCGCTGGGGGATCCTGGCCACCGGGAAGATCGCGGGCGGGTTCGCCGGCAACCTGGCGCACCTGCCGGACGCCGAGGTCGCGGCGGTCGGCGCGCGGCGGCTGGAGTCCGCGGAGGCGTTCGCCCGGCAGCACGGCGGTCGCCCCCACGAGGGCTACGAGGCGCTGGTCGCGGACCCCGCCGTGGACGTCGTGTACGTCGCCTCGCCGCACGCGCTGCACAAGGAGCACGTGCTGCTCGCGTTCGAGGCCGGCAAGCCGGTCCTGTGCGAGAAGGCCCTCACCCTCACCGCCGACGACGCGGCGTACCTCGTGGCCCAGGCGCGCGAGCGCGGCCTGTTCTTCATGGAGGCCATGTGGATGCGCTGCAACCCGCTGATCCGGCGGATCCAGCAGCTCCTCGCCACCGGTGAGCTGGGCCCGGTCACCCAGGTCCGCGCCGATCTCGGCTTCCGCGTCGACCACCCGCCGACCGACCGGCTGCTCGACCCCGCGCTCGGCGGCGGTGCGCTGCTCGACATGGGCGTCTACCCCGTGACCTTCGCGCACCTGTTCCTCGGCCATCCCGACAAGGTCGCCGCGGTGGCGGCGCTCTCCGAGGCCGGCGCCGACCTCAACCTCGCGATGTCGTTCGGCTACGCGTCCGGCGCGGTCGCCGCGCTGACCGCCTCGATGGTCGGGCCGTCGCCGTGCACGGCGTCGATCGCCACCGACCGCGGGCGCTTCGACCTGCCCGAGGGCTTCCACCACCCGGTCACCGCGACCTGGACCAGCGAGGACCACGTCGAGACGATCGAGGCGCCGGTGATCGGCTCCGGGCTGGCCAACGAGGCGCTCGAGGTGATGCGCTGCCTGCGCAACGGCGAGACCGAGAGCCCGCTCGTGCCGCTCGACGAGACCGTCGACCTGATGCGGCTGATGGACGACGTGCGACGCCAGGTCGGCGTGGTCTACGCGGCCGACCGGTCCTGACGGACCGCGTTGCCGACCGTCCAGGCGACGCTGAGCAGGGCCATCAGCGGCACCAGCACCCACCACCACGCCTCCGGCCAGTGGTGGCCCTCCACCAGCTCCCAGGTCTCCTTGCACGCGATCAGGAACGCCCCGGCACCGACGATCAGCCAGCCCCGGGCCTTCCCGATGTAGGAGACCAGCACCTCGTGGTCCGCGTCGCTGAGCGCATCCACGACCGCCCGCCGGTGCACGTCCTGCCGGCGCCGCGAGAGGAGGAGCCGCGCCGGCGGCACCAGCCACCACCACCGCGACAGCGGCGGCGGCGCGGGGACGGCACTGGCCAGTCCGCGGACCCGGTCGAACTCGAGCTCCTCCTCCTGCAGCTCCAGGACCGCCTGGTAGACCGGTCCGGCCACGAGCAGCCAGGCACCGAGGAAGCTGCACCACAGGATCAGCTCGTGCACGTCTGCAGGTTAGGTTGGAGAGGTGAGCGCTCACCAGGCCGACTTCGTGGTCGTCGCCAACCGGCTCCCCGTGGACCGGGTGGTCAACGACGACGGCTCGGTGGACTGGCGGCGCTCCCCCGGCGGCCTCGTCACCGCGATCGAGCCGGTGATGCGCGCCAACGACGGCGCCTGGATCGGCTGGTCGGGAGGCACCGACACCGACGTGGAGCCGTTCGTCGAGGACGAGATGACGCTCGTCCCGGTCCCGGTCAGCGCGCAGGAGGTCGAGGAGTTCTACGAGGGCTTCTCCAACGCCACGCTCTGGCCGCTCTACCACGACGTCGTCGCCAAGCCCGCGTTCCACCGCGAGTGGTGGGAGTCGTACGTCGCGGTCAACCGGCGGTTCGCCGACCGCGCCGCGGAGGTGGCCGCCGAGGAGGCCACGGTGTGGGTGCAGGACTACCAGCTCCAGCTCGTCCCGGCGATGCTGCGCGAGCAGCGGCCCGACCTGCGCATCGGTTTCTTCCTGCACATCCCGTTCCCGCCCGCCGAGCTGTTCCAGCAGCTGCCCTGGCGCCGCCAGCTGCTCGAGGGCCTGCTCGGTGCCGACCTGGTCGGCTTCCAGCGGCCCAACAACGCGCAGAACTTCGTCCGCCTGGTGCGCCAGCGGGTCGGGCACAAGACCCACCGCGACCTCGTCTACCTGCCCGACGGGCGGATGGTGCAGGCGGCGGCGTTCCCGATCTCCATCGACAGCGCCGGGCTCGAGGAGCTCGCCCGCACCGACGCCGTGGAGCAGCGCGCGAAGGAGATCCGCGAGCAGCTCGGCAACCCCCGGCACGTCCTGCTCGGGGTCGACCGACTCGACTACACCAAGGGCATCTACAACCGGCTCCGCGCCTTCGGCGAGCTCATCGAGGAGGGCGAGGTCTCGGTCGAGGACGCCGTCTTCGTGCAGGTCGCCACCCCGTCGCGCGAGCGCGTCGAGCAGTACCGCATCCTCCGCGATGACATCGACCGGCTGGTCGGCCGGATCAACGGCGACCTCGGCCGGATCGGCCGCCCGGCGATCCACTACATCCACAACTCGCAGCCACGCGAGGAGATGGCCGCTCTGTTCCGCGCCGCGGACGTGTGCGTGGTGACCCCGCTGGCCGACGGGATGAACCTGGTCGCCAAGGAGTACGTCGTGTCGCGCTACGACAACGACGGCGCGCTCGTGCTCTCGGAGTTCGCGGGCGCCGCCGGCGAGCTGCGCCAGGCGTTCCTGCTCAACCCCTACGACATGAACGGCATGAAGGAGGTCATCCTCGCCGCCATGCGCGCCGAGCGGTCCGAGCGCACCAAGCGGATGAGGGCGATGCGCAAGACGGTCAAGGAGAACGACGTGACCCGCTGGGCGACGAAGTACCTCGACGCGCTGTCCCACGTCCGCCCCTCCCACCACAAGCAGGTGCGGCCCGCCGGCGAGCGCTGACCGTGCCCGGCGCGCTGCCCGAGCCCGACAAGCGCGACACCCCGCGCGACCGCCTCGCCCGGCTGGCCGCGCACCTCGGCGAGGCCGAGGCCGCCCGCCGCTGCGCCTCCCTCCTCGCCGCGGCGACACCCCCGCAGGAGCGCGACGACCAGGCCACGCTGCGCTACCTCGGCGGGCCGTCGGGCGACGCCGTCCTGGCGGGGTCACCGTCCTGGCGGCCCTACTGGTCCCGGGTCTGGGCGGCGCGCGGCCTGCTCTACGTGTGGCACGACGAGGCCTCCGCGGCGGTGCTCGACGGGCTGGCCGACCAGGCGTGGCGGGTGGCGGAGATGTGCCTCAAGGTCAGCGCGCTGCGGGAGCTGCCGGCCGGCGACGACGCCGTACGCCTGACCGGGCACGAGCTCCCCCGGGTCCGGGCGGCGGCGGTGCGGGCGCTCGGCGCCGCCGGCGACGTCGAGCACGTGGCGGCGGTCGAGGACGCGCTCACCGACGAGGCGGAGGAGGTGCGCCGCGCCGCGCACCGGGCACTCGAGGGGATGCGGAGCCGGTTGGACCTGTGAGCGAGGTCGCTGCGCACACAGGTGACTCGCTGGTAACTTCCGCGCATGGATCTGATCCCGTCCCCGGACCAGATCGTCTCCGCAGCCGCGAACGTCGCCCACAAGATGTTGTACGGCGGCCTGGCCGATCTGCGACCGATGCCCCGCACGCTCATCGACGACGGCGTGCTGCGCGAGCTGTACCACTACCGCCCGGCCGGCACCGGGGCCCGGCCGCACGAGGACGGCGACCCGGTCCTGCTCGTCACCCCGCTCGCGGCGCCCGCGCTCTGCTACGACCTGCGCCGCGGCTGCTCCATGGTCGAGCACCTCGTGCAGGCCGGGCGCCCGACGTACGTCGTGGAGTACGGCGAGGTCTCCTTCGCCAACCGCGCGCTCGGCATGGAGCACTGGGTCGACGAGGTCGTGCCGTGCGCGATCCGGGAGGTGAGCCGGCATGCCGGCGACCGGCCGGTGCACGTCGTGGGCTGGAGCCTCGGCGGGATCTTCGCGCTGCTGACGGCGGCCGACCAGCCGGACCTGCCGATCGCGTCGCTGGCCACCATCGGCTCGCCGATCGACGTCACCCAGGTGCCGCTGGTGGCACCCATCCGGCCCTTCCTCGGCCTGGCCGGCGAGCGGGCCGGCCTCGTCACGCAGGCCTACCGGCTGATGGGCGGCGCCCCCAAACCGCTCGTGCGCCGCGCGTTCCAGCTGTCCAGCGTCAACAAGCTGGTGACCAAGCCCGTCGCGATCGCGGCCAAGCTCGACGACCGGGACTTCCTCGCCCAGGTCGAGGCCGTCGACCGGTTCACCGCCAACATGATCGCCTACCCCGGCCGCACGTTCGGGCAGCTCTACCACCGCCTGCTCAAGGGCAACCAGCTCGCCGGCGGCGTGGTCGGCATGGACGACCGCGAGATCTCGCTCGCCGACCTGCGGGTGCCGCTGCTGGCGTTCGGCGGCGCCTCCGACGGCATCGCTCCGGTGGCGTGCGTGCAGCCGGTCGCGGACCTGGTGCCGAACGTGCCCGACTTCCGGTTCGAGGTCGTGCCCGGCGGCCACCTCGGCATGCTCACCGGCCGGGCGGCCCGGACGACCACCTGGCGGATCCTCGACGAGTGGATCGACCGGCACAGCGGACGGGAGTCCCGCGCCACCACCGCGATCGGCACCGACCGCCGGCGCCGCTACCCCTCCGCGTCGAGCCGCGGCCTGTCCGCGGCCCGACGGTAACGTCGCCGCGTGCACCTCGCCGCGACGGCCACCCCGCAGCCCGACCTCCGGCTCGCCGTCGTCCTGGTCCTGCTCGTCGCCCTGGCGATGACGGCGTCGTACGTCGGCCGGCTGGGCGTCGAGCGCAACCACCTCACCGCCGCCGTCCGCGCCGTCGTGCAGCTCGCGCTCGTCTCGCTGGTGATCACGGTCGCGCTGCGGTCGCTGTGGCTGTCGCTGGCCTTCGTCGCCGTGATGTTCCTGGTCGCCGCCGTGACCTCGCAGGGCCGGCTCGGCGTGCCGCGGACGTCGCTGCCGTGGGTGATGCTCGCGGTCGCCGCGGGCGCCGTGCCGGTGCTCGTCCTGGTGCTTGCGTCGGGCGTCGTGCCGTTCAACGGGCCCGGCGTGCTGCCCATCGCGGGTATCGTCATCGGCAACACGATGACCGCCGCGACGCTGACCGGACGGCGCGCGTTCGACGAGATCACCGGTCACTTCGGCAGCTACGAGGCCGGCCTCGCGCTCGGCCTCGACAGCCCGGCCGCGGCCTACGAAGTGGTGCAGCCGACCGCGAAGGAGGCCCTGACGCCGGGCCTCGACCAGACCCGGACCGTCGGTCTGGTGACGCTGCCCGGCGCGTACATCGGCGTACTGCTCGGCGGCGGGACCGCGCTCGAGGCGGGTGCCGCGCAGGTGCTGGTGCTGCTCGGGCTGATGGCCGGGCAGGCTTTGACGGCCGCCGTACTGTTGCGGCTGGTCGCCGGGGCCCGGCTCGTGCGCGCGGACCTGGCCGGCCGCTACCCCCGCTGACGCCGGCCGCCTGGAGGTGACAACCGTGCGACTCGTCACCGCCGCCCTGGTCGCCCTCCTCGCGCTGACCGGCTGCTCCGCGGCCCCGCAGGAGACCCCGGCCGCGCCGCTCTCCGGCGCGGCCGCACCGGAGCAGGCCGGGAACCTCGACGACGCCGCACCGCCGCAGCGGTACGTCGCGCTCGGCGACTCGTTCACCGCCGCGCCGCTGGTGCCGATGACCGAGCTGGAGACCGGCTGCTTCCGCTCCGACGGCAACTACCCGTCGCTGCTCGCGGACGCGCTCGGGCTGCGGCTGACCGACGTCAGCTGCTCCGGAGCCAGCACCCGCGACCTGGTGCGGCGCCAGTCGACGGTGCAGCAGGCGAGCGCGCCGCCCCAGCTGCGCGTCCTCGACGACCGCACGGACCTCGTGACGGTCGGCATCGGCGGCAACGACTTCGGCCTGTTCGGCGGGCTCGTCCGGACCTGCCTGCAGCTGCGCTCCAGCGACCCGACCGGCGCGCCGTGCGCCACCTCGGCGCTCGGCGAGCGGCTCGTGTCCCGCATCCCCGACATCGGCCGGAACGTCGAGCGCTCGCTGCGGCGCATCGAGCAGCGCGCGCCCAACGCGCGCGTCATCCTGGTCGGCTACCCGCGGATCGCCCCCAGCGACGGGGCGTGCCCGCGGCTCCTGCCGTTCGCCGACGGCGACGTGTCGTTCGGCGACCGGGTGCTGCGCGAGCTCGACGCGTCCCTGCGTGGCGCCGCCGACGCCGCCGGCGTGGACTACCTCGACCTCTACACCGCGTCCGCCGGACACGACGTCTGCTCGGCCCGGCCCTGGGTGAACGGGCGGCAGACCCAGCCGGGTGTCGCCCTCGCGTTCCACCCGCTCGCGACCGGGGCGCGGGCCACCGCGACGCTGCTCGAGGACCTGGTCGCGCGCTCCTGACGGACGACAACGATTCGTCTGCGGTCTACGGGGTGATTCACACGGGCGATTGGCAGACGAATCGTTGTGCGAGCCGGGATCAGCGCAGGGCGCGGGCGAGGCAGTCGCGCCAGAAGGCCAGCTCGGCCGCGTCCGGGTCGCGCTCCTCGACGAACCCGACGCGCCGCTCGAGTGCCGCGACCGCGGTCTCGGTGTCGCGGGCGTCGAGGGCGAGGAGTCCCAGCACCCCGTCGGCCTGCGGCGACCCGGGGCTCGTGAGGTCCAGCACCTCGCCGGTGAGCCGGCTGCCGTGCAGCAGGTGGTCGCGCACGACGGGGTAGCTGCCGAGGTCGTCGAGGAACGGCACGACGACCTCGGTGACGCGGTCGGCCATCGCCAGCAGGCCGTCTCGCCCCTCGGTCACGAAGTCGTCGACGAGCCGGACGTCGAGGTGCACGTCGCGGGTCCTGTCCATCGGCACGTGCCGCGGTTCGTCGGGCGGGTGCGCGGCCGCGAAGCGGGTGCCGAACGTCAGCCGCGGCCGGCCGTCGTGGATGCCGATCGCGAGCAGGTCGAGCCGGTCGAGGTGCCGGCGCCGCAGCAGCGTGCCGCTGCCGGCGAAGCCGTGCTCGCGCGCGACCGGGGCGACGAGCCGGCGCACCTCCTGCTCGACCGCCGCGCGTCGCCGCCGAGGCGCGGCGTCGGCCTTCCGTCGTACGTCGGACGCCTTCGCGCGCCGCAGCAGCTCGTTGCGGCGTTCGCTCGCGTCGGTCTCGCCGAGAAGGAGCCCGACCCGGGCGACGAGGTCGCGCCGCGTGAGGTCCTCAAGGAGCGCCTGGAGCTCCGCGCGGTCGGCGCTGGCGTCGCGTGCGCCGAGCACGTCGATCGCGGCGGTCGCCACCTTCAGCGCCAGCGCCTCGGTCGCACCCGGCAGACCACTGGTCGCGGCCCCGCGCCGGGCGAGTGCTCCGAGGAGGAACGGCAGCCGGTCGTCGTCCACGTGCTGCGCCGCGAAGACGCTCGCGCGGACGAGGTCGTCGTTGCCCGGGCAGAAGAGCCGGCCGGGCAGCGCCCGGTCGGCGTCCGATGCGCGCCGCAGCCAGCCGACCACCAGGGCGCGGGCCGGCTCCGGGTGGACCGCGTCGGCCATCGCGGCGTGCCACGTCTTCGACGGGCGCTTGGAGCCGAGGTCGCCGACGAGCCGCACGACCGGTGCGACCGCGTCGGCGGGGAGCTCGCGGGCGAGGTCGCGCGCGCGGGCGCCCCAGCCGTCCCCGTCGCGGACCAGCGAGAGGTCCAGCAGGGCCGGCGGCGAGGCCGCGACGAGCACCCGCCGTACCCGGGCCTGCATGTCGGGTACCCGCCACCGGTGCACGGCGACGGTGTCGAGCCAGTCGCGGGTCGCGGCGAGCGCGTCCACCAGCGCGGCGTCGGCCTCACCGGCGGAGCAGACCCGGTGCGCGGCACCGAGGGCGATCCCGACGTGCAGGTCGTTGAAGTCCGACCGGCAGCGCGCCACGTCGAGCGCCGTCGTCGCGGTGCCGGCCGACCACGGGAGCCGGAAGCGACGCAGGCGGTCGATCTCCTGCCGCTCGCTGAGCCCGATGTCCTCGAGCGCCATCAGCCGCAGCAGCGCGGCGAGGCGCGCCTGGTCGCTCTGGTCCCCCATGTCGGCAGTATCGGACGGTTCGGACCGGTTCGTCTGCGGTTCGCCTGCCTGAATCACCCGAAAGCCGCAGGACAAATCGTTTGTCAGCGCCCTCGCCGGCGGCCGGTGCGGGCGAGCTCACGCCCGAAGGCCTCGCCGACCCGCTCGCCCATGACCACCTCGAACGCGCCGACGAGCGCCTCGGTGGCGAGCTGCCGGACCTCCTCCAGCGAGGCCTGCACCTGCGGCCACTGCTCCTGCGGCTGCCCGGCCTCGGCGAACGGCGTCCAGACCCGGGACAGGAACAGGTCGAGGTAGAGCTTGGCGACGCCCTCGGCGTGCCTGCGCAGCTGGGCGACCACGTCGAGCGCCTCGTGGGCGGTGAGGCCGAGAGTCTCGACGGCGTGCTCACCGGCCCGGATCAGCCGGGGCGCGAGCTCCTCGAAGTGCTCGTCGTCGACCTGCCGCAGCAGGCCGAGCTTGATCGCCCGCTCCAGCAGGGAGGCGGCACCTGCCAGGTCGTCGCCGACGTCGAACCGCTCCGCGAGCTCGGCGACGTCGACGATCGCGCCCTCGGTGTCGCCGAACATCGTGCGCACCGACCGGGTGAACCGCAGCAGGTCGGAGTCGGAGCGGCCGCCCTCGTCGAGCATCCGGGCGATGCTGTGCAGCTTGAAGCCCTCGCTCTGCAGGTCCTGGATCAGCTGGATCCGGTCGACGTGGCGCTGGTCGTAGTAGCCGGTGCGCCCGCGGACGTCGGGCGGCGGGAGGAGCTTGCGGGACTGGTACGAGCGCAGCGACCGGACGGTGATGCCGGTACGGCGGGAGAGCTCCTCGATCACGAAGCCGCCGACGCTGTCCCCGGTCTCCTCGCTCCGGACGGTGCTCTCGCTCACGGATCCGACCCTAACCCTTGCCAATGTGACATTCGATGATGTTACATAAAAACATGTCACGTTCTTCGGAGCTCGTCCTGCTGGCCGCCGGCTCGGCCGCGTCGGCCGGATCGACGACCGACCGCCCCGCCGGCGCGGCCCCGCTCGACCAGGTGCTGATCGCCACCGGCTCGGCGGCGATCCTCTGCCTGGCGCTCGGCGCCCTGGTCCTCGCGCACCGCCGCGGCCAGCTCACCGTCCTCGGCACGGCGACCGACTGGCTCGAGCGGCAGCGCTGGACCGGCGACCTCGCGGGCTGGGCGATCCTGCCCCTGCTCACCGCGATGCTGTCGCTGGTCACCGCGCTGCTCGGGATGTACTGGGACATCGCCCTGCACATCGCGTTCGGCCGCGACGCGGGCCCGCTGGCCAACCCGGCGCACTACCCGATCATGTTCGGCCTCTACGGCATCTCCGCCTCGGGCGTGCTGGCCTGCGCCCTCCCCCGCGGCGACGAGGCCGGTCCGGCCGGCGTCCAGCTCACCCGCTCGTGGCGGGCACCGGTCGGCGGCGTGCTGCTCGCGTGCGCCGGCTCCTACGCCCTGCTCGGCTTCCCCCTCGACGACATCTGGCACCGGATCTTCGGCCAGGACGTCACGCTCTGGGGACCGACGCACCTGATGCTCATCGGCGGCGCCGGCCTGTCGCTGGTCGCGATGGCGATCCTGTTCCAGGAGGGCCGGCACGCGCTGGCGCCCGTCGCCGGCAACCCTCGGCCGGTGCACCGCTACGTGCTCCAGGCGTTCCTGGCCGGCGGCATGCTGATCGGGCTGTCGGTGTTCCAGGCCGAGTTCGACTTCGGCGTCCCGCAGTTCCGGCTCGTGCTGCAGCCGCTGCTCATCGCGTCCGCCGCGGCCCTGTCGCTGGTGTTCGCGCGGCTGTGGATCGGCCGCGGCGGCGCGCTCGCGGCGGTCGGCTTCTACCTGCTCGTGCGCGGCGGCGTCAGCGTCGTCGTCGGCCCCGGCCTCGGCGAGCTCTGGGCGACCGTCCCGCTGTACGTCGCCGAGGCGGTGCTCGTCGAGCTCGCCGCGGTCCAGCTGGCGCACCGCCCGCTCACCCTCGGCGCCGTCGCCGGCGGCCTGATCGGCACGGTCGGCTTCGCGGCCGAGTACGCCTGGACCCAGGTCGCGTTCCCGTTGCCCTGGACGACCGACGTGCTGTCCGAGGGCCTGCCGATGGCGCTCGCGGGCGGTCTGGCCGGCGGCCTCCTCGGCGGCCTGCTCGTCCGCGGTCTCCGGCACGATCTGCCGGCCCGCCGTACCACGCTGGCGCTGTTCGCCGGCTCCCTCGCCGCGATCGCGGCGACCACGACCAACGGCGTGGTCGAGTCCGTCCCCGACGACCTGACCGCGACGCTCAGCGTCACCGACCGCGCCGGCTCCGGTGTGGACGAGGAGGCGCGCGTCGAGGTGCGGTTCGACCAGCCGCCCGTCCAGGGCACACCCGCCTGGCTGACGGTCACCGCCTGGCAGGGCGGCGCCTCCCGCGACCTCCGCGTGGTCGACCTGGAGCGGGTCGACGCCACGACGTACCGGACCCCCGAGCGGGTGCCGGTCGGCGGCTCGTGGAAGACGCTCGTCCGGGTGCAGGACGGTCGCGACATCTCCGGCGTCGCGGTGTACATGCCCGCGGACCGCGTGCTCGACGAGCCCGAGGTCACCGCGAAGGCCGCGACCCGGCCGGCCGTCGACGAGAAGCTGATCCTCCAGCGCGAGCTCAACGACGACGTCCCCGGCTGGCTGTGGGGCGCGGCGGGGCTCGTGGTCCTGGTCTGCTCGCTCGCGCTGGCCATCGGGCTCGGCTGGGGCGTGCGGCGCTTCTCGGAGTCCACGGCCAGTGGCACCACTGCCGACGACCGCGAGGAGGTCCCGGCGTGACGAGCATCCCGGCGGTCCCGGTGCTGCACCTGGGGCCCCTGCACGGGTTCGAGTGGGTGTTCATCCTGCTGCTGGCGTTCGGGCCGCTGCTCGCCGCGGTCGGCGTGGTGCTGGCGATCCGGCACCGCGAGGAGCCCCCGCTGTAACGCGGGGTTATGGACGCTCAACAAGCGGAATTCCACGTGGGAGGCGTCCAGATCGCGTGGGAAGTGCCCGCGCCGGTCCGCTAGCGTGGCCGCCCGTGAACGCACTGGCCGGACTCGTCGACCGCGGGCTCGTCGCCCCCGACTGGGCCGAGGCGCTCGCTCCCGTGGACGACCGGATCGCCGCGATGGGCCGGTTCCTCAGGGACGAGATCGCCGCGGGCCGGCCGTACCTCCCGCACGGCGACCACATCCTCCGCGCGTTCAGCCGCCCGCTCGCGGACGTGAAGGTGCTCGTCGTCGGCCAGGACCCCTATCCCACGCCGGGTCACCCGGTAGGGCTGTCGTTCAGCGTCGCGCCCGACGTACGGCCGCTGCCGAAGAGCCTCGTCAACATCTACAAGGAGCTGATGAGCGACCTCGACGTGCCGCCGCCGTCGAACGGTGACCTGAGCCCGTGGTTCGAGCAGGGCGTGATGCTGCTCAACCGCGTGCTGACCGTCGCGCACGGTGCGCCGGCCAGCCACCGCGGACGCGGCTGGGAGGCGGTGACCGAGCAGGCGATCGAGTCGTTCGTCGCGCGCGGCGGACCGCGGGCCGCGATCCTCTGGGGCCGCGACGCACAGAGCCTCAAGCCGCTGCTCGCCGCCGGCGACGTGCCGTGGGTCGAGTCCGTGCACCCGTCACCGCTGTCGGCGTCGCGGGGCTTCTTCGGGTCGCGGCCGTTCAGCCGGGTCAACGCGCTGCTGGAGCAGCAGGGCGGTACGGCGATCGACTGGCGGCTGCCCTAGCCGACCCAGCGGTACCGCCGCTCGGGGCGACCGGCGCGGCCGTAGCGCAGCGACACCTCGGCGTGCCCGGTGGTGACCAGGTGCTCCAGGTACCTGCGCACCGACACGCGGGCGAGGCCGACCTCGTCGGCGCACTCGGCCGAGCTCAACGTCGCGCCCTCGTCGGAGGTCGCGCTCCTCAGCGCGGAGCCGACGAGCTGCAACGTCTGCACGGTCAGACCCTTGGGCAGCTCGGCGTCGGACGGCCGGCGCGCGGCGGAGGCGGCGCCGAACAGCGCATCGACCTCCCGCTGCGCCATCTCCCCCGACCCGGCGACCGCGGACTGCACCGAGCGGTGCCGGCGCTGGAACTCCGTGAGCCGGTCGCGCATCGCCTCGGCGGTGAACGGCTTGATGAGGTACTGCACGGCCCCGCCGCGGAACGCCTCCTGCACCGTCTCTAGGTCGCGCGCGGCGCTGACGACGAGGACGTCGACGGGGTCGGTTGCGGCGCGCAGCGAGCGCAGCACCTCGAGCCCGGTCATGTCGGGCAGGTAGATGTCGAGCAGCACCAGGTCGGGCCGCAGCTCGCGGACGGCGTCGATCGCCTCGGTCCCGGTGCGCGCCTCGCCGACGACCTCGAAGCCGGGCACGCGCTCGACGAACTTCCGGTGCACCCGCGCCACCATGAAGTCGTCGTCGACGACCAGCACGCGCAGCGCGGTCACGAGGACACCTCCCGGTCGGTGGGCACGACAGCCGTGAAGACGGTACGGCGGTCGCCGGCACGCGTCACGCGGCCCACGTCGACCGACCCGCCGCGGCGCTCGCACACGACGCGGCAGAGGGCCAGGCCCCACCCGCGCTCGCCGGGGTCGCCCTGCGCGCCGGGGGCCTTGGTGCTGAACCCCTGCGCGAAGACCCGCTCGACCAGCTCGTCGGGCACGCCCGGGCCGTCGTCGGAGACCCGGACCTCGACGGCGTGCCCGGCGCACGACAGGCCTACCACGACCGAGCCCTGCGTGGGCGCGACCGCCTCCATCGCGTTGTCGACGAGGTTCCCGATCACGGTCACCAGGTCGGCGGAGACGTCGTCGGCGAGGGCCGGCAGCCGCGCGTCGTCCTCGACGTCCAGCCGCACGCCGAGCTCGGTGGCCCGGCTGCCCTTGGCGACCAGCAGCGCAGCGACGGCGGCGTCCTCGACGCGTGCGACCACGCGGTCCGCCCAGCCCGCGCGGGCCTGGGCCTGCGTGGCCACGAAGGCCGCCACCTCGTCGTACTCCTCGAGCTCGATGAGGCCGGCGATCGTGTGCATCCGGTTGCTGAACTCGTGCGCCTGCGAGCGCAGCGTGTCCGTCGTGCTGCGCCACACGTCGAGCTGCCGGTTGAGGTCGACGAGCTCGGTCCGGTCGCGCACGGTGGTCACCCAGCCGATGCGCAGCCCCTGGTTCACCACCGGCATCTGGTTGAGCACCAGCACCCGCCCGGCCGACGCGACGGCGAGGTCGCTCGCGCCCGTCTCGCCGGCGAGCACCGAGGTGACCGACGGCGGCAGCGGCAGCTCGGCGACCGGCCGGCCGACCGGGTCGCTGCCGTCGAGGGCGAGCAGCCGCACCGCCTCGTCGTTCACCAGCGTCACGCGCCCGGAGGTGTCGACGCCGACCACGCCCTCGCGCAGGCCGTGCAGCATCGCCTCGCGGTGCTCGACCAGGCCCGCGATCTCGTTGGGCTCCAGGCCGTGGGTCTGCCGCTTGATCCGCCGGGACAGCAGCAGGCTGCCGCCCAGCCCGACCAGCGAGCCGACGAGCACGTAGATCAGCAGCGTGGGCGCCGTCGTCCCGAGCCGCTGCCACAGCGTCGGGTAGTCGCGGCCGATGATCACGTAGCCGACCACGTCGCCGATCAGCACGTCCTGACGCGCCCGGATGGCCTGCACCGGCGCGCGTGCCTCGATCGCGCTGCGGCCGTCCTCGTCGACCACGCCGACCCACGAGCGGCCGGGGCCGGGCCGGGTGACCGTCGTACCGACGTCCCGCGGGTTCGAGGAGTGCACCACCTCGCCGTTCTCGTCGGTGACGAGGACGTACGACGAGCCGGACGTCGCGCGCGCCCGCTCCGCCTCCCCCGGCACGCCTTCGTTGGTGCCCGTGGCCAGACCGGCCTCGAGCACACGGGTGTCGGCGACGTTCTCGGCGGTGGCGAGCACGCGGCGGCTCTCGGTGCGGCGGAACGCCACGTCGTTCTGCACCAGCAGCACCGGGGTCAGACCCAGCACCACCAGCAGGACGACGACGGCCTGCAACGCGAGCAGCTGCCCCGCGAGGGAGAGGCGTCGTCGTCTCACGGCGAGAAGTCTCACGCATGCCGCCGATCTATGCTCGCCGGGTGCTGAGCCGCCGACGCGTGCTGACCGCGGCCGCGGGGACGTCCCTGCTGCCGCTCGTCGCCGCCTGCAGCCCCAGCGCCGGCACGCTCGACCCGGACCAGCTGCGGATCATGGTGCCCAACGCGGCGGGCGGCGGCTACGACACGACGGCCCGCATCCTGGCCGGGATCGTCGAGGACGAGGGGCTGGGCGAGCGGCCCGAGATCTTCAACCTCGAGGGCGCCAGCGGCGGCGCCGGGCTGGCCCGCACCGTGCACGAGCGCGGCAACGGCGACCTCATGATGATGATGGGCCTTGGCGTGGTCGGCAGCCTGCACACCAACCGCGCCGCGGTCGGGCTCGACGAGGTCACGCCGGTCGCGCGGCTGCTCAGCGAGCCCGAGATCGTGATGGTGCGCGAGGGCTCGCCGCACCGCGACCTCGCCTCGCTCGTGAAGGCCTGGAAGCGCGACCCGGCGCGGCTCCGGTTCGGCGGCGGCTCGCTCCCCGGCGGCCCCGACCATCTCGCCACCCACCTCCTCGCGGAGGCGGTGGGGATCGACCCGCGCGAGGTCCGCTACCGCGTGTACGACGGCGGCGGCCCGACCCTCGCCGCCCTGTTCACCGGCCGCATCGACGCGGCGCTGTCCGGGGTGCTGGAGAACATCGACCAGGTCCGCGCCGGCGCCGTCCGCGTGCTCGCGGTCACCGGCGACCAGCCGGTGCCGGGCATCGACGCGCCGACCCTCCGCGACGCCGGCGTGCCGCTGGGCTTCGCCAACTGGCGCGGTCTGGTCGCCCCGCCGGGCCTGAGCCCCCGCCAGCGCGACCGGCTCGCCGACCTCGTCGACCGGGTGCACGACACCTCCGCGTGGCGGGAGGCCGAGCAGGCGAACGGCTGGACCGACGACTACCTCACCGGCTCGGCGTTCGGCCGGTTCCTGATGGTCGAGTCCGACCGCGTCGGCGACCTGCTGGACCGGCTGGGCGTCTAGGCCCGGCGGAGTCCCTGGTTCACCAGGGACTCCTGCACTTCCAGGCCGTTGCATCGCCCTGGAAGTGCAGGAGTCGCCCGGGAAGTTCCGGCCCGCGCCTACTGATCAGGCCTTCACCGACAGCACCGGGCAGGCCGACTGCAGCAGCACCCGCTGCGCGGTCGAGCCCATCAGCAGCTTGCCCACGGGGGTACGGCGCCGGATCCCGAGGACCACCAGCGCCGCCCCGAGCCGGTCGGCCGCGTCGAGGATCTCCTCGGCCGGCTCGAAGCGGCCGACCTGCTGGACGACCTCGTGCTCGACGCCCTGGCCGGAGAGCCGGTCGCGGAGCGCGCGGAGCTGCTCGGTCGAGGCGATCTTGTTGTCGACGTACGAGTCGCCGCTGCTCGCGTTGACCACGTGCAGCACGCCGTCGCGCCGTCCCGCCTCGGCGACGGCGGCCTCGACGGCGGCCTCTCCCTGCGGCGTCGGCGTCCAGCCGACCACGATCACGTCCCGGTCCACGACCGCTCCTCTCAGTCCTCGTCCGCGAAGGCGAGCTTCTTGGCCTCCTCCGGGTCCTTACCCCGGAGGCGCGCAACGATGCGCGGTGCGTACGGCAGCAGCAGGGCGGCGGCCGCGAGCAGCAGGATGGCCAGCGACAGCGGACGAGTCACGAACACCGTCAGGTCGCCGTTGCCGACGTTGAGCGCCCGGCGGAACTGGTTCTCCAGCTCGGGGCCGAGGATGGCGCCCAGGATCGTCGGCGCGATGGGGAAGTCGAACTGCCGCATCAGGAAGCCGAGCACGCCGATGCCGTAGGCGATCAGGATGTCGGTGACCGTGCCGGACACCGAGTAGATGCCGAGCGTGGCGAACACCAGGATGCCCGCGTAGAGCACCGGCCGTGGGATCTCCAGCACCTTCACCCACAGCCGGATCAGCGGCAGGTTCAGCGCCAGCAGCATCACGTTGCCGACGAACAGCGACGCGATCAGCGCCCACACCAGGTCGCTGTTCTCCTCGAACAGCTGCGGGCCGGGCTGCAGGTTGAAGATCTTGAACGCCGCCAGCATGACCGCCGCGGTCGCGGAGGTCGGCAGGCCCAGGGTCAGCAGCGGCACCAGGACGCCGGAGAACGACGCGTTGTTGGCGGCCTCCGGTCCGGCGACGCCCTCGATGGCGCCCTTCCCGAACTCCTGCTTGCCGCGCGAGCGGTTCTTCTCCCACGAGTAGGAGAGGAACGTCGGCAGCTCGGCGCCGCCGGACGGCAGCACGCCGAACGGGAAGCCGAAGCCGGCGCCGCGGATCCACGGGCCCCACGAGCGCCGCCACTGGTCGCGCGACAGCCACATGAAGCCGCCGCGGACCGGCTCGAGCGGGGTGACCTGGCCGGGACGGGTGCGGCCCTTGACCAGGACGTAGAGCGTCTCGCCGATCGCGAAGAGGCCGATGATCAGCAGCACCTCGTCGATGCCGTTGAACAGCACCGGGCTGTCGAAGGTCAGCCGCGGCTGGCCGGAGATGCCGTCGAGGCCGATGAAGCCGATGGTCACGCCGAGCAGCAGCGAGATCAGGCCGCGCACGAGCGAGCTGCCCACCAGCGCGGTCACGGTCACCAGGGCCAGGATCATCAGCGCGAAGTAGTCGGTCGCGCGGAACGACACCGCCAGCCGGCCGACCGGCTCGGCCACCAGCGCGAGCAGCCCGGTCGAGATCAGGGCGGCGACGAACGAGCCGATCGCCGCGGTCGCCAGCGCTGCCCGGGCGTGGCCGCGCTTGGCCATCTCGTGGCCCTCGATCGCCGTCGCGACGGAGGCGGACTCGCCCGGAGTGTTCAGCAGGATCGACGTGGTCGACCCGCCGTACATCGCGCCGTAGTAGATGCCCGCGAACATGATGAACGCCGGGATCGGGCTCTCGAAGCCGTAGGTCACCGGCAGCAGCAGCGCGATCGTCACGGCCGGGCCGATGCCCGGCAGCACCCCGACGAGGGTGCCGAGCGTGACGCCGATGACCGCGAACAGCAGCATCTCGGGGCTGAGGACGGTGGCGAAGCCGCCCATCAGGTCGCCGAACTGGCTCACAGCGGGAACACCCCCTGGGGCAGGAACACGCCGAGGGCGCGCGTGAAGGACAGGTAGACGAGGAGCGCGAGGCCGATGCCGACGACGACGTCGCGGGTCAGGTGGCGCGACCCCATCGTCCGCGCTGCGGCGACGAAGAACAGCGCGGTCGCGGGCACGTAGCCGACCGGGCCGAGCACGAAGGCGTAGACCACGAGGATCCCGACGAGGACCGCGGCCGCGGCAAGGTGCGTGAACGGCTCGGCGGGAAGCGAGCCGCCCTGGCGTACGGCGGCCGCCTGCTGCGCGAGGTACACGAGGCCGAGCACGAGCATCAGCGTCAGCACCACCAGCGGCAGGAACCGCGGCCCCTGGGGCGAGAAGCCCTCGGTGGTGTCGATCGCGAACACCTGGCTGAGCAGCACGCCGCTGACCAGCACGATGCCGGCGCCGAAGGCGAACGGACCGGCCGGCCGGCCCTGGGGGTCACCCAGGGCCGGCTCGGTGGTCTCGGCTGCGTCGGTCACAGCCCGAGGTCCTCGTAGAGCGCGGCGACGCGGTCGACCTCGGAGTCGATGTACTCCTGGGCCTCGTCGCCGGTCTTGTAGAAGTCGGCCCACCCGTTGGCCTCGAGCGCGTCCTTCCAGCCCTGCGTGCCGTGCAGCTCGTCGACGACCTCGGTCACCTGCTCCTTGGCGTCGTCGGAGAGGCCGGGGGCCGCGACGAGGGCGCGCCAGTTGCTGAAGTCGATGTCGTAGCCGGCGTCCTGCAGCGTCGTGGCCTCCTCGCCGGCGACCTCCTGGGTCTCGGCGGTGCTGATCGCGAGCAGGCGCATGTCGCCGGCCTCGATCTGGCTCTCGAACTCGCTGACGCCGGAGACGCCGACCGCCACGTCACCGGACAGGATGCCCGCGATGGCCTCGCCGCCGCCGGAGTAGCCGACGTACTTCATCTGCGACGGGTCGGCGCCCGCGGCCTTCATCAGCTCGGCCACGACGAGCTGGTCGGAACCACCCGCGGAGCCGCCGCCGAACGTGACCGAGGCCGGGTCCTTCTCGTACGCCGCGACGACGTCCTCGATAGACTCGTACTGGGAGTCGGACGGCACCACGAAGGCCTCGGCCTCGCTGGTCAGCGTCGCGATCGGGGTGGTGTCCTCGAACGACACCGGCGAGCTGGCCTGCTCGAGAGCGCCGATCATCACCAGGCCGGTGACCATCAGCGCGTGCGGGTCGCCCTCGTCCTTCTGCAGCTGCGAGAGACCGGTGGCGCCGCCACCGCCCTCGACGTTGAACACCTCGACGGGCTCGCTGACGACGTCCTCGTCCTCGATCACCTTCTGCATGGCGCGGGCGGTCGAGTCCCAGCCGCCACCGGCGGCGGCCGGCACCATGATGTCCACGGTCTTGGACGGGAACTCCTCGCTGGACGCGGCACCGCCTCCGGCGGCCTGGTTGCAGGCGGCGAGCGTCAGCGTGGTGCCGAGCACGGCGGCGACGGCGACGGTACGGCGAACGACCGAGCGGCGGGGAGCGCGCATCGGTTCCTCCTCGGATTGGTTGGTCGAGACCTCCGGCAGCCGCGACAGGGGCGGGCTGTGAAGGGCGTCACCACGACCTGGTGACCGCCGTCACGCTAGGAGGCCGCGTTCGGATCCGGACCATTGAGACCATCAGACAGTTTTTGGTCTTTGTGGTCACGCTCCCGACCCTCGTCAGGCGGCCCTACGATCCGTACAGTGGTCCCTCCGAACCACAGAACGGATCACCTCGTGAGCCCCTCTCCCGCGTCCGACGGCGTGCGCAGCATCCAGCGCGCGCTCGACGTGCTGGCGCTCCTCGACGAGCACCACCCGACCCGCACGCTGCGCGAGGTCGTCGAGGGCGCCGGCCTGCCGAAGACCACGGCCGTCCGGCTGCTGGCCACGCTGGAGTCCCGCGGCCTGGTCGCGCGCGTCGCCGAGACGACGTACACCTGCGGGCCGGCGCTGCTGCGCTGGGTGCGGCTCGCCGACCGGGCGTGGCAGGTCTCGCCCGAGGCCCGCGCAGCGATGCGCGCGCTGGTCGAGCGCTGCGGCGAGACCGTCAACGTCTACGTCCGGCAGGGCGTGCAACGGGTCTCGATCGCGCAGGAGGAGGGCACCGCCACCGTGCGCAGCGTCGTCGCCGTCGGCGAGCCGATGCCGCTCGGCCGCGGTGCCACCGCGAAGGTGCTGCTCTCCGGCGCCCCCGACGACCTGGTCACCACGCTCTCCGAGGCCGACCCCGACCTCGACGCCGCCACGCTGGCCCGGCAGGTCGCGTCGATCCGCGAGACCGGGTACGCCGTCTCCCACGGCGAGCGCGAGCTCGGGGCCTCGGCGGTCGCCGCCCCGCTGCACGGCGAGGACGGCCGGGTGGTCGCGGCCCTGTCGGTGAGCGGCCCCACGTCGCGGTTCACCGGCGAGCGGATCCCCGGGTACGTCGAGGCGGTGGTCGCGACCGCGCACGCCCTCGACGAGGCCGGCCTCGGCCCGGTCGAGGCACTGCTGTGACGGCGCCGCTGCTCGACGGGGTCCGCGTCCTCGACCTCACCAACGTGCTGGCCGGCCCGGTGGCCGGGTACCAGCTCGCGCTGCTCGGCGCCGACGTGGTGAAGGTCGAGGTCCCCGGCACCGGCGACCTCGCCCGCCAGCTCGGCGCCGACCCCGAGCTCAGCCGGCGCAGCCTCGGCGCGTCGTTCCTCGCTCAGAACGGCGGCAAGCGCTCGGTCACCGTCAACCTCAAGAGCGACGGCGGCCGCGCGGTCTTCCGGCGCCTGCTCGCGACCGCCGACGTGCTGCTGGAGAACTTCCGGCCCGGCGTGCTCGCCCGCCTGGGCTTCGGTTGGGAGGAGCTGCGCCGCGAGCACCCGGGCCTGGTGTACTGCGCGGTCTCGGGCTTCGGCGCGACCGGCCCGGAGAGCGACCGGCCGGCCTACGACCAGGTCGTGCAGGGCCTCTCCGGGGTCATGAGCGTCACCGGGTCCGAGGACACCGCGCCGCTGCGGGTCGGCTACCCGGTGTGCGACTCGATCGGCGGGCTCGCGGCGGCGTTCGCGATCTCCTCGGCGCTCGTCCGCAAGGGCCGCACCGGCGAGGGCGCCTACCTCGACGTCTCCATGCTCGACGCGGCGCTGAGCACGATGGGCTGGGTCGTCTCCGACTACCTCGTCGCCGGCCGCACCCCGCAGCCGATGGGCAACGAGAACCGCACCTCGGCTCCCTCGGGCACGTTCGCGACGGCCGACGGCGCGCTCAACATCGCCGCCAACAAGCAGGAGCAGTGGCTCGCCCTGTGCGCGGCGATCGGACGCGACGAGCTCACGGCGGACCCGCGCTTCGACACCCGCGACCACCGCAAGGAGCACCGCGCCGCGCTCAAGGTCGAGCTCGAGCGCACGCTGCGCGACAAGCCCGCGAGCCACTGGGACGCCGTGCTCCGCGACGTGGGCGTGCCGGCCGCGCCCGTCGTCACCGTGCCCGAGGCGCTCGACTCGCCGCAGGTGAAGCACCGCGGCCTGGTCAGCCGCGTCGACTCCGCCGCCGGGCCGGTCGAGCTGCTCGGCCTGCCCACGCACGTCGACGGGGCCGCCGTGCCCGCGGCCGGACCGCCACCCGTCCTCAGCGAGCACACCGACGAGGTGCTCCGCGAGGCCGGCCTGACCGACGCCGACATCGAGGCGCTGCGCGCCGAGGGAGCGATCTGATGACCACACCCACGACCATCGACGACGTCACCGCCTGGTGGGCCACCGGGATCTCCGACATCGAGCCCGGCGTGATCCGGCTCCGCGGCTACCCGGTCGAGCAGCTGATCGGCGCGGTGTCGTTCGTCGACATGGCCTGGCTGCTGCTCCGCGGGGACCTGCCCACGCGGGAGGAGTCCGCACTGCTGGAGCACGCGCTCGTCGCCGCGGTCGACCACGGCCCGCAGGCGCCCTCGATCGCGGCCGCGCGGATGGCCGCGACCTGCGGGGTCGGGCTCAACACCGCGCTCGCGACCGGGGTGGGCCTGCTCGGCGACGTGCACGGGGGCGCCGGTCAGCAGTGCCTGGCGATCCTCGACGACCTGGCCGGGGCCGACGACCTCCCGGCCGCCGTCGCCGACGTGCTGGCCGACCACCGCGCCCGCCGCGCGCACGTCCCGGGGTTCGGGCACCGGTTCCACCCCGTGGACCCGCGCCGCGACCCGCTCGTTGCCTCGGTCGACGCGGCGGTCGACGCCGGTACGGTCGCGGGCCGGCACCTCGGGGCCGCGCTCGAGCTCGAGCGGCAGCTGGCCGAGGGCCGCAGCCGCCCGGTGCCGATGAACATCGACGGCGCCACCGCGATCGTCTACGGCGAGCTCGGGTTCGACCCCGAGCTGAGCCGTGGCCTGTTCTGCCTGTCCCGCTCGGTCGGGATCCTTGCGCACGCCTGGGAGGAGCGGTCGTCCGGCGGCCGGATCAAGGGGCCGATCCCGCGCCCGCTGCTCGCGGCGTACACCGGGCCCGCAGAACGGTTCGTCTGCGACCCGCGCGCGTAGATCACCCCGAATTCGGCAGACGAATCGTTGCTCAGCAGGTGGAGTCGAGCCGGGAGGCCTCGATGCGCTCGACGATGTGGCCGGCGATCTTCTCCAGCGCGGCGACGTCGTCGGCGCTGAGGCCGTCGAAGACCAGGCTGCGCACGGTCTCGACATGACCGGGGGCGGCCTTGACCAGCACGCCCCAGCCGTCGTCGGTGAGGCGGACCATCGTCACGCGACGGCTCGCGGGCGAGGGGCAGCGCGAGACGTAGCCGCGCTTCTCGAGCTTGGTGATGACGTGCGAGAGCCGCGACAGCGACGCGTTGGTCTTGCCGGCCAGGTCGCTCATCGTGCGGGTGCGGTCGCCGGACTCCGAGAGCATCGCCAGGCAGAGATAGTCGAAGTGCGTCATGTCGCTGTCGCGCTGCAGCTGGGAATCCAGGGCAGGCCCCAGCTTGAGCATCACGCCGGCGAGTCGCAGCCAGGCGTCGAGCTCGTCCTCGGTGAGCCATCGGGTCATGAGACGCATCTTACTGCAACAACACTTGATGCTTCAAGTTTATCGACTACGCTGGGAGCAGACCCGAGGAGCCCACGATGACCGAGACCAGCCCCGCCACCGACCGCATGCCCGCCCTGTACATCGGGCACGGCGCCCCGCCCCTGCTCGACGACCCGATCTGGAGCGGCCAGCTCCGCACCTGGGCCGCCGACCTGCCCCGCCCGAAGGCGATCCTCATCGTCTCCGCGCACTGGGAGTCCGCGCCCGTGAGCCTCTCCGCGACGGCACCGGGCACCCCGCTGGTCTACGACTTCGGCGGCTTCGCGCGGAAGTACTACGAGATGACCTACGAGACCCCCGACGCCTCCGCCCTCGCCCGGCGGGTCGCGGCGATGATGCCGGACGCCGAGCCGGTCCACCAGCACGGCAGCCGCGGCCTCGACCACGGCGCCTGGGTGCCGCTGAAGATCATGTACCCGGCCGGCGACATCCCCGTGCTGCAGATGTCGCTGCCCACCCACGACCCCGACAAGCTGCTCGAGCTCGGCCGCCGGCTGCGCCCGCTGCGCGACGAGGGCGTGCTGATCATCGGCTCCGGCTTCCTCACCCACGGCCTGCCGTTCCTCAAGGAGTTCCGGATCGAGGCGGCCGCGCCGACCTGGTCGACGGAGTTCGACGCCTGGGCCGCCGAGGCGCTCGCCCGCGGCGACGTCGACGAGCTCGCCGCCTACCGCGACCGCGCGCCCGGCATGCCCTACGCGCACCCGACGGTCGAGCACTACACGCCGCTGTTCATCACGCTCGGCGCCGCGTCCGACCCCGAGACCCCCGGCGACCAGGTCGTCGACGGCTACTGGATGGGGCTCTCCAAGAGGTCGCTGCAGGTCGCCTGACCATGTCCCCCGTGCGAGGGTGAGGGCGTGCGCGCCCTCACCCTCGTGCTGCTCATGGTCCTCGTCGTGGTCTCGACAGGCTCGACCACCCGAACGGTCTCGACAGGCTCGACCACCCGAACGGTCTCGACAGGCTCGACCACCCGGGCCGCGGAGCCGCAGCGGTTCTGGGTGCAGGACACCCACCGCTACACCTCGCCCTGGTACGCCGGCGCGCACCGCAAGATGATCAACTTCGGCTGCACGCGGGCGCCGTACTACGACC
The DNA here is from genome assembly GCF_004168035.1 of Nocardioides iriomotensis. Lineage (GTDB taxonomy): Bacteria > Actinomycetota > Actinomycetes > Propionibacteriales > Nocardioidaceae > Nocardioides_B > Nocardioides_B iriomotensis. Next base: position 67,899 of record NZ_SDPU01000018.1, on the reverse strand, counting down.
CGTCGCCGCGCTGCCCCGGCGACCGCGGCTTCCACCACGGCCTCGACGTCGCGATGCGCTGCGGCACCCCGCTGTACGCCGGGTTCTCCGGCTGGGTCGTCGCCCCGGCGTCGGCCGGGTCGCTCGGGTCGGCGTACGGCGCCAAGGCGTTCCGGATCCGCAACCACGACCGGGGCGTCGACGTCGTGCTCGGCCACGTCAGCCGCGTGTACGTCGCGCCGGGCGACCGCGTCCGCGCCGGGCAGCTCGTGGCGCGGGCGGGCAGGCTCGGCGCGCCCGACGGCTGCCACCTGCACTTCGAGGTGCGGCCGATCGGCGGCGGCTACCTGTCCGCCGTCCGCCCGCACCCCTCGCTGATGCTCGCGCGCTGAGTGGCAGGATCGCCCGGGTGAGCATCCTGTCGATCCAGTCCCTGGTCGCCTACGGCCACGCCGGCAACAGCGCCGCGCTGTTCCCGCTGCAACGACTCGGCAAGGTCGTCTGGCCGGTCATGACGGTGCACTTCTCCAACCACACCGGCTACGGCGACTGGAAGGGGCCCCTGCTCACCTCCTCCGACGTCGCCGACGTGATCGAGGGCGTCGGCGACCGCGGGGCGCTCGAGCGCTGCGAGGCGGTGCTGTCGGGGTACCAGGGCGCCGAGGACGTCGGCGCGGTCATCCTCGATGCCGTGCGGAAGGTCAAGACGGCCAACCCCGAGGCGATCTACTGCTGCGACCCGGTCATGGGCGACGTCGGGCGCGGCATGTTCGTGCGCCCCGGGATCCCGGAGTTCATGCGCGACCAGGTGGTGCCGGCCGCCGACGTGATCACCCCCAACCACTTCGAGCTCGACTACCTCGCCGCCACCCCGACCACGACCACCGAGACCCTGCTGGCGGCCGCCGACACGGTGCGGGCGACCGGACCGGGCACGGTGCTGGTGACCAGCGTGATCGTCGAAGACACCCCCGACGACGCGCTCGACATGGTGGCCGTCGACGCGTCCGGCGCCTGGCGCACCCGGTTCCCCCGGCTGTCGGTCAACCCGCCGGGCGCGGGCGACCTGACCACCGCGGTGTTCCTGGCCAACCTGCTCGACGGGCGCCCGCTCGCCGAGGCGCTGGCACGCACGACCGCCTCGGTGTTCGCCGTGGTGCGGGCGACCGCCGAGGCGGGCGAGCGGGAGCTGCGGATCGTGCAGACGCAGGACGAGCTGGCCGAGCCGACCCGGACGTTCGAGCCCGAGCGGCTCCGCTGACGGCCGGCCGGCCTACCAGCCGGCCTTGTCCACGCGGGCGTGGTAGTGCCGGCCGACGGCGCCACCGAACATCGCGGTCACCAGCGTGACCAGCAGGACGAGCCCGGCCATCACGAGGCCGGCGGTCGTCATGGTGTCGGTCGACATCGGCACGCTCGGCAGCTCGACGCTGGCCAGCACGTTGTACCGGTCGCCGAAGAAGGTCCCGGCCGCGACCGCGAGGGCGGTCAGCACGACCCCGACGAGCCAGACCGCCAGGCCCTGGCGCATGCCGTCGTAGCGCGACATCCGGCCGGCGACGTACCCGCCGGCGTAGTAGCCGATCGCCAGGATGACGCCGACGGTCAGCACCGCGGCCAGGCCGAGCTCGGTCGTCGTCGCGTCAGGGATGAGCTGCTCCTCGGCCTCGGTGCCCGCGGTGACCGCACCGATGATCCCTGCGAGGAGCAGGCTCACGGCGATCGCCACGAGCCACCCGAAGAAGCCGGCACCCCAGTTGATGCCGCCGAAACGGTCGCGACGGGCCTGCTCCTCGTCGACCCCGGCCGCCTCGTCCCGGGACACCACCTGGGTGTCCTCGACGTCGTCGAAGCGGGCGCGCTCGTCGGTCGTCGTCGTGGTGTCGGCGTCGCGGTTGCGTCCCAGCATGGTGGTCTCCTCTGTCCGGGGACCGCACCGGTCCCAGCGTCAGGAGTACCCAGATCGAGACGTCCGCAACACGCCGACGCGCCGTGGAGCCGCTTGTCAGGTTCGAACTGACGACCTTTCGCTTACAAGGCGAGTGCTCTACCAGCTGAGCTAAAGCGGCGGTGGGCTCCATCGTAGGTGTGGAAGGAATGTAAATCGGAGGTCGGGGTATGTCGGTGGCGTCAGCACCACCCAGGCACTGAGGAGGCACGACATGGGCACCGACGACAAGGCTCGAGCCAAGACCGAAGGCGCTGTCGGCAAGGCCAAGGAAGGGCTGGGCAAGGCCACCGGGGACGACTCGATGCGCAAGGAGGGGAAGGCCGAGCAGAGCAAGGCCGACCTCAAGCAGGCGGGCGAGAAGGCCAAGGACGCGTTCAAGCGCTGACGCACCCACGGGGGACTCACGCAGGACCCTAGGGGTGTCCCCTGGCCCTCGGCCCGCGCAGCAGGCCATGGGACCGGGGGACGCGCCCCTGAAACCGCGGTCGGGGGGACGGTGTCGCTTGTCGTCAGGACGCGATCCCGTCCCCCCGCCCGACCAGGAAGGCATCGAGGGACCGGCGGATCCCCGCCGCGTCCAGGCCGTGCGCCGCGACGTGCTGGCGGGCCGTGCCGTAGCGACGGATCTCCTCGCTGCGGACTCCGAGTGCCAGCAGCCGGTGCGGTACGTCGGAGAGCGCGTCCGCCACGAGCCGGCTCGACGTCCCCGCCAGGTAGGGCTCGACGAGCACCACCTCCGGCGACGCCAGCACCGCGCGCAGCGTGCGGCTGTCGAACGGCCGGACGACGTTGGCGTACAGCACCGACACGTCGCGTCCGCGGGTCGCCTCGAGCACCGCGTCGAGGGTCGGCCCGACCGCGACCACGGTCGCGCCTGACCCGCGCCGCAGCACGTGGAAGCGACCGGGGCGCACCGGGAACGCCTGCGCGTTCTGCTGGCTGACCACCCGGACGTACTCACGCCCGTCGCCCGCGACGGCCAGCCGCAGCGAGTCCTCGACCTCATCGGCGTGGCCGGGCACGTGGAGGGTCCATCCCGGCAGCGTGTCCATCAGCGGCACGTCGCCCGGCGCCTGGTGCGTGCGACCGCCGGAGGCGATGTCGAACGACCCGCCCGAGCCGACGAGGACGCCGCCGACGTCCTGGTGGCCGAAGCCGAGCTTGATCTGCTCGAAGGCCCGCTCGACGAGGAAGGACCCGAAGGTGTGCACGATCGGCCGCATCCCGGCGAGCGCGAGGCCGGCGCCGACGTTCACCAGCAGCTGCTCACGGATGCCGACGTTGACCACCCGGTCGGGGTGCCGGCTCTCGACGTCGCCGAAGTACTGGCCGCTGATCTCCGCGTAGACCAGGGCGACGGACAGGTCCTCCTCGACCAGGTCGGCCGCGGTCTGCGCGAAGCGCTGACGGGGGTCGCTCATGCCCACTTCTCCTCCACCTCCGCGACGACCACGGTGGGCCGTCCCTCGATCCGTGCGGTCAGCGCGCGCTCCAGCGCGGTGTGGTCGCGGCCGTCGACGACGGCGGCGTGCCAGCCCTCGTGCACGAACCGTCCGGCGATGGCGCCCGGCCGGTTGTGGGTCGACGAGCCGTTGTCGACGACGACCACGGTGAGGTTGTCGAGGCCGAGCGCGCCGGCGAGCTCGACGGCCTCGTGGTTGCTGCCCTCGTCCAGCTCGGCGTCGCCGACGAGCACCACGACGCGGGAGGTGAGGCCCTGGGCGCGCAGGCCGAGCGCCGTACCGACGGCGAGCGGGAAGCCGTGCCCCAGCGACCCGCTGCTGATCTCCACGCCCGGGACGAGGACGCGGTCGGGGTGGTGGCCGAGCGGGGAGTCGTACGACGCCCAGCGCGGCAGCCACGCCTCGGGGATGAAGCCCTTCGCCGTGAGCACCGCGTAGTAGGCCATCGGCCCGTGCCCCTTGGACAGGTAGAACCGGTCACGGGCCGGGTCGTCGGCACTTCCCGGTCCGACCCGCAGCACGCGGTCGTAGAGCACCCACAGCACGTCGAGCGTCGAGGTGGCCGCGGCCGAGTGCTTCTCGTCGCCGGTCATCAGCGACATCAACCGGGGCAGGTCGTCGTAGGAGCGTTCGGGCGGCGCTTCGAGCGCGGTCAGCAAGGTCATGCCGACCAGGGTGCAAGTTCAAGTTGACTTGAGGTCAAGGTCTAGGATCGGATCATGGTCGCCCACCTGTCCATCGGAGAGCTCTCCGCGCGCTCCGGCGTCGCGCCGTCGGCGCTGCGCTACTACGAGGAGGTGGGCCTGATCTCCGCCGAGCGCACGAGCGGCAACCAGCGCCGCTACCTGCGCCCGACGCTGCGCCGGGTCGCGTTAATCCGTTCGGCCCAACGCGTCGGGCTGACCCTGGACGAGATCGCCGAGGCGCTCGACACCCTCCCCCGCGACCACGCCCCGACCAAGGCCGACTGGGCGCGCCTCTCGCGCTCGTGGCGGCCCCGCATCGACGCCCAGATCGAGCGGCTCGAGCGGCTGCGCGACAAGCTCGACGGCTGTATCGGCTGCGGCTGCCTGTCGCTGAAGACGTGCGCGCTGAACAACCCGCACGACGAGGTGGCCGGGCGCGGGCCGGGCGCGGTGTTCCTCGAGCCCACCGGGCGCCGCCCGCGCTGACCGGGTCAGGAGGCGGTGCAGCGCAGCCGCAGCGTCGTCACGCCGTCGCCGCGGAGCCGGTCGCACGCGGACGCCCGTCCGGTCGCCGCGAGCAGCACGTCGATCAGCCGCCCCTCGACGAGCGGGCCGGAGCCGTGCGACCAGTCCTGGTCGGTCGCGCGCAGCGTGAGGTCGGCGATCCGGGTCTTCGTGCCGATGAGCGTGTTGGACCCCTTGTAGAAGTCCATCACCTGCCGGACCGCGTCGGCCGGCGGCTCGTGCTCGATCCCGAGCGGGCGGCGGATGTCCTCGTTGTGCACGAGCACCTCGCCGAGCCAGGAGGTCTTCGGTCCGGGCGGGGCCGACGTCGAGTGCTGGAGCCGCCGGAAGGTGCCCAGCGTCTCGGCGGGCGTGGTGCCGCGGTAGCGCTCGATCTGCTGGTCGGCGAACCGCGGGAAGTTGAAGCCCGCCGCCGCGAAGCGCACGAAGAACTTGCCGGGGTTCATGTCCGCCGTCCCGCACTGGTGGGCGAGCACGTCGTGGACGCTCCAGCCCGTGCACAGCGAGGCCGTCCGCCACTGCTCGTCCGTCAGTCCCTCCAGGTCGTCGGCGAGGGCGCCGCGCTCGGCGGCCACGGTCTGCCAGAGATCAGCCATGGCGCGGACTGTAGTGCACGACCCGGTCCGCACTACCCTGAGCGTCATGGCTCTGCGGATCGTCGCCACGCGCCCGAACCCGGCCTTGGTCACCCTCCCCTGGCACCTGCCGCTCGAGGACTGGGGCGAGAACGTCTGCGTCTCCTTGCCGCGCGGCATCTCCCGCCACGTCGTGCGGATCGTGCGGCTCGGGACCGACGTGTACGCCGTGAAGGAGACCCGCGAGCGCTGGGCGTTCGGCGAGTACCGGCTGCTGCGCGACCTCCAGCGCCTCGGCCTGCCGACGGTCGAGCCCGTCGGCGTGGTCGAGGGTCGCGAGACGGCCGACGACGAGCCGTTGGAGCCCTGCCTCGTGACGCGGCACCTGCGCTTCTCGCTTCCCTACCGGTCACTATTCAGCCACGGCCTGCCGTCCGACGACCTGCCGACGCTCGTCGACGCGCTCGTCGTGCTGCTCGTGCGCCTGCACCTCGCCGGCTTCTTCTGGGGTGACGTGTCCCTGTCCAACGTGCTGTTCCGGCGCAGCGCGGGCGAGTTCGCCGCCTACCTCGTCGACGCCGAGACGGGCGAGCTGCACGAGAAGCTGACCGACGGCCAGCGCGCCAACGACATCGAGGTGGCGTCGACCAACATCTTCGGCGAGCTGCTCGACCTGCAGGCCGGCGGCCTGGTCGCCGGGGAGATCGACGCGTTCGCGATCGTCGAGCGGCTGCAGGAGCGGTATGACGCGCTCTGGGGCGAGCTCACCGGCACCGAGGAGTTCACCACCGACGAGATGTGGAAGATCGAGCAGCGCATCGAACGGCTCAACGAGCTGGGGTTCGACGTCGACGAGCTCGACATCGTCACCGACTGGGACGGCTCGACCGTGCACCTGCAGCCCCGCGTCGTGGAGGCGGGCCACCACCGCCGCGAGCTGCAAAGCCTCACCGGGCTCAACGTCGAGGAGAACCAGGCCCGCCGCCTGCTCAACGACATCGCCGGCTTCACCGCCAGCGCGCAGCTCGGCGGCGAGGACCGTGCCGTCATCGCGCACCGCTGGCTGACCGAGTTCTACGAGCCGGTCACGGCGATGGTCCCCGACGACCTGCGCGGCCGGCTCGAGCCCGCCGAGGTCTACCACGAGGTCCTCGAGCACCGGTGGTACCTCTCGGAGCAGGACGGGCGCGAGGCCGACATCTTCGACACCGCGCGCGACTACTTCCGACGGGTGCTCAGCACCCGGCCCGAGGAGGCGATCACCACCGCCTCCGAGACGACCGCCGAGATGGCCGCGGTCCCCGACGAGCCCGAGCCGGAGCCCGACCTCCAGCCCGGCCCGGCCCGGCGCGCGTGAGCGACGACCTCCGGATCGTCCCGGCCAACGAGGCCCCGTGGGAGGACCTCGACGCGGTCTACAACTTCCCCGGCGCCTGCCACTGCCAGCGCTTCAAGGTCATGGAGTGGGTGTTCCGCTCGACCGCGGAGGAGCGTGCCGCCGCGCTGCGCGTCTCGTCCGGCTGCGGCGACCCCACCGCGACGTCGACCACCGGCCTGCTCCTGTACGTCGGCGACGAGCCCGCCGCCTTCGCGGCCGTCGAGCCACGCTCGTCGTACCCCGGTCTCGCGAAGGCCCGCGTGCCGTGGACAGGCCGGGACGAGGACCGCAGCGACCCGTCGGTCTGGGCGGTGACGTGCCTCGTCGTGCGGCGCGGCTTCCGCAAGCGCGGGCTGACCTACGTGCTCGCGGAGGCGTGCGTCGAGCACGCCCGCGCCCACGGCGCCCGGGCGCTGGAGGCGTACCCGCTGGACACCGACGGGCGCGAGGTCGTCGACAACGAGCTCTACGTCGGCGCCCACCAGGTCTTCGCCGACCTCGGCTTCACCGACGTCACGAGGCCGACCAAGCGGCGCGTGGTCGTGCGCAGGGAGCTCTGACCCCGGCTCCGAGCGGCTCAGGCCCGAGCTCTGGACCGGACCCGCCCGGAGGGAGCAGGGTGGCGCCATGACGCGCGAGGACGAGCTCGTCGCCGGCGTGCTGGCGTCGTTCGAGGACACCCCCGACCCGCGGCTGCGCGAGGTCATGACCGGGCTGGTGCGGCACCTGCACGCGTTCCTCCGCGAGGTGCGCCCGAGCCAGGAGGAGTGGCAGCGCGGCATCGACTTCCTGACCGCCGTCGGCCACATCACCGACGAGCACCGCCAGGAGTTCATCCTGCTCTCCGATGTGCTCGGCGCCTCGATGCAGACCGTCGTGGTCAACAGCAGCGAGCACGCCGACGCGACCGAGGCGACCGTGCTCGGCCCGTTCTTCCTCGACGACTCGCCCCGCATCGAGCTCGGCGGCGACGTCGCCGGTGGCGCTCCCGGCCAGCCGTGCTGGGTCGAGGGCACGGTCCGCGACACCGACGGCCGACCCGTCGCAGGTGCCCGCGTCGAGGTGTGGGAGGCGGACGAGGAGGGCTTCTACGACGTCCAGTACGACGACGGGCGGACCAGCGGGCGCGCGCACCTGTTCACCGACGGCGAGGGCGGCTTCCGCTTCTGGGCGGTGACTCCCACGCCGTACCCGATCCCGCACGACGGACCGGTCGGCGCGCTCCTCGACGCCACCGGCCGGTCGCCGATGCGCGCCTCGCACCTGCACGTGATGGTGACCGCGGACGGCTACCGCGACCTGGTGACGCACGTGTTCGTCGAGGGCGACCCGCTGCTCGGTCGCGACAGCGTCTTCGGCGTGCGCCCGTCGCTGGTCAGGAGGTTCGACGTGCACGCGGCCGACGAGCCCACCCCGGACGGGCGGGGCCCGGGCCGCGACTGGAGCAGCACCCGCTTCGACGTGGTGCTCGCGCGCTGACCGCGGTCAGGCGGTCCGGGCCTGCGCGACGGCGTACAGGGTGACCGACGCGGCGACCCCGGCGTTGAGCGACTCCAGCGAGTTGACCATCGGGATCGACACCAGCTGGTCGCAGGTCTCCGCGACGAGCCGGGACAGACCGTCCCCCTCGGAGCCGACCACGACCACGAGCGGGCCGTCGGCCAGGTCGAGGTCGGGCAGCGACACGTCACCGTCGGCGGCGAGGCCGACGACCATGCAGCCGGCCTCCTGGTAGGCCTTCAGCTGCCGGGTGAGGTTCACGGCCTGGGCGACCGGGATGCGCGACGCCGCCCCGGCGGACGTCTTCCACGCCGACGCGGTCATCCCGGCGGCCCGGCGTTCGGGGATCAGCACGCCGTGGGCCCCGAAGCCCGCCGCCGAGCGCACGACCGCGCCCAGGTTGCGCGGGTCGGTGACGGAGTCGAGCGCGACGATCAGCGGCGGCTCGCCGGCCTCGTGCGCCCGGTCGAGGAGGTCGTCGGGGTGGGCGTACTCGTAGGCCGGCACCCGCGCGGCGAGGCCCTGGTGGACCGCGCCGCTGGTCATCCGGTCGAGCTCCGAGCGGGGCGCCTCGAGCAACGAGATGCCGCGGTCGGCCACGATCCGGAACACCTCGCGCAGCCGGCCGTCGCGCTCCGCGCCCTCGGCGACGTACACGGTGGTCACCGGCATCCCGGCGCGCAGCGCCTCGAGCACCGAGTTGCGGCCGGCCACCCACTCGGAGTCCGTCTTCGCGGTGCGCTTGGGCCGGGAGGCGGCGGACTTCTGCGCCCGCTTCTCCTGCTTGTAGGCCTTGTGCCCCTCGCGGTCCTTAGCCTTGGGCGTCGGGCCCTTGCCCTCCAGGCCGCGGCGGCGCCGGCCGCCCGACCCCGCGGTCGGGTTGCCCTTGCCGGTCTTCTTGATGGCGCCACGTCGCGCCGAGTTGCCCGCCATCAGTCGAGGCTCCACTTCGGTCCGTCGGGGGTGTCCTCCAGGTCGATCCCGGCACCCTTGAGCTGGTCGCGGATCGCGTCGGCGGTCGCGAAGTCCTTGGCGACGCGGGCCTCCTGCCGCTGCTGCAGCAGCGAGGCGACCAGCGCGTCGACCGCGGTGGTGAGCTTCTCCTCACGCGCGGACGAGCCGCCGGCGGTCCATTGTTCGTCGAAGGGGTCGACCCCGAGGACGGCGAGCATCGCCCGCACCGACGCGGCGGCCCCGCGCAGCGCGTCGGACGGCCCGGCGGCGAGCAGCTTGTTGCCCGCGCGCACCACGTCGTAGATCGCGGCGACCGCGGTAGGCGTGCCGAGGTCGTCGTCCATCGCGGTCTCGAACTCCGCGCACCAGGTGCCGGGCTCGACCTCGCCGAGCACGTCGCGCGCCCGCTCCAGGAAGTGCTCGATCCGCTGGAAGCCCTGCGCGGCCTCGTCGAGCGCCTCGAAGGAGAACTCCACGTGCGACCGGTAGTGCGCCGCGACCATGTAGAACCGCAGGTCGATCGCGCGGGTGCGCTGCAGCACGGACGGGATGGTCAGTGAGTTGCCGAGCGACTTGCTCATCTTCTCGCCGGCCGTCGTGATCCACGCGTTGTGCATCCAGTACGACGCGAAGCCGAAGCCGGCCGCGCGCGACTGCGCCTGCTCGTTCTCGTGGTGCGGGAACCGCAGGTCGACGCCGCCGCCGTGGATGTCGAACGCGCCACCGAGGTACTTCAGCGCCATCGCCGAGCACTCGATGTGCCAGCCGGGACGGCCGGGCCCCCACGGCGAGGGCCACGCGGCGGTCTCGGGCTCGGTCTCCTTCTTCCAGCCCTTCCACAGCGCGAAGTCGCGCGGGTCGCGCTTCCTGGCAATCGACTGAGGATCGGCGGCTACCTCTGCTGCCTCCATGTCGTCGATCCGCTGCCCGGTCAGCTCGCCGTACTGCGGCCACGAGCGGACGTCGAAGTAGACGTCGCCGGACCCGTCCTCGGCGGCGTACGCGTGACCCTTGGTGATCAGCCGGAGGATCAGCTCGATCATCTCGGGCACGTGGCCGGTCGCGGCGGGCTCGTAGGTCGGCGGCTCGACGTTGAGGGCGGCGTACGCCGCGTCGAGCTCGCGCCGCATGGCGTAGGCGAGGTTGTACCAGGGGCGGCCCTGCTCCGCCGACTTCACCAGGATCTTGTCGTCGATGTCGGTGATGTTGCGGATGAAGGTGACGTCGTAGCCGCGCGACTCGAGCCAGCGCCTCAGCACGTCGAAGTTCACGCCCGACCGGACGTGGCCCACGTGCGGCTCGGACTGCACGGTCAGACCGCACAGGTAGATGCCGACCTTGCCCGCCTCGAGCGGGACGAAGTCGCGGACCTGCCTGGTCACCGTGTCGTAGAGCCGCAATGTCACGCGCCAAGACTAACGAGCAACAACGTGGCGCCCCGCACCGCGCCACGGCAGGCTGAGGGCCGCGACCGACCCGGCGCGGTGGCGAGACGGTTGGGAAAAGAGTCAACTCCTGGGACGGAGGTCGTAGAGTTTGCTGGTGCTTCCCCGCCTCCGGCCGGCCCTGCCGGTCGCCCTCGCCGCCCTCACCCTCGCCGCCGGTGCGACGCTCGTCACGACGCCGGCCGACGCGAAGGCCGCCGCTCCCGGCAGCCGCAGGGTCGCCTACGCCGCCTGGGACGCCGGCGCCGCGCTCGCGACCGGCACCGCGAAGGCGGTCCGCGTCGCCAGGGGCACGGTCCGGCTCGACGCCCCGACCGCGACCAGCAAGGTCGGCCGCGCGACCTACCAGCGCGGCTCGTGGACGTCGCCCTGGGCGACGCCCGGGTTCGCGTTCACCGAGCTCGTCCCCTCCTGGGACGCCGCGACGCCGGAGGGCACGCTCCTGCGGGTCCAGCTCCGCGGGCGCACCGCCGACGGCCGCACCAGCAGCTGGGACGACCTGGGACGCTGGGCGTCCGGCGACCAGCAGTTCCGGCGTACCTCCCGCGGCAGCCAGACCGACGACCTTGCGCGGGTCGCCACCGACACGCTCGTCGCGGCGACGCCGATGACGTCCTGGCAGGTGCGCGTCACGCTGCTCCGCAAGGTCGGCTCGCCCGCGACCCCGAGGGTCGACGTCGTCGGTGCCGTCGCGTCCGCGATCCCCGCGTCCACGTCCGTGAGGACCAGCCGCCCGCGCAGCAGCACCCCCGTCGAGCTCCCCGTCCCGGCGTTCAGCCAGATGGTCCACGAGGGCCACTTCCCGGCGTACGGCGGCGGCGGCGAGGCGTGGTGCTCGCCCACCTCGCTCGCGATGGTGCTCGCCTACTACGAGGCACTGCCGAGCGACGCGGAGACCGCCTGGGTCGGGCGCAGCCACCCGGACCGGGTCGTCGACCACGTCGCCCGGATGACCTACGACCACGGCTACGACGGCACCGGCAACTGGCCGTTCAACACCGCCTACGCCGCGACCCTGACCGACAAGGCGTTCGTCACCCGGTTCGCGTCAATGCGCGGCGTCGAGACGCTGGTGCGCGCCGGCGTCCCGGTCATCACGTCGGTCACGTTCGGTCGGGGCCAGCTCAGCGGGGCCCCGATCTCCTCGACCAACGGCCACCTGCTCGTCGTAGTCGGCTTCACCGCCGACGGCGACGTCGTGGTCAACGACCCCGCCGCGGCGAGCAACGACGGCGTGCGCCGGGTCTACGACCGCGCCCAGTTCGAGAACGCCTGGCTCAAGCGCGGCCCCGCCGGCGGCTCCGGCGGCGTCGGCTACGTCGTGCACGACAAGGCGCACCCCCTCCCCGCCCGAGGTGCCTCCACGGCATGGTGACGCCGCAGATCTCCCTGCACGTCTGGCGCGACGCGGAGCTCGCCGCCGGCACGCACGTCGGCACCCTGGCCACCCCCGAGGGGCTCGAGTACGGCGAGGACGCCGGCTGCCGCAGCTACACCGACCCGTTCGGCGACGGCAGCGCGCGCGGCTACACCTGGTCGTCGTGGCTGTCGCCGGAGGTGCGACCGGGTCACGCCTTCAGCGACCTGGTGCCGTCGTGGAACGCCCGCACGCCCGACGGCTCCTGGATCGAGGTCGAGGCCCGCGCCAGCCAGGACGGCGTGCGCTGGTCTCGCTGGTGGGTCCTCGGCCGCTGGGCCGAGACCGACACCGCGATCCACCCGACGACCGTCCGCGACCAGCGCGACGAGACGACCCGCGTGCGCGTCGAGGAGCTCGTCGCCACCCACGGGACCCGCTGGCAGGCCTACCAGCTGCGGGTCACGCTGCTGCGCCCCGCCGGCAGCGACGCGCGCCCGACGCTGTCGCTGGTCTCCGCGGTCGTCTCCGGCGGCCCGACGACCGGCCCGGACCCGAGTCGCCCCGGCGGCACCGGGCACGGCCGCGAGGTCGAGGTCCCGCCGTACTCCCAGCAGCTGCACCGCGGCGAGTACCCGCAGTGGGCCAGCGGCGGCGAGTCCTGGTGCTCGCCGACGTCGATCTCGATGGTGCTCGGCACCTGGGGGCTCGGCCCGTCGCCCGAGGAGTACGACTGGGTCGATCCCGGCTACCGCGACCGCTTCGTCGACCACGCGGTGCGCTTCACCTTCGACCACGCTTACCACGGCGCCGGCAACTGGTCCTTCAACACCGCCTACGCCGCGCTGTACGGCACCGAGGCGTTCGTGACCCGGCTGCGCGACGTCGCGGAGGCCGAGGAGTACGTCGCCGCCGGGATCCCGCTCGTGGCGTCGGTGGCGTTCGAGAAGGACGACCTGCCGATGGCCGGCTACCGCACCTCCGGGCACCTACTGGTGATCGTCGGGTTCGACGAGCACGGCGACGTGATCGTCAACGACCCGGCGTCGCACCGGGTGCCGAGCAACGACGAGGTGCGCACGGTCTACCCGCGCGCGGCGTTCGAGCGGGTCTGGCTGCGCTCGCGCGGCCTCGTCTACGTGATCCACCCGGCGGACGTGCCGCTCCCGCGGACGTCGCCCGTCATGACGCCGTGAACCCGATCGTGTGCCAGCCGGTGGCGCCGTCCGGCACGACGTCGGCGATTGCGGCGGTCTGGGTGTAGCCGCTCTTGTCGGTCGCGCGCACCGCCAGGGTGTGGTCCCCCGGCGGCACGTCGAGCGTCGCGGACCACTGCACCCAGGTGTCGGTGCTCGGCACCCCACCCAGCACGGCCTCGGCCCAGGCGTTGCCGTCCAGCCGCACCTCGACCCGCTCGATGCCGGTGTGCTGCGCCCAGGCCTGACCGCCGACGCGCACCCGGCCGGACGCGACCTCGTCGCGGTTGCGCGGCACCTCGATCCGCGACTGCGTCTTGACCGGGCCCTGGGCCGACCAGCCGCGCTCGGTCCAGTAGGCCGTGAACTTGTCGAAGCGGGTCACCTCGAGGTCGACGACCCACTTCGTCGCCGACACGAAGCCGTAGAGCCCGGGCACCACCATGCGCACCGGGAAGCCGTGGTCGACCGGGAGGGGCCGGCCGTTCATGGCGACCGCGAGCAGCGCGTCGCGGCCGTCGGTGAGCGCCTCGATCGGCGTACCGCAGGTCCAGCCGTCCGCCGAGGTCTGCTTGACCGCGTCGGCGTCGGGCGACACCCCGGCGCGGGCGAGCACGTCGGCGATGCGCACGCCGCTCCACCAGGCGTTGCCGATCAGGTCGCCGCCCACCTCGTTGGAGACGCAGCACAGCGTCACCCAGGCCTCGGTGAGCTCGGTGTCGAGCAGGTCCTGGTAGGTCAGCGTGACCTCCCTGTCGACCATCCCGTGCACGCGCAGCCGCCACTCGGTCGGGTCGATCGCCGGCAGCACCAGCGCGGTGTCGATCCGGTAGAACGCGTTGTTCGGCACCCGCCACGGCGTCAGGCCGGCGAGCCCCACCTCGGCGCCGGCCGGTGCGACGCCACGCGTCGCCGGGAGCCGCAGCAGCCGCCGGGTCGTCTCGATCGCCCGCCGGCTGCGACCGAAGAACCGGCCGCTCACGCCGACCCCGATCGCCAGCACGGTGGTCGCGCCCGCGAGCAGCACGAACCGGCGGGAGCCCACCGGCCGCTCCGCCTCGGCGGGCCGCTCCTCCGGGACCGCGTCGACCAGCACGGCGAGCAGCACCACCCAGGTGACGGCGCCGGCGGCCAGCGGCAGCACGGAGACGGCGGTGAAGCCCGGACGCACCAGGGCGGCCACGAAGGCCAGGACGAACATCGCGAGGAAGACGAGGTTGGGCAGCACCCGGCTCCGCGCGCTGAGCACGCCGGCCAGGGCGCCGAGCCCGAGGACCGCCAGCGTCACGCCCGCGACCAGGATCGGCTTGTCGTTGCGGCCGACGAGGCCGATGAGCAGCTCGGCGACCGGTCCGGGCGTGATCGCGATGACCACCTCGGCGACCGACTGGATCGGGGTGGCCCGGGCGTTCAGCAGGTTCGTCAGCGCGTGCGCGACCGCGACGCCGGCCCCGCCCGCGATGGCACCCGCCAGCGCGAGGTACCAGCGCGACCTGCGCACCTCCGTCGTCACACCTCCATGTTCGCTCATCCCGGCAAGGCGGACGGGCCGGCACCCGGGCATGATGCGGGCATGCCTCTCCCCCGCACCGGCATCGGCACCGACGTGCACAAGCTCGCCGACGGCGTCCCGATGCACCTGGCCGGACTGGCCTTCCCGGACGAGCCGCAGGGTCTGGCCGGGCACTCCGACGGCGACGTCGCCGCGCACGCGTGCTGCGACGCGCTGCTGTCGGCCGCGGGCCTCGGCGACCTCGGCTCCCACTTCGGTACGGCGGAGCCGGAGTGGGCCGGCGCGTCCGGTGCGCGGCTCCTGGCCGAGACGGCCCGGCGCGTCCGCGCCGCCGGCTACGAGATCGGCAACGTCGCGGTCCAGGTGATCGGCAACCGGCCGCGGATCGGGCCCCGCCGGGCCGAGGCGCAGCTGGCGCTGTCGCAGGCCGCCGGTGCGCCGGTCACGGTGTCGGCGACGACCACCGACGGCCTCGGCCTCACCGGCCGCGGCGAGGGTGTCGCCGCGATCGCCACCGCGCTCGTCGTGACCACCGGCTGACCCGTCCCTGGCTCACGGGCCGCGGAACGTGAGCCGCGGGCCGACGTACACCGTCCCGTCGACGATCCGGACCGGGTAACTGGGCACCGACACGTGCGGGTCGTCGAGGCAGCGGCCGGTGCGCAGGTCGAAGGCCTTGCGGTGCACGGGCGACGCCACGAACGGCACGCCCCCGCGGGTGCCGACGATGCCCTTCGCGAGCACGCCGGTGCGGGTCAGCGGGTCGTGGTTGCCCAGCGCGTAGACCTGGTCGTCGTACGTGCGGAACAGTGCCACCGCCGTGCCCTGCGCGAGCGCGGTGACGCCGCGCTCGACGGGGAGCGCCACGAAGGCGCAGACCGGGTTCCACCCGTCCTCGGCGCCCTCGGCGGCCGCCGGCGTCGATGCGATCGTCCCCACGCGGCCACGCTAGGAAGCAGACGTTATCCCCGCGTCGCGGTCGTGTTTCAGCAGTGAAAACGAACGGCGCGCCGGACCGGGCGATCGTCGCCGGCCACGGGCCACCGGGACGCCGTTGTCCCGGAGCCCGTTGCTTCTCGACCAGTCCCAAGGGCGGGCCCGTGGCCGGCGCGATCGGTGTTCCGACGACCCCGGGATCTCCAGGGAGGGCCGGGGCTCCCGGGGTCGTGACGACGACGCTAGGCATTCGATGTTTCCGGCGCCCACGCCCGCTGTGTCCGGTCTGTGAACTCTCTCGCCGGACGTCTTCCGGAATCCGGGGGGCTGGTCCGTTCGGGTCTTGCCAGCGGTGACGTCCGTCACCTACCGTGCGTACATACGTGAAAACCATATGCACAGATGTGCAGATAGGACCGTAGCATGAGCAAGCTCGGCGACGACGCGACGACGGCCACCCGCACCCTGAGGACCATGTGGCAGATCCGCCGCTTCGAGGAGGCCGTGGACGACCTCTTCGCCCGCGGCCTGATGCACGGCACCATGCACCTGTCCATCGGGCAGGAGGCCTCCGCGACCGGCACCTGCTTCGCGCTGCGCGACGACGACGCCATCACCTCGACCCACCGCGGGCACGGGCACTGCATCGCCAAGGGTGCCGACCTCGAGCGGATGATGGCCGAGCTTCTCGCCAAGGAGACCGGCTACTGCCGCGGCCGCGGCGGCTCGATGCACATCGCCGACGTCGCGACCGGCAACCTCGGCGCCAACGGCATCGTCGCAGGCGGCATCCCGATCGCCGCCGGCGCCGGCCTCGCCTACCAGCTGCAGGGGCTGGACCGTGTCGTCGTGAGCTTCTTCGGCGACGGCGCCGCCAACGAGGGCGCGTTCCACGAGGCGGTGAACCTGGCCGCGATCTGGAAGCTGCCGGTGATCTTCCTCTGCGAGAACAACAAGTACGGCATGTCCTTCTCGACCGAGAAGTCCTTCGCCATCGAGAACATCGCCGACCGTGCCGTCGGCTACGGCATCCCGGGCGTCACCGTCGACGGCAACGACGTCGAGGCCGTCAACGAGGTCGTCGCCGCCGCCGTCGAGCGCGCCCGCAACGGCGAGGGCCCGACCCTCGTGGAGTCCGTGACCTACCGCTGGAAGGGCCACTCCAAGTCCGACAAGAACCTCTACCGGACCAAGGAGGAGATCTCCGAGTGGCGTGACCGCGACCCGATCATCCGGTTCGAGCGGTCCGTGGTCGAGCGCGGCGTCCTCGACCAGGCGGCCATCGACGCGGTCCGCGCGCAGGCCACCGAGGACATCCGCACCGCCGTCCGCGCCGCCAACGCCGCCCCCGACGCCCGCCCGGACGACCTCCTCGAGGCCGTCTTCGCCCCCGCCACCGCCTGACCGCGCAGGAGCCGCCACCATGACTGCCAC
The DNA here is from genome assembly GCF_004168035.1 of Nocardioides iriomotensis. Lineage (GTDB taxonomy): Bacteria > Actinomycetota > Actinomycetes > Propionibacteriales > Nocardioidaceae > Nocardioides_B > Nocardioides_B iriomotensis. The sequence continues at coordinate 51,007 of NZ_SDPU01000018.1, read as the reverse complement.
CCCCACCGCTCCCGCCGGCACGACCGACCAGGGACGCGTGATCACCTACAGCGAGGCCGTCCGCGAGGCGCTCGCCGAGGCCATGTCGGCCGACGAGCGCGTGTTCGTGCTCGGCGAGGACATCGGCGTGTACGGCGGTGCCTTCGGCGTCACCGGGGACCTCTACCACCGCTTCGGGGCGGAGCGGGTCCGGGACACCCCGATCTCCGAGCTCGGGATCGTCGGCGCGGCCGTCGGCGCCGCGCTCGCGGGCATGCGGCCGGTCGTGGAGATCCAGTTCTCCGACTTCACCTGCCAGGCGATGGACCAGATCGTCAACCAGGCCGCCAAGATCCACTTCATGCTCGGCGGCGCCGCCGAGGTGCCGATGGTGCTGCGCGCCCCGCTCGGCTCCGGCACCGGCGCGGCCGCGCAGCACTCGCAGAGCCTCGAGGCGTGGTTCGCGCACGTGCCCGGCCTCAAGGTCGTGATGCCCGCGACCGCCGAGGACGCCAAGGGCCTGCTGCTGTCCGCGATCGACGACCCCAACCCGGTCATCGTGCTCGAGCACAAGCTGCTCTACCGCACCTCCGGCCCCGTGCCCGAGGGCGCCGGCCGGGTTCCCCTCGGGAAGACCGCCGTACGCCGTCGTGGCCGCGACGTCACGATCGTGGCCACCGGCGTCATGGTGCAGCGCAGCCTCGAGGCCGCTGAGCGCCTCGCCGCCGACGGCATCGACGTGTCCGTCATCGACCCGCGCACGCTGAGCCCGCTCGACGACGCCCCGATCCTCGAGGACGTCTCGCGGACCGGCCGCGCGCTGCTGGTGCAGGAGGCACCGGGCCACGTCGGCTTCACCGCCGAGATCGCCTCGCGCATCGTCGAGTCGCCCGCGATCTACCGGCTGCTCGCACCGATCCGCCGGCTGAGCGGTCTCGACGTGCCGATCCCCTACGCCCCGCAGCTCGAGACGGCCGCCGTCCCCCAGGTGGACGGCATCGTCGACGCCGCCCGCTCGCTGATGAAGGACTCCTGACCCATGGCGCGCATCCCGATCCTGATGCCCAAGATGTCCATGACGATGACCGAGGGCGAGGTGTCCTCCTGGCTGACCAAGGTCGGCGACGAGATCGCCGTCGGCGACGTCGTGTGCGAGGTCATGACCGACAAGGTCGACATGGAGGTCGAGAGCACCGCCGCCGGCACGCTCGTCGAGATCACCGTCGAGTCGGGGATGGTCGCGGTCGGCGAGCCGATCGGGTACCTCGAGGGCGAGGAGGACGGCCTCGGCCTCGGCGACCTGCTCGCTCCCGAGCCGGAGCCGGAGCCGGAGCCCGAGCCCGCCGCCGCGGCCGCACCGCTGCCCGCGGCCGACACCCTCGCCCCCGACCACTCCGACGACCACACCGAGTGGGAGGCCGTGCCGTCCCAGCCCGGGCCGGTCGCCGCCGTGCCGCGCGCCCGCGGCCTCGCCCGCGAGCGCGGCGTCGACCTCGCGACCGTCACCGGGTCCGGCCCCGAGGGCCGCGTCACCGTGGCCGACGTCGAGCAGGTCAGCCGGCCGGCCGCACCGGCCGCACCCGCGGCCCCGGCGCCGGCCGCTGCAGCCCCGGCCACCGCGGCGAAGCCGCAGAAGGACCGCAGCGCGATGATCCGCGCCGCCGTGGCCCGCAAGATGACCGAGTCCGCCGCCGTCCCGCAGTTCACCGTCTGGCGCGACGTGCTCCTCGACGAGGCGAACGCCGTACGCCGGCAGCAGGGCGTGTCCTGGACGACGTCCCTGCTGCAGGCCTACGCCGCGGCGCTCCGCGAGGTGCCCGACTTGCTGAACCGCTGGGACGCCACGGCGCTCGACGGCCGGGGCGCCGCCGTGCCCAGCGGCCCGCCCGCCGTCGCGCTCGCGGTGGCCACCGAGGGCGGCCTGCTCGTGCCGGTGTTCCTCGAGCCCGACGCCCGCGACCCGCGCGAGCTCGACGCGGAGGTCAAGCACGTCGTCACGGCGGCCCACAGCGGTCGCCTCGACCCGGCGTACCTCGGCGTCGCCAACGGCTCGCTGTCCAACCTCGGGGGCATGGGCGTGGACCGCTTCCAGGCCCTCGTCACCCCGCCGCAGGCGAGCGTGCTCGCACTCGGCTCCATCAAGCCGCGCCCCGTCGCCGTCCCCGGCGGTGTCGGACTGGCCCTGACCCTGACGGCCGGCCTCACCGTCGACCACCGGGTCGGCGACGGGGCGCACGCCGCCGGCCTGCTCGACGCGTTCGTGCGCCGGCTGACCCAGGCCTGAGAACCACCCGAAATGACCACGCTTCCGCTGCTTGACGTGACCGGCGTCACATGCTCGAATACGTGGACAGATGTGAGAACGATCCGCACAGAGGTGAACATGCCCGCTCCGCGCGACCCCAGCACCCTGCTGGCCGCGGCGCGCCTGTACTACCTCGAGAACCAGTCGCAGGCCGAGATCGCCCGCGAGCTGGGGACCTCCCGGTCCAACGTCTCGCGGATGCTCACCGAGGCCCAGAGGCAGGGGATCGTCACCATCACGATCAACGACCCGTCGGGCCGGGTGCCCCAGCTCGAGGAGGAGCTGCGGCACCGGTTCGGCCTCATCGACGTCCGGGTCGCCCAGCGCGGTCCGGCCGTCTCGGTGAAGGTCGAGGACCAGGTCGGGCAGCAGGCGGCCCAGCTGCTCATGGAGCGGGTCGCGGACAACATGACCGTCGCGCTCTCCTGGGGCCACGCGCTCCAGGCGATGGTCTACGCCGTGGAGGTGCAGCGCGACTACCACCTCACCCTCGCCCAGCTCGTCGGCGGCCTCTCGTCGATCAGCAACGAGATCAGCGGCGCCGAGCTCGTCCGCGAGCTGGCGACCAGGCTCGGGGCCGACTACGTCAACCTGCACGCTCCGGCCACCCTCACCTCGGCGATGGCTCGCGACGCCCTGCTCGCCGAGCAGTCGATCGTCGAGATCCTCGACCTCGCCCGCTCCGCCGACCTGGCGTTCGTCGGCATCGGCACGCCGAGCCACGGGTCGTCCGCCGCGATCCTCTCCTCGCTGCAGCTCACGCCGCGCGAGGAGAAGGAGTTCTGGGCCGCGGAGCCGGTCGGCGACCTGGCCGCCCGTTACTACGACGCCGAGGGTCACGAGGTGAAGGGCGCGGTCGCCGCCCGCATCCTGGCGCTCGACCTCGATGACCTCCGCAACATCCCCAACGTCGTCGGGGTGGCCCACGGCCGGGCCAAGACCCCCGGTGTCCTCGGCGCCCTCCGGGGCCGTCTCGTCGACTCCCTGGTGTGTGACGAGGTGCTGGCTCGCATGCTGCTCAGCGAGCCCACCCCGGTTCCCCCCGAACGAAGGAAGAGCTCATGACCCCCCTCCTGCTCCTCGCCGCGGTGGTCGGCGGCACGATCATCCAGCAGGTCCTCGCCTACCGGCAGAGCCAGGAGTTCAACCGCGCGACCCGCGCGCTCCGCAAGGACGGAGCCGTCAGCGTGGGACGCGGAGGACGCCGCTACCGGGGTGGGCGTGCGTTCGTCGCCATCGCCGTCGACGACCGCGGGTTCGTCCGCAACGCGGTCAGCCTCCAGGGATGGACCACGTTCGCCCGGAGCCGTCCGCTCCCGGCGCTCTTCGGGGTCAAGGTCAGCCAGCTTCGCGGCGACCGCGACCTGACGGGCGTCAGCCCACAACAGCGGGAGGCAGCCCGGCAGGCGGCCGACTTCCTGAAGAACCGCAGGCCCGCACCCGCCTGAGGCGCACAACCGGCGCCGGTCGAGGGCGGCAACCCCCGACCGACGCCTCCACCGAGGGATACCTCAACCACTGAACCGGTGCCAGGCAGCACCACCACGGCCAGGAATCTGGCCCGCTCGATGAGGAGTCATCATGCCACTCGCACACCTGGCGGCAGGCATCGCCTTCGCCGCCGAACAACCACAAGTCGATGAACCCACCGGGTTCTTCGGCGTTCTCGCCAACGCGGCGGACTGGTTCATCGGGCTGTTCCAGGCCGGCGGCGAGGTCTTCGTCGGCCTGGTCGTGGGGATCATCCCGACCCTGATCGTGCTGCTCACCTTCGTGAACGCACTGATCCACATGATCGGGCCCGAGCGCATCGACAAGGTCGGCGAGTACGCCGCACGGCCGGGCATCATCTACTACCCCGTCCGGTACCTGATCTTCCCGGGCCTCTCGGTCTTCTTCCTGACCAACCCCATGTGCTACACGATGGGCCGCTTCCTGCCGGAGCGCTACAAGCCGGCGTTCTACGACTCGGCCGTGAGCTTCGTGCACCCCATCACCGGCATCTTCCCGCACGCCAACGCCGGTGAGCTCTTCGTCTACCTGGGCATCGCCACCGGCATCACCCAGCTCGGCCTCAACACCAGCGAGCTGGCCGTCCGCTACCTGCTGGTCGGCCTGGTCGTGATCCTCATGCGGGGCATCGTGACCGAGCTCATCACCGCCCGCATGATGCGGCGCTCGACCACTGAGGAGGTGGCGGCATGACCACGACCGACACGACGAAGTCCGGTGGCGGCGGCGCCATGAACACCTTCAACAAGGTCCTGGTCACGGTCGGCAAGACCGTCGGCGGCGTGGTGGGCACCCTCTACCAGGCCGGTCGCGACTCGATCGACACCGTCATCCGGAACATCCTGCCGTTCATGGCGTTCATCGCCGTGCTCATCGGCATCATCAACGAGACCGGCCTCGGCGACTGGCTGGCGCACCTGATCGAGCCGCTGGCGAGCAGCCTGCTCGGCCTGGTCGTGATCAGCATCTTCTGCGCCATCCCGGTGCTCTCGCCGGTGCTCGGCCCCGGCGCCGTGATCGCCCAGGTGGTCGGCGTCCTGCTCGGCACCCGGATCGGTGCCGGCGACATCCCGCCGCAGTACGCACTCCCGGCGCTGTTCGCCATCGACCCCCAGGTCGGCTGTGACTTCATCCCGGTGGGCCTGGCCCTCGGCGAGGCGGAGGAGAAGACCGTCGAGATCGGCGTGCCCGCCGTGCTCGTCTCCCGGCTCTTCACCGGTCCGGCGTCGGTGGTCATCGCCTACTTCGCCAGCTTCGGGCTCTACACGTCCGCGAGCAACTAGCCCAACCAGAGGAGTACACCGATGCCCGACTACAAGTCCGTCCGCGTGTCCAAGGGTCGAGGTGGCTGGGGTGGCCCGCTCACCATCACCCCCACCGAGGACAAGCCGCTGATCGCGTCGATCACGGGCGGGGGGATCCACCCCGTCGCCCAGCGGATCGCCGACCTCACCGGCGGCGAGGTGATCGACGGCTTCTCCGGCTCCGCACCGTTCGACAAGCTGGCCGTCGCCGTCATCGACTGCGGTGGTACCGCCCGCGTGGGCGTCTACCCGATGAAGAAGGTCAAGACGGTCGACATCCACGCGACGAGCCCTGCGGGACCCCTCGCCCAGTTCATCACCGAGGAGCTCTTCGTCTCCGGGGTGAAGCCCGACGACGTGGAACAGACATGACGGCCTCCGGCGCGACGGTCGTCTACGAGTCCGAAGTCACGCAGGTGGGCGGCCAGGTCGAGGCCTTCCTCGGCCATGGCCTGCTCATCTTCTTCGGGGCGCAGTCACCGGTGGAGCTGCACGACATGTCGGTGCTGCACAAGGCGACCCTGGAGGACGACGGCCCCCGGGCCGGCGACCTCCTCCAGGTCGGGAGCACCGAGCTCGAGGTCCTCGCCGTCGGACCCGTGGTCCGCGACAACCTCCTCAACCTCGGCCACCTCGACCTCAAGGCCGACGGCCGCACCGAGCCCAACCTTCCCGGCGACGTCTGCGTCCGGGTCGGCGACCTGCCCCTGCTGCGGGTAGGCGACCACTTCCGAATCACCCGTCCAGGAAACTCCAGGGAGCAGCACACATGAGCTACCGCGCACGTCTCCAGGCCCGCGAGGCCGAGATCGGCCGCCCGCTCCGCGTGGGGCTGGTCGGCGCCGGGCAGATGGGCCGCGGCTTCGCGGCCCAGCTGCTCCGGATGCCCGGCGTCAGCCTCTCCGCCGTCCTCGACGTCCAGCGCGACCGCGCGGAGGAGGCGCTCACCCAGGCCGGCATCACGCCGGACGGCGCCACCACCACCGACGCGGCCGTGCAGGCCATCGAGAACGGGGGATCCGTCGCCCTCGGCGGCATCGACGAGCTGGGCGCGCTCCCGCTCGACGTCGTCGTCGAGGCGACCGGCGTACCCGACGTCGGCGCCCGGGTGGCGCTCGAGTCGCTGCTCAGCGGCAAGGGCATCGCCACCCTCAACGTCGAGTCCGACGTCACCATCGGCGCGCTGATGAAGGTCGTGGCCGAGAAGGCCGGAGCGATCTACTCGGTCTGCCGCGGTGACGAGCCGGTCGAGACCAAGATCCTGGTCGACTACGCCCGGGACCTGTCCTTCGACGTCGTCTGCGCCGGCAAGGGGAAGAACAACCCGCTCGACATCTACGCGACCCCCGAGTCGCTCGCCGAGCGCGCCCGCACCAAGCAGATGAACCCGAAGATGCTGTGCTCGTTCGTCGACGGCTCCAAGGCGATGATCGAGATGGCCGCGCTGGCCAACACGACGGGCCTCGGGGTCAGCACCCGCGGCATGCACGGCCCGCCGTCCACGGTGCCCGAGCTGCACCAGACGTTCGCCCTCAAGGAGGACGGCGGCGTGCTCGAGAAGGCCGGGGTGGTGGACTACTGCACCGGTCCGGTGGCCCCGGGCGTGTTCGTGGTGGTCCGCACCGACGACCCGTACGTCAACCACGAGATGACCTACCTCCAGATGGGTGACGGGCCGTACTTCTCGCTGTACCGGCCCTACCACCTCGCCAGCATCGAGGCACCGCTCACGGTGTGCGAGATGGCGCTCGACAACCGGCCGTCGCTGGTCGCCGAGCACTGGACCGCCGAGGTCGGGGCGACCACCAAGCGGGCGCTGCAGGCCGGCGAGAAGATCGACGGAGTCGGCGGCATGATGGTCCGCGGCCTGATCGACGACGCGTCGGACTTCGCGCGGGACGGCGCCGTACCGCTCGGCGTGCTGGCGGGGGCGACCCTCAAGCACGACGTCCCCGTCGACCACCTGCTCACCTACGACGACGTCGACCTCGACGAGTCCTCGACGATCGTCAAGCTGCGCCGGATGCAGGACGCGATGGCCGAGTCCGGCGTCCCGTCGCTCGACGACCTGGCGGCGTTGATCCGCCGCTGAGGATGCGCCGCACGAGCACGCAGGCCCCGGGCGCCGTCGGCGCCCGGGGCCTGCGGCTACCGTTGGCGCGTGCCCCCCACCGGTCCGGTCCCGCCGCGCGCTGCCCTCGTGATGCTGGCCGCGGGCGAGGGCCGTCGGGTCGGGCACGACACCAACAAGGTGCTGCTCCCGCTGGCCGGCCGCCGGGTCTTCACGTGGGCGGTGCGGTGGGCGACGACGCTCCCCCACGTCAGCCACGTCGTGCTCGTCGTCCGGGACGGCGACCAGGAGACCGTGCGGTCGACCCTCGCCCGCGAGCTGCCCGACACCGAGGTGGTCGTGGTGACCGGCGGCTCGTCGCGGCACGAGTCGGAGTGGAAGGCGCTGTGCGCGCTGCGTCCCGCGATCGAGGCCGGTGAGACCGACGTGGTCGTGATCCACGACGCCGCCCGGCCTCTCGCGTCGGCCGCGCTGTTCCGCGACATCATCCTCGCCGCCGAGGAGTACGGCGGGTCGCTGCCGGTCATCGACCAGCCGGCGCTCACCGCCCTGCACGACGGCGGCGACCGCGTCGACACCCGCACGGTCGCCGTACAGACCCCGCAGGCGTTCCGCGCCGGCCCCCTCCTCGACGCCTACACCGCCGCCGACGCCGAGGGCTTCGTCGGCACCGACACCGCGAGCTGCGTGGAGCGCTACACCGACGTCCCCGTCCACTGCGTGACCGGCGACGCCCGCAACATCAAGATCACCTTCCCCGAGGACCTCTTCCTCGCCGAGCGGCTGCTGGCCAAGGCCGACTACGACCTGTCCGCCGCGCCCCACGTCCGGGCGGCCTGGCGCCGGCACAAGGCGGGTGACGCGCGATGACGATCGAGCACGCCGACCTCGAGTGCGAGCGCTGCGAGCTGGTCACCGAGCACGAGCTGCACTACGCCGGCCGCCTGCTGGAGTCCACGCGCTGCACGCGCTGCGGCCACCACCTGACGATGACCCAGCGCGCCCTCGTCCCGGCGTACCTGCACGACCTCGAGCAGCGCGTCGCCAGCAAGCCGCAGCGGCTCTACCACCGCGCCCTGCGCGACCCCCGGACGTTCTGGACCACGCTCCCCGGCGCCGTGCTGCGCCAGCCCGCCAAGTTCGCCCGCGAGTTCTGGTCGCTGGTCCGGCGGGGGTGAGGGGCCGCGCGAGTCCCTGGTGCACCAGGGACTCCTGCACTTCCAGGCCGACCTGACACCCGGGAAGTGCAGGGGTGGGCCTGGAAGTCCGGGGTGGTCAGCCCTCGTGGACCCGCCGGCCGAGCTCGTCGAGGCACTCCAGCACGCGTACGGCGGACTCGTCGCCGACCCGGCGCGCCATCGACGGCGCCTTCACCAGCCGCAGCCCACCCCGCTCGCGCAGCCAGGCGGCGAGCAGGGCGAAGTCGTCGACCGGCGGGCGCTGCGCGGCCAGCGCGGCCGGGACGACCACCGGCGACGCGACGACGGCGAGCTTGTCCCGGTCGAGAGTGCCGGCGATGCGCTGGTCGACGACGGTCTTCACGGTGTCGGTCACGGGCCGGTAGCCGGCGGCGGCCTCCCCGTCCGACTCGGTCACGACCCGGGCCACGAAGTCCTCGGGCAGCAGCGGGCAGAGCGGGTCGGCCAGCACCACGGTGCGGGCGGCGGAGGACCAGAACGCCGGGGCGGCGACGACCTCCACGTGCAGCCGCCGGCGCTCCACGAACGGCGCGGCCGCGGCGGGGTCGTCGGCCGTGACGACCACGCGGTCGACGACGCCGGAGCGGAGCAGGGCGCGGACCGGGTGGAGGAACATCGGCTCGCCGTGCAGCTCCACGAGCGGCAGCGTCCCGCGCCCCTCGAGGGGCACGACTCCGACGGCAGCACCCACCTCGCACCGCTCCTCGCCGCTCGCCTGACAGGTCGGGTCAGGCTAACAGCGGCGGATCAGCACTCGGGCCGGCCGTCCTTCCAGTAGCCCATGAACGCGACTCCCCGCCGGTCGACGCCGCGCTCGCGGACGAGGTACCGGCGCAGGCCGGTGATGACCGTCGACTCGCCGGCCAGCCACGCGTACAGCCCCGACGTGCGGGCGTCCTCCGGGACGTCCCACAGCGGCGCGTCCTCGGCCGCCTCGTCGGACGGCACCGCCTGCGGCGCGGCGAGCGCCTCGACACCGATCCGCTCGACGGCGGCGCGGACGCCGCCCGGCAGGGCGGAACCGCCGCCGCGGCGCACCAGCCAGGTCAGCCGCAGGCCCGGGGGCACCCGCGCGTCGGTGATGTCGCCGGCGTCGGGCACCTCGAGCACGACCTCGCCGAACGCGTCGTCCGGCAGTCTGTCGACGATCGCGAGCACGGCGGGCACCGCGGTCTCGTCGCCGACCAGCAGGGTCGGGCCGGTGTGACCGGCGGGCGGGCGGAACTCCAGGCCGCCGTGCCGCCCGGCGTACCGGCTGTTCGGTCCCATCAGCATCGCCACGTCGCCGACCTGCGCGGTCGAGGCGAAGCGCGAGGCGGGGCCGCTCTCGCCGTGCAGCACCATGTCGATGTCGACCTCGCGTGCCTCCGGCCGCACGCCGCGCACGGTGTAGGTGCGGATCGTGGGGCGCCGCTCGGCCGGGAGCAGGCGCCACTCGGCGTACCAGCCGGCCGAGCCACCACCCTCGGCCAGGTGCGCGAAGCCACCGTCGGGCGCGGGCAGGACCAGCTTGAGGCGCTGGTCGTAGCCGTTGTCGGCGACCTCGTCGAGGTCCGGCCCGGTCAGGGTGACCCGGACGAAGCTCGGGCTCAGCCGCGTGACGGCGGCGACGGTCACGCGGTAGAAGCGCCAGAGGGGGGTCTCGACGGCGGCGACGGCGGTCATTCGAGAAGGTTAGCCTTACCTAACTCGTCGTCGCCACCCCTGCTCGGGTGCCGGACGCACGACACCCCCGGACCGAGCCGGTCCGGGGGTGTCGACGGTTGTGTCGGTGCGTGAGGCGGGGCCTCGGCTCAGGAGGCGAGCACCTCGTCGAGGAGGGCCTCGGCCTTGTCCTCGTTGGTGTGCTCGGCCAGCGCGAGCTCGGAGACGAGGATCTGGCGCGCCTTGGCCAGCATCCGCTTCTCGCCGGCGCTCAGGCCGCGGTCACGCTCGCGGCGCCACAGGTCGCGGACGACCTCGGCCACCTTCATGACATCGCCGGAGTGCAGCTTCTCGAGGTTGGCCTTGTAGCGGCGCGACCAGTTGGTCGGCTCCTCGGTGTGTGCGGCGCGCAGGACGTCGAAGACGCGGTCCAGGCCCTCCTTGTCGACGACGTCACGGACGCCGACGAGGTCCAGGTTGCAAGCGGGGACACGCACCACGAGATCCTGCTGGGCGACGATGCGCAGCACCAGGTACTGCTTGTCCTCCCCCTTGATCTGTCGGGTTTCGATGTCCTCGATGACCGCTGCGCCGTGATTCGGGTAAACAACCGTTTCGCCCACGGTAAATGTCATGTGCCAAGTACCCCTTCCTAGGTGACTAGGATAACACGTCCCGCGGGCTATCCCTGCCGCGTTTGCGCAGGTCAGAGGCCACATCGAGGCTTGACAGGACCGCGATCCCTGTGCCTCGACCCGCCCGCCGGCGCTTCCGTGCGGGCCCCCGGACGGTGTCCGGGAGGGGTCAGTCCGAGGTAGCCCGGACGGACATAACCGCAGGTCGAACGGCCAGTCCGCGTTGACCCGGGTGCGTGCTGGGACATACTCCGGCCATGAGGTTCCGGAAGCGGCGTGGCCCGGCCGTCTCGCTCGCTCTGGCGTCCCATCCTTTACCGACGATCGCCATGACCGGCGGTCTCACGGCCGCCGCGGCGCTGTCCGGACGGCCGCTGCGCGAGTGCGCGCTGGTCGCGGTCACCGTGCTCGCCGGCCAGCTCACCGTCGGCTGGATGAACGACCTCGTCGACCGCGGCCGGGACCGCCAGGTCGGCCGGCAGGACAAGCCGGTCGCGATGGGCTGGATCGACCCCGGCACGGTCGCGTTCGCCATCGCGGTCGCCACCCTGGCTGTCATCCCGCTGTCGGTCGCCAACGGCACGGAGGCCGGGATCGCGCACCTCGGCGCCGTGGCCAGCGCATGGCTCTACAACCTCTGGTTCCAGAAGAGCTGGCTCTCCTGGCTGCCGTACGCCGTGAGCTTCGGGCTCCTCCCCGCCTTCCTCTCGTACGGCGGGTGGGGCGGCGGGTCGCACGGCAGCCCGCCGACGATCCAGATGACCGTGCTCGCGGCGCTGCTCGGCATCGGCATCCACGTGCTCAACGTGCTGCCCGACCTCGTCGAGGACCGCGAGACGGGCGTCCGGCACCTGCCGCTGCGCATCGCGCTGCGCACCGGCGCGCCTCGTCTGCTCTACGCCGCGAGCGCCTACACGCTGCTCGTCGCCGCCGGGATCGTGTGGACGGCGCTGACGGTCGGCCTGCGGCAGTAGCTGCCCCGGAGTGGGCCTGGCTCCCCGTCCTCGGCCGTCGCGAGCGTCGTCATGTCGAGTGCCTCGCAAGGCGGAGGAGCGAAGGCGACGCGAAGCGTCGTCGAGTCGACGACAACGCCGCGAGGTGCCGACAGGGCGGCGCGCAGCAGGCCATGGGGCGGGGAGCCAGGCCCAGAGATAGACTCTGCGACCGCCAGCGCTCGTACGAGAGGACCCAGTCGTGAACGTTCGTCGTCGCCTCACCACCGCAGCCGTCGCGCTGACGCTGCCCGTGCTGACGGCCGGCCTCTCCGGCTGCGGCTTCGACGCCCCGACCGACCAGCGCTACAACCCCACCGTCGGCGTCAACGCCCAGGACGGCGACGTCGACGCGCTCAACGTGCTCATCGTCTCGGCCACCCCGGGCAGCGGGACGCTCGTGGCGACCTTCGCCAACAACAACCAGGACGAGGGCGACGGGCTGTCCGGCATCACGGGCCGGGGCGTGCAGGTCGAGCTCGGCGACCAGGTCGACATCCCCGCCGGCGGGGTGCTCACGGTCGACGACGGCAGCGCCACGGTGACCGGAGACCGGGTCGAGTCCGGCAACTTCGTCCCGCTGACGATCACCTTCGACAACGCCGAGGCGGTCACGCTGCAGGCCCCGGTGGTGCCGCACAGCGGCCCCTACGAGGACGTCCCGGTCTCCTGACGCCGGACGGCACTCCGCGCCGCGATCGCGCCGCGCTAGCCTGCGGCCATGAGCGCTGAGTCGACCCTGGTCCTGCTCCGCCACGGCGAGAGCGAGTGGAACGCCAAGAACCTCTTCACCGGCTGGGTCGACGTCGCCCTGTCCGAGAAGGGCCGCGACGAGGCGGTCCGCGGCGGCACGCTCATGGCCGAGGCCGGCGTGCTCCCCGACGTGCTGCACACCTCGGTGCTCCGCAGGGCGATCGCCACCGCCCAGCTCGCCCTCGACGAGTGCGAGCGGCACTGGATCCCGGTCCGCCGCTCGTGGCGCCTCAACGAGCGGCACTACGGCGCGCTCCAGGGCAAGGACAAGAAGGCCACGCTCGAGGAGTTCGGCGAGGAGCAGTTCATGCTCTGGCGCCGCTCCTACTCCGAGCCCCCGCCGCCGCTCGACGACTCCTCGGAGTTCAGCCAGGTCAGCGACCCGCGCTACGCCGCCCTGCCCGACGAGGTGCGGCCGCGCACCGAGTGTCTCGCCGACGTCGTCGACCGCATGCTCCCCTACTGGTACGACGCCGTGGTGCCCGACCTGCGGGCCGGCAACGTCGTCTGCATCGCCGCCCACGGCAACTCGCTGCGCGCCCTCGTGAAGCACCTCGACGGCATGTCGGAGGAGGCCGTGGTCGGCCTCAACATCCCGACCGGCATCCCCCTCGTCTACCGGCTCGACGGCGACATGCGGCCGGTGACCAGGGGCGGGGAGTACCTCGACCCCGAGGCCGCCAAGGACGCGATCGCCGCGGTCGCCAACCAGGGCCGCTGACCCCCGGCTCGCGCTACTGGATCTCCAGGGTCGCGCGGCGGCGGCCCTCGGCCTCCAGCAGCCGCAGCGCCACGAGCCCGGCGGCGCCGTAGACGACCCCGAGCATCAGCTCGCGCCCGATCAGGCCCGAGACGGCGGCGAGCGTCGCGCCGGCGGCGACCTCGCGCGCGGCCTCGATCGCGTGGGTGAGCGGCAGCCAGCGCGAGACGGACTCCATCCAGCCCGGCAGCGCGTCGACCGGGATGTTGGCGCCGCTGAAGATCAGCAGCAGGCCGAACAGCACGTTGGACATCACCGCGGTCTCGCGCACCCGGAGGCCGAGCGCGGCGTTGGCCAGGCCGAGCCCGGTGCAGGACACCGCCGCGATGCCCACGATCAGCGCGAGCGGCAGCCAGGACGCGGCGGGGAAGCGTACGCCCAGGAGCAGCCCGCCCACGACGAGGCTGAACATCGACACGATGAAGCCGTTGACCACCACGGGCAGCGACCGGCCGAGGAACAGCGCCACGCGGTTGGCCGGGGTGACCAGCACGATGCCGAGGGTCTGGGTCCAGCGCTCACCGGCGACGGTGTTGGCCATCGCGAAGAGGCAGGGGATGGCGGAGTACTGCACGGCGTTGCCGATCACGTAGAACGCGTCGGACTCCTGGCCCGCGGCCCGGCCCATGTAGGCGAACAGCAGGATCTGCACGATCGGCGCGACGAGCAGCGACGGGACGTAGATCCACGGGCTCAGCCAGTTGAACAGCGCCCGGAAGCTGATCAGGCCGCCGACGAAGAAGATGCGCAGCGAGGTCATCGTCCGCCCCTCACGTCAGGCTCAACGTCGCGTGGCGGCGCGCGGAGCGCAGCACGGTCTCGGACAGCAGCGCCCCGACGACGCCGTACACCAGGCCGACGAGCAGGCACATGACGACGTCGAGCCAGGGCGACTCGCCGTGGGCCGACGCACGGATCGCCTGCATCCCCCAGGTCGGCGGCAGGGCGTAGGAGATCCAGCTGACCCAGGAGGGGAACAGCGTCAGGGGTACGAGGAAGCCGCAGAGCAGCCAGCCGGGGTACTCCAGGAGGTTGCCCATCGCCCACGCCGTCCGGTAGCGCACGACGGCCACCGACAGCAGGAAGCCCAGCAGCGCGACGGAGAACACCGACACCAGGATCGACACCACGAACGCCAGCGGGCTGGCGACCGGCACGGTGATCCCGAACAGCAGCCACGCCCACAGCAGCGTCGACACCAGGCTGAACAGCCCGAGCGACGCCATCGCCGTGGTGATCGGCACCAGCACCAGCGCGAACCGGGTCGGCGACGCCACCAGCAGCTCCAGCGTGCCCAGCCAGCGCTCCCGCTGGAGCAGCCCGCTCGCGGTCGTGGTGACGACCGACCAGATGCCCATCACCGCGGCGCCGAGACCGGCGTAGACGAGGACGCCGGGCTCGTCGCTGCGGCCGTAGAGCAGGAACGCGACGGTGGCGAAGTAGATCGGCCAGATGACCTGGAAGACGCCCTCGAAGACCGAGACCGCGATCATCTTCAGGTGCAGCCAGTAGGAGACGGCGACCAGCCGCAGCACCCTCATGCGGGCGCCCCCGCCGGCTCGGCCGACACCAGCTCGACGTAGGCGTCCTCCAGGGTCGGCTCGCGTGAGCTGACCCGGCCGACGTTGACGCCGTCGAGCGACCCGAGGACCAACGAGGTGACCTCGGCGCCCGGCCGCACCTGGACGATCAGCACCTGCGCCTGGCCGCGCTCCTCGACCGCCGCGGAGCGCACCCCGTCGAGCAGGCGTACGGCGTCGACGGACGTCTCGGGCAGGCCGAAGGTCTCGACCTCCACGACGTGGCCGGCGGTCACGCGCTGCTTGAGGTCGGCGGGCGTGCCCTCGGCGACGATCTCGCCGCCGCGGATCACCGCGATCCGGTCGCACAGCTCGTCGGCCTCGAACATGTAGTGGGTGGTCAGCAGGATCGTCTTGCCCTGCTCACGCAGCGTCGCGATGGTGCCGCGCAGCTCG
Organism: Nocardioides iriomotensis; assembly: GCF_004168035.1. GTDB lineage: Bacteria > Actinomycetota > Actinomycetes > Propionibacteriales > Nocardioidaceae > Nocardioides_B > Nocardioides_B iriomotensis. The sequence continues at coordinate 35,877 of NZ_SDPU01000018.1, read as the reverse complement.
CGCGCGCCGACCGGGTCGATGCCGATGGTCGGCTCGTCGAGGAAGAGCACCTCGGGGTCGTGCAGCAGGCCGCGCGCGATGTGCAGCCGCTGCCGCATGCCGCGCGAGAAGCCCTCGACCCGCTCCTTCTCGCGGCCGGTCAGGCCGACCATCTCGACGAGCTCGCCGATCCGCTGCCGCTGCTCGCGCGGCGGGACGCCGTACAGCTCGGCGAAGTAGCGGAGGTTGTCGAGGGCGCTGAGGCGTTCGTAGAGGCCACGGTCGCCGCCGAACACGTAGCCGATGTGGCGGCGCACCTCGCGCGCGTCGGCGACGACGTCGTGGCCGAGCACCTCGGCACTGCCGCCGGTGGGCAGCAGCAGGGTGATCAGCATCTTGATCGTGGTGGTCTTGCCGGCACCGTTGGGGCCGAGCAGCCCGAACAGCTCGCCCCGCTCGATGTCGAAGCTGACCCCGCGGACCGCCTCGACCTCCTTGCGCTCCCGGCGGAAGGTGCCGGCGCGGGTGCGGTAGCTGCGGCGGAGGTCGTGGGCGCGGACGACGGGCCGGCCTGACGGGACGGGGACCATGCCCGCGAAGTTAGTCCGGACCACCGACAGGGTCGACCGGTTTTCCCGGTACGCCCCGGTGCGAGTGGATCTGCGCCTAGCCCTCGAGCTCCTGCACGACCTCGTCGATCTGCCGGGAGGTCGGGGTGCCGTCGCGCTGGGCGGCCGTGACGTACTGCGCGCGGCCGGTGTAGTCGTCCTCGACCCCGTGCTCGGACAGCCAGGCGTCGTAGCCGGGGATCCCCTCGGTCTCGCGGACCACCGTCAGTGCCACCTGCTCGCGCGCGGCCTCCCGGGTGCCCTCGGGGTCCCACTCGATCGCGTCGATCAGCCGGCCGGCGCGGGCCACCACCTCGGTGTCGCCGAGGTCGCCGATGCTCGCGCGGACGTAGCCGACGAGCGCGTCGACCGGCGCGAACCGCTGGTCGAGCCCGGCTCTGTCGTAGTCGTCGCCGGCGGGGAACGCCGCCTGGAGCGCCTCGGACCGATCGTCGTCGGAGAGGTCCGTCGCGGCGCAGTCGAGGGCGGCCGGCTCGGAGAAGATGGCGCGCAGCTCGTCGTCGGACCAGTCCGACGACCCCTCGACCGACAGCCCGGCGTCCTCGACGCAGGCGACGAAGTCCTCGTTGTCGAGGGCGGCGCCCGCGCCGGCGTCGCAGCCGGCGAGCAGGGCGGCTCCGGTCACCGCTGCAGCGGCGCCGAGGCGGAGTCGCGCCAGGGTCACTGCTCGTCCCGGCTCTCGTCGATCTTGGTGATGAGCCTGTCGATCTCGCGCCACGTGGGGCCGCCGCTCTCCTCGAGGTACTGGACGTAGAGGTTCACCGCACGGTCGTCGTCGCCGAGGTGCTCCTGCGCGACGTAGTCGTCGAACCCGAGCACCGTGACCGTCTCGCCGTTGCGCTCGTAGCTGTAGCCCTCGGGGGCGCCACCGTGCACCTGCGTGTAGATGCCGAACGCGAAGATCTCCTGGACGGCGTTCTTCGACATCGCGCTGTCGAGGTCCTTGTCGGCCTGCTCGAGCCTCTGGATCTCGCTGAGCAGCGCGTTGAAGACGCCGAGCGCCGGCCCGGTCAGCGGGGTCTTGGCTCCGGCCGAGATGAGGCTCTCCGCGACGGACTTGAGCACGCCGCCCCACTTGATGTCGTCGCCGAGCAGGTCCTCCTGCCGCATCAGCAGACCCAGGTTGACGGCGACCTGGTCGGGGTCGTCGCCGCGCTGGATCTGGTACGTCGTCATCGCCGCGATGAGGTCCTCGGGGTCGGTGCCGCTCTCGTCGATCAGGTCCTTGAACGTGCTCGCCGGGACGAAGCCGTCGCGCGCGTTGTTCATGTACCAGAGCGCCCACTCCGGGTCGTTCACGAGCGCATGGAGGTAGGGCTTGATCGGGTCGGTGTACTGGGAGTAGCTCGCGTTGGCGTAGCGGTGCTCGAGCATCTCCATGAGCAGGTCGGGACGCGCGCCGGCCGAGTGCTCCAGGGCGGCGAGGTGCCGGTCCTTGAGCTCGACGAGCATCTCGCCGTAGAGGTCGGCGATGTGCTGGTAGTCGTCCTCGTTCATCGTGCCGCCGTCGACCTGGACGTTGAGCAGGCGGAACATCATGTCGTCGCGGTGCGCCTTGTTGGCGTGCTCGAGGATGTCAGCGAGGTCGGCACCGGAGGAGTTCTCGTCCCACTGGCCGAGCATGTCGTTGTCGCCGTAGGCGTAGTTGAACACCTGCGGGAACAGCCCGGGCATGCCCATGCCGTCGTTCAGCGAGCCGTTGTAGACCTCGGAGTGGTAGGCGATGGCCGTCGCGTTGACCCGGCCGTCGGCGTACTCGGAGGAGGCGACCAGCGCCCACATCTTCGGGCCGTAGTCGGACTCCATGAAGCTCTCGATGAACGCCGCCATCTCCTCGTCGGAGCGCCGGCTGACGCCATGGGCGATCGCGTCGTTGAGCCTCTCAAGGGACGGCCAGATCTCCTCCATGACGAGGTCGGAGCTGGTCAGCCCGTCGTCGATCTGGAGGTAGAGGTCCTTGACCCCGTCGGCGCCGAGGGTGTCGACGAGGTGGTCGGCGTAGACGGGGTTGTCGGCGTTGTCGCCGATGGCGTCCATCGCCTCCCGGATGGCCTCCTGGTCGCCGTCCTCGAGCGCCTCCTGCAGCGCCTCGATGTCCTCCTCGGCCTGCTGCTGGATCTCCTCCACCGCGTCGTCGTGCTCGGCCTCCTTGAGGGCCGAGGTCAGGCTGAGCCCGCCGAGCAGCCCGGCGAGCGGATTGGTCTCCGACTCGCCCCTCTGCCACTTGTCGAGGGCGTCGGGGTCGATGGTCGCCGGGACCGCGGACGCGAGGGTACTGCCGAGGGCCCGGGTCTGCTGGGCGAGCCACATCTTGGTGTAGCCGAACGAGACCTCGAGGCCGTGCTGGGTCGACTGCTTGGTGCTCAGCGCGGCGCTCGCGCCGTTGCTGCGCATCTCGTCGAGCTCGTGGTTGAGCGTCATGTTGATCGTGCGGCCGTCGTCGATCCACTGCTGACGGGTCTGGGCGACGTGGTCCTGGTTGGCGTCGAGCGCCGACTGGTAGTCGGTCTCGGCCTGCTCCCACTTGTGGTTGAGGCCGGGGAGCTGGGCGAGGGCGTCGTCGTAGTCGTGGGCGAGGGAGCGGAGGTTCTCGATGGCGGGCTGCAGCTTGTCGTCGTAGCGGTCCATCAGGGTGCCGAGCCCGGTCATCTCGGCCTTGATGCTGGTGGCGGCGTCGCCCGTCCACGAGTCGCCGATCTCGCCGGGCGTGGCCTTGACCGTGCCGGCCTTGGTGTGGATGTGGTTCTTCAGCGTCGCCAGGTGGGTGGCGACGCCGCGCAGGCCGTCGGGGTCGATGTCCAGGGTGAAGTGCTTGTCGCTCATGCCGGCCTCAGAGCGTGGGGAGGTGGGCGTAGTCCTGGTCGAGCCGGGTCAGCTCCACCTCGAACGTGTTGGTGTTGCCGGCGATCACCGCGGCCGCGAGGCGGCAGATGTCGAGCGTCTGCTTCCAGCTGTACTCGAAGTCCGAGCTGCCGTCCGCGACGGAGCCGCTGAACTCCCCGCAGGCGCTCTGGATGCTCGAGCAGTGCCCCGTGATCGAGGACCGCGTGTTCGAGAACTCCTGGCTCAGGTCGTTGAACCGGTTCCTGATGCGTGCGGCGGCCTCCGCCGACATCCCCACGTCTCCCACAGTGCTCTCCCCCGTCGATGGTGTGCGTCCGAGTATCTCCAGGCTTGCTGCGGGTAAAACGTACCGAACCCGGCAGACCGACGCCTCAGGGAACCAGCCGCGAGGACAGGAAGGCGTCGACCCGCACGGCGTCCCCGCTCCGGTCGAGACGGTCGTACGGCGCCCGGTGCCACAGCGCCAGGTAGAGCGACGCCGCGGACCCGGACACCTGGTCGGCCTGCGGATGGCGCCGGTCGACGACGAGCGGTGGGCCGGTGCCCGGCGAGGGGTCCTCGCCGCTGCGCGGCTGCGCCGGCACGGGCGTCTCCTGCTCCGGCGCGTCCGGCCGCGGCGTGAGCGTCCAGGCACGGCCGGTGTCGTCGCACTGCAGCGTGAGCGGGGCGGTGAGGGCGGCCGGGTGGCCGCGGTCGTGCAGGCGCTTCATCATCACCCGGAGCACCTCGTCGATCCCGTCGGTCGCGACGTCGGCGGCGACCTGCTCCGTTCGACCGGCCGCCTGGACCAGGTCGACCCCGTGGATCGTGGTCTCGTGGAGCTGGCGGCGCCGCCAGAAGCCTGCGGTGCCGTCGCCGAAGGCGAAGTTCCACGCGGGCCTGTCCGGGTCGGTGGCACGCAGCACGCGGTACAGGTCCTCGGCCTTGCCGGCGTACCACTCGCTCACGACGCGCGCCTTGTGCGAACCGGGGTCGTCGCCCTGCGGACGCGCGAAGGCGCCGGTCTCGACGATCGTCGCCGCCCAGGCGTGCGTGTTGCCGAGGTGGACGACCAGGTCGCGGACGGTCCAGCCGGGACAGGCCGGGACGGGCGCCTGCAGGTCGGACTCGGCCACGTCGTCCGCGAAGCGGCCGGCCACGGCGGCGTACGCCGTGACGTAGTCGACGCCCATCGCAGTGCCGGATCTCACCACCCGCCCATCATGGCAGGACGGGGCGAGGGCCGGCGCAGGCGGCGGGTCAGCCCAGGTCGGCGGTGACCGTCTCGCCGGTGACCAGGTAGACCACCCGGCGGGCCAGGGAGACGGCGTGGTCGGCGATCCGCTCGTAGTAGCGGCCGAGCAGGGCGATGTCGACGGCCGGCTCGACGCCGTGCGCCCAGTCGTCGGCGAGCATGACGCGGAACGACGACCGCCGGAGCTGGTCCATCTCCTCGTCGCTCTCCTCCAGCGCCCGCGCGCCCTCGACGTCGCGCTCGGCGATGATCCCGGCCGCCTGGCCGACCATCCGCTCGGCGACGGCGGCCATCCGCTCGATCGTCGGGACGAGCTCACCCGGGATCGCGAGCTCGGGCACCCGCAGTCGCGCCACCTTGGCGACGTGCACGGACAGGTCGCCCATCCGCTCCAGGTCGGCCACCATGCGGAGGGTGGCCACGATCATCCGCAGGTCGCTGGCGACGGGCTGCTGCAGGGCGAGCAGCTCGAAGCACCGGGCCTCGATCTTCTCGCGGGCGGCGTCGACGTCGGCGTCGTCGGAGATGACACGCTCGGCCTTCTCGGCGTCGGCGGTCAGCAGGGCCGACGTGGAACGCGACACCGCGGTCTGCACCTCGTGGGTCATGGCCACGAGGTCGTCCACGATCGAGTCGAGCTGGTCGAAGTAGGCATCACGCATGCCATGAACGGTAGGTGCCCCGCCTGACGACAAGGTGACCAGTGGACGACGAGCCGTGAACGAAAGGTGAACAGTCGACGAAAGCGCAGGTCAGGGGCGGTCGCGGAGGCGAACACCAGGCGACGGGGGCCGTACGATCGAGGACGTGGACCCCACGTCGCAGGCGCTGCTCTTCGCGGCGCTCGGTGCCGTGCTGGGCGCCGGGGTGGTGCTCGCGTGGCGCTTCTCGGACAGCCAGCTGACCACCGTCCCGCCGCAGCCCGAGCCGGCCGTGCCCGCCGGTGTCGCCACCGTGCTGGGCGTGCTGCGCTCCAGTGCGCTCGTCGTCGACGAGGACGACCGGGTGGTCAAGGCGTCCGCCCCGGCCTACGTCATGGGGCTGGTCAGCGGCGACACCCTGCACTCCCCCGAGCTCGCCGACCTGGTCCGGCAGGTACGCCGCGACGGGCAGATCCGCGAGACGGAGCTGCTCATGCAGAGGGGCCGGTCCGGACCACCCGCGCACGTGACCGCACGGGTGGCGCCACTGTCCAGTCGGCTGGTGCTCGCCCTCGTCGAGGACCGCACCCGCGAGCGCCGGGTCGAGGCGATCCGCCGCGACTTCGTCGCCAACGTGTCGCACGAGCTGAAGACGCCGGTCGGCGCGCTGACCCTGCTCGCCGAGGCCGTCGAGGACGCCGCCGACGACCCCGAGGCGGTCACCCGCTTCGCCGGCCGGATGCAGACCGAGAGCGCGCGGCTCAACCGGCTGGTGCAGCAGATCATCGAGCTCTCCCGGCTGCAGGGCGACGACCCGCTCGACGACCCGCAGCCGGTCGACGTCGACAAGGTGGTCGTGCGCGCCATCGACCAGAGCGCGATCGACGCCCAGTCACGGCGGATCGACGTGGTCCAGGACGGCGAGCGCGGGCTGGAGATCCTCGGCAACGTCGACGAGGTGGCACTCGCACTGGGCAACCTCGTCTCCAACGCGGTGGCCTACTCGCCCGACGGCAGCACCGTGGTCGTCTCCGCGCGACCGGACGCGACCCGGGTGGACCTGAGCGTGACCGACCAGGGCATCGGCATCCCCGCCGACGAGATCGACCGGATCTTCGAGCGCTTCTACCGGGTCGACCCCGCGCGGCACCGCTCCACCGGCGGCACCGGCCTCGGCCTGTCGATCGTCAAGCACGTCGCGGCCTCCCACGGCGGCGACGTCCGCGTCTGGTCCGTCGAGGGCCAGGGGTCGACGTTCACCCTCGAGCTGCCCCGCCGTACCACCGGGTCGCCGGCCGCCGCCGGCCCCGACATCCCCGAGACGAACGACAGGAACAAGGAGAGCACCCCGTGACCCGAGTGCTGGTCGTGGAGGACGAGGAGTCCTACAGCGACGCGTTGGCCTACATGCTCCGCAAGGAGGGCTTCGAGGTCTCGCTCGCCAACACCGGCCCCGACGCGCTGACGGAGTTCGAGAAGACCGGGGCGGACATCGTGCTGCTCGACCTGATGCTGCCCGGGCTGCCCGGCACCGAGGTGTGCCGGCGGATCCGGCAGGTCTCCAACGTCCCGGTGATCATGGTGAGCGCCAAGGACTCCGAGGTCGACAAGGTCGTCGGGCTCGAGCTCGGCGCCGACGACTACGTCACCAAGCCCTACGCACCCCGCGAGCTCGTCGCCCGCATCCGCGCCGTCCTGCGCCGCGGGCAGGAGGTCGAGCTCGCGCCGCCGTCGCTCGAGGCCGGCCCGGTGCGGATGGACGTCGAGCGGCACGTCGTCACCGTCAACGGCGAGGACACCAAGCTGCCGCTCAAGGAGTTCGAGCTGCTCGAGATGTTCCTGCGCAACCCCGGGCGGGTGCTCACCCGGGGGCAGCTGATCGACCGGGTGTGGGGCTCGGACTACGTGGGCGACACCAAGACCCTCGACGTGCACGTGAAGCGGCTGCGGGCCAAGATCGAGCCCGACCCCGCCGCCCCCACGTACCTCGTGACCGTGCGCGGTCTCGGCTACAAGCTGGAGGCCTGAGGGCGGGTCCCACCACCGGGTCCGCAGCTGTCGGCGGTCTCGCCTAGCGTGAGGTCGTGACCGAGAAGAGCCCCGTCCTCCCGCTGGTGGCTGTCGGCGTCACGCTCGTGTTCTGGGCGTCGGCGTTCGTCGCGATCCGGCACCTGGGCGACCACGTCGGGCCGGGCGCGCTCTCCCTCGGGCGGCTGGCCGTGGGGTCGCTGTCCCTGGGCGCCGTCCTGCTCGCCCGCCGCGGGTGGGTGCGACCGCGGCGCGCCGACTGGTTCCGGCTCGTCGTGATCGGGCTGCTGTGGTTCGGGGTCTACAACGTCGCGCTCAACGCGGGCGAGCGCCGGGTCGACGCCGGCACCGCCGCCATGCTGATCCAGCTGTCGCCGGTGCTGATCGCGGTGCTGGCCGTGCTGTTCCTGCGCGAGCGGTCCACGCCGTACCTCTGGATCGGCCTCGTGGTGGCCTTCGGCGGCGTCGCCGTGATCAGCCTCAGCACGTCGCCCGGCGGCGACCGCGACGTCCTCGGCGTGCTGCTGTGCCTGCTCTCGGCTGCGGTCTACGCCGTCAGCGTGATCTTCCAGAAGCCGCTGATGGGGCGGCTGCCGGCGATCGAGGTGACATGGGTGGCCTGCACGATCGGCGCGGCCGCCTGCCTGCCGTTCGCTCCTGCCCTGGCGTCCGACCTCGGCGGGATGACCGCGGCCGACGTCGGCTGGGTGGTCTACCTCGGCGTGTTCCCGACCGCGATCGCGTTCACCACCTACGCCTTCGCGCTGACCCACATGAGCGCGAGCAGCCTCGGGGTGACGACGTACCTCGTCCCGCCGATCACCGTGGTGATGGCGTGGCTGCTGCTGGGCGAGACGCCGCCGGCCCTGGCGTACGTCGGGGGCGCGCTGTGCCTGGTGGGCGTGGCGCTGGCCAGGAGGAAGCCGCGGAGCCGCGACCCGCGCCCGGTCCCGGCCTGAGCGAGTGGGTCAGGACGGCTCGTCGGCGGGGCGGAGCGCCTGGAACGCCTCGAGGTTCTTGGTGGACTCGCCGCGGGCGAGCCGCCACTCCCACTCCTTGCGGATCGAGGAGGCGAAGCCGAGCTCGAGGATCGTGTTGAACGACTCGTCGGAGTAGGTCAGGACGGCGCCGAGCAGCCGGTCGACCTCGTCGGGCGTGACGGTCGAGAGCGGGAGCCGGCCGTCGAGGTAGATGTCGCCCATGTGGTCGAGGGCGAACCCGACGCCGAACATCTTCAGGTTGCGCTCGAGCAGCCAGCGGTAGACCCGCTCGTGGTTCTCGTCCGGGCGGCGGGCGACGAAGGCGTGCACGCCGAGGGCGTGGGCACCGACGTCGAGCCGCACGGGGGTCTGCAGCTTGCGCTCGCCGGGGAGCACCACCGTGAACACGCCGTCCGAGATCTCCTGCCACTCCAGCTCGCTGGCGCCGAGGGTGCGGCGGACCGTCTCGACCGCCTGCTGCTGCTCCGTCACCGGGGTCACCCGGCGACGCGGGCGAGGTCGTCGCGCATCGCGCGGACGGCCTGCCGGTAGACGTCGACCGTGCGCTCGGCGGTGCGTTCCCAGGCGAAGTCGCGGGCCTGGACCAGCGCGCCGGCGGCGAGCTCGTCGCGGAGCCCGGGCTCGTCGACGACGCGGCGCATCGCGCGGGCGTAGTCCTCGGGGTCGTGGCTGGCGACGAGGAGACCGGAGCGGCCGTCGCGCACGACGGTGGTGAGCCCGCCGACCGCGGCCGCGACGACCGGGGTGCCGGCGGCCTGGGCCTCGACGGCGACGAGGCCGAAGCTCTCGTTGTACGACGGGACGCAGACCAGCGTGGCGGCGGAGTACCAGTCCGCGAGGGTCGACTGCGCGACGGGCGGCACGAACCGCACGACGTCGGCGATGCCGAGGGCGTCCGCGAGCTGCGCGAGCGACTCGGGGTGCTCCAGCCCGCTGCCCGACGGGCCACCGACGACGGGGACGACGAGCCGGCGGCGCAGGGCTGGATCGCGCTCGAGCATCAGGCGCACGGCGCGCAGCAGGATGTCGGGGGCCTTGAGCGGCTGGATGCGGCCGGCGAACATCAGCACGACCGCGTCCTCAGGCAGCCCGAGCCGGGCGCGGGCGCCGGTGGTCGGGTGGAACACGTCGAGGTCGACGCCGGGGTGCACGACCTCGACCCGGGAGGAGTCGGCGTCGTAGAGGTTGATCAGCTGCTTCGCCTCGTCCTCGGTGTTGGCGATGAGCATGTCGGCGGCCTCGACCACCTGCTCCTCCCCGATCACCCGGCCGTCGGGCTCGGGTGTGTCGCCCTCGGCGAGGGAGGCGTTCTTGACCTTGGCCATGGTGTGCATGGAGTGCGCCAGCGGCACGCCCCACCGGTCGCGCACGAGCGCGCCGACCTGGCCGGAGAGCCAGTAGTGGGAGTGGATGACGTCGTACCAGCCGAGCTCGTGCTGGGCCTCGGCGCGCAGCACCTCGCGGGCGAACACGCACAGCTGGCCGGGCAGCTCGCCCTTCGTGAGTCCCTCGAACGGTCCGGCGTGCACGTGGCGGACGGAGACCCCGTCGTACGCCCGGACGACCGGCGGCAGCGACGACGACGTGGCCCGGGTGTAGATCTCGACCTCGATGTTGCGGGCCGCGAGCCGCTTGGCGAGCTCGAGGACGTAGACGTTCATGCCCCCGGCGTCGCCGGTGCCGGGCTGGTCGAGCGGTGAGGTGTGCAGGCTGATCATCGCCACGCGACCGTGCTCACGGCGTTCCGCCGACTGCGCCATGCACTGCTCCTGAAGTGTCCGGGACCTGGTCCACCCGGGAGAACCCTCGCCGATCCTGGCCTATTCCCCGGCGGCCGGGAGCTGACGTCCATCACTCAGGCATAGATCTACCCTCGTCGGGTGGGTCGCATTCACGTCGGGATCTCCGGATGGACCTACGCCGCCTGGCGCGGCGACTTCTACCCGACCGGCCTGCGGCAGAAGGACGAGCTGGCGTACGCCGCCGAGCGGCTGACCAGCATCGAGATCAACGGCTCGTTCTACGCCCTGCAACGGCCGTCGTCGTACGCCGCCTGGCGGGACCAGGTGCCGGACGACTTCGTGTTCGCGGTCAAGGGCGGCCGGTTCATCACCCACCTCAAGAAGCTGGTCGACGTCGAGACCCCGCTGGCCAACTTCTTCGCCTCGGGAGTGCTCGCGCTCGGCGCCAAGACCGGTCCCTTCCTCTGGCAGCTGCCGCCGAACCTCGGGTACGACGCGGACCGGCTGGCCGGCTTCTTCGACCTGCTGCCTCGTACGGCGAAGCAGGCCGCCGCACTCGCGTCGGGTCACGACGCCAAGGTCCCCGACGACCGGGCGCTCACCACCGTGACGGCCGACCTGCCGCTGCGGCACGCCCTCGAGGTCCGGCACGGGTCGTTCGAGGAGCGGGCCGACGACCTGGTCGCCCTGCTCCGCGAGCACGACGTGGCGCTGGTCGTGGCGGACACGGCCGGTCGCTGGCCACGGCTGGAGACCGTCACCTCCGACCACGTCTACGTGCGGCTGCACGGCGACCTGGAGCTCTACACGAGCGGCTACACCGCGAAGGCGCTGGACTCGTGGGCCGCGAAGATGCGGCGCTGGGCGGACGACGGGCGCGCCGTGTTTGCCTACTTCGACAACGACGCCAAGGGCTTCGCGCCGCACGACGCGATGGCCCTCCTCGAGCGCGTCGGCCGCTGAGCGTCGCGCTCGGGGGTTGACCCGGTCCGGGAGGGAGCACGTAGCCTGCCGGGCAGTCTCGGGAGTGGCGGGAGGGTCATGCCGGAGTTCGCGTCACTGCTGCGCGCGGCGAGGAACGGTGACGAGGCTGCCTTCGTGCAGCTGTTCCGGTCCGTGCAGCCGGCGCTGCTGCGCTACCTGACGGCGCTGGGCGGGCCGGTGGCCGAGGACGCGGCGGCGGAGACCTGGGTCTGCGTCGTGCGCGACCTGCACCGGTTCGAGGGCGACGAGGACGGGTGGCGGGCCTGGGTGTTCACGATCGGGCACGCGCGGCTGCGCGACGCACAGCGCAAGGAGTACCGCGCCCCACTCCCCGTGGACGCGCACGCCGAGCTCGTCGACCGGCCGGCACCGGACGACGTGCCCGAGGCCGTCGGCGAGCTGGTCACGACCGAGGCGGCGCTGCGCCTGGTGGCGTCGCTGCCCCGCGACCAGGCGGAGGCGGTCCTGCTGCGGCACGTCGCGGGCCTCGACGTGCCGACGACCGCGCAGGTGCTGGGCAAGCGCCCCGGCGCCGTACGGGTGGCCGTCCACCGGGGGCTGAAGCGGCTCGCCTCGGTCCTCGGCGAGCGGCGGGCGCCGGACGGGTGTAACGCGTTGACGACGACGAACGATGACTGAGGTGACATGGTGAGCCAGCCGCCCGACGAGACCCCCGAGCAGGACCCCCGGGTCCGTGCTCTGCTCGCTGCTGCCGCGGCGCCGACCGAACCCGGTCCGCTGCCCGGCGAGCAGGAGGCGCTGGCTGCCTTCCGTGAAGCCCACTCCCGCAGGAGGTTCTCGATGCCCTCGTCCCTGTCCCCCGTCCGCGCCGCCGTCGCCGCCGGCCTCGGCGCCGGTGTGCTGCTCGCCGCCGGTGTCGGCGGCGCCGCCGCCGGCGTGCTGCCCGGCGCCGCCCAGGACACCGCCCGGACCTGGCTGGACACCGTCGGTGTCGAGGTCCCCGGCCCGAACGCCCACAGCGCCGGCCACGCCGACCAGCGCGGCCGCTCCGCCGAGGCCGGAACGCCCGAGGAGGACGCCACCACCGAGACCGACGTGACCGAGACCGAGGCCGAGGAGACCACGGAGCCTGCCGGAACCGCGGAGAGCACCGAGAAGGAGCTGCCGGAGGCGTCCGAGCACGGCCAGACCGTCTCGGAGACCGCGCGCAGCACCGAGGCCGAGGGCGCCGACAAGGGCGCCGAGATCTCGGGCCTGGCCTCCGAGGGCCGGAGCACCGAACGTCGTGCGCACGCCGGCAGCGGTGACGAGGCCGACGACGCCGACGAGACCACCACGGACGAGGACACCGACGCCGAGACGTCGGACGAGGCCGACGGGACCGAGGACTCCGACGACGCTGCTGCCGGCGCGCAGGGCGGGGCGACCGCCGATGCCGCCAGCGGCGGCCGCGCCCAGGGCGGCGAGCGCCGCCCCTGAGCTCTCAGACCTGGGACGCGCGGGCCCTCGGCTTCGGCCGGGGGCCCGCGTGCGTGCCGAGCAGGTTGCCGGCGCGCGAGGCGACCTTCCAGAACACGATCCCGGCCAGCAGGCTCAGCAGCGTCGCGAGCAGGGGGGCGTCGTCCTCGAGGTGCGGGTAGACCTGCCAGTGCGCGAGGTAGATGTACAGCGACGCCGACGCCAGGACCGCCGCCGCACGCGCGACGACGTCGGGCACCCGGACCGACGAGAGCCACACGAGCAGCAGCACGCCGGCGACGACGACCGCCTCGCGCGGGCCGTCCTCGAAGAAGCCCGGCACGCTGGCGACCGCGACCGCCGAGACGAGCAGGCGGTGCCGCAGCCGGGTCGCCTTGACGGTGGCCCAGCCGAGCGCGAACAGCCAGAAAACCACGGTGCCGCGGTGGATCTCGTCACCGGCGGAGAGCTCGACGACGTCGTACCGCGTGAGCAGCCCGGCCAGGGCGAGGCCGAACGGCAGCCAGAAGGACCACCGCCGCTCGACCCCGTCGAACCACGGCACTGCGAGGCAGCCGGCGAGCGCGACGAGGGTCCAGACGAGCACCTCGACGAACCAATACCACCAGGCCGGCTCCGTCCAGGACGTCGGGCCGAGCACCCCGTTGAGCAGGAGCACGTTGCGCCAGCCGATGTCGCCGGTCAGCAGGGCGACGCCGGCGAGCCACACGGCCGCGGGTACGGCGATCCGGGCGACGCTGCCGAGGACGTGCCGGACGCGCTCGCGGCGCGGGGCGTCGGTGAGGTGGAAGCGGCCGAAGTTGAAGCCGGCCACGGCGAGCAGGACGTGCGCGCCGCCGACGGCGACGAAGAGGTTGGCGTGGGTGCCGACGATCATCACGATCGCCAGCGCCCGCAGGAGCACGTTGGTCTCCAACGTGCGGCCGCGGCGGGCCGGCGTCGCCGGTCGGCCGGCGAGCTCGCCGACGGGCGTGGTGTGCCAGCCGGCCGGCAGCGTGCCGAGGGCGGCTTCGACACGGATCGAGGCCTCGACGTAGGACAGCGAGTCGCCGCCGAGGCCGACGAAGGTGTCGGCGTCGGTGACGTCGCGGCCGAGCACCTCCGCCAGGGCGGCGCGCAGCGCGGCGCTCCGGTCGTCCCGGCCTCCGCCCGGTGCGGCCGGGTCCGCCGTCGTGGCGGCGCGGGCCCCGCTGCCGGCGAGGGCGACGAGCGTGCGGTAGTCGGTCTTGCCCGACGGCAGGCGCGGCACCTCGGGCAGCGCCAGCACGTCCACGGCCGTGCGCGGCAGGCCGACGGCCTCCTTGGCGACCGCCCGCAGCTCCTCGGGGTCGGCCGGCCGCGCCGACGCGTCCACCCCGAGCAGCAGCCGGTCGCCGAGGTCGGCGACGTGGACCACGTGCCCGCGGTCGCCGTACAGGCGCTCGACCTCGTCGAGGTCGACGCGGACGCCGAACACCTTGGCGAACCGGCTGCGCCGGCCGACGACCTCGAGCATCCCGTCGGGGCGGCGACGCGCGACGTCGCCGGTGCGCAGCTCGTGCACCTCGCGCCCGCGCGCGAGGTCGCCCGGGCCGGTGGCGTAGCCGAGCATGACGTTGTCGCCGCGGTAGACGAGCTCGCCGACGGTGAGGTCGCCGTCGCGGGCGCTCAGTGGCCGCTCCGGGACGGGCTCGAGCCGGAACGAGCCGCCCGGCACCGGGACGCCGATCGCGCCGGCTGAGGCGACGGCGAGGTCGGGCGGCAGGTAGGCCATCCGGGCGGTGGCCTCGGTCTGGCCGTACATGACGAAGAGGTCCCAGCCGCGCTCCTGGCCGGCCTCGGCGTACGCGCGGACGCGCTCGGGGGCGAGCCGGCCACCCGCCTGCGTGACGTAGCGCAGCGAGGGCAGGTCCATCCCGGCGAAGCCGACGCGGTCGAGCAAGTCGAAGGTGTAGGGCACCCCGGCGAACGAGGAGACCCGGTGCGCCCGGACCGCCTCCCAGAAGCAGGCGTCGACCACGGACAGGTCGGTGAGGAAGAGCGTGGCGCCCGCGGCGAGATGGCTGTTCACCACGCTCAGGCCGTAGCAGTAGTGCAGCGGCAGAGTGGTCGCGGCGACGTCGGTGCGCCGGATGCCGAGGTACGACGCGATCGCGCCGGCGTTGCTGGCCAGGTTGGTGTGCGAGAGGCGCACCAGCTTGGGGCTGCCGGTGGATCCCGAGGTGGACAGCAGCAGCGCGAGGTCGGGGTGCAGGTCGTGCCGGGTGCCGGGGCGGCGCTCGTGGAGGCCGTCACCGTCGAGGACGACGTCGGGGTCGTAGGCGGCGACCACCGCGTCGACGTGGCCGGCGTTGTCGCCGGGAAGCAGCAGCACGGGGTGGCCGCCGGCCAGGGCGGCGACGTAGCCGACCAGCGTGTCGAGGTCGTTGCCGCCCGCCAGCAGCACCAGCCGTCGCGTGGGGCCGAGCCGGTCGGCGAGCGCGTCGACCCGGTCGGCGAGGTCGGCGTAGCTGAGCGTGCCCCCGTCGGCGGCGTCGGTGACGACGGCGGGGTGGTGCCCGTGACGACGCAGGTCGGCCCAGAAGCGGCCGGTCTGCTCGGGCGCGCGCGGGACCGCGGGCGCGGCGGGGAGGGTCGTCACCGCAGGATGGTATTAGGTAAGCCTTACCTATGCCAATGTGCGTTGGACCACCCACGCCGCCGATGGCGCGGTCCGCGGTGCGGTCAGTCGAAGACGCGGTGCACCTTGTGCTGCGCCGCCTGGGCGCGCGGCCGGATCACCAGCTCGTCCACGTTGACGTGCGGCGGCCGGGTGACCACCCAGCCGATCGCGTCGGCGATGTCCTCGGCGACCAGCGGCTCCGCCACCCCGGCGTACACCGCCTCCGCCTTGTCCTCGTCCCCGTCGAAGCGGACCGACGCGAACTCCTCCGTCTTCACCATGCCGGGCGCGATCTCGCTGATCCGCACCGGCTGGTCCCACAGCTCGAGCCGGAGCGTCTCGGTGACCACCTGGGTGCCGTGCTTGGCGGCCGTGTAGCCGGCGCCGCCCTCGTAGGCGATCCGCCCGGCCGTCGACCCGACGTTGACGATCACGCCGGCGCCCGACGCGATCAGCGCGGGCAGCAGCGCCTTGGTGACCTGCATGAGGCCGATGACGTTGACCTCGTACATGCGGCGCCACTGGTCGGCGTCGGCCGTCGCGACGGGGTCGGCACCGAACGCGCCGCCGGCGTTGTTGACCAGCACGTCGAGCCGCGGGCCGACCGCCTCCGCGAGCGCCGCGACCTGGGCCTCGTCGGTGACGTCGCAGCGGATCGCCGTACCCCCGATCTCGGCGGCGAGGCCCTGGATCCGGTCCTCGCGCCGGGCGGCGCACCAGACGTGGAAGCCCTCGGCGGCCAGGCGGCGGGCGGTGGCGGCACCGATGCCGCTGCTGGCTCCGGTCACGACGGCGGTGGGAGTCGACATGTCCCCATCATCGCCCGGGGCCTGTCCGGCTTGTCCGAGAGGTCCGTCCGGGCGGCCGGTCCAGCCTGGTGCTGCCAAGCGGAGCGTGACGGGGCACACTACGCCCATGCGATCGAGCAAGTGGGCGTCTCTCGTGGCGGTCGTCGGCGGTCTGACGTGGGTCGCGTCGGCCGTCCTGGGCTGGGGCGACGAGCCGGAGCCGTACTCCTACCTGGCCGGCCTGGCCCTCATGCTGCTCGCGCTCGCGTTCGCCGGGTACGCCCTGGTCTCGACCGCCCCGGTGTGGCTGCGGGCGATCGTCGCGGTGGCCACGCCGGCGCTCGGCTACATGATCTGGCTGTCGGTCGAAGCGCTCGGCACGACCTACGTCCTGGTGGTGCTGGCCGGCGTGGTGCTGATCGTGGCCGGCGCCATCGGCCTGGGGCGGACCGCCGGGGCCGACCCCGTCTCCGGCGGCGAACCGGAGCCTCCGGTGCGCGGCCGTCGCGCCGCCCGCTGACCCAGGCTCCCGCGAGTCAGCGGTCGAGGAGCAGCGTCGCCAGCTCGGCCAGCTCGGGCGTCAGGTCCTGCTCGCCGAGCATCACCTCGCGGCCGTCGACCGCGAACGTGTAGACGTAGCGGTCGGGCTGCGCCGGTGAACCGGGCGCTCCCGCGAGCTGCTGCAGGTCGATCCGCGACAGCAGCCGCTCGAGGTCGGCACTGCGCGGGTCGTCGCCGAGATGCGCCTCGGCCTGCTCCGTGCGGCCCACGATCCCGCCGCTGCGCGTGACGACGACGAGTCCTCCGCCATCAGCGGGCGGGGACGAGGGCGACGTCCCGGATCCGGCGCCTCCGGGGACGAGGGCTCCGACCGGGACACCCACCTCCGTCCAGGCGCCGGCGACGGCGGCGCGCGCCTCGTCGGACACCTGGGCCGCCGCGGTCACGGTGGCGTCGGCGAACGTGGCGAAGTCGGTGTCGGGCCTCAGGCCCGAGGTGAGGGCGGCGTACCAGACCTGGCCGGCGGCCTCCCAGGCGTTGCCGCCGAGCGCGACGGCGGCGAGGTGGAAGGCGCGGTTGGGGATGCCGGAGTTGATGTGGACGCCGCCGTTGTCCTGGTTGGTCTCGACGTAGTCGGCCATCGAGCCGACCTGCGGGTCCTTCCCGAGGACCGGGTCGTCGTAGGCCGTGCCCGGCTCCTTCATCGACCTCAGCGCGTCGCCCTGCACGGACGGGAGGAACAGGCCTTCGCCGATCAGCCACTCCGCGGCCTGGGAAGTCTGCCCGAGCAGCCTCTGCTTGAGGCACGCGGCGAACACGTCGGAGACCGACTCGTTGAGCGCGCCGGGCTGGCCCTGGTAGACGAGGCCGGCGGTGTGCTCGGTGACGGCGTGGGTGAACTCGTGCCCCAGCACGTCGATGGGCTTGGTGAACCGCGTGAACACCTTGCCGTCGCCGTCGCCGAACACGAGCTGCTGGCCGTCCCAGAACGCGTTGTTGTAGCTGCGGCCGTAGTGGACGGTGGCGACGACGGGAGCGCCGCGGTCGTCGTACGACGAGCGGGAGTACTCCTCGGCGAACAGCGCCAGCGACTCCTTGACCCCCGCCCATGCCTCGTCGACGGCGGCGTCGCCGGTCTCGTCCTCGGCCGCGCCGCGCACCTGCTGTCCCGGCAGGGTGGTGCCGTTGCCGGCGCTGAACACGGCGAAGGCGCCGTCGACCGGGACCATCGGGGCGGCCGTCGCGGGCCGCCCCGAGAGGGCGACGAGGTGGCGTCGCTCGCGTAGCTCGGCGTCGATCGCCAGCGTGCCGCGGCAGCAGCCGCCGACCGCGTCGTCGGGGTGCATGGCGGCCACCCGCTCGAGGAGGTACGGCGGGAGGAAGGAGCAGCGGACGACGGGGCGGCGGGTGCGCGAGGCCATGCGAGGAGCCTCGCGGAGGCCACCGACAGAAGTAAAGGAACATGCTGTGCGAGGATCGGCGCGTGCTGACCATCGGCCTCGTCGGAGGCATGAGCTGGGAGAGCAGCCTGGAGTACTACCGGCTGCTCAACACGGGCATCGAGGACCGGCTGGGCGGCCTGCACTCCGCCAAGGTCGTGCTGTCGTCGATCGAGTTCGCGGAGCTGACCGAGCTGCAGCGCCGCGACGACTGGGACGAGGCCGGCGCGCTGCTGGCGCAGGCCGCGCGTGGCGTGCAGGCCGCGGGCGCCGACCTGGTGCTGATGTGCACCACGTCGTTCCACGTCGTGGCCGACCAGGTCGAGGCCGCGGTCGACGTGCCGTTCGTGCACCTGGGCGACGTGGTCGCCGAGGCCGCCAAGGCGCAGGGGCTGACCAAGGTCGGGCTGATCGGCACGGCGTTCACGATGAGCCGGTCGTTCTTCACCGACCGGATCGCCTCCCACGGCGTCGAGGTGGTCGTGCCCGAGGAGCGGCACCACGAGACGGTCAACCGGATCGTGTACGACGAGCTCGTGCACGGCAAGGTGCTCGACAAGAGCCGCGCCACGGTCGTCGAGCTCATCGACGAGCTCTGGGACGCCGGCGCGCAGGGCGTCATCCTCGGTTGCACCGAGCTGGAGCTGCTCGTGAAGCAGGCCGACTCGGACCTGCCGGTGTTCCCGTGCACGACGCTGCACGTCCAGGCGGTCCTCGACCGCGCGCTGGCCTGACAGTCAGGCGTCCCGCTGCCCGCCGGGGAGCAACGCCCGCGTTCGCTTCAGGATCTCGGTGAACTCGCCTTCGCGTGCGAGTGCCGCCGCCATACGCACGCGGCCGATCGTCTCGGCCCGGGTGCGCCGCTCGACAAAGCGCTGCTCGGACCAGTCACGATCGGCGTTCTCGGCTGTCTTACGGAAGGCCACGGTTCGGCCGGACCACTGGTGAACCACCTCCCAGCCCGGCTCTGCCTTGAGGAAGTCACGGAGAACACGCCCCGTCCAGACGTGCACGTCGTCGACGATCAGCCACCCGCCCACCCGAAGGTTCGTTCGGACGTAGAACCAGTCGATGAACACCTGGGGGAACGAGTGCGACCCATCGATGAGGTAGCAGTCGATCTCGCCGACGTCCAGAGTCGGCAACGCGCGCTCCGAGAAGTCGATGACGAAGCGCACCTGCGTCGTATCGACACCGTTGTCCGCACAGAACGCCCGGATCCGCTGCTCCTCCTCGGCGTTCGGCACGATGACGAGATGGTCCGAGCCCGTCATGGCGAACGCGATCGTGCTCAGGCCCGACCCAGTCTCGAGTGTGCGCCACCCGGGCTGCACGGTCGACTCGATGAACTCGAGCGCCGGCCGGATGAGGCCGTGCGTGATCACACCCTCCCCTGGGTCCCATCCGTGAATCAGCGGTGGGTGATCAAGGACCTGACGAACGGACGTGATGGTTGTCCCGGAGTCGACCATAGGGTCAACCTAGCCGCGCCGCCCGTCCGTTGCCCAGGACCTCCGCGACCGCGGGGCCGAGCGTCTCCCCCGCGTTCCCTCGTACGACTACCGTCGCCAGGTCGTCCAGCGGCGTCTCCTCGTCGTTGACGATCACGAGCCGCGCGCCGTGCCCGACCGCGACCTCGGGAAGCCCGGCGGCCGGGTAGACCTGCAGCGACGAGCCGGCCGCGATCATCAGGTCGCAGGTGGCGGCGAGGCCGTAGGCGCGCTCGACGACGCCCGGGAACAGCACCTGCTCGAACGACACCGTCGCCGACTTCACCAGCCCGCCGCACAGCGGGCAGGCCGGGTCGGGGTCGCCGGCGTCGACCTGCGCGAGGGCCCACGCGTTGGTCTGCCGGAAGCCGCAGCCGTCGGGCGTGCCCATCGCGGGCGCGTGGCCGATGCACATCACCTCGGTCGCGGTGCCGTGCAGCTCGACCACCTCGCGGGACCCGGCGGCCTGGTGCAGCCCGTCGATGTTCTGCGTGACCACACCACGGCAGCGTCCCGCTGCCTCCAGGGCCGCGAACGCGTGGTGCGCCGGGTTGGGCTCGAACGGGGTCGCGAAGAACTCCCGCCGCATCTCCCAGGACCGGGCGCGCACCTCCGCCGACCCGACGTACCGGCTGAACGTGAAGTCCAACGGGTCGAAGCGGCTCCACACGCCGCCGGGTGAGCGGAAGTCGGGGATCCCGGACTCGGTGGACACGCCCGCGCCGGTGAAGCCGACGACGCGGGTCGCCTCGCGCAGCAGATCGACGAGGGCGGCGTTGCTCATGCCGCCACGGTACGAGCCCCCGCTCAGACCTTGTGCGTGCTGTCGCTGCGGTACTCGGTGTACTGGTAGGGGTTGTCGAGGACCTTGCTCTCGGGGATCTCGGGGTGCATGCCCGCCACCCACGCCTCCTCGCCGAGGGCGCCGCGCAGGTGGTCCACGGTCGCCTCGACGGTACGGCGGACGGAGGCGAGGTCGACGTCGACCAGCGCACCGTCGTGCTTCACCACACGGCCGTCGACGAGGACGGTGTGCACGTCACCGCGCTGGGCCTGCAGCGCGACGTGGCCGTAGGGGTTGATGATCGGGAACATCACCGGCGACCGGTCGTTCTTGATCAGCACCACGTCGGCCTTCTTGCCGGCCTCGAGGCTGCCGACGACGTCACCCAGCCCCAGCGCCTCGGCCCCGCCTCGGGTCGCCCACTCGACGACCTGGTCGGCGCGCAGGTGGCAGTTGGTCACCGTGTCACCGTGGGCGTGCGCCTCGAGGTGCTCCCGCGACCGGTCCGCGCCGAGCGTCGCGCGCATGGCGGAGAACAGGTCACCGCTCTGCCAGACACTCGTGTCCATCGACATCGCCACCTTGATGTCGTGCTCGCGCAGCACCCAGGTGGGCGGGTAGCCCTGGCCGCAGCTCTGCTCGCTCTCGGTGGCGACCGAGACGGTGCCGCCGCTGGCCGCGATGCGCTGGTAGGAGTCGCCCGAGAGCGTCGCGGCGTGGACGTAGATGTTGCGCGGGTCCATGAAGCCGTGCTCGTGCATGAGCCGGATGCCGTCGTCGTTGGTCGCGCCCCACACGCCTGCGTGCGTGGTGACCGCGACGTCGAGGTCGCGCGCCACCTCGAACGCGGCCTTCTCCGGGAAGGACGGGTCGCCGGTCACGTCGAACGCCATCTGGAAGCCGAGCATGTCGGTGCGCTTCATCCGGCGCTCGACGAAGTCCCGGAAGGCCGAGCTCGTCGACCACTCCCAGGGACCGGCCTGGATGTTGCCGTAGGCGAGCACGAACCGTCCGGGCACGGACTCGAGCGCATCGACGGCGGCGTCCGCGTGCTGCGCGGTCTGCAGGCCGTGCGACCAGTCGACCGTCGTGGTCACGCCCGCGTCGAGCGCGTCCACCGCGGAGAGCAGGTTGCCGGCGTAGATGTCCTCGGGACGGAAGGCCTTGCCGTGCTCGAGGTAGTACCAGACGAAGTACTGGGTCAGGGTCCAGTCGGCGCCGTACGCCCGCATGGCGGTCTGCCACATGTGCCGGTGCGTGTCGACCATCCCCGGCATCACGATGCCGCCGGACGCGTCGATCTCCAACGCGTCGTCGGGGGCGGCCAGCCGCGGTCCCACCGCCTCGATGCGCTGGCCGACCACCAGCACGTCGGTGTCGGTCAGCACGCTGCGCGTGCCGTCCATCGGCAGCACGGTCCCGCCCCGCAGGACCACCGGACGCCCCGCCGCCACCTGCTCCGCCATCACGACCACCCCTCCTCCGGGAGCGCTCCCCACGCCCGGGCCATGTCCGGACACTTGTCCGGACAGCGAACGACTTCACGATGATGTGACGGCGCTCACCCTGTCAAGGGTGGGCTACCCTCCTGGCATGCCCCGCCGCGACGCCGACCCGGACTTCATCGAGGCGATCGCGCGCGGGTTCGACGTGATCACGGCGTTCGGCCCCGGCCGACCCGCCATGACGCTGAGCGAGCTCGCCGCGACGACCGGCCTCGCGCGCCCCACGGTCCGCCGGATCCTGGTCACCCTCGAGGGGCTCGGCTACGCCCGCAGCACCGCCGGCGGCTACACGCTCACGCCACGCGTGCTCGATCTCGGCACCACCTACGTCCAGTCCACCGGGCTCTGGGACGTCGCCCGTCCGCACCTCGAGCGACTCGTCGGACAGACCCACGAGTCGTCCTCGATCGCCCAGCTCGACGGGTCCGACATCGTGTACGTCGCCCGGGTGGCGGTGCCGAAGATCATCACCTTCGCCGTGTCCATCGGGACGCGTTTCCCCGCTCCTGTCACGTCTCTCGGCAAGGTGCTCCTGGCCGGGCTCACCCCCGAGGAGCTCGACGCGACCCTGGCCCACCCGAGCCGTTCGGGGATCACGCCCAAGGCACAGCCGGACCGCGCCGCGATCGACGAGGGGCTGCGCGAGGTGCGCGCCCGCGGCTGGGCCCTGACCGACCAGCAGCTCGCCGGCGGGATCCGCTCGATCGCCGCGCCGCTGCGCGACGGCGCCGGGCGCGTGGTGGCCGCCGTCAACGTGACCGTGCACGCCGCCGAGACGCCCGTCGAGGTGCTGCTCGACGAGCACCTCCCGCGCCTGCTGCACACCGCGAGCGCGATCAGCGCCGACTTCGCGCTCCTCGACACGCTGCCCACCGCGGTCGCCGGCTCCGCCTGACCCACCCTTGACACCCCTCCGGGCGCGGAGAAGACTCGCGACGGACAGTTGTCCGCAGAACGGTCAGCGCCCGACCACGAGGAGGTCGCCCGGATGTCGGAAGGTCCCCTGGCCGGGGTGCTCGTCGCCGACTTCTCCCGCATCCTCGCGGGGCCCTACGCCAGCATGCTGATGGCGGACATGGGCGCCGACGTGGTCAAGGTCGAGAGCCCGGGCGGCGACGACACCCGCACCTGGGTGCCGCCCGTGCGTGACGGCGAGTCGACCTACTACCTCGGCGTCAACCGCAACAAGCGGTCGGTCGCGCTCGACCTGCGCGACGCTCACGACAACGAGCTCGCGCGCGAGCTCGCGGCCCGGGCCGACGTCGTGCTCGAGAACTTCAAGCCGGGCGGGCTGGCCAAGTACGGCCTCGACTACGCCGCCGTGAGCGCCACCAACCCGAGCGTCGTCTACGCCTCCATCACGGGCTTCGGATCCGGTGGCGGCGCCGCACTGCCGGGCTACGACCTCATGGTGCAGGCGATCTCGGGGCTGATGAGCCTCACCGGCTCCCCCGACGGCCCGCCGTACCGCGCCGGGATCTCGATCTTCGACGTGATGTCGGGGATGCAGGCCACCATCGGCGTGCTCGCGGCGCTGCGGCACCGGCACGTGTCCGGACGCGGCCAGCACGTCGAGGTCAACCTGCTGTCGACCGCCCTGTCGGGCCTGGTCAACCAGGCCAGCGCGTACGTCGCCGGCGGCACCGTGCCGACCCGGATGGGCAACTCGCACCCGAGCCTGTTCCCCTACGAGCCGCTGCCCACCGCCGACGGCGAGCTGATCGTCACCTCCGGCAACGACAACCAGTTCGCGCGGCTGTGCCGGGTGCTCGGCATCCCCGAGGTGGCCGAGGACGAGCGGTTCGCCACCAACCAGGACCGCACCGCCAACCGCGAGGCTCTGCGCCCGCTCCTCGTCGAGCGGCTGGCCACCCGCAACCGCGACGAGTGGTTCCGCGAGCTGATCGACGCGGGCGTCCCCTGCGGGCCGATCAACACCGTGGCCGAAGGCGTGGCCTTCGCGACCGAGCTCGGCCTCGACCCGGTCGTCGAGGTCGGCACGGGTGACCGGGTCATCCCCAGCGTGCGCAACCCGGTGACGTTCTCCGAGACCCCGACCAGCTACCACTCCGCACCGCCGCTGCTCGACGAGCACGGCGACGACGTCCGCGCCTGGCTCGCCGCCCCGCGCGAGGAGCTGCCGTGACCGAGCACGCCTACCCCACGTCCCTGGGCGCCTCGACGCCCGAGACCATCTCGCTGTTCGGCCACGACCTCGCCGAGGACCTGATGGGCAGCGTCGGCTTCGGCGAGCTGGCGTTCTGGCTGCTCGCGCGCCGGCGACCCACCAAGGGCGAGGTCCGCGTCTTCGAGGCCGTGCTGGTCGCGCTCGCCGACCACGGCTTCACGCCGACCGCGATCGCGGCCCGCATGACGTGGCTCTCCGCGCCCGACTCCCTGCAGGGCGCGATCGCCTCCGGGCTGCTCGGTGGCGGCTCGCGATTCCTCGGCGTCACCGAGGACTGCGGCCGGTTCCTGGCCGACGTCCTCGCCGAGCACGCGGAGGACCGACCCGCGGACGACGCCCCCGACGGGGCCTGGGACGAGCTGGCCCTGGCCGCGGTCCGCGCCCAGCGCGAGGCGGGACGGTTCGTCCCCGGCTTGGGGCACCCGGTGCACAAGGACCGCGACCCGCGCACGCCCCGGTTGTTCGCGATCGCGCAGGAGGAGGGCCTGCTCGGCCCGCACCTGCGGCTGTTCGCGGCGATCGGCCGGGTGCACGAGCAGGTGCTGGGTCGTCGGCTGCCGCTCAACGGTGCCGGCGTCTGTGGCGCCGCGCTCGCCGACCTCGACCTGCCGCCCGCGCTGCTGCGCGGCGTCGCGCTGCTGGCGCGGACGGCGGGACTCCTGGGCCAGATCGCGGAGGAGCAGGTGCATCCGCTGGCCCGCGACATCTACCTGCACGTGGACCGGGCGTCGACGTACCTCGACGCCGAGAGCGAAGGCTGAGCCCCGAGGGGACGGACCGAGAGGGAGGGGACACATGGCGGAGGTCGTCGCGGTCATCGCGTCCACGCACCACCCGTTCTACTACCGCGCCAGCACGGCGACCGGCGTCGACCGGCCACCGTTCGCGGACGCCTGGGTCGAGAAGATCGAGCGGTTCCGCGAGACGCTCACCCGGGCACGCCCGGACGTGCTCGTCATGGTCGGCAGCGACCACTTCCACCAGCTCTGGCTGGACAACATGCCGCAGTTCCTCGTCGGCAAGGCTCCGGCGTACGACGCCAACTGGTACAACGAGGAGCGCGAGTTCGGCCTGCCGCGGTTCCACCTCGCCGGCGAGGAGGCGCTCTCGGAGCACATCCTGCGCGAGGGGCTCGACGCCGGCTTCGACCTGGCGTTCAGCAACGAGCTCCGGATCGACCACAGCATCACCTGCCCGATCATCACGCTGCGCCCCGGCGCCGACCTGCCGATCGTGCCGATCTACACCAACATCTTCGCGCCGCCGCTCCCGCAGCCGAAGCGCTTCGTCGCGCTCGGCCGGCAGATCCGGGCGATGGTCGAGTCCTGGCCGTCCGACCAGCGGGTCGCGATCATCGGCACCGGCCACCTGTCGCTCGAGCTCGGCGGGCCGCGCCAGTTCGGCCCGCACGGGCCCGACCCGGAGTTCGACCGGAAGGCCGTCGACTGGATCGCCCGCGGCGACGTGGAGGGCTGCCTCGCCGAGGTCACGCTCGACAGCCTGCACACGCCCGGCAACGCCACGCACGGCTTCATGGACTTCATGCTGATGATGGGCGCCGCCGGCGACGGCCAGCAGGCCGACCACGTCGACTCGCTCGACCTGTTCCACACGATGGAGGCGTACTTCACCTGGTACCCGAAGGGAGTGCCGGCCTCATGAGCAAGTACCTGCTGGACAAGTTCCTCTTCACCGTCGACCGCGACCCCGACCTGGTCGAGCGCTACCGCACCGACCCGCGCGGCACCGTCGAGTGGTGGGAGGCCGAGCGCGCCAACGTGATCCTCAACTGCCACGTCGACGAGCGCAGCACGTGGCTGCGGTTCGACGACGCCGAGCGCGAGGCCCTGGCCACGCACGACTACCCGACGCTGTTCTCGATGGGCGCGCACCCGTTCCTGACGCTCACGCTGTTCATCGCGATGTTCGAGCGCGACCACGACGAGCCGCTCGGCTTCCAGCTCGCCTACGCCAAGGCGCTCGAGCACTTCTCGCTCCCCTACCCGGACATCGCGACGTGACCGGGCCCGTCCGCGCGGCCGTGCTGCGGGCCCACGGCGATGCGCCCGCCGTCGAGGAACGCGCCGACCCCGTCGGGACGGGCGACGCGGTCGTCCGGGTGACCGCCGTGCCGCTGACGCCGCTGGACCTGCTCTGCGCCGGCGGTACGTCGTACTTCGGACCGCCCGCGCTGCCCTATGTCCCCGGCGTGCAAGGCGTCGGCGAGGTCGTGGCCCACCCCACGCTGAAGCCCGGCTCGCGGGTCTGGTTCCCCACCGACGCTGGCATGCAGCCCGGCGACGGGGCGCTCGCGACGACGGTGCACCGCCCGGCGGCGGACCTCGTCGACCTCGGTGACCACGACGTGCCCGCGGAGCACGTCGCCGCGATCGGTCTGTCCGGGGTGGCGGCCTGGCTGGCGCTCGCGGCACGGGCCGAGCTCCAGGAGGGCGAGCAGGTGCTCGTCCTCGGCGCCGGCGGGGTCGTCGGCCAGGTCGGGGTGCAGGCTGCCCGGCTGCTCGGCGCCCGCCGCGTCCTCGCGGCGGCACGCTCGGCCGGAGCGCGCGCCCGCGCCCGGCAGGCCGGGGCCGACGCGGTGGTGGCGCTCGAGGACGGTGACTCCGTCGCCGACGTCGTGGCGCGGGTGCGCGAGGTCGCCGACGGGCCGGTCGACGTCGTGCTCGACCCGCTGGCGGGCGTGCCCGGCTCCGCCGGGGTGAGGTTGCTCGGCGAGCACGGCCGTCTGGTCAACCTGGGCAGCTCGGCGGCGCCCGGCCTGGAGGTCGTGTCCGCCGACCTGCGCAGCCGGACCGCGGCGGTGCTCGGCTACACCAACAACGCGGTATCGGTGGGACAGAAGGCCGAGACGCTGCGCACCCTGCTCGGCCATGCCGCCGCGGGGCGGCTGCACGTCGACCACGAGGTGGTGCCCCTCGACGACGTCGCCGCGGCGTGGGGCCGGCAGGCGGCCGGGCAGGCTCCGGTGCGAATCGTGGTCGAGCTGCGCGGGTAGACTCGCCTGCGGCTTCTGGCGTGCGCGCAGCGCGCGTGCCGGTCGAGCCCGACAACCCGCCCTCCGCCCGAAAGCAGAGCCATGCCCGAGAACTCCCGCCGCAACGACCTGCGCAACGTCGCGATCGTCGCGCACGTCGACCACGGCAAGACCACCCTGGTCGACGCCATGCTCTGGCAGGGCGGCGCCTTCGGCGAGCACCAGCACGTCGACGAGCGGGCGATGGACTCCGGCGACCTGGAGCGCGAGAAGGGCATCACGATCCTCGCGAAGAACACCGCGATCCGCTACACCGGCGAGGCCGCCGGCGGCGAGCCGATGACGATCAACATCATCGACACCCCGGGCCACGCGGACTTCGGCGGCGAGGTCGAGCGGGGCCTCTCGATGGTCGACGGCATCGTGCTGCTGGTCGACGCCTCGGAGGGCCCGCTGCCGCAGACGCGCTTCGTGCTGCGCAAGGCGCTGAACGCCGACCTGCCGGTCGTGCTGGTCGTCAACAAGGTCGACCGCTCCGACGCCCGCATCAGCGAGGTCGTCGACGAGACCTACGAGCTGTTCATGGACCTGCTCGACGACAGCCACAGCGCCGACGCCCTCGACTTCCCGGTTGTGTACGCCAGCGCCAAGGCCGGCCGCGCGTCGCTGGAGATGCCGGAGAACGGCGGGCTGCCCGACAGCGACAACCTCGAGCCGCTGTTCAAGACGATCCTCGACACCATCCCCGCCCCGACGTACAACGCCGGCGCGCCGCTCCAGGCCCACGTCACCAACCTCGACTCCTCGCCGTTCCTCGGCCGGCTCGCGCTGGTGCGCGTCAAGGAAGGCACCCTCAAGAAGGGCCAGCAGGTCGCGTGGATGAAGCGCGACGGCTCGACGCAGAACGTCAAGGTCACCGAGCTGCTCGTCACCGAGGCGCTGGAGCGCAAGCCGGGCGAGTCCGCCGGCCCGGGCGACATCGTCGCCATCGCCGGCATGCCGGACATCATGATCGGCGAGACGCTGGCCGACCCGGAGAACCCGGTCGCGCTGCCGCTCATCACCGTCGACGAGCCGGCCATCTCGATGACCATCGGCACCAACACCTCGCCGCTCGCCGGACGCGGCCCGACCAAGGGCACCAAGGTCACCGCGCGTCTGGTGAAGGACCGCCTCGACAGCGAGCTGGTCGGCAACGTGTCGATCAAGGTGCTGCCGACCGAGCGCCCCGACGCGTGGGAGGTCCAGGGCCGCGGCGAGCTCGCGCTGGCCATCCTGGTCGAGCAGATGCGCCGCGAGGGCTATGAGCTGACCGTCGGCAGGCCGCAGGTGGTCACCCGCGAGGTCGACGGCAAGGTGCACGAGCCGGTCGAGCGTCTGACGATCGACGCGCCCGAGGAATACCTCGGCACGATCACCCAGCTCCTCGCCGTCCGCAAGGGCCGCATGGAGCAGATGACCAACCACGGCACCGGCTGGGTCCGCATGGAGTTCCTCGTGCCGGCCCGCGGCCTGATCGGCTTCCGCACCGAGTTCCTCACCGACACCCGCGGCACCGGCATCGCGCACCACGTGTTCGAGAAGTACGAGCCGTGGGCCGGCGAGATCCGCTCCCGCGCCTCCGGCTCGCTCGTCGCCGACCGCGCGGGCGCGGCCACGTCGTACGCCATGACGAACCTGCAGGAGCGCGGGGTCATGTTCGTCGAGCCGACCACCGAGGTCTACGAGGGCATGATCGTCGGGGAGAACTCCCGTGAGGACGACATGGACGTCAACATCACCAAGGAGAAGAAGCAGACCAACGTCCGCTCCTCCACCGCCGACAACTTCGAGAAGCTGATCCCGCCCAAGAAGCTCTCCCTCGAGCAGTGCCTCGAGTTCTGCCGCGAGGACGAGTGCGTCGAGGTCACCCCCGACGCGGTCCGGATCCGCAAGGTGGAGCTGGACCAGAGCCTCCGCGCCCGCAGCGCCGCCCGCGCGCGCCGTAGCGGCTGAGCGGGTCTAAGGGCAACGACGCCGGACGCTTATGCCAGGATCGGTGACCATGAAGTTGATGAGATCGCTGCAGGCCGTAGGCATCGAGCCCTACGTGATCTACAGCAGCGGGCGGGGTCTCAAGAAGTATCGGGAGAACCGCAAGGCGTTCTTGGCGCAGGCCGGAGACGACCCGCTCTGGCCATTGGGTGACGCCTACCCCTGCCTGTCCGACAGGTACGACGTGAGTGGCGTCGCCAAGGGCCAGTACTTTCACCAGGATCTCCTCGTCGCCCAGCAGATTCACGCAGCCAAACCCGAGCGTCACGTGGACGTGGGCTCCCGCGTCGACGGCTTCGTCGCGCACGTCGCGGCGTTCATGCCGATCGAGGTCGTCGACATTCGGCCGCTCACGACGACCGCGGAGAACATCACGTTCACTCAGCGGGACCTCATGATCGCGGATCCGGAGTTCGACGACTACACCGACTCGTTGTCGTGCCTTCACACGCTTGAGCACTTCGGCCTCGGTCGGTACGGCGACCCAGTCGACTACGACGGCTACCGCAAGGGGTTCGACAACCTGGCGCGCATGGTGCGACCGGGCGGCACGTTCTATCTTTCCGTTCCGATCAGCCGACGTCAGCGGATCGAATTTGACGCGCACAGACTGTTCGAGGTGCCGCACGTGGTCGAGTTGGTCGAGGACCAGTTCGACATCAAGACCGCCGCGATCGTCAACGATGCCGAAGACGTTGTCCGCGACGTCGACGTTAGGTCGGCGGAGGGTCATCGGAGCTTCGACGTCGAATACGGCTGCATCATGCTCGATCTCCGCAAGCGTCATGAGCGATCCGCCACGACGCCGAGCTGATTCAGCTACCCGGCAACGACTGTTTCGTCACTCAGCCTGGAGGCAGTCGTTTCGCGGCGGAGCTGGGCTCCCCGCGACCGCCGCGACGGTCGACTCCCACAGCCCCAAGACCCTCAATGGATCGTGTCGTTGTACCAGCTCGCGCAAGGCAGCCGCGTCGGGTCTTAGACCGGATCGTCGATCAGCTGCCGCGTCAGCGATCGCGGCCGCCAACGCGACGACGTCGTCGACGGGCACGATTCGGCCCAATCGACCCTCCAAGAGCACGTCTCTGACGCCGGTACCGGCGTCTGCGGCGACCACGAGACAGCCGGCAGCGAGCGCCTCGGCGAGAACGAGCGGGACCGCCTCCGTCCGGCTCGGCAGCACGAAGACGTCTGCAGACTCGAGTAGGGCTCTTGCCTCCCGCACCCAGCCATGAAACTCGATGTGGGCGCCAATCTCGTTGGCGCAGTCACGAAGCAGGCCATCCATCGGCCCGGCGCCCCCCATGACCCACGACAGGTCCGGATGATCCTTAAGGTGTGCCGCTGCCTTGACGAAAAGATCAGGCCCCTTCTCGTAGGAAATGCGTCCCAGGTACACGACCCTAAGAGTCGCGCTGGGCTCCCTAAGTGGAGAGACCGCAAGGTCTGCCGGGTTGGGCACCTCGCGGACCTTCGGGCCGAGTTCGTGCAGAGCCCTGGTGTGCGACTGCGTCAGCGTGACGACGAACGGTGCGCGGTTCAAGATTCGTCGGTTTCGCCTGGCCACTTGCCGCATTCGCCAGGACACCACCCGTCGAAGCACTGGCGGTACGCCTTCACCCGCTAAGTGCAGCCACGGCCGCAGCACGAGATCGGGCGACCAGTGCATGTGGATCCCCCAGCGGGGCGCTCCGCGGAGGTGCTTCGCGACGGGCATCGATCCTGGGTCCAGCAGGACGACGAGCTCGGGGGTGTCCAGCAGCTGACGATGTAGCTCGTCCGCCATCGAGGCGGCGGCGGCGCCGTGGGCGCGTGCGCGGCGCACCTTGGCGGTGAGCCAACGAACCGGTCTGCCGCCCGCAAAGGGGGCTGGCTCCGGGAACCAGGAAAGGGCGGCGGCATCGTGACCCCGCGCCCGGAGCCCGTCGACCAAGGTCCGCGTGACGGACTCGACACCACCGAGACGGGCGGCGTCCTCGAGCACCCAGCGCACTCGCACTCCACACCTCCCTGCGGCCGTTGTGGTCGATTACGCCAGTTAGTCTGTCAGGGTGACGACCGACGAGCCGGATGCGCCCCTACGGATCCGCCTTGTCCTAGTCCATCATGGGGATCCGGGACGCCTCGCCGCCGTGCGCGACACGGTCGCGACTGTCGCGACGGCTCTTGGCGCGTTCGGTGACGTCGAGGTTCGTAACATCGGCCGGCAGCCGTCCCTGCGCTCGCTGCCTCCGGCGAAGGTGGCTGCGCGCCGCGTGCGGCAGTGGCGGCTCGAACGGCGCTGGGCCCACCATCTCGGCGCCGGGAGGCGTTGGTTCCTTAGCGCCGGGCTACTGCTCGTCCGACTGGCCGCTTTGTCGCTACCCCGGGAACAGGCGAAGGCGGGTCGGCGGTCCTTCATTGAACTAGCCCTCAGCTCTAAGCATCAACTCGCGTGGCGGGCCGCAGCGGAGGATCGCGTCGACGTCCTCGTCGTGCTCGAGGACGACGCACGAGTCCGCCCTGACTCCGACGAACGTATCCGGACCGTTCTTGAGACCGCCATCCGAGACAGCGACCTGGCACGCGTCTACGCCGATCTCGCCGGGGGTATCAGCACGAGCCTCCTTCGGACGGAGCGTGTGAGCCGACGGATCAGCGACGGGTTGGTCGAACTGAGTCGACCAGCCACGAATACGACTTGCGCTTACCTCATCGGTTCAACCACCATCGCCGCCTTGTTCGATCACGTGACGCTTGAGCCCCAGAGCGCACTACTGCCGGCGGACTGGCTGATGAACGCGGCATTCATTGGCAACAGCGACGTCCGTTGCCTGCACACGTCACCTACGGCCCTCGACCACGGTTCATTCACCGGCGCTGTCGGCAGTTCGATCCGCATCTGATTGTCCACTTCGTGCGTGCACCTCGCCCAACCAAGCTGGATGGCGGCGCCACATGAGCAACCAGTAGCCGGCCCCGCAGAGGCCCGCGAACGCTGACGCCCACAGCGGACCCGAGGCCCCTGTGATTCTGACGAGCACGAGGGAAATGGAGACGTTCAGCACGACCAGGACGATGTTGAGGCGGACCGACCGGCGCAGGCCGCGCGGTCCGGAGAACGCCAGGTACAAAGGTGTGCTGAGAAAGGTCGCAAACACGAATACGGCACCGGCAGCGTAAAGGTCGATCGGAACCCCCACCTGACCGGCGCCGAGAATGTGCGCGAGCACCGGTCCCACCGATAACACTGAGGCTCCGACCAGCAAACCTGCCCCGCCAGCCTGCAGCACGAGGTGGCGGAGATCGCGGCTCCGGTCCGGCGACCAGCCGGAGGCGCGCGCCGCTGCTAGGTTGGCGGCGAAAAGCGGCGACAACACAACGAGCGGAATCAGGGCGCCGTTGACGATGCGGTTGGCAACACCGAAGACACCGGCCTCCTCAGCGCCCAAGAAGCTGGAAACGATCACCGGGTCGAGGCCGGTCTGGATGAGCACCGCGGTCGACAAGAGGATCATCTGACCGATCAGCCTCAACCGCAGCCCCCCTCCGGACGTGGCACCCCTTGAGACATCCAGGCTCGGGCGCAGGTGCCAGTAGATCCAGGCACAGGTGCGGGGTAATGCAACAGCGACGCCTTGAATGGCGCAGAGGACCACGAGATCTGCGTTGAGGAAGGTGGCAATGAGGGTCAGTGGAAGCGCCGCCAGCGGCCCGAGGCCCGCAAAAATGGCTGCGACGACCGTCCGCCCCACTCCCTCGAGAGCGCCGAGGTAAACACCCCCTGGCCCGCTCGCCACGATCGGCAGCGAAAACGCCAGGATCGCCGCGACGAGCTCCCCCCGGTCGGCGACACCCTGCGACCCGAAGAGCGCGACCAGTGGAAGGACGACGACGGCGATGACAAGTGTCGCGAGGTTCATGCACGCGATCCTGAGCGCGAGCCGGAGAGCTGACCGCATCAGTTGTCGCGGGGCGACATACGCGTCGCTCCCTTCTCGAGACTCGCCCACCAATAGGCGAGTTGCGGGATAGAGCGCACCGTCGATGACCGTGAGCCAGGGTGCGAGCGAGACGACAACAACAAGCACCCCGAAGGCAGGGGCGCCAAGGGCGTGCACGAGGACCGGGAGCGTCACGAAGCCCGCGAGGGCGCCGAGGACCTGCACGGCGCTTCCCACGCCAAGGGTCGCGGAGAGACTTCCGAGGCGGCCGACGGCGTTCGCAGACGCAAAGCGTGGACGTATCCAACGAGGGCTCATCGCCGGGTCACCAACTCAGAGCGGTCCGCGGATACACAGACGCGCCGGCTCATGCGGAGCTCATCCTCCATTGTCTCGACCGTACTGTCCGGGCCACAACCGCCCGCACCGAGACGAGACCCGCAACCTGCCTGGCCATCGTGGTGCGCTCTCGCCACGTAGCGCGGATGGCTGGGTCCTGGGCGCGCCGCCAAGCCGTAAAGTCACGCAGTGCGTTGAAAGTGCACCGCAACTCGAGCGCCATTCCGCCTCGGATCGAGGTCGCGACGTCGTCCCGGTAGTGGACGTACGGCGTTGGCAGGGCGCGGATCGGCCCCAACTGTGCCAGGCGCAGCCACAGCGCATAGTCCTCGTAGACTTGAAGAGAGGATGTTTCGGGGAAACCGCCGACCCGCCGGAGGTCACTGGTCAACGCCACCATCGAGCTGGTGATGACGAAGTTGGTCGACAGCTGGTCGGCGAGCGTGATCGTTGACGGCAGACTGTCGTACAGCAACGCAGCGGACCCCGACTGGCCGGGTACGCACCGAAACGCGTTGGTGGAACAGGCCCGGTCGCCCGTGCGGCGGAGTTCGCGAAGCTGGGCGTCGAGCTTGCCCGGCAGCCAAGTGTCGTCGCTGTCCAAGAACGCGACCCACTCCCCCTTGGCTTCACGGACACCACGATTGCGCGGCACGGCAGGTCCACCGGAACGCGCTCCGGGCAGCCATCGGACGCGTGGGTCGGCGACGCCGCGCACCACGGACTCCGAGTCGTCGGTAGAGCCGTCGTCGCAGACGAGCACCTCGACCGCCACGTCGCCGGATGACAAGGCGCTCTCGACGGCGGCGCGGATCAGATGTCCTCTGTTGTAATTGGGGATGACCACGGACACAGCGATCGACGACACCACGCGATTGTAGGGGCCGCTCTTCATGGCCCTCATTCATGGTTCTGACGCTGTGACAGACTCCGCAGAACACAGCCGGAGCTCGATGGTGACGACGGAGGGATTGCCGATGCCGCGGGCAGCAACCGCGATCACCATTCCCCTGCAGGGTGGTCTCGGCAACCAGTTGTTCGAGCTCGCGGCTGGGATCGTCGTCAGGTCCCGGTTCCCCCGCCGCGTCCACTACTCCGACTATTGGCTCACCAACCCCGTCGACGGCGAGACGCCGCGTGCGTTCGCGCTCGAGGGACTCCTCCGCCGCGACGAGCTCGTTAGCGCACCGACGCCCCGGGTGGGCCGAGTCAGTGACCGCTTGATGAACCACCGGGTCATCGAGCGCAGTCCCGACGATGACGCCCTGGCCCGGGTCGGACGGCTAACCCACGTGCTCGCCGGCTACTTCCAGCGACTCTCGTACGTCGAGGAGGCGTGGCCCGAACTGCGCGCGCGCTTCCTCAACAGCCCCAACCCCGCACACCGGAGGCTGGTCAGTCCGCAGGCGGGCGATCATGGCGCCATCCACTATCGCTTGGGCGACTACGTCTCCAATACCGGGGCGAACGCCCATCAC
The DNA here is from genome assembly GCF_004168035.1 of Nocardioides iriomotensis. Taxonomy (GTDB): domain Bacteria; phylum Actinomycetota; class Actinomycetes; order Propionibacteriales; family Nocardioidaceae; genus Nocardioides_B; species Nocardioides_B iriomotensis. The sequence continues at coordinate 1,253 of NZ_SDPU01000018.1, read as the reverse complement.
GGCGTTACGTCGCCGGACTACTTCGTAGACGTGATCCGCGACGGCCACAAACGCCTCGGCATCACAGATTGGCGCGTCGTCAGCGACGACACGAGCACCGCCCTCGACCTCCTGGCCTCGCGAGGCCTTCCCTCCAACGTCGCACTGTCCGCGGCCGAGGATGGAAACGAGTGGGAGGATCTGTCCACGCTGGCCTCGGCGCGCGCATGCGCGATCAGCAACAGCTCTTTCTCGTGGTGGGCCGCTTTTGTCGGCGCATCCTCACGGCCTACAGAAGTCGTGGCGCCCCGCCCGTGGTTCGCCAATGCCGCCGCCTCGGAGCCGCCGCTCTTCCCTGACAAATGGCTGCGTCGGGATCGTCCACTCCTCTGACGCTGCCGGGTGCAACGAAGACTTGCTCGATCAGCCCGCCGCGGCCAGCCGTACTCGATCTCGTCCTGCACCCCCTCGCCGGCGCAGTCGCCTGTGCGCGGTCGGCGGACTGCTCGAACTTGCCGCGCTGCCCCTCGAACGAGAATGGCTTGAGCAGGTACTGCATCCACCCCAGCGCGGTGGCCCGCCACACCGCGTCGAGGTCGCCCGCGACGACCCGAGACAACCGCCGACGAGGTGGCCGTTCTGCCGGCGCCGCACCAGTTCCAGCTGTACGTCGGGCAGCTGCATGTCGGGCCGCACGAGATCGACGCCGCCCTCCCGCATCAACCGGAGGGCGCCCACTCCGACCGGGTGCGCCGGTGACGACAACCCGACGCGCCGGACCCGAGCCGCTCGACGGCGACACTCGACGCCGACGCATCGGTGACCACGGTCCAACCGCTCTCGAGCGGTAGCCGGGCGGGCAGCGTCGCCGGGCCGAGCTTCGAGCCGCCCGCCAGGACGACGACGATTCCGGCGCGCGAGGCCGCGACCTCCTTGACGTAGGTCTCCTCGGCGGTCGGTTCGCCCGGGCCTCGCTCGGGACCCCCGGGCGACGTACGGGTCCTGAGAAGGACGGGCACCACCCATGAGCGACGCCAGCAGCCGGCGGGCCACCCGCGCCCGTCACGACGCGCTGCTGCTGCAGGACGGCGTCAACGGCGTCGACGCGCTCGCGGATCGGGTGGGCGTGTCGGCGTCCACCGTGCGCCGCGACCTGACTCGCCTGCAGCGGGAGGCCGGAAGATCGTCGTGCCGACGCGACCAAGCCTTTACTGGCCCGTTAACTGGCGCAGACTGCGCATCATGAGTGCCGGTCGTCACTCCGGTACGTCGGT
>NZ_SDPU01000017.1 GCF_004168035.1 Nocardioides iriomotensis | reverse complement strand
TCGCTCGACCACCCCGGTCTCCGCGAGGTGCTCGAGGTAGCGCCGCGCGGTCACCCGCGACGTGCCGGTCGACTCGGCCACCTCGCTCGCGGAGGCGGCCCCGGCGTCCCGCAGGTGGTCGGTGACGCGGCGCAGGGTCTCGCCGCTCATCCCCTTGGGCAGCGACGTCGCGCCGCCCGGCGGGCGGAGCAGGCCGAGCAGCTCGTCGACCTCGTCCTGCACGACCGCATCGCCGGCGTCGTCGAGCTGCGCGCGATAGGCGGCGTACTGCTCGAGCTTGCCGCGCAGCCCGGCGAACGAGAACGGCTTCAGCAGGTACTGCACCACCCCCTGCGACACCGCCCGCCGGACCACGTCGAGGTCGCGCGCCGAGGTCACCGCGATC
>NZ_SDPU01000016.1 GCF_004168035.1 Nocardioides iriomotensis | reverse complement strand
GGAAGCGCTGCAGCAGCTCCAGCCCGTGTACGTCGGGCAGGTGCATGTCGAGGAGCACGAGATCGACGCCGCCCTCACGCATCAGCCGTACGGCGTCCGAACCGGACAGCGTCAGTCGCTGACGGCGACCCGAACACCATCCGACCGGAGCCGCTCGACGGCAGCCACTGACGCCGTCGCATCGGTGACGACGGTCCACGCAGGTTCCAGCGGTAGCCAGGCCTGGAGCGTCGCCGGGCCCAGCTTCGAGCCGTCCGCAAGGATCACGACGTCGGTGGCCCGCGACGCGGCGACCTCCTTGACGTAGGTCTCCTCGGCGGTGGGTTCGCCCAGACCACGCTCGGGGTCGACGGCGTCGGCACCGAGGAAGGCGACGTCGACGGTCAGGCGTTGCAGGGTGAGGGTCGCGAGCGGGCCGACAAGCCCGTGGCTCAGCGGGCGGACGTCACCGCCGAGCAGCGTGACGGTCACCTGCTCCCCCCGCACGAGCAGCTGAGCCGCCTCGAGGCCGCGCGTGACGACGGTGAGCGGACCACGGTCGACGAGCCGGCGCGCGAGCGCCAGGCAGGTCGTGCCGGCGTCGAGGAACACCGTGCCGCCAGGGGGCACCAGGTCGAGAGCGGCGTCGGCGATCGCCGCCTTGGCCGCCTGGTTGAGCTGCGCGCTCTCGCCGAACGACCGCTCGGTGAAGCCGTCGCGGACCAGCGCACCGCCGTAGGTGCGGGCGATCCGGCCCTCTCGCTGGAGCCGGGCCAGGTCGCGTCGGACGGTGGACGCCGAGACCCCGACCCGGTCCGCGAGCGCGTCGACCCCGTTGACGCCGTCCTGCAGCAGCACGACGAGCGCGTCGTGACGAGCGCGGGTGGCCCGCCGGCTGCTGGCGTCGCTCATGGGTGGGGCTCGTTCTTTCAGGACCCGTACGTCGCCCGGATGGCGTCGCCGTACGGCGCGTAGTCGACCGCGGCCAGGTAGGCGGACAGCATCGTGCCATGCCCGGCCTTGCCGCTCCCGGCGATGTCGAAGGCGGTGCCGTGGTCGACGGACGTGCGCAGGATCGGGAGGCCGACGGTGACGGAGATGGTGCCGTCGAAGTCGAACGTCTTGGCCGGGATGTGGCCCTGGTCGTGGAAGTGCGACAGCACACCGTCGTACCGGCCGACGAGCCCCTGGTGGAAGACGGAGTCGGCGGGCACCGGACCGCTCACGTCGAGCCCGTCCGCGCGGGCGGCATCGCAGGCCGGGCCGATGTGCACGATCTCCTCGTCGCCGAAGGCGCCGTTCTCGCCGCCGTGCGGGTTGATCGCGGCGACCGCCAGCCGCGGCTTCTCGACGCCGAACACCGTCAGCGCGGTGTGCGCCTGCCGGATCGAGTCGAGGACCTTCTCCTCAGTGATCTGGTCGAGCGCGGTGCGCAGCGAGACGTGCCGGGTGGTGAAGAAGATCCGGAGGTGGTGCCCCTCGGCCGCGGCGTTGCGGACCACGAACATCGTGTCCTGCTTGGTCACGCCGGTGAGCGCACCGAGCATCTCGGTGTGCCCGAGGTGCTCGGACCCGGCGGCCCAGATCGCCTCCTTGTTGATCGGGCCGGTGACGATGCCCGCGACGCGCTGCTCCATGGCCGCCTTCGTGGCGACCTCGATCGCCGCGACCGCCGCCTCACCGGCCCGCTTGTCCACCTCGCCCCAGGCCGGGACGTCGTCGCCGAGCACGCCGGTGTCGAACACGTCGATGCAGCCGTCCGCGGGCTCCACGTCGAAGCCGTCGACGACCCGGACCTCGACATCGAGCCCCATCGCGGCCACGCCGCGGCGCAGCGCCTCGGCGTCACCCACGGCGACGCCGTGGTGGTCGGCAGCGCCGGCGACGGCGGGGTCGGCGAGGGTCGCGGCGGTGATCTCCGGGCCGATGCCGACCGGGTCGCCGAGGGTCAGGGCGAGGACGTGGCGGGTCATGGTGTCTCCTTCGTCAGTACGGGGTGCGCGAACGGGCCGACGCGACCTGGCGGCGGCGCAGGTCGGCGGTACGGCGGAGGTGGTCGAGGCAGGCGAGGGTGGCGTCGGGCCCGCCCACGAGGCCGCCCTTGGTCACGAGTGGCAGGCCGTCGAACGGGCCGCCGACGAGGGTGCCCGCGACGGCGAGCGGGACGACCTCGTCGGTGATCTCCAGGCCGCGCGAGCCGAGCTCGGCAAGCAGGGCCGCGGTGACGTCGCCGCCGGTGGAGTACAGGCCGTCGACCGCGTGCTCCTCGAGGTTCCGGCGCACCGCGCGGGCGAGCGCGCGCGGAACGGCGTCGGCCTCGTCGCGCGAGACGGGCCGCAGGTCGGACTCGTCGACGACGGTGGCGAGCGCCACCACCTCTCCCGGTACGGCGTCCGTGAGGAGTGTGTCGAGGAGCTTGCTGGTCGCGTCGACGTCGGGCACGGCCGTGTCGCCGACGCACGGTGTGCGGTGCACGCGGACGCCGCGCTCGGTGGCGAGCCGGCCGAGCTGGGTGCGGGTGAGCTCGGTCGCGGAGCCGGAGACCACCAGCAGCGGCGCCTGGTGCGTGCCCTCGCCGAGGCCGAGCGCGCCGGCCAGCGCGACGGAGGCGGGCCCCGGGTCGCTCGTCACCCAGACCAGGTCGTGCTGCCGGGCGACGGCGGCGGCTGCTGCGGCCACGCGATCGAGGTGGTCCTCCGTGGTGGCGTCGGCGACGACGACATCGGCGCCGCCGTCGACGGCCGACGTGACGGCAGCGACCAGGGCCTTCTCGTCGCCGGTGACCACCGCCATGGGCAGCACGGCCGCCGCCAGGTCGGCCTGCTGGTCGAGCAGGGCCACGACGTCCGAGGTGGTCACCGGCGAGCGCGGGTCGCGGGCGACCTCGGTCTCCTCGAGCCGGCGGCCGTCGAGCAGCTGCGTGCCGCCGATCGTGTGCCGCCCGGCCGCGGGGTGCGCCGGGGCGCAGAGCGCGACGACGCGACGGTCGGTCGCGCGCCGTACCGCGGCGAGCACGGCCGCGGTGGTCGCCCCGACGTTGCCGCGGAGCGTGGTGTCGATCCGGTTGCAGACCAGGTCCGCCGGCCACCCGGCCGCCACGACGCGGTCGACCCGGGCGGCCGCCACCTCCGGCGGCTCGTGACGGCTGTCCGTCGTGGCGACCACGACGTCGAACCGGGCCACCATCTCCGCGACGACGTCGGGCCGGTCCGCCGCGCTCGCGGTGGCGGCGCGGAAGCCGCGGCGGGCGAACCCGGCGGCCGCCGCGTTGGCGCCCGTCAGGTCGTCCGCGACGACGAGGACCCGGGCCACTCAGATCACCAGGCTGGCGAGCAGCAGCAGCGGAAGCGACGCCGCCCAGACGGCGGTGGTGATGCCGGACCAGCCGCGGATCGCGGCGACGCCCTCGAGACCGGTGAACCGGGTGACCACCCAGAAGTAGGAGTCGTTGAAGTAGCTGAACACCATCGACCCGGCGCAGCAGGCGAGCGCGGCGAGCAGCGGCGACAGGCCCATCCCGGCCACCAGGGGCGCGGTGACGGACGCCGCGGTGATCATCGCCACCGTGCCGGAGCCCTGCGCGAGCCGGACCAGCGTGGCCACCAGGAACGGCACGAGCACGCCGGGCAGGCTCATCGACGAGATCGCCTCGGCGAGGGCGTCGCCGACACCGGAGTCGCGCAGCACCTGGCCGAGCGCGCCGCCGGCCGCGGTGATCAGGATGATCAGGCCCGCGGACGCGGCCGCCTGGGCGAGCCAGGAGTGCACCTGCTTGCGGGGCGTCCAGCGCGGCAGCAGCGTGTAGACCGCGAGCACGATGCCGATCGTCAGCGCGACGACGGGGTGCCCGAGGAAGGACATGATCTTCGCGAAGCCCTGGGGCGTGTACTCAGCCTCCGGGTCCAGCACACCCTGGGCGCTGCGGTCGATCGCGACCGCCACCGTGTTCAGCACGATGAGCGCGAGAGGCACCACGAGGGGAAGCGATGCCAGCAGGAAACCGACGCGGTGCGGCTTCTCCCCCTCCGGCGTCTCGCCCAGCTGGTGGCTCGGCGCCTCGGACCGGTCGTCGTCGGCGACGTCGGTCACGGTGCCACCACCGGAGGAGCCGGCGCCGACCGTCGCCCCGGCGTACACCGCCTCACGCACGTCCTCGACGACCTCGGACTCGAGCTTCGGGCCCATCCACGCCGCGTAGGTGACCACGACGGGCAGCAGGAGCAGCGCGAACACGAGGCCGGCCAAGACGAGTGCGCCGATGTCGGCGCCGAGGATGCCGGCGACGCCGAGCGGGCCCGGGGTCGGCGGGACGAGGTGGTGGGTCAGCGTCATGCCGCAGCCGAGGGCCAGCGCGAGGGTGACGTAGCGGCCCCGGATCCGACGGGCGATCGACCGGGCGAGGGGGTTCATGATCACGAACCCCGAGTCGCAGAACACGGGGATGGAGACCATCGCGCCGGTGCCCGCCATCGCCCAGTGCTCGCGTCCGCGACCCAGCAGGCGGACGAACGTGCGGGCGAGGGCGTCGGCGGCGCCGGAGACCTCGAGGATCTTGCCGATCCCCACCCCCAGGCCGATGACGATGCCGATCGAGGAGAGCGTCGCACCGAAGCCCTCCGTCATGGACGTGATGGTGTCGAGCGCCGGCGATCCGGCGACGAAGCCGGTCACCAGCGCGGCGAGCAGCAGGCCGACGAACGCGTCCAGTCGCGTCGCGAGCACCACGAGCACCACCGTCGCGATGCCCAGCACCAGGGCGAGCAAGAGCTGTAGATCCACGATGACCTCCGAGACAGGGTCTCCCCCGGTTCCGGGGGGCCTCTGGCAGCCTGCCCTGCTCGCTCTGCGCGATGCAAGCCCTACCAGTAGGTAACTTGCGCAGACTGCGCAACTTTGGTGCCGGTCGTCACTCCCGTACCACCGG
>NZ_SDPU01000015.1 GCF_004168035.1 Nocardioides iriomotensis | reverse complement strand
TCGCTCGACCACCCCGGTCTCCGCGAGGTGCTCGAGGTAGCGCCGCGCGGTCACCCGCGACGTGCCGGTCGACTCGGCCACCTCGCTCGCGGAGGCGGCGCCGGCGTCCCGCAGATGGTCGGTGACGCGGCGCAGGGTCTCGCCGCTCATCCCCTTGGGCAGCGACGTCGCGCCGCCCGGCGGGCGGAGCAGGCCGAGGAGCTCGTCCACCTCGTCCTGCACGACCGCCTCGCCGGCGTCGTCGAGCTGCGCGCGGTAGGCGGCGTACTGCTCGAGCTTGCCGCGCAGCCCGGCGAACGAGAACGGCTTGAGCAGGTACTGCACCACCCCCTGCGACACCGCCCGCCGCACCACGTCGAGGTCGCGCGCCGAGGTCACCGCGATG
>NZ_SDPU01000014.1 GCF_004168035.1 Nocardioides iriomotensis | reverse complement strand
GGAAGCGCTGCAGCAGCTCCAGCCCGTGTACGTCGGGCAGGTGCATGTCGAGGAGCACGAGATCGACGCCGCCCTCACGCATCAGCCGTACGGCGTCCGCTCCGGAGCGGGCGACACCGGCGACGCTGAAGCCGGGTACGCGCTGGACGTAGGCCGCGTGCGCAGCGGCGGCGACCTCCTCGTCCTCGACGACCAGCACGCGGAAGGTCACGACGGCTCCCCGATCCGCACGGTGAACCGCGCGCCGCCGAGCGGGGAGTCCTCGACGCTGACCCGGCCGCCGTACCGCCGGACGACCTGGCCCACCAGGGCGAGCCCGAGGCCGCGGCCGACCGCCTGGTCGCCGCGCTTGGTGGACCAGCCGCGACGGAACACCTGGTCGCGGACGTCCTCCGGCAGCCCGGCACCGCTGTCGTCGACGTCGACCTCGAGGGTGTCGGCGTCGGCGTGCACGCGCACGTGCACCTGCCTGTCGTCGGTGGCCCCGACCGCGTCGAAGGCGTTGTCCAGCAGGTTGCCGAGGATCGTGACGACGTCGCGCGGCTCGACGGCAAGCCCGCTGACGGCGGTGTCCTCGTCGATCACGAGGTCGATGCCGCGCTCGGCCGCCTGGGCCGACTTGCCCAGCAGCACGGCCGCGACCACGGGCTCCTCGACCGACCCGACGACGACGTCGGTGATCAGCTGCGCGGTCTCGAGCTCCTCGGTGGCGAAGGCGACAGCCTCGTCGACCCGGCCGAGCTCGATCAGCGACACGACGGTGTGCAGGCGGTTGCTGGCCTCGTGGTTCTGCGCCCGCAGTGCTTCGGCGAGGCTGCGCACGGTGTCCAGCTCGCCGGACACCGCCCGCAGCTCGGTGTGGTCGCGGAGCGTGACGACCGAGCCGACGTCGCGTCCCTGCCAGTGGGCGTCGGCCTGGTTCACCAGCAGCACCTTGTCGGCCACGAGGTGGATCTCGTCCGGTCCGGCGTCACCGGCGAGCAACGAGCGCGTGAGCCCGTCGGGCAGGCCGAGCTCGTCAAGGCTCCGGCCGACCGCGTCGTCCGGCAGGCCGAGCAGGCGGTGCGCCTCGTCGTTGACGAGCTGCACGCGGTCGTCGACGTCGACGAGCAGCATCCCCTCGCGGACCGCGTGCAGGACCGAGTCGTAGTACTCGTACATGCGGGTGATCTCGGCGGCGCCGAGGCCGTGGGTCTGCCGCCGCAGCCGCCGGCTGATCAGCGCGGCGCCGGCCGCACCCAGCCCGAGCACGGCGACGGCCGCGAGCCCGATCGGCAGCAGCCGCTGCTCCAGCGCCCGGTCGATCCGCTCGAGGGTGATGCCGACCGAGACCAGCGCCACGACCTCGCCGCGGGCACCGTCGCGCACCGGCACGACCGCGCGCATCGAGGGGCCGAGCGTGCCGGTGTACTCCTGGGTGAACACCCGCCCTTCGGGCGCGCCGCCGAGGTCGCCGATGAACGGCTTGCCGAGCTGGGACACGTCGGGGTGCGAGTACCGCGTGCGGTCCAGGCCCATCACGACGACGAAGTCGGTGCGGGTGTCGCTGCGGACGCGTTCGGCGTACGGCTGGATCGCGCGCGTCGGGTCGGGCTCGTCCAGCGCGCGGACCACGTCGGGCGCGTCGGCGACCGCCTCGGCGATGTTCACCGAGCGCAGCCGGGCGGACTCGAGCTGGTCGCGCCTCGCGTCGACGTACGCCAGCACCACCGCGACGACCACCACGAGCACGACCGCCAGAAGCTGCAGCACGAAGATCTGCTGCGCCAGCGACCGTTCGCGCGACCTCACCGTGCCTCCTCGTGAACACAACGTACAGAAGCGTGACGGCGGTCACAGGTGGGTAGGACGCTCAGCGGAGCCCGTCCCACTCCTCTGCCCTGCTGGGGCACCGATGCTGGAGGAACCATGGCACACCAGCCATCCCCCGACACCTCGTCGACCACGCCGCCCGCCGGACGTCGTGACCGCACCCACTACCTGTACCTCGCGGTCATCGCCGCCGTGCTGCTCGGCATCATCGTGGGCTTCGTCGCGCCCGACTTCGCGGTGAAGCTGAAGCCGATCGGCGAGGCCTTCGTCAACCTCATCAAGATGATGATCTCGCCGGTCATCTTCTGCACGCTCGTCCTGGGCGTCGGCTCGGTGCGCAGTGCCGCCAGCGTCGGCAAGGTGGGCGGTCTCGCGCTGGCCTACTTCCTCACGATGTCGACGTTCGCGCTGGCGATCGGTCTGGTGGTCGGCAACATCCTGCACCCGGGCGCGGGTCTCAACCTGACCTCCGACCTCGCGGCGGCCGGCAAGGAGCAGGCCGGCGAGGCGGGCACCACGACCGACTTCATCCTGGGCATCATCCCGACGACGCTGTTCTCCGCGCTGACCGACGGCGAGGTGCTGCAGACGCTGCTGGTCGCGCTGCTGGTCGGCTTCGCGCTGCAGGCGATGGGCAGGGCCGGCGAGCCGATCCTGGTCGGCATCGGCCACCTCCAGCGCGTGGTGTTCCGCGTGCTCGCGATGATCATGTGGGCCGCCCCGATCGGCGCGTTCGGCGCGATCGCCGCGGTCGTCGGCGAGACCGGCCTCGACGCCCTGAAGAGCCTGGCCGTGATCATGGTCGGCTTCTACACCACCTGCGCCATCTTCGTGTTCGTCATCCTCGGCGCGCTGCTCAAGGTGACGACCGGCGTCAACATCTTCTCCCTGCTCAAGTACCTCGGCCGCGAGTTCCTGCTGATCCTCTCGACGTCCTCGTCGGAGTCGGCGCTGCCGCGGCTGATCGCGAAGATGGAGCACGCCGGCGTGGAGAAGACGACCGTCGGCGTGGTCGTCCCGACCGGGTACTCCTTCAACCTCGACGGTACGGCGATCTACCTGACCATGGCCTCGCTGTTCATCGCCGAGGCGCTGGGCGACCCGCTGAGCATCGGCGAGCAGATCTCCCTGCTGGTGTTCATGATCATCGCCTCGAAGGGCGCCGCCGGTGTCACCGGCGCGGGCCTGGCCACGCTGGCCGGCGGCCTCTCGTCGCACCGCCCCGAGCTGCTCGACGGCGTGGGCCTGATCGTCGGCATCGACCGGTTCATGTCCGAGGCGCGGGCGCTGACGAACTTCGCCGGGAACTCGGTGGCCACGGTCATCATCGGCCACTGGACCCAGTCGCTCGACAAGCACCGGCTCGACCGGGTGCTGGCCGGCGACGACCCGTTCGACGAGCGCACCATGATCGACGACGACGACGCCACCGACCGGCCCGCAGCGAGCCCGGCCGAGGACGCGCGGCAGCCCTCCAAGGTCTGACCGCCAGCTACCGATGTCGGTAGTCCACGCGTGACCCATGGGTCACGGTCGGACTACCGATATCGGTATGACGGGGTCGCGGGCTAGTCGGCTTCCGGCGCTGCGCGTCCGGCGAGGACGAGCCGGCCCGCCGGCCAGATCAAGCCGAGCAGCACCAGGCCGAGCAGCACCAGGCTGCCGGGCATGCCGAGCGAGTGCGCGAGCCCGCCGACGACGGCCGAGCCGACGCTGCCGCCGGCCAGGAACATCAGCGTCGCCAGCCCCAGCGCGACACCCCGCACGTCGGGCGCGACCACGTTGCTCACCACGGTCATCAGCGCGGGCTGGCCGACACCGAACGCGAAGGTCACGGTCACCACCGCCAGCACGAGCACCGTCGCCGAGTGCAGCTCGGCGCCGACGGCGGCCACGCCGAGCGCGGCGACGGCCGTCAGGCCGGACAGCACGAGCGCGAGCGAGGCACCGAGCCTCGTGACGAGGGGGGTGGAGAGCCGGGGAGCGAGGAGCCCGGTGACCACGCTGGGCAGCAGCGCGAGGCCGACCTGCCAGGGCTCCCAGCCGACGGTGATGAGCACAGTCGGCACCGAGATCAGCAGCGCGAACCACGCCGCCGGGACGCTGGACGCGGCCACCGCGCTGCGCAGGGCGGTGCCGTTGCTCAGCACGGACAGCGGCAGGAAGCCGTGCGGCCGGCGGCGCACCCAGAACGACACGGCCGGCACGCCCAGCACGAGCAGCAGGCCGCCGACGAGGGCGACGGTGGCACCGGTCGAGGGCGACTGCACGAGCATGATCAGCCCGCCCGAGGTCGCGGCCACGAGCACCGCGCCGACCACGTCGAGCCGCGCCCGGGTGCCCCCGGTCGGCAGGTAGCGCCACAGCAACGGCAGCAGGGCGATCCCGGCCACGGGCAGCGCGATCACGGCGCGCCAGCCCAGCACGGCCTCCACCGCACCACCGGCGAGCGGGCCGAGACAGTTGACGGCCGCGGCGAGCCCGGCGACCCGGCCGAGCGCCATGGTCCTCACGTCCCCGCCGTACCGCGCGGTGATCGCGGCGATCCCCAGCGTCGGCACCGCCGCCGCGCCGGCGCCCTGCAGGACGCGGGCGGCGAGCAGCACGCCGAACGACGGGGCGAGCGCGCCGGCGACGGCCCCCACCGTCATGAGCACGATGCCGACGGTGAACGGCGTGCGGACCCCGACCAGGTCGGACACCCGTCCGTAGACGGCGGTCGCGACGGCCAGGAACAGCGCGTAGAGGCTGACCGCCCACACGCTGACGCCGGTGCTGACGCCGAGGTCGTCGGCGAGGACGGGCAGGACGATCGCGGCCGAGGCGCTGCCGAAGCCGGCCAGGCCGAACAGCACCCCGACCAGCAGGGACAGACGACGGGCGTCGGTGGACTCGGACATCGTCGGCTCAACCCGCCTGCCGGCGGGGTTGTTCCCGGTGGAGCGGATGGCTCAGTCAGGCACCCGGTCGGCCGGGAAGCCGCCGGTCGCCACCGGACCCCAGGACTCGACGGTGATCCGGATCAGGGACTTGCCCTGCGTGCGCATGGCCTGGCGGTACTCGTCCCAGTCGGGGTGCTCGCCGGAGATGCACCGGAAGTACTCCACGAGGCCGTCCTCGGCCTCCTGGCCCGGCATGTCGAGCACCTCGGCGGTCCCGTCGACCTGGACGTAGGGGCCGTTCCAGTCGTCGGAGTGCACCAGCACCGAGGCGCGCGGGTCGCGGCGCAGGTTGCGGGCCTTGGCCCGGTCGGGGTACGTCGAGACCACGATGCGGCCCTCGGCGTCGACGCCGCCGGCCACCGGGGACATCTGCGGGCGGCCGTCACGCTTGGTGGTGACGAGGGTGAGCCGGTGGCGGGTGCGGGCGAAGTCGAGCAGCTCGTCGCGCTCGACGCGGTCGGCGGTGGCGATCTTGGGCACGTCCCCGTCGTACCCGAGGGAATCGAGCGGCAACCGTCGGCGTTCACCCGACGCACCCACCAAGGAGGTCCCGTGCCGGACTACGGACACGAGCCGAGGTTCGGCGTCTTCGTCACCCCGACGGCCGACGCCCACGACCAGGTCGTCCGGACGGCCGTGACCGCAGACGTGCTGGGCCTCGACTCGGTGAGCATCCAGGACCACCCGTACCAGCCGGCGTTCCTGGACACCTGGACCCTGCTCACGCACCTGGCCGCGCACACCGAGCGGGTGCACCTGTTCCCGAACGTCGCGAACCTCCCGCTGCGGCCGCCGGCCGTGCTGGCCCGTGCCGCGGCCACGCTCGACATCCTGAGCAACGGGCGCGCCGAGCTCGGCCTCGGTGCGGGCGCGTTCTGGGACGCGATCGCCGCGCTCGGCGGCCCCCGTCGTACGGCGGGCGAGGCCGTCGAGGCCCTCGCGGAGGCGGTCGACGTCATCCGCGCGCTCTGGACGCCCGGCCGCACGCCGCGGCTCGAGGGCACGCACTACTCGCTGGAGGGCGCGAAGTCCGGGCCGTTCCCGGTGCACGACCTCGGCATCTACCTCGGCGCCTACAAGCCGCGCATGCTGCGCCTGACCGGTCGTGTCGCCGACGGGTGGCTCCCGTCGAGCGGGTACCTCCCGCCCGCCGACCTCGCCGCCGCGAACAAGGTCATCGACGAGGCCGCCCTCGCCGCCGGTCGCGACCCCGCGGACGTCGTGCGGCTCTACAACCTCTCCCCCGACTTCGCCCGCACGACAGAGGCGTGGGTCGAGCAACTCGCCGAGCTGGCGCTGGAGGAGGGCATGTCGCACTTCGTGCTGGCCGTCGACCTCGGCGACGACCGGGCGCTGCGCGCGTTCGCCGAGGAGATCGCGCCGGCGGTGCGGGAGCTGGTGGAGGCCGAGCGGCTGCTGCCGGGCACGCGCTCCCCCGAGCCCGTCGGTGCCGCGCCGGCGCCCGGAGCGCAGGCGACCAGCAGCGGCACCGTCCTCGGCGTGACACCGACCCCGCCGCCCGAGCGTCTGCTGTCCGACGGCCTGCCCTGGGACGAGACCACCCGGCCCCGCGTCGCCGCTCCCGCCGACGCGACGTACGACGACAGCGGGCGACAGCAGAGCCGGCACCTCATCGACGTGCACGACCACCTGCGGGCGGAGCTCGCGCAGCTGCGCGACCTCATCGACCAGGTGGCACAGGGCCAGCTCGGCGTCGGCGCCGCGCGCACCGCGATCAACCAGATGACGATGCGGCAGAACAGCTGGACGCTCGGCACCTACTGCGAGTCCTACTGCCGCGTCGTGACCACGCACCACACGCTTGAGGACGTGTCGATGTTCCCGCGGCTGCGCCGGCTCGAGCCGCGCATCGCGCCGGTCGTCGAACGGCTGCAGGAGGAGCACCACGCCATCCACGACGTGCTCGAGCAGGTCGACCGAGCCCTGGTCGCGATGGTCGGCGACCCGGACCAGGACGTGTCGGGGGTACGGCGCGCCGTCGACCTGCTGACCGACACGCTGCTGTCCCACCTGGCCTACGAGGAGGAGCAGCTCGTCGACCCGCTGGCCCGGCACGGGCTGCAGTGACGCGAGCCTTGCCTCAGGCGCCGCGGCACCACCGGTCGAGCAGCTCCGCGTAGACCGCCACCGCCTCGTCGACCCGCGCCAGCGAGCACCACTCGTCGGCGACGTGGCACTGTTCCGGCTCGCCCGGGCCGAGCACGACGGTCGGGGTGACCGCGCCCTGCTCCATCAGCGGGCCGAGCGCGGAGGCGTCGGTGAAGTAGCGGGCCGTCTCGACCGGGGCGCCGTCGAGACCGGCCGCGACCAGCGCCTCGCCGACCAGCGCGACGAACGGGTCGTCGCGAGCCGTGTCCACCGGCGGCAGCACGACGTGGTCCTCGACCGTGACGTCGCCGCCGGCGACCTCGCGGACCGCGGACCGGATCGCGTCGCCCTGCGCGGACGGGACGGTGCGGATGTCGAGGTACAGCTCGGCCGCGTCGGGCACGACGTTGGTCTGCACGCCGCCGCGCACGACACCGACGTTGGCGGTGATGCCCTCGGGCCAGGACGTGTGGTCGTGCAGGGCGACGGCGGCGCGGGCGATCTTGACCGCGGCGTTGTCGCCGAGCTCGGGCGCCGAGCCGTGGGCGGCCTTGCCGGTCGCGTTGAGCCGCATCCAGTGCGCGCCCTTGTGCCCGGGCACCAGCGCGTTGCGGGTCGGCTCGGCCACGACCAGAGGCCCACCGCCGACGACCGCGTCGCGCGGGATGGTGAGCGCGCCGGTGCAGCCGGTCTCCTCGCCCGAGGTCAGCACGACCTGGACGCCGCGGCAGTCGTGCGGCCGCGACGCGTGGTCGGCGACCGCGTCAACGAGCGCCGCGACGCCGGACTTCATGTCCGACGTGCCGCGGCCGACCATCCGGTCGCCGTCGACCTCCGCCGCGAACGGGTCGACGCTCCAGTCGCCACGGGACACGGGGACGACGTCGAGGTGGCCGGTGAAGGTCAGCGGCGGGCCGTCGCCCGAGCCGGCGCGGGCGACGTACTGCTCCCGCTCGGGCTCGAAGTCCAGCCACCGTCCCGCGAACCCGGACTTCTCCAGGATCTCGGCGCAGCGCTGGGCCAGCCCCTCCTCGCGGGCGCCGACGGTGTCGGCCCGGACCAGCTCGGCCAGCAGGTCGGTCGCCCGGCTCACTTGAGGACCGACCCCTTGGTCTCCGGCAGCGTCAGCGTCGCGACGAACGCGATCGCCGCGCCGACCGAGACGTAGATGAAGAACCAGTCACCGCGACCGGCGCCACCGAGCCACTGGATCACCAGCGGCGCCGTGCCACCGAAGATCGCGACGGTCAGGTTGTACCAGGCACCGATGCCCAGGCCGCGCAGCTCGGTCGGGAACAGCTCGCTCATGATCGCCGGCGCGATCGAGCTCAGCATCGGGTAGAGGCACAGGCCGAAGCTGAACACCAGCAGCACCGCGCCGAACGACGCACCGGGCACGATCAGCTTGGACACCGGGACCATCAGCAGCGCGATCGCGCCGGACCACACGAGCATCTGCGGCTTGCGGCCGAACCGGTCGGCGGTCCAGCCGAACGGGTACTGCAGGATCACGAAGAACGCGGTCGCGATGGACAGCGCCCAGAACACCATGCCGTCGTCGAGGCCCTGGCCGGTGACGGCGTACGGCGTCAGCGCGGAGAAGAACGTGTAGTAGCAGAGCGTGCTCAGCAGGGTGAAGCCGATGAGCTGCGCGACGGACTTGGGGTGGTCGCGGAGCGTGAGCCACAGCGGGTTCTTGATCGCCCGGGCCTTCTCGGCGTTCTCCTCGTACTGCTCGGTCTCCGCCATGTCCTTGCGCAGCCACAGGCCGACGAGACCGAGCAGGCCGCCGACGACGAACGGAACCCGCCAGCCCCAGCTGGCCAGGGCGTCGTCGGACATCGTCGACGCGAGCGCGGCACCGAGCAGCGACGCGATCAGCACCGCCGAGCCGGTCGAGATGTAGAAGAACGAGGAGTACCGGCCGCGGCGCTCGGGAGGAGCGATCTCGGCGAGGTACGCCGACGCGTTGGACACCTCGCCGCCGAGCGACATGCCCTGCGCGATCCGCGCGAGCAGCAGCAGGATCGGCGCCAGCCAGCCCACGAGGCCGTAGGTCGGCAGGATCGCGATCACCATCGACCCGCCGGCCATCAGCGCGATCGTCAGCAGCATCGCCTGCTTGCGACCCTTGAGGTCGGCGTACCGCCCGAGCAGCATGCCGCCGAGCGGGCGGAAGAAGAACGCGAGGGCGTAGGTGGCGAAGGTGCCGATGAACGCGAGCGACTCGTTCTCCGCCGGGAAGATCTGGGTGGCGAAGTAGATCGAGAACGTCGCGTAGACGGTCCAGTCGTACCACTCGACCGCGTTGCCGACGCTGGCCGCGATGAGGGTCCGGACCGGAAGCTTGTGCGGCGCCTGCGTGTCGTCGCGGGTGGTGCCGCCGGCCGCAGGGGCGGTGGGGTCGCTCGATGTGGACATGTTGCTCCTCCGAGACAGGGGACTCGGTGTGACCGTGCCCACTGGTCGCGGCATGAAACCGGTTCCGCGGCGGGGTGGTCCAGACCGTTCCGACGCCGACGGCCGGCGTCAGCCGGGGGCCCTGAGCCGGCCCGTCGCGGTCACGCTGCCGGCCGCGCCGAACACGTCGGCAGTGGGCTCTGCCCCGGCCAGGTCGCCGGTGACCGTGAGGCGCTGGGCACCGGTCATCGGGGCGACAAGACGGTAGCCGAGCTCCCGGCCGCGCAGCTCGACGCCGTGGCGACGGAAGAGCTCCGCGATCATCAGCGCCTGCAGCGGGCCGTGCACGACGAGGTCGTCGTAGCCCTCCTGCGCCACGAACTCGCGGTCGTAGTGGATCCGGTGCGCGTTGTAGGTCAGGGCGGAGAAGCGGAAGAGCAGCCGGGCGTCGACGTCGAGGTCGAGCCGCGGCGGGTCGGCGACGGGGCCGGGCCCCGGCTCGGCCGGCGGCAGCGACCCGCCGGGCGCGCGGTAGACGATGTCCTGGTCGTCGACGACGGCGAGCCGCCCGTCCTGGTGGATCTCGCTGCGCACCGTCGCGAAGGTCAGGGGGCCGGTGCGGCCGGCCTTCGCCTGGGTGCTCAGCAGGCGGGTACGGCGGACGGCGGGCCGGCCGAGCACCAGCGGGCGCACGTGCAGCACCCGCCCGCCGGCGAACATCCGACGGCGGCCTGGGCCGGGCGGTGCCGGCACACCCGACATGGGATGGCCGTCCGGTCCCAGGTCACGCTGCGCGCGCCGCTCGAGCAGGTAGACCCAGTGCCACAGTGGCGGCAGCTCCACGCCGGCGGCGATCCCGCCCGTCGGCAGGTCGAGCAGGGCGGCGAGCCCCTCGGCGGGCTCGGCGGCGAGCACCTCCTCGCGGGTCGCCTCGGCGGCCACGTCTTCGCTCACGGCGCCACGCTGCCGCGCTTCACCAGCTGCCGGGCGATGACGGTGCGCTGGATCTCGTTGGTGCCCTCGCCGACGATCATCAGCGGCGCGTCGCGGAAGTAGCGCTCCACGTCGAACTCGGTCGAGTAGCCGTAGCCACCGTGGATCCGCACCGCGTCCAGCGCGATCTTCATGGCCGTCTCGGAGGCGAACAGCTTGGCCATCCCGGCCTCCATGTCGGCCCGCTCGCCCGCGTCGTACCTGCGCGCGGCAGCCAGCGTGAGCTGCCGAGCGGCGAGGAGCTGCGTGGCCATGTCGGCGAGGTAGTTGCCGATCGACTGGTGCTTCCAGATCGGGACGCCGAAGCTCTCCCGCTCCTGGGCGTAGCGCAGGCTGTCCTCGAGCGCCGCCCGGCCGACCCCGAGGGCCCGCGCGGCCACCTGGAGCCGCCCGATCTCGAGGCCACGCATCATCTGGCCGAAGCCGGCGCCCTCCTTCTCGCCGAGCAGCGCCCCGACAGGCACGCGCATGTCGTCGAAGGAGAGCTCGCAGCTCTCCACCCCCTTGTAGCCGAGCTTCGGCAGGTCGCGGGAGACCTCGAAGCCCTCGCCCTTCTCCACGAGAAGGATGCTGATGCCGCGGTGGGCGGGCTCGGCCCGCGGGTCGGTCTTGCACAGCAGAGCGACCAGCCCGGCCCTGCGGGCGTTGGTGATCCAGGTCTTCGACCCGTTGACGACGTAATGATCGCCCACCTGGCGCGCAGTGGTGCGCATCGCCTGAAGATCCGAGCCACCGCCCGGCTCGGTGAGCGCCATGGTCGCGCGCAGCTCGCCGGTCGCCAACCGGGGCAGATAGGTGTCCTTCTGTTCCGCGGTGCCATGGTCGAGGATCAGCTTGGCCACCACGGTGTGCCCGCCCATCGCACCGGCCAGGCTCATCCAGCCGCGGGCCAGCTCCTCGGTCACGAGCACGTAGCAGGAGGCGCTGACACTGGCCTCGCCCCACGGCTCGGGCACGGCCAGGCCGAAGACCCCCATCTCCTTCATCGCATCGATGAGCGCCTCGGGGTAGGTGTTCGCCTGCTCGAGGTCGTGAGCGACGGGCTTGACCGAGGTGTCCACGAACTCGCGGACCAGCTCGACGATCGCCCGCTCCTCCTCGGGAAGTCCTTCCATGGGGCGCTCCGATCTTTGTGCGAGTGGGTACGGCGGGGGGCGCGGCGTCCTACGCGGGACGTGGCAGCAGCCGGCGCAGCAGGTCGGCGGCACCCGACCAGTCGATGTCGGCGGGCGACACGTCGAGCCCGGCCAGGCAGTCGACGAGCTTGCGGTCGAGCTGGGCGCCGGTCGGGGGTCGCCTCGGTGACCCCGGCGGCAGGTCGAGCACAGCCCGGCGCACGCCGTCACTGCCGTGCACGTCCACCTCGGTCTCGCCGGCGAGCAGCCAGTCACCGCCAGGGACGAGATCCACCTCGACGCGCGCGAGGAGCCGCTGCGCCTCGGGCCGCAGGACGGCCTCGTCGGTGAAGGTGGCGAAGCCGGCGTGCTCGTCGAGCAACGCGGCCGCCACGGCGTACTCCAGGCTGAACTTGCCCTGCAGCCCGGTGCGCGGGCGGTGGTGGATCAGGGGTGTGGTGGTGCCCGCCAGGGCGCGCACGACGATCCGGTCCACCGTCGCGGGATCCACCTGGTCGCGCAGCGACGCTGCCGCGGCGATCGGGCGCTGCAGGGCGTAGCAGCAGGGATGGATCTTGACGGCGAGACCATCCGGGACCGCCGGCCCGTCGTCGGACACCGGCCCGGGCTCGCCCCCGAGCAACGTCAGCCACGTGTCGACCGCACCGGTGTCGGCGCCGGCGCCGGCGGCAGCGAGGTCGGCGGCGCGCAGCCCGGCCTCGACGGCGAGGCCGACCTGCAGCGACTTCGCGTCCGTGCCGAACGCGCGCTGCACGCCCCCTGCGGCGGGTACCGCGAGCGCCAGCGCGCGAGCGGTGCCGTCCTCGTCGAGGCCGTGGGCGGACGCGCCGGTCGCCGCCGCGGCCAGCGCCCCGGTCGTCGTGGTCGCGTGCCAGCCGGCCGCGTAGTGCCGCCACCCGAGCAGGGTGCCGACCCGCGCCATCACACCCGCGCCGGCCAGGTAGCCCGGGCCTCCCGACCCGGTCGCCAGGGCAGCGCTGACGCAGACCGAGCTGATGTGGGTGGTGGTGGGCATGTGCAGGTCGTCGAAGTCGAGGACGTGAGCGGCCACCGCCCACCGCGCCGCCTCCGACAGCGGCGCCGTCACCCGGTGCACCGGCTCGGCGTGCGAGGCGAGCGCGACCGCGACGGTGTCGAGAAGTGCCCGGTCGGCGAGTGCGAGGTCGTCGGCGGAGGGCCGGTGGCCGACCGCCCAGCACGCGAGGTCCGCCGCCGTGCTCACCGCGGTGCTCCCCCGGGTGCTCACCATGCCTCCCCGGCGTCGAGGCCGAGCTCGGCGAGGATCGCGTCGGTGTGCTGGCCGACCGTGGGGACCGGGCCCATCACCGGCTCGTCGCCCTCCAGGGTCGCGGGTGGCAGCAGGGCGCGGAGGTCGCCCACCTCGGAGCCGACGGTGCGCCACCGGTCGCGGGCGGCGAGCTGCGGATGGTCACCGAGCTCGGTCACGTCGCGGAGCCGCGCGTTGGCGATCGCCGCCGCGTCCAGCCGCTCCACCACCTGGTCGCCGGAGAGCCCGGCGAAGGCGGCGGCGACGACGGCGCCGAGGTCGTCGCGGTGCGTGACGCGAAGGCTGTTGGTGGAGAACCGCTCGTCGGCGGCGAGCTCGGGCCGGCCCAGCACGTCGGCGCAGAACACCGTCCACTCGCGCTCGTTCTGGACGCCGAGGAACACCTGGCGGCCGTCGCCGCAGGCGAAGGGGCCGTACGGCGCGATGGCGGCATGGGCCGCCCCGCTGCGCGGCGGGGGCGACCCGCCGTACAGGGCGTAGTAGAGCGGGAAGCCGACCCACTCGGCCAGCGCCTCCAGCATCGACACCTCCAGCGTCGCGCCCTCGCCGGTGCGCTCCCGCCGGAAGAGGGCGGTGAGGATGCCCGAGTAGGCGTACATCCCCGCCGCGATGTCGGCGACGGGGATCCCGACCTTGGCCGGATCGTCGGGCGTTCCGGTCACCGAGACCACGCCGGCCTCGCACTGCACGAGCAGGTCGTAGGCCTTCTTGCGCGTCACCGGCCCACCGGTCCCGTAGCCGGAGATCGAGCAGTGCACGAGCCGCGGGTGCTGTTCGCGCAGCGCGGTCGCGCCGAGACCGAGGCGTTCGGCGGCGCCCGGGGCGAGGTTCTGCACGAAGACGTCGGCGCGCTCGAGCAGCCGGTCGAGGACCGACCGGTCCCGCGCGTCCTTGAGGTCGAGGGCGACGGACTCCTTGGACCGGTTCAGCCACACGAAGTGGCTCGACATCCCCCGCACTGCCTCGTCGTACTGCCGGGCGAAGTCACCGGGTCCGGGACGCTCCACCTTGACCACGCGGGCGCCGAGGTCGGCGAGCTGACGGGTGGCGAACGGTGCCGCGACTGCCTGCTCCACGGCGACGACCGTGAGCCCCTCCAGAGGTCGCAACGGGTGCCCTCCTCTCGAGGCGTCGGACCGAACCTTGACCGATTTGTGCGGCCATATTAGAAATGAGCGCACAACGTGTCAACCGGCTCCGGGAGGTCCCATGAGCAGCCCACCACCCGCCACACGACCAGTCGGGGCGCTGCCAGGCCGCACGCTCTTCGTCGGACTCGGCCGGATGGGCGCCCCGATGGTGCGGCGCTACGCCGCCACCCGACCCACGGTCGTGCACGACGCCGACGCGGCGACGACACAGCGGGTCGCCGCGGCCAGTGGCGCGACGCCCCTGCCGTCCCTCGACGCCCTGCCCGATCTCGACGGCTCACCCATCGACGTCGTGGTGCTCGTGCTGCCGACCAGCACGATCGTCGAGCAGGTGCTGCTCGCCGACGGCGTGCTCGACACGCTGGCCCCAGGGGCGCTCGTCGTCGACATCGGCTCGTCGGTGCCGGCGAGCACCCGTCGGCTCGCGGCCCTCGCCGCGCAGCGCGGCATCGGGTACGTCGACGCCCCGGTGTCCGGCGGCGTCGCCCGGGCCGAGACCGGCGAGCTCGCGATCATGGTCGGCGGCGAGCCCGACCACGTCCGGGCCGCGCGGCCTCACCTGGAGCCGCTGGGGACCACGATCGTCCCCGTCGGACCGGCGGGCTCCGGCCACGCGGCGAAGGCGCTCAACAACCTGCTCTCCGCGACCCAGCTCGCCGCCGCGGCCGAGGTCCTGTCGGTCGCGCAGCGGGCCGGCATCGAGCCCGCGGTGATGCTGGACGTGCTCAACTCCTCCACCGGACGCAGCCAGGCGACCGAGGTCAAGTACCCCCGGCACGTCCTCACCGGCACCTTCGCGTCCGGCTTCGAGCTCGAGCTGATGGTCAAGGACCTCTCCATCGCCGCCGACCTCGCCGACCAGCTCGGCAGCACGATCCCGGTCACGTCCGCGGCAGTTGAGCTCGCGCGGTCCGCCCGGGCGCACCTGGCCGCGACCGGCACCGAGCGCCCCGACCACACCGCGCTCGTCACCTACGTCGAGCACGTCAACACGACCTCGCTGCGCGCGACCACGACCGACCCGGCACCCGCCCACGACGAGAGGACGCCCCGATGACCGACACTCACTCCGCCGCCCAGGACTACGTCGACGAGATGGCCCGCGCCCGCGGGTACGTGCTCGACTACCACAAGGTGATGGCGGCTCAGGACTTCCCGGTGCTGCGGGCCACCAACGGCCTCGTCGAGGCCGCCTACCTCGACCAACGCACGCTCGACCGCCGCACCAAGGAGCTGATCTTCATCGTCAGCCTGACGGTGATGCGCGCCTCGAAGGGCCACATCCAGAGCCACATCCGGGTCGCACTCGACCTCGGCGTGACCGCCCGCGAGATCCTGGAGGCCATCGAGATCGCACTGCCGGAGGCGGGCATCGTCGCGTTCCAGACCGGCTTCGACGCCTGGCGCGAGGTCGTCGGAGCGTCCGGGCTCGAGCCGACGGTCGAGGCCCACGAGGGCGGGTCGGGCGCCTGACGGGCTCCGGCTGCGAAGCCGGGAACGTGGCCACCCCGCGTGATGTACTTGCCCGGCGGGCCGTCCGGCCCGGCCGGACCGACCCCTCCCTGACCGACCCAGGAGCGGCATGAACGCGAGTCCCACGCTGACGATGCGGCCGCCCTACCCGGGCGAGTCCCGCTACCGGCTGCTGGCCCGTTCGCTGCGCGAGGCGATCCTCGAGGACCGGTTCGCCGAGGGTCAGCCGCTGCCGACCGAGGCGACCCTCGCGGC
Organism: Nocardioides iriomotensis; assembly: GCF_004168035.1. GTDB lineage: Bacteria > Actinomycetota > Actinomycetes > Propionibacteriales > Nocardioidaceae > Nocardioides_B > Nocardioides_B iriomotensis. The sequence continues at coordinate 56,253 of NZ_SDPU01000014.1, read as the reverse complement.
GACGTTCTCCCTGAGCCGCCAGACCGTCCGCCGGGCCTTCCTCGAGCTGGTGTCGGAGGGCCTGGTGTTCCGGGTGCCGGGCCGGGGCACCTTCGTGACGCCGAAGGACTCCCGCTACCGGCGCCGGTTCAGCTCGGTCGAGGACCTGATGAACCTCACCCTCGACACCGAGCTGGAGGTCATCGAGCCGCTGACCGGCACCTTCGACGAGGAGGTCGCCGAACGCCTGCAGCTGACCGGGCGGTCCATGTACTCCGTGCTGTTCCGGCGGCTGCACCGCGGCGAGATCTTCTGCACCACCCGCGTCCTCCTCCCGGCGGCGGTCGGGTCGACGCTCGACACGCTGCCCGAGCTCGTCGAGGCCGGGCACCGCAGCGGCATCACCATCATCGGGTTGCTGGAGTCACGCGGCGCCCGCATCGCCGAGGCCGAGCAAGTCACCACGGCCGTCGCCGCGAGCGACCGCCAGGCCGAGCTGCTCGGCTGCACCCCCGGTGCACCCCTGTTGCACATCGAGCGGCTGTACATCGACGTGGCCGGCGTGCCCGTGGAGCTCGCGATCAGCGACTACCTCCCCGAGCACTACTCGCACCGGCTGCGGCTCGGCCGCGGGGGCTCCGAGGCGCCCTGACCGTTCCGGGACAGCCCTCCCCTGTCGACCACCGCGCGGACCCCGACCAACCTCCCGACCTCCCGAAGCCGTCTCGCAGCCCGCGTCTCGGTCCTCGCAGGTGACGGTTGACACACTTTGGCTAGTCCTTTTAGATATGGCCGTACCTATTCGCACATGGTCTCGCCCGCTCGCGTCCCGGACGCATCGGCGGGGCCGCCGGAGGAGTCTCGGGCCTCCGGCCCTGCCGCGCCCGAGCGTGTCACTCCCCGGCCAGGCGGCCACCACCGCCGGAAGGGAAGAAGGACATGACCAGCAGGCCCCGCTCACGCACGGCCCTCAGCACCGCCGCCCTCCTGACCCTCGCACTGGGGGCGACCGCCTGCGGCGCCCGCGGTGCCGGCGCCGACGGGGGCGGCGAGGACGGCTACACGATCAAGTTCAGCCACGTCGTCACCCCGGACACGCCGAAGGGTCAGGCGGCCGAGCGCTTCGCGAAGGTCGTGGACGAGACCTGCGGCGACCAGCTCAGCGTCGAGGTGTACCCCAACTCCGAGCTGTACGGCGACGAGGACGAGCTGCAGGCACTGCAGTCGGGCGCCGTGCAGATGCTGGCCCCCGCGAGCGCCAAGTTCACCACCATCGCCCCACAGCTGCAGGTCCTCGACCTCCCGTTCCTCTTCGACTCGGTCGAGGACATCCCGAAGGTCGTGGCTCCCGACACCGCAGCCGGGAAGGCGATCTATGAGAACCCGGAGCTGGCCAAGCGCGGCATCAAGGTCCTCGGCCTGTGGGACAACGGGCTCAAGCAGCTGTCCTCCGACGACGCGATGACGCAGCCTAGCGACCTGCGCGGGCTGCGGTTCCGGATCCAGCCGTCGGACGTGCTGCGCAGCCAGTTCGAGGAATGGAGCGCGGAGACCACGCCCATGGCGTTCGCGGAGGTCTACAACGCGCTCCAGCAGGGCGTCATCGACGGCCAGGAGAACCCGTACTCCAACATCGAGTCGCAGAACATGCACACGGTGCAGAAGCACATCACCGAGTCCGACCACGGCTACATCGGCTACGTGCACACCATCAACAAGGAGTTCTACGACTCGCTGCCCGCGGAGCTGCAGACCTGTGTCGACGACGCGTCGGCGGAGGCGGCGACGTACAACCGTGAGGTCGCCGCGAAGCTGAACGACGAGGCGAAGCAGGTCATCGAGAAGGCCGGCGGCACGGAGATCACCGAGCTGACCGACGAGCAGCGGCAGGTCTTCGAGGACGCCGTCGTGCCCAAGGTCTGGAAGCAGTACGCCGACGTCATCGGCCAGGACCTGGTCGACGAGCTCCTCGCCCAGCGGTGACCGTGACGGGAAGGACGGGGTCGCCCGGGTCCGGACGGCCCGACCATGCGCCCACTCGTCCATCGCACCCGCTCGATGACGGACTGGCCAAGGTCGAGAACGTGCTGGCCGCCGGCTCCCTGGCGGCCGCGGCCGTGCTCGCGATCGTCGCCGTGATCCTGCGGACGGGGTTCAACCAGATCCTGTTCTGGTCGGAGGAGGCGATCATCTACCTGGTCATCTGCTCCACGTTCTTCGGCGCCGTGGTCACGCTGCGCCACAACGAGCACGTCAACGTGGATGTCATCGCGGTCTTCCTCAAGGAGCGCGGCAAGCGGGTCATGGCCGGGATCGCCACCGTGGTGACACTGGTCTACCTCGGCGCCATCGGCTGGTTCGCCTGGGCGCTGGTCCTCGATCCGCGCTCGAGCGCCACGCTCACCCCGGCCATGGATCTGCCGCTGTGGGTGGTGACCCTGCCGGTGCCGATCGGCCTGACGCTGATGTTCGTGCGCACCGTCCAGGTGCTGGTGCGGCTGCTGCGGGGGCAGGACCCCTACCCAGGCTCCGCAGCGACCCTGCTGGAGGCCGAGGGCGGCGCCGCGCTCGGCCTCGACGCCGAGGCGGACGCCGGGGACCGGCTACCGCCCACTCGTGAGACCGACCGCCCCGACGACCGGAAGGACGACCGGTGACCGAGGCCACGATCGCCCTGCTGGTGGTGCTCTTCGCGCTGCTCTTCTCGTCCGCCCCCATCGCGGTGGCGCTCGGGCTCACGACCTTCGTCTACTTCTTCTACTTCACGACCATCCCGCTCACCCAGGTGCCCGAGACACTGTTCAACGCGCTCAACACCTTCCCGTTGATGGCGATCCCGTTCTTCGTGCTCGCCGCGACCCTGATGAGCCGGGGCGGCATCAGCGAGCGCCTGACCAAGGTCGGGATCGCGGCCGTCGGCGGTTTCCGCGGCGGACTCGCGATGACCGCCGTTCTGTCGTGCGTCTTCTTCGCGGCGATCTCCGGCTCGAGCCCCGCGACCGTGGTGGCGGTCGGCACGCTCCTGATCCCGGCCATGATCAGGAACGGCTACGACCGGCAGTTCTCCACCGGCCTGATCGCGACGTCGGGCTCGCTCGGCATCCTGATCCCGCCGTCGATCCCGCTCATCGTCTACGGGATCGCGACCGAGCAGTCGATCGGCGACCTGTTCATCGCGGGCATCGTGCCGGGGCTGTTCGCCGGCGCCCTGCTGCTCGTGATGGTCGTCGTCGTCTCGCGGCGACGCGGCTACGGCTCGGGCGAGAACGCCTTCGTCCTGAGAAGGCAGGAGAAGGTGCGCGCGTTCCGCGACGCGGCGCTGAGCCTGCTGCTCCCGCTGTTCGTGCTCGGCGGCATCTACGGCGGCTTCTTCACGCCGACCGAGGCCGCGGCGATGGCGGTGTTCTACGCGCTGATCATCTCGTTGTTCGTCTACCGGGAGATCACGGTCAAGGACCTCGGCTCGATCCTGCTCGCGTCGGCGCGGACCTCGGCGATGGTCATGTTCATCATCGCCAACGGCATCTTGTTCTCGTTCGTGCTGACCTCGGAGCGGATCCCCAACGACATCACCGAGGCGCTGGTGTCGCTGGACCTCGCACCGTGGAGCTTCCTCGCCATGGTGACGGTCATCCTGCTCATCGCCGGGTGCTTCATGGAGACGTCGAGCGCGATCCTCATCCTCGCGCCGATCCTCTTCCCGATCGCCATGGAGCTCGGCATCGATCCGATCCACCTCGGCATCATCATGGTGATGAACCTGGAGATCGGCATGATCACCCCGCCGCTCGGGCTCAACCTGTTCGTCGCCAGCGGCCTGTCCGGGATGAGCGTGTTGCGGGTCGCGAAGGCCTCGATCCCCTCCGCCGTCGTGCTCCTCGGCGCACTCCTGGTGGTCACCTACGTCCCGTGGTTCACCCAGGTCCTCCTGGAGTGACCAGCGAGATCAGGACACGAGCACGACGTGCAGGGTGCGGGGGCCGTGCACGCCCTCGACCCGGTCGAGCTCGATGTCGCTGGTCGCGGACGGCCCGCTGATCCAGGTCTGCGGGCGGCCCCGGTAGGACTCCGCGTCCAGCAGGCGTACGGCGTCCGGCACGTCGGCGACGACCTGGTCAGCACGCACCACGCACACGTGCAGGTCCGGCACCAGCGACAGCGCGCGGCGGCCCTCGCCGGGCCCGTGGGTCAGCACGATCGTGCCGGTCTCGGCGATGCCGACGGTGGCGGCGGTGACGACGGCGGCGTACCCGTCGAGGTCGGTGGCGGTGAACCCGTCGTCGGCGACACCCGGCACGTCCCAAAGCAGGCCGGGCGGGAGCACGACCCGGGCACCGGTCGGCAGGATCGAGGCGACCGTGCGGATCACGTCGGCTTCGGCGCAGCGGGTGACCTGGGCGCGGTAGTCCTCGACCCGTTCGACGAACCGCGTCAGCAGCCCGGAGCGGTCGAGCCGCTCCGGTCGGGACCGGTAGCCGCGCGGCACCTGCACGGGCGCCACGTCGGTGCCGGCGAGCGCGCCGCGGACACGCGCCAGGATCTCGGACCGCGCGTCAGGCTTGGTCGTCATCGCGGCCCCCGTCGGTGCGCTGCCACCAGGCGCGGAACGACTCGGCCGCCGGTGGCGGGAGGTCGCGGGCGGACGTCCAGCGGTGGGCGACGCCGAGCAAGCGGGCGGCCCGGAGCCCGAGCGGGGTGAGCTTCTCGGCGAGGCCGAGCCGGCGTCCGGTGCGGAGCGTGGCGGCGGCTCCCTTCATCGCGACGCCGGTGACCGAGGGGCGGCCGCGGTGGGCGTCGACGACCTTCGCGCGCTGGTCGACCAGGATCGACGGGATGTCGATGCGCACCGGGCAGGCCTCGAAGCACGCGCCGCACAGCGTGGAGGCGTAGGGCAGCGAGTCGGTCTGCGGGTCGTGGCCCGCGCCCTTGAGCAGCGGGTTGAGGATCGCGCCGATCGGGCCGGGGTAGACCGAGCCGTAGGCGTGGCCGCCGGTGCGCTCGTAGACCGGGCAGACGTTGAGGCACGCGGAGCACCGGATGCAGCGCAAGGCCTGCCGGCCGAGCTCGTCGGCGAGCGCCCGGGTGCGGCCGTTGTCCAGCAGCACCACGTGCACCTGCTGCGGCCCGTCGCCGGGCGTGACCCCGGTCCACGTGGAGGTGTAGGGGTTCATCCGCTCCCCCGTCGACGACCGCGGGAGGAGCTGGAGGAACACGTCGAGGTCGTCGTACGTCGGCACGACCTTCTCGATCCCGACGACGGACACGAGGATCTCGGGCAGGGTCAGGCACATCCGGCCGTTGCCCTCGGACTCGACGACGACCAGCGTGCCGGTCTCGGCGACGGCGAAGTTGGCGCCGGAGACGGCCATCCGGGCCCGCAGGAACTTCTCCCGCAGGTGCAGCCGCGCGGCCTCCGCGAGCCGGGCCGGGTCGTCGGTGAGGTCGTCGGGGGCGGGCCGGCCGGCGGCAGCCATCGACCGCTCGAAGATCGCCTTGATCTCCGCGCGGTTGCGGTGGATCGCGGGCACGAGGATGTGCGAGGGCAGGTCGTCGCCGAGCTGCACGATCAGCTCGGCCAGGTCGGTCTCCCAGGCCGCGACGCCCTCGGTGGCGAGCGCCTCGTTGAGGCCGATCTCCTGGGTGACCATCGACTTGACCTTGACGACCTCGTCGACGGCGTTGTCCTTGGCCACCCGCGCCACGATCCGGCAGGCCTCCTGGGCGTCGCGGGCCCAGTGCACGGTGGCGCCGCGGGCGGTGAGCGCGGTCTCGAGCGTGAGCAGGTGCTCGTCGAGGTGGCGCAGGGTGTTGTCCTTGATCGCCGCGCCCGCCAGCCGCAGCTCCTCCCAGTCGTCCACCTCGGACACGACGTGGAGCCGCTTGGCCCGGATCGTGCCCGTGGCGTGGGCGAGGTTGGCGCGCAGCTGGGAGTCGGCGAGCGCCGTCCGGGCGGCCGCGGGGAAGGCCGGCATCCCGACGAAGGTCGCTCGGGTGGTCGAGCCGCCCCGGGTGGTCGAGCCTGTCGAGACCACTACCCTCCCTCCTTCATCGCCAGCACCTCCGCGAGGTGCATCACCCGGATGCCGCTGCGCTGCCGCGACAGCAGGCCGCCGATGTGCATCAGGCACGACGAGTCGCCGGCGACGAGCACCTCGGCGCCGGACGCGACGACGTTGCGGGCCTTGTCCGAGCCCATCGCGATGGAGGTGTCGGCGTTCTTCACCGCGAACGTGCCGCCGAAGCCGCAGCACGACTCGGCCTGCGGCAGGTCCACGAGCCGGATGCCCCGCACCTCGCGCAGCAGCCGGAGCGGCCGGTCGCCGACGCCGAGCATCCGCAGCGAGTGGCAGGTCGGGTGGTAGGTGACGGTGTGCGGGAACGACGCCCCGACGTCGGTCACGCCGAGCACGTCGACGAGGAACTCGGTGAGCTCGAGGACCTTCGGCGCCACCTCGGCGACCGAGGTCTCCAGCCCGCTGTCGCCCGAGCGCCGGGCGACCAGCGCGTGCTGGTGCCGGGCCGAGCCGGCGCAGGAACCGGAGGGCGTGACGACGTAGTCGTAGCCGGCGAAGGCGTCGACGAAGGTGCGGACGACGGGCACCGCCTCGTCGAGGTAGCCGGTGTTGACCATCGGCTGCCCGCAGCAGGTCTGCGCCTGCGGGAACTCCACGTCGACCCCGACACGACGCAGCAGCGACACGACCGCCTTCCCCGCGTCGGGGAACAGCGCGTCGTTGAGGCACGTCACCATCAGCGCCACCCGCATGCGGCTCACCCTCGCACAGCCCGCTCGGCGGCGTCCCAGTCGCCGACCTCCGCGGGCTCGTGGCGCACCAGCTCGTGGGTGGCGCGGACCAGCGCGCGCATCGCGGCGAGGTCGGGCAGGTCGGCGCCCAGCGCGCGGGCCTGGACGAGCACGTTGCCGAGCGCGGCGGCCTCGACCGGGCCGGCCAGCACGGGGACGCCGCAGGCCGACGCGGTCAGCGCGCAGAGCAGCTCGTTGCGGGCGCCGCCGCCGACGACGTGCACGACCTCGACGCCGACGCCGGAGAGCGCGGCGGCTCGCCGGACGACGCGGCGGTAGGCGAGGGCGAGGCTGTCGAGGACGCATCGGGCGACCTCGGCGCGGGTGCCGGGCACCGGCTGGCCGGAGGCCGCGCACGCCGCCGCGATCCGGGCCTCCATGTCGCCGGGCGGCAGGAACTCCGGGGCCTCCAGGTCGACCACCGACCGCAGCGCGGGTACGGCGGCCGCCTCCGCGAGCAGGTCCGCGAGCCCGACGTCCTCGCCCCGGGACTCCCAGGTGCGGATCGCCTCGGAGAGGACCCAGAGCCCGGACACGTTGCGGAGGAAGCGGATCGTCCGGTCGACGCCGCCCTCGTTGGTGAAGTCGGCCTCGCGAGCCGCGTCGCTGAGCACCGGCTCGTCGAGCTCGACGCCCACCAGCGACCAGGTGCCCGAGGAGATGTAGGCCGCGCGCGACCGGTGGGTGAACGGCACGCCCACGACGGCGGACGCGGTGTCGTGCGAGCCGACCGCGACGACGGGAGTGCCGGCCGGCAGGCCGACGGCGGCGGAGACGTCCGGCAGCAGCGAGCCGATGGTCGTGCCCGGGTCGCGCAGCGGCGGCAGGATCCGCGCCGGCACACCGACCTTCTCGGCGAGCCCGGTCGCCCAGTCGCGTCCGCGCACGTCGTACAGCTGCGTGGTGGAGGCGTTGGTGCGCTCGGCGCCGACCTGGCCGGTCAGCCAGTAGGCCAGGAGGTCGGGGACCAGCAGCATCGTCTCCGCGCCACCGAGGAGGTCGGGCGCGGAGACGAGCTGGTACAGGGTGTTGAAGGGCAGCTGCTGCAGGCCGGTGGTGGCGTAGAGCTCCTCCTCCGGCACGACCTCGACGACCCGCTCGCGGACCCCGTCGGTGCGGCTGTCGCGGTAGGCGACGACCGGCCCGACGAGCTCGCCGGTGGTGTCGAGCAGGCCGTAGTCGACGGCCCAGGAGTCGATCCCGACGCCGTCGACCGGTCCCCCGGCCGCGGCGGCCCGGAGGCCGGCGAGCACCTCGGCGTGCAGGGCGCGCACATCCCAGGTGAGCGCGCCGTCGACCTCGACCGCCCCGTTGCGGAAGCGGTGCACCTCCTCGAGGTCGAGGAGGTCCGGGCCGACCGTGCCGACCATGACCCGCCCGCTGCTGGCGCCGAGGTCGACCGCGGCGACGCGCAGCGGACGGGTCCCGCTCATCGCAGGAAGCCGGCCGCGACGCCCGCGTCGACCGGGACGTGCAGGCCCGTGGTGTGCGTCAGGTCGCCGCCGGTCAGCGCGAACACCGCGTTGGCGACGTGCTCGGGCAGCACCTCGCGCTTGAGGAGGGTGCGCTGGGCGTAGAACGCGCCCAGGTCCTTCTCCTCCACGCCGTACACGGCGGCGCGCTGGGCGCCCCAGCCCTGGGCGAAGATGCCGGAGCCGCGGACGACCCCGTCGGGGTTCACGCCGTTGACCCGGATGCCGTGCTCGCCGAGCTCGGCCGCGAGCAGCCGCACCTGGTGCGCCTGGTCGGCCTTGGCGGCGCCGTAGGCGACGTTGTTCGGGCCGGCGAACACGGAGTTCTTCGAGGAGATGTAGACGATGTCACCGCCCATCCCCTGCTCGACCATCGTCTTCGCCACCGCGCGCGACACCAGGAACGAGCCCTTGGCCATCACGTCGTGCTGGAGGTCCCAGTCCTTCTCGGTGGTCTCCAGCAGCGGCTTGGAGATCGAGAGGCCGGCGTTGTTGACGACGAGGTCGACACCACCGAAGGCGAGCGCGGCCGCGTCGACGGCCGCCTGCACCGCGTCGGCGTCGGTGACGTCGGCGACGACGGAGATCGCACGGTCGGTGGTGCCGATGCCCTCCGCGACCGCACGGGCCCCGTCGGCGTTCAGGTCGGCCACGACGACGCAGGCACCCTCGGCGCCGAGCCGCTCGGCGATCGCCTTGCCGATGCCGGAGCCGGCACCGGTGACGAGCGCGACCCGGCCGGCGAGCGGCTTGGGCTTCGGCATCCGCTGGAGCTTGGCCTCCTCGAGCGACCAGTACTCGATGCGGAACTTCTCGCTCTCGGCGATCGGGGCGTAGGTCGACACCGCCTCGGCGCCGCGCATCACGTTGATCGCGTTGACGTAGAACTCACCCGCCACGCGGGCGGTCTGCTTGTCCTTGCCGAACGAGAACATCCCGACGCCCGGCACCAGCACGATCGCCGGGTCGGCACCGCGCATGGCGGGGCTCTCGGGCGTCGCGTGCCGGTCGTAGTAGGCGGCGTACTCCTCCCGGTAGGCGACGTGCAGCTCCTTGAGCCGGGTGACCACGTCCTCGAGCGGGGCGGTGCCGGGCAGGTCGACCACCAGCGGACGGACCTTGGTGCGCAGGAAGTGGTCGGGGCAGGAGGTGCCGAGCTCGGCGAGCGGCTGCAGCTTCTCGCGCGAGAGGAACTCCAGCACCACGTCGCTGTCGTCGAAGTGGCCGAGCTGCGGGGCGTCGGTCGAGGCGAGGCCCCGGACCACCGGCGCCAGGGCGGCGGCGCGGGCGCGACGCTCGGACTCGGGCAGCGCCTCGAATCCGGGGACGACCGCACCGAACGGCTCGGCCTTGCCGTGCGAGGCGAGGAACTGCTCGGCGGTGCGGATGATCTCCAGCGAGTTGCGCTCGCACTCGTCGGAGGTGTCGCCCCACGCGGTGATGCCGTGCCCGCCGAGGATCACGCCGATCGCCTGCGGGTTGTTGCGCTTGACCTCGGCGATGTCGAGGCCGAGCTGGAAGCCGGGGCGGCGCCAGTCGACCCAGGTGACCTTGTCGCCGAAGCACTCCTTGGTCAGCGCCTCGCCGTCGGCGGCGGTCGCGAGCGCGATGCCGGAGTCGGGGTGCAGGTGGTCGATGTGTGCCGCGTCGACGAGCCCGTGCATCGCGGTGTCGATCGACGGCGCCGCGCCGCCCTTGCCGTGCAGGCAGTAGTCGAACGCCGCGACCATCTCGTCCTCGCGCTCGACGCCCGGGTAGACGGCGACCAGGGACCGGAGCCGGTCGAGCCGCAGCACCGCGAGGCCGGCCTCGGTGAGGGTGCCGAGGTCACCGCCGGAACCCTTCACCCACAGCAGCTCGGTGGGCTCGGAGGTGACCGGGTCGGTCGCCGTGCCCTTGGCGGAGGTGTTGCCGCCGGCGTAGTTGGTGTTGCGGGCGTCCGCCCCGAGACGGTTCGACCGGGCGATCAGGTCGCCGGGGGTCTGGTCACTCACGTCAGTTCCATCCTGCCTGGGTGCCACCCACGCGGGCGGCCTCGATGTCGTCCTGGTAGCCCGAGGCGAGGAAGGCCCGCATCGGGTCGGCGGGCAGGCCGCGCTGCTCGCGCCAGCCCGCCAGGTCACGTCGTACGTCGGTGTAGAACGCGTCCATGTAGATCTCGTTGGCGAGCAGCACGTCGCCGTCGGTGCGCGCCGCGTCGAGCGCGGCGGTGTCGAGCAGCAGGGCGCGGGTGAGCATCTCCTGCACGTTGAGCACCGACCGGATCTGGCCGGGGATCTTCTTCTCGATGTTGTGGCACTGGTCGAGCATCAGCGCGGTCTGGCTGCCCTCGCCGTACCCGCCGCCGCGCACGACCTCGACGAGGATGCGGAACAGCTGGAACGGGTCGGCCGCGCCGACGATCAGGTCGTCGTCGGCGTAGAACCGGCTGTTGAAGTCGAACGAGCCGAGCCGGCCCAGCCGCAGCAGCTGCGCGACGATGAACTCGATGTTGGTGCCCGGCGCGTGGTGCCCGGTGTCGAGGCAGACGAACGCCTTGGGCCCGAGCGCGCTGACGTGGGCGTACGACGTGCCCCAGTCCGGGACGTCGGTGTGGTAGAACGCCGGCTCGAAGAACTTGTACTCCAGCACCATCCGCTGGTCTCCGCCTAGCCGGTCGTAGATCGTGCGCAGGCCCTCGGCGAGCCAGTCCTGGCGGGCGCGGATGTCGCCCTGGCCGGGGTAGTTGGTGCCGTCGGCGAGCCAGATCTTCAGGTCGCGCGACCCCGTCTGGTCCATCACGTCGATGCAGGCCAGGTTGTGGTCGACGGCCTTCTGCCGGATCTTCGGGTCGGCGTGGGTCAGGCTGCCGAGCTTGTAGTCGTCGTCCTGGAACGTGTTGGAGTTGATCGTCCCCAGTGCGACGCCCTGGTCGTCGGCGTACGCCTTGAGCTTGCCGAAGTCGTCGACCAGGTCCCACGGGATGTGCAGGGCCACGGTCGGCGCGAGCCCGGTGAACCGGTGCACGGCCGCGGCGTCGGCGATCTTCTCCTCGACCGTGCGCGGGGTGCCGGGGCTGCCGAACACCTTGAACCGGGTGCCGGAGTTGCCGTAGGCCCACGACGGGACCTCGACCGCGAGGTGGTCGAGCTGGTCGGCCACCGCCTCGAAGCTGGTCATCTCACTCATCTCGTCTCAGTGCTGCTGCTGTCGTGCGCCGCGAGCTGGTCCTCCAGGTGGAAGACCTCCTCGAGCTGCACGAACCCCGTGTCGGGCCGGGCGTCGCCCAGCTCCTCGAAGAACTCGCCCATCTCGGCCTGCCACCGGGCGTTGACCTCGGTGGCCGCCATCGCCGCCTGCGCGTCCTCGAGCGACGGCGTCTCGACGTACCCGATGAGCAGCCCGTCGTCGCGCAGGAACAGCGAGTAGTTGTGCCAGCCGCTGGCGGCCAGCGCCCGGAGCATGTCCGGCCACACGGCCGCGTGCCGGGCCTTGTACTCGTCGATCCGCTCCGGCTTCACCTGGAGCTGGAAGCACACGCGCTGCATCGGTTCCTCCGGGTGGTCGGGCTTGTCGAGACCACTGATCCCGACAAGCCCGACCGTCGCGGTGACGACTCAGAAGTCGAAGTCGTCGATGTTGGACTCGTCGAACACGAACGGGTCACCGAGCAGGACGGAGTTGTCCTCCTCGACGGTGTACTCGCCGAGGTCGCCGGCCTGGAATTTGTCGCCCGGGTCGCCGTTGATCTCGCCGGTGGCGAGGGCGTCGGCGGCGTACGTCGCGAGGGCGCCGAGGTCCTCCGGGTTCCAAAGGGCGAACGCGGTGACGGTGCCGTCCTTGACGTACTCGCGCATCTGGTTCGGCGTGCCGAGGCCGGTCAGCATGACCTTGCCCTTCTTGTCCGAGTCGGACAGGTAGCGCGCCGCGGCGGAGATGCCGACCGTGGTCGGGCTGATGATGCCCTTGAGGTCCGGGTGCGACTGCAGCAGCGCCGCGGTCTCGTCGAAGGACTTCTGGTCGTCGTCGTCGCCGTAGACGGTGTCGACGAGCTCGATGTCGGCGTAGTCGGGGTTCGACTCCAGCTCGGACTCCATCATCTTGATCCAGGCGTTCTGGTTGGTCGCGTTGGCCGAGGCCGACAGGATCGCGATCTCACCGGAGCCACCGATCTGCTCGGCGATCAGCTCGAGCTGGACCTTGGCGATGCCCTCGGCGGTCGCCTGGTTGATGAACAGGTCGCGGCACTCCGGGTCGGTGTCGGAGTCGAAGGTGACGACCTTGGTGCCGGCGTCGCGGGCCTCGTTGAGGGCGTCGCAGATCGCGGTCGGGTCGTTGGCCGACACGATGAGCGCGCCGACGCCCTGCTGCGCCGCGGTGTTGATGTACTGCACCTGCGCGTCGGGGCTGGCCGTCTCCGGCCCGACCTCCTCGAGGTCGTCCCCGAGGTCCGTGGCCGCGGCCTTGGCGCCCTTGGTGCTGGTGTCGAAGTAGGGGTTGCCGAGGTTCTTCGGCAGCATCGTGATCGAGACGGCCTCGCTGCTGCTGCCGCCGTCGCCGCCGTCGGCACTCTCGGAGTCCCCGCCGCACGCGGTGAGGACCATCGCGCCGCTGAGCAGCAACGCGCTGAAGGCGGTTGCCCGCTTCGAGTGGAACTTCATCAGTTCTACCTTTCCTGTGTTCCCACGCCGACCGGCGCGCTGGAGGGGCTCGGGCCCCGGTTGTTCCGCCTGGAGGCGAGGCCCGAGAGGGCCGCCAGGACGCTGGGGGTCATCACCGACGCCACGAGGAGCAGGCCGATGATGATGTTGGTGACGTTGACCGTGACGCCCTCGAGCCGGAGGGCGCTGGAGATCACGCCGATCAGCAGGACGCCGGCGATCACGCCGTGCAGGCGGCCGCGGCCGCCGAAGATGGACACGCCGCCGAGCAGCACCGCGGCGATGACCTGGAGCTCCATGCCCGTGGCGTTGTCGCCGCGGGCGCTGCCGAACCGGAGTGTGAAGTAGACGCCGGCGAGCGCGGACACGGCGCCGGAGAGCACGAACAGGATCAGCTTGGTGCGCTCGACCGGTACGCCGGTGAAGTGTGCGGCCTCGCTGTTGAGGCCGATGTCGAAGACGCCGCGGCCGAACGACGTGAAGTGCAGCAGGAACGCGAAGGCGATCGCGAGCACGACGAACAGGATCATCACCACCGGGACGCCGGTCGCACCGATCTTGGCGGTGGCCAGGTCGGTCCAGCGGTCGTCGAACCCGGTGACCGCCTTGGTGCCGACGAGGCCGGCGGCGACGCCGCGGAACAGCGCGAGCGTCCCGATCGTCACGGCCAGCGACGGCAGCCCGACGTACGCGACGAGGAAGCCGTTGAGCGCGCCGCACGCCACGCCGGCCAGCACCGCGACGAGCGCCGCGACCGGGATGGAGTAGCCGGCCTCGAACAGCACGCCGAGCAGGACGCTGCTCAGCCCGACCACGCTGGCGACCGACAGGTCGATCTCTCCGGTGACGATCACCAACGTCATGGGCAGCGCGATCAGCAGGATCGGCGCGGTGTCGAGCAGCAGGTAGGTCAGTGTCAGCGGGCCGTCGAAGTTCTCGACGTTGCCGATCGAGTAGAAGACGACCGCGACGAGCACGGCGATGATCGCGGTCTCGCGGGTGAGCAGCAGCCGGCGCCAGAGCGGGTACTCGTGGGCGACGTACGACCGGGTGGTGGCCTGAAGGGTGGTCATGAGTCGTCCCTCGCTTCGATGAGCTTGCGGGCCTGGCGGGCTGAGAGCACCCGGTCGAGGACGATGGCGCCGAGGATCAGGACGCCGACGACGGCGCGCTGCCAGAAGTCCGGGATGCCGAGGATCGGGAGTGCGCGGTCGATGGTGACCAGGAGGATCGCGCCGATCGCGGCGCCCCAGACCGTGCCGCTGCCGCCGAAGATCGCGACACCGCCGATCACCACCGCGGCGACCGCTTCGAGCTCGATGTTGACGCCTGCTGCCGAGCTGACCGTGCCGTACCGGGCGGCGTGCAGGACGCCGGCGAGGCCGGCGAGCGCACCGCTCAGGACGAAGGCGGACAGGACGCGCCGGCGGACCCGCAGGCCGTAGAGGACGGCCGCGTCGGGGTCGGAGCCGATGGCGTAGAGCTCGCGGCCACCGCGGTGGGAGTACAGGTAGTAGCCGACCGCGGCCACGACGACCACGGCGACGAGGAAGAGGATCGGGATGCCGAGGACCGAGCGGGTGCCGAGCCGCAGGAAGTCCTTGGGCAGGTCCCCGGCGTTGATCCGGTTGCTGCCGGCCCAGGTGAGGACGATGCCGCGGTAGATGTAGAGCGTGCCGAGCGTGATCACCAGCGCCGGCACCCGGCCGAACGAGACGAGCATGCCGTTGACGAGGCCGAGGAGTCCCCCGGCCAGGACACCGATCGCGATGACGGCGACGATCGGGATGCCGGGGAAGTCGATGAACATCCGGCCGGTGAGGTACGCCGTGAACCCGAGCACCGACCCGACGGACAGGTCGACGTTGCGGGTGATGATGACGACCGCCTGCCCCGCGGCGAGGATCAGCAGGATCGCCGGGGTGAGCAGCAGGTCGCGCCAGGAGTTGGCGCTGAACAGGAAGTTCGGCTGCTTGACGGTCGTGACCGTGATCAGCGCGATCAGCACCAGCAGGATCGACATCTCGCGCGAGCGCACGACGGTGTCGAACCAGCGCCGCGCCGGCGACTGCCGGCTGGGCTCGACGAGCCGGTCGACGGCGGCGTCGTGGCCCAGCGCGTGGGTCGTGGACGTGTCGCTCATGACGCCGCCTCCTGGCTGCTGCGGGTGGCGGCCCGCATGACGTTCTCGGGGGTCGCCTCGTCGCGGGGGATGTCGGCGGTGATGCGGCCCTCGCAGACGACGAGGACGCGGTCGGCCATGCCGAGCACCTCGGGGAGCTCGGAGGAGATCATCAGGATCGCCATGCCCTGCCCGGCCAGCTCGGAGAGCAGGCGGTGCACCTCGGCCTTGGTGCCGACGTCGATGCCGCGGGTGGGCTCGTCGATGATCAGCAGCCGGGGGTTGGTGGCCAGCCACTTGGCGATGACGACCTTCTGCTGGTTGCCGCCGCTCATGGTCGCGGCGTTCATGTCGAGGGCGCCGGTCTTGACCTCGAGCCTGCCGGCCCAGGGTGCCGCGGAGCGCGACTCGGCCGCACCGGTGAGGAGCCCGGCCCTGGCCAGGCCGCCGCGGATGACGCCGGAGATGTTGCGCGCCACGGACGACTCGGTGACGAGGCCCTGCTTGCGCCGGTCCTCGGGCACGAAGGCCATGCCGGCCCGGATCGCCGACCGCGGGTCGTGCGGCTTCACCGACCTCCCGGCCAGGGTGACCGAGCCGGCGTCGTACCGGTCGACGCCGAACACCGCGCGGGCGATCTCGCTGCGGCCGGCGCCGACGAGGCCGGCCAGGCCGACGATCTCGCCGGCGCGGACCTCGAACGAGACGTCGTGGAACTCGCCCGTGGAGCTCAGGCCCTCGACCTTCAGCACCGTCTCGC
The DNA here is from genome assembly GCF_004168035.1 of Nocardioides iriomotensis. GTDB lineage: Bacteria > Actinomycetota > Actinomycetes > Propionibacteriales > Nocardioidaceae > Nocardioides_B > Nocardioides_B iriomotensis. The sequence continues at coordinate 40,475 of NZ_SDPU01000014.1, read as the reverse complement.
CGATCTCGGCGGGGGTCTTGGGGAACAGGTCGCCCACCTCGCGGCCGACCATCATCGCCACGATGGAGTCGACGTCGGTGTCGGCGGTGCGGACGGCGTCGACGTAGGAGCCGTCGCGCATCACGGTGATCGTGTCGCAGAGGTCGAAGACCTCGTCGAAGCGGTGCGAGATGAAGACCAGTGCCCGGCCCTCGTCGCGCAGGCTGCGGGCGACGGCGAACAGCCGCTCGACCTCGACGCCGCTCAGCGCGGCGGTCGGCTCGTCCATGATCAGCACGCGCGCGTCGAGCGAGATCGCCTTGGCGATCTCGATGATCTGCTGGTCGGCGATGGAGAGGCCGAGCGCCGGGCGGCGCGGGTCGATGTGCACGCCCAGGCGACGGAACAGCTGCTCGGCCTCGGTGTGCATCGCCGCGCGGTCGATCCGGCGGCCGGCGCCCACGGGCTGGCGGCCCATGAAGATGTTCTCGGTGACCGAGAGGTCCGGGAAGAGCGTCGGCTCCTGGTAGATCACCGCGATGCCCTCGGCCTTCGACTCGGCCGTGGAGCCGAAGTCCATGCTGCGGCCGTCGAGCAGCAGCTCGCCGGCGTCGCGGCGGTGCACGCCCGCGACGATCTTGACCAGGGTGGACTTGCCGGCGCCGTTCTCCCCCACCAGGGCGTGGATCGAGCCGGCCTCGACGCGCAGGCTGCCCGAGCGGAGCGCGACCACGGCGCCGAACGCCTTGGCCACGTCGCGCAGCTCGAGCGCTGCGGCCGGGCCGGTGGCGGGAGTCGGCTGACTCATGCGGGGGACCCTCCGTCGTCGTCGTTGGATTGAAAGGTTTCAACCCGTGCCTGGACGCTACGTGACCACCGCCACAGCGGTCAAGGGCTGTGATGCGAAAGTTTCCGTGTCTGCACGGAAACGGGTCCGTGCCGTACGCTGTCGCCGGCGTTGACGACGTTTCAACGCGAGGGCCTCGACAGGTGGTTCCTGAGCCTGTCGAAGGTCTCGACCGACCGGGTGGGTCTCGACAGGCTCGACCGACCGGGTGGGTCTCGAAGGCTCGACCAGCCGGGCAGCGGGAAGGAGGGGCGGCATGGCACGCGTGGGCGACGAGGGCGGCACGGCCGGCCCTGCCCGTTCGGCCGGCGTCAAGGACGTCGCCGCCCGGGCCGGGGTCTCGCTCGGCACCGTCTCCAACGTGCTCAACCGCCCGGACCGGGTCAGCGCCCGCACCCGCGAGCGCGTCGAGCAGGCGATGGCCGAGCTCGGCTTCGTCCGCAACGAGTCCGCCCGGCTGCTCCGCGCGGGCCGCAGCAGCACGCTCGCCTACGTCATGCTCGACGCGACCAACCCGTTCTTCACCGACGTCGCCCAGGGCATCGAGCGCGCGGCGGAGCAGGCCGACCTGTCGCTGTTCCTGTGCAACAGCGACCAGAGCGCCGAGCGCGAGCGGGTGTACCTGACCCGGCTGCAGGAGCAGCGCGTCCAGGGCGTCCTCATCACGCCGGTGGACCCCGACGAACCGCTGCTCGACGAGGTCGTCCGGCAGGGCACTCCCGTGGTCATCGTCGACCGCGTCCGCGACGTCGACTCGCACTGCTCCGTCGCCGTCGACGACGTCCTGGGCGGCCGGCTCGCGATCGAGCACCTGGTCGACCTCGGCCACCAGCGGATCGCGTTCGTCGGCGGCCCGGAGCGGATCGGGCAGGTCCGCGACCGCCGCCGCGGCGCGCAAGCCGCGCTGGCCGACGCCGGGCTGCCCGCGGACGCGCTCGTCGAGGTCAGGACCGAGGCGCTCACCGTCTCCGAGGGGCGCAACGCCGGGGAGCGCATCGCCGGGATGCCATCCGCGACTCGGCCGACCGCGGCGTTCTGCGCCAACGACCTGGTCGCCCTGGGCCTGCTGCAGAGCTGCGTCGGCCTCGGCCTGCGGGTGCCGGACGATCTCGCGATCGTCGGGTTCGACGACATCGAGTTCGCCGCGGCCGCCGCCGTACCGCTGACGTCGGTGCGACAGCCGCGCGGCCAGCTCGGCCGACGGGCCACCGAGCTGCTGCTCGACGAGGCGACCAACCCCGACCACCGGCACGAGCAGGTGCTGTTCACCCCGGAGCTGGTGGCCCGGGCCTCGACCCGGCGGTCCTGACCGGATCGGAAACTAGTAGGGCGTCCAACTATCATGCGCCCATGCCTGCGTCCCGTGTGCTGCCCACCGAGGAGGCCGCCGACCTGATCGGCCTCGTCCGCGACCTCGTGACCAAGGAGCTGGCGCCCCGCGCCGCCGAGGCGGAGGCGACGGAGACGTTCCCGCGCGACGTGTTCCGGCTGCTCGGCCGCGCGGGTCTGCTCGGGCTCCCCTATCCGGAGGAGTACGGCGGGGGCGCGCAGCCGTACGAGGTCTACCTCCAGGTGCTGGAGGAGATCGGCGCCGCGTGGAGCAGCGTCGGCGTCGGGGTCAGCGTGCACGCGCTCAGCTGCTTCGGCCTGGCCACCCGCGGCACCGAGGAGCAGCGGCAGAAGTTCCTGCCCGACATGCTCGGCGGCGACCTTCTCGGCGCGTACTGCCTGTCCGAGCCGCAGGCCGGCTCGGACCCGGCGGCGATGTCCACCCGCGCCCGGCGTGACGGCGACGACTACGTCCTCGACGGCGCGAAGGCCTGGACCACCCACGGCGGACACGCCGACTTCTACAAGGTGATGGCCCGCACCAGCGGCGAGCCGGGCGACCGCGCCGGCATCTCCTGCTTCCTCGTGCCCGCCGACGCCGCGGGGCTGACCGCCGACGCGCCCGAGAAGAAGATGGGCCTCACCGGCAGCGCCACCGCCACGATGCGGTTCGACGGCGTGCGCGTCCCGGCGGAGCGCCGGCTGGGCGAGGAGGGCGAGGGCCTCAAGATCGCCCTCGCCGGCCTCGACTCCGGCCGGCTCGGCATCGCCGCCGTCGCCACCGGGCTCGCCCAGGGCGCGCTCGACCAGGCCGTCGCCTACGCCCAGGAGCGCGAGACGTTCGGCCGGGCGATCATCGACCACCAGGGCCTCGCGTTCGTGCTCGCCGACATGGAGGCCGCGGTCGAGACCGCCCGGGCGACGTACCTCGCCGCCGCCCGCCGCAAGGACCAGGGCCTGCCGTTCTCCACCCAGGCGTCGGTCGCCAAGCTCGTCGCCACCGACAACGCCATGAAGGTCACCACCGACGCCGTCCAGGTGCTCGGCGGCTACGGTTACACGCGCGACTTCCCGGTCGAGCGCTACATGCGCGAGGCCAAGGTCATGCAGATCTTCGAGGGCACCAACCAGATCCAGCGCATGGTGATCGGGCGTGCACTCGCCAAGGGTGCGCCCGCGACCCTCCACGTCACCCAGCAGCAGGAGACCAGCTGATGCAGCTCACCGACACCGCCGCCATCGTCACCGGCGGCGCGTCCGGCCTCGGCCACGCGACCGCGGTCGCGCTCGCCAAGCACGGCGTCGACGTCTACGCCCTCGACCTCAACGTCGACGGCGCACCCCAGGTCGACGGGGTCACCTACGTCGCCACCGACGTCACCGACCCCGCCCAGGTCCAGGCCGCCGTCGACACGGCAGCCGCCTCCGCGCACCCGCTGCGGATCGTGGTCAACTGCGCGGGCGTCGGCCCCTCCATGCGGATCCTCGGCAAGAAGGGCCCGCACGACCTCGACTTCTACGCCACCGTCGTCAAGGTCAACCTGATCGGCTCGTTCAACGTGCTGACCCTGGCGGCCGAGAAGATCGCGGCCACCGACCCGCTCGAGGACGGCCAGCGCGGCGTCGCGATCAACACCGCCTCGATCGCGGCGTACGACGGACAGGTCGGCCAGGCGGCGTACGCCTCGTCCAAGGGCGGCATCGTCGGGCTGACCCTGCCCGCCGCGCGCGACCTGGCGCAGTACGGCATCCGGGTCGCCACCATCGCCCCCGGCATCGTCGAGACCCCGATGCTGGCCACCGTCTCCGACGAGTTCCGCGCCGGTCTGGCCGCCGGGGTGCCGTTCCCGCAGCGGCTCGGCCGCCCCGACGAGTACGCCCAGCTCGCGCTCGCGATCATCGACCACGACTACCTCAACGGCGAAGTCATCCGGATGGACGGCGCGCTGCGCATGGCGCCGCGCTGACACGCGACGACGGGGTGGCCGCTCCCTCCGAGCGGCCTCCCCGTCGTCCTGTCACTGCGTGTGCGCCCAGGTCAGCGGCGCACCAGCTTGCGCTGCAGCACCAGCGTGGCGCCGCCCGCGAGGAGCAGCAGCACACCGGCCGCGCCGAGCCCGCCCATCAGCGTGGACGCGCCGGTGTTGGGCAGCACGCCACCCTGGGGTGCGATCTGCTCGACACCTGCCACCACGGTCGGCGGACGGTTGTTGCCCGGCGGCGGTGCGGTCTCCTCCTCACCGAGGATCTCGGTGCAGAAGTCGTTCTCCGGCGCCGGGATGCACTCCGACGGAGGCGGCGTGACGCACGGGTTGGACTCCGACGGCACGCACACCGGGTTGCCCGGCGGGGTGGTGACGGTGTTGCAGTCCTTGTCCTCTCCCGGCTTGGGGACGCACGGCGGCGTCACCGGGTTGCAGTCCTTGTCCTGCCCCGGCTTCGGCTCGCACGGCGGCGTCACCGGGTTGCAGTCCTTGTCCTGCCCCGGCTTCGGCTCGCACGGCGGCGTCACCGGGTTGCAGGACGCGTCCTCCCCCGGCTTCGGCACGCAGGGTGCCACGGTCGGCGGCGACGTGCAGCCCGTGTGCGCGGGGTTGCCGGCGCTCTTGCCGTCCTTGCCGACACCGATGCCGTTGTTGGTGTCGCACTCGTAGCCGTTGTTGCCGTCGTCGGCGGCATTCGGCATCTGACCGGGCGGGTTCTTGTTGTCGGCCTTGCCGACGCAGCCCGCACAGGGCTTGCCGGTGGCCTTGCCGACGTCGTTGCCGTTGCCGGACGGAGAGCCGTCACGGGTCGAGCAGTAGACGCCGTCCGGGCACTGGCCGTTGGCCCCGCCCGTGTTGTCGTCGGCGCCGCTGATCGGCTGCGGCTGCGTCGGGTCGCCCGACGTACCGGCGGTGCCCTTGGTGGCGTGGTCGGACGCGGCGCCGTTGCCGCCGGCACCGTTCGCGGCGCCCTTGGCCTTGCCGTTGCCGTTGCCGTTCGACTTCGCCGCCGGAGCCGCCGCCGGAGCCGCCGCCGGCGCGGAAGCTGCCGGAGCGGGAGCCGCGGCCGCGGCCGCGTCACCGCTGTTGCCCGGGGCCGCGGGTGCCGCCGGAGCGGGCTCCGCGGCTGCCGGTGGGTCGGTGACCTGACCCGGCGGCTGACCGCCGTTGCCGTGTGAGTTTCCGTTGCCCGGGTCGGCGTTCGCCGGACCGAGGGTGAACATGCTGAAGGCGACCAGCAGCAACGCCAGCATCACAGGGATGCGACGCAGAGCAGGTCGCGGAGTGCGCGACATGCGAAACCTTCTTCCCCCCATCACCCCTGAGTGGTGACGGTTTCGAGAATGAACCACGGGCGCCGCCCCCCGGCGCCCCCAACGTGGGCCTCCCATTCCCAGGTTTCATTACATCCCCGGACGCACCCCCGCGTAAACCACAAAAACGGTCAGCATGTGCACAACTTGGCTCAGATTTCACTTTGAGAGGACAAAAGACCGTAGATCGTCTCGTTGAACGCGACGAACCGCGCCTCCTCGACGCCGGTCGCCGCGGCCCGCACCGTCCGCACGGCGGTGCGGACGGCGTCCTCCAGCGGCCAGCCGTAGATGCCCGCCGACACCAGCGGGAACGCCACCGAGCGGGCACCGACCTCGTCGGCGACCTCGAGGGCGCCGCGGTAGCAGGACTCCAGCAACGACCGGTCCCGCTCCCCCGCGCGGTAGTTGGGGCCGACGACGTGGATCACCCAGCGCGCGGGCAGGTCGTGGCCGGTCGTCCAGCCCGCCCCGCCCGTGGCCAGGCCGTCGGGGAACCGCTCCACGCACTCGTCGAGGAGGCCGGGGCCGGCGGCGGCGTGGATCGCGCCGTCGACGCCGCCGCCCCCGCGCATCCGGCGGTTGGCGGCGTTGACGACCGCGTCGACGTCCTGCGCGGTGATGTCGCCGCGGATCACGGTGAGCCGCACGGTCGCTCCCCTCAGTCGCGCGAACGGGCGGCGAACGCGCGCAGGGCGAGGGGCATGAAGATCGCCGTGAGCGCCACCGCCCACACGACCGTCACCAGCTCGGGGTGGTGCAGCGGCCAGGCCGAGTCGGCGGTGGCCGGCTCGCCGTTCCCCCACAGGTCGCGCAGCGCCTGGACCAGGGAGGACAGCGGGTTCCACTCGGCGATGGTCGCGAGCCAGTCGGGCATGTTGCTGGTGGGGGCGAACGTGTTGGCGACGAACGTGATCGGGAACATCACCGTGAACATGAAGCCGTTGACCGCCTCGACCGACCGCATCATCGAGCCGACGAGGATGCCGAGCCAGATCATCGCGAAGCCGAACAGCAGGAGCAGCGCGAACCCGAGCACCGTGTCGAGCACGCCGTTGTGCACCCGCCAGCCGATCGCGAGGCCCGTCAGCGCCATCACGGTGATGCCGATGCTGGAGTGCAGCAGGCTCGAGACGCTCCGCCCCACCAGGATCGACGCCCGGGAGATCGGCAGCGACTTGAACCGGTCGACCAGGCCCTTGTCGAGGTCGGTGTTGAGCCCGATCGCCACGATGAACGACGCGAACGCCATCGTCTGGGCCATGATCCCGGGCACCAGGAACTCCCGGTAGTCGCTGCCGGAGACCGCGATCGACCCGCCGAACACGAACGCGAACAGGCAGACGAACATGATCGGCTGGATGGTCACGTCGAGGAGCAGCTCGGGCATCCGCTTGATGTGGATCAGGTTGCGGCGGACGACGATCAGCGAGGCGCCCAGCAGCGACGGCGGGGAGACCTCGGGGCGCTCGGGCCGGGCGACCTCCGCGGCGGCCGGGCGGGTCGGCGTGGTGGTCATCGGGTGGCTCCTTCGAGGCTGTCGAGCTCGTCGTCCAGGTCGTCGCCGCCGGTCTCCTCGGCGCGGTGGCCGGTGAGCGCCAGGAAGACGTCGTCGAGGCTGGGGCGCTGGAGGCCCAGGTCGTCCACGGTGATGCCGCTGTCGGCGAACGCGTGCGCGATCCGGGTCATGTCGTCGAGGCCGTGTGCCTGGGCCGTGAGCCGGCGCGCCGCGGGCTCGACGTACACCTCGGGGGCGCACGAGCGCAGCAGGCTCTCGGCGCGCTCGAGGTCGGCGGTGTGGGTCAGCGTCAGCACGACGGAGGCGGCGCCGGCCTGGTCCTTGAGCTGGGTGGGCGTGCCCGAGGCGATGACCGTGCCCCGGTCGATCACGACGATGTCGTCGCAGAGCTGGTCGGCCTCCTCGAGGTACTGCGTGGTGAGCACGAGCGTGGTGCCCTCCCCGACCAGGCCGCGCAGGACGTCCCACAGGTCGTTGCGGCTGCGCGGGTCGAGGCCGGTCGTCGGCTCGTCGAGGAACAGCACCGGCGGTGCGGCGATGAGGCTGACCGCGAGGTCGAGGCGCCGGCGCATGCCGCCGGAGAACTGCTTGACGACCTTGTCGGCCGCGTCGGTCAGCGAGAACCGCTCGAGCAGGTCGTCGCCGGCGGGCCGCACGTAGGAGGTCGGCAGCCCCGCGAGGCGGCCGATCATCCAGAGGTTCTCGCGGGCCGTGAGGAGCTCGTCGACCGTGGCGGCCTGACCGACGAGGCCCATGCTGCGCCGCACGGCTTCAGGCTCGTCGAGGATGTCGTAGCCGGCGACCCGGCCGGTGCCGCTCGTGGGCCTGCTGAGCGTGGTGAGCATGCGGACCGTGGTGGTCTTGCCGGCCCCGTTGGGGCCGAGCAGTCCGAGCACGGTGCCGGCGGGCACGGCGAAGCTGACGTGGTCGACGGCGGTGTTGTCGCCGAAGCGCTTGACCAGGTCGATCGCCTCGACGGCAGGGGTCAGGGTCATGCCTCGATCTCACCAGGCGGCACCGACCGTTTCCAGTGGGTTTCGCCACCGGCGCAAGAACGGTCGGTGTCCGTCGTACGGCGTGCGGGGGACGTCAGTAGGCGCCGGAGGAGCCGACGACCGCCCGGACGGTCTTGGCCAGGATGACCAGGTCCGAGAGCATCGACCAGTTGTCGACGTAGTAGAGGTCGAGCCGGACCGACTCGTCCCAGCTCAGCTCGGAGCGCCCGGAGACCTGCCACAGCCCGGTGATGCCGGGGCGGACCAGCAGCCGGCGGCGCATGTCGTCGTGGTAGCGGTCGACCTCGTCCTGCAGCGGCGGGCGCGGGCCGACCAGACTCATGTCGCCCTTGAGCACGTTGAGCAGCTGCGGCAGCTCGTCGAGGGAGTAGCGCCGCAGCACCCGGCCGACCCGGGTGATCCGCGGGTCCTCGCGCATCTTGAACAGCACGCCGGCGCCTTCGTTCTGCCCGACCAGCTCGGCCCGTCGCGCCTCGGCGTCGACCACCATCGAGCGGAACTTCAGCATGTCGAACAGCTGGCCCGTCCTGCCCACGCGCGGCTGCCGGAACAGCACCGGGCCGCCGTCCTCGCGCCGGACCAGCAGGGCGCACGCGACCATCGCCGGTGACAGCACCACGAGGGCGGCGAGCGAGAGGACGATGTCGAACGCCCGCTTGCCGAACCCGCCCGCCTCGCCCGCCTGCGGCTCCTGGAGGTGGATCAGCGGCAGACCGGCGACCGGTCGCATCCGGATGCGCGGGCCGGCCACGTCGGTGAGCGACGGCACGACGACGAGCTCGACGCCCGCGCCCTCGAGCGCCCACGCGATGCGGCGCAGCTCGCCGGCGGTGTTGTAGCCGCCGCGGGCGACCAGCACGGTGTCGGCGCCCTCCTCGATGCAGATCCGGCGGATGTCGGTGGGCCCGCCGAAGATCGGGACCGGCACCTCGTCGGGCTCGACGTTGCGCGGGGTGCAGGCGCCGATCACCTGGTAGCCCAGGTACTTCTCGCGCTCCAGCACGGAGACGACCTCGCCGATGCCCGTCGCGCCACCCACCGCGACCACGCGGTGCACGAGCCGGCCCCGCGAGCGCATCCGGTGCATGAACCGTCGTACGACGAAGTGGCTGAGCAGCACCAGCGGCAGGCCGACGAGGAAGGTGAGCAGCAGGAATCCCCGGGACAGCGGGATCTTGAACATGTAGCAGCCGAGCCCGACGAGACCAGCGGCCATCACCGAGGCCATCGCGACCGCGCGGTACTCGGCCGTGCCGGCGCCGAGCGACTGCACGGAGTAGGCGCCCTGGAGGGCGAGCAGCAACAGCCAGGTCAGCACGATCCACGGGCCGGCCGCGAGCACCACGGCGTTGTCGCGGGCGACGGGGTCGAGCCAGCCCTCGATGCCCACGCGCAGGCGCCAGCCGAACAGCAGGGCGGCCTCGATGACGATCAGGTCGAGGAAGACCAGCCAGACGCGCAGCACGAGCAGGTCGCGGACGGTGCGCGAGCGGTCGACGACCTCCGCCTGCTCGGCGAGGCGCTGCGTGGACGCCACCTGTGAGAACCCCCGGGTCGATCACGTACAGCCCGGGACCCGACCCGAGCATCCCGCCACGATAGGACGTCGACGGGACCGAGCGGGCGAAGACGGGAGAAACCGTCCGCAACCGTGGACGAGGTGCTAGGGCTGCGCGGCCGAGGGCTCAGCGGCGGGTGAGGGCGCGCAGCGCCGGGCGGGCGTCGACGATGTAGACGATCGCCGCGACGGTGCCGATCAGGTTGAGGAAGCTCATCGGGCTCCAGATGAGCATGTGGGCCGCCAGGGCGATCCCGAGGATGATCAGCCAGGCCGGCTTGGTGAGCTTGTCGGCGGCGACGTACGCCTCGGGCTTGTGCGAGACCGCGTCGACGAACGCGAACGCCTGGACGGCGAACATCGCCAGGGTGGCGAGCAGCATGAGGCCGTTCTGGAAGGCGAAGAGATCGAGCACGTCACCAGAGTAGCGACCTCGGCCGGATCCGGGCACGACCGCGCCCCCGGCTCGACAGCGAGCGCGGGGGCGCGGAAGGGGTGGTGCGGTGCTGCTCAGGAGTCGGACTTGTCGCCGGCCTTGTCGGCGGCGTCGCCGGCGGCCTCGGCGGTCTTGGCCGCGGTCTCCTTGGCGGCGGTCTTGGTCGCCTTGGCCGGGGAGCCGGTCTTCTTGGCGGCCTTCTTGGTCGACTTCTTGGCCGTGGTGGCGGTGGTCTTCGCCTTGGTGGTGGTCGTCTTGGCGGCGGCCTTGGCCTGCTGCGTTGACTCCTGGCCGCGCACCTTGGCGACGAAGTCCTGCCCGCGGGTGGCCAGCTCGGCGTAGCTCTTGTTGAGCTCGGCGACAGTCTTGTTCAGCTCGGCGAGGTACTCGTTGACGAGCTTCTGCGCGCGGGCCGGCAGACCCTTGGCGTCGGTCTGCAGCTCGGCGATGCGGGCCTCGACGGCGGTCTGCGCCTTCTTGGCGTCGCCCTGGAGCTCCTCGACGCGGGCGGTCACGAGGGTGACGGCCTGGTCGCGCAGGATCTTCGGCTCGAGGTCCAGCTTGGCGAAGCGCGCCTGCACGTCGCCGGCGGTCGTGCGGGCGAAGCCCACCGCGAGGTCGCCGGCGCCGACGGCGGCGTAGAACGGGCGGGTGGCGTCGAACTTGGGTGCCTTGGTCTTGGTAGCCATGTCAGCCTCCTGAGGCTTCGGTGTGGGAGTTCGCTGCGCGGAACGAGTTGTAGACGTCGAGCAGCGACTGCTTCTGTCGTTCGGTCAGGCCGGTGTCGGCGAGCACGGCCAGCTCGACCGAGCGGACCTCGCCTTCGTCCGGGTCGAGGATCCCCGCGCGGACGTACAGCGTCTCGGCGGAGATCCGGAGCGCCTTGGCCAGCTGCTGGAGCACCTCGGCCGAGGGACGGCGCAGACCGCGTTCGATCTGGCTCAGGTAGGGGTTGGAGACGCCGGCCTGCTCCGACAGCTGTCGCAGCGAGAGCTTGGCGGCCATTCGCTGCTCGCGGAGGTAGTCGCCCAGCGTGCCGACGGTCTTTCCGACCCCGAACTTTGCCATGCCTCCACTCTGCCCCGGAGTGCTAACTCTTGCAAGCGCACCGAACCGATTTCGGCGTGAAGCATCCCACAAAGCCGTTACAGCACAGGGTTTTCTCAGGTGTACGGCGTGCATGCAACCGGTTGCACACGGGTGGCGGACAGGCGGCCGGTGGTCGGCCTCAGGCGCCGGGCTCGGGCGACGGGCGGATCGCGGAGCCGTGCTCCTGCCACCAGGCGGCGGCGACGCGCTGCCACTCCGGCACCTGGTCGGAGGTGGCGATCGCCGCGAGCCCGGGCGAACCGGACATGCCGAGGGCGTACATCTTGCCGCGCGCGGCGTTGGTGAGCTCGCGGCCCAGCGAGCTGCGCAGCACCTGGTCGGACATCGCGCTGTACGGCATGTGGCCGAGGGCCTGCGCGACCGGCGTGACCACGTCCTCGGCGGGGTCGTCGAGGAGGCTGATCATCCGAAGCCGGTGGGTCTCGTCGCTGAGGTAGCGCGCCAGCGTCGCGGTGCGCCCTCGCATCCAGTTCGAGTGCCCGGTGTCCTTGAGCAGCACGAGCAGGCAGTCGGTGACGGCGCGGCCGAACGGCGAGGACGCGATCAGCAGCGAGGACAGGTGCCGGCGCTCGGAGTCGCGGTGGAACAGCGCCTCGCGCACCAGCCGGGTGAGCATCCGGTCCTCGGCGTACGTCGGCTCCTGCGGCACGAGCGTGCGGGCCTGCTCGGCGATCTGGCCCGCGATGGCGCGGGCGCGGGTCGCGACGACCTCCTCGCCGTGCTCGACGGCGTACCCCAACCTGCGGCGGCCGGCCCGGTCGGCCGCGTGCACCAGCGTGGACCGCATCCCCTCGGGCATGCCGGCGATCAGCTCGGCGAGGTCCTCGCTGGCGCGCACCGGGTCCCGGCGCCACAGCTGCAGCACCAGCATGTCGAGCCGGGCGCGCTCCTCGTCGTCGAACTGGCCGCGCGCCAGCTTCTCGGTGGCCGACCAGATGCCGACCTTGAACACCGACTGCGTCGGCGGCTTCTCGATCATGTCGAGCACGAGCGAGGCCGCGGCCCGGGTGGGCAGCCGGTCGAGCATGCCGACCGGGGTGGTCAGCACCTGCGCGCGCGGGTCGGCGACCCAGGTCGCGACGGCGTCGACGAGGTAGGGCTGGGCGCGGGGGACCTGGGCGAGGTTGAACGCGGCGGCGCTGTACTGGCGGTAGGCGAGCTTGACGGTGCGCGGCATCTCGTTGACCAGCCGCCCGCACAGCGCGGCCCACACCGAGGAGCGCAGGAACGCGTGCGGGACGGCCGCGAGGTGCCAGCCGAGGTCCTGCCAGTCGCGGGACAGCGCGCCGCCGTCCTCGCACAGGTCGATCAGCGCGTCGAGCCGGTCGGCGAACTCCGGGGTGGCCGGGTCGAGCTTCGGCCGGGCCAGCCGGGCCTTGATCCGCGGGAGGATCGCGCCGACGTACGCCGTGATCGAGGAGATCTGGCCGGACTCGATGCCCAGCACCTGCTCGTAGGCGGCCATCGCCTCGTAGGAGATCGGGATCTCACCGGACTCCCAGCGCGACAGCAGGCTCCGGCTGGTGGGCATCCCGGCGTCACCGAGGGCCTCGATGAAGACGCGGCCGTCCTGGAACGACGGGTCCGGGTGGTGCAGCCGGGACATCGCGAGCAGCCAGCCGATCCGCGCCTCGACGTCGACCGTGACGGCGTTGAGGGGCGTGGCGTCGTACGCGATCTGCTGCACGCGACCCGGTCGTCTGCCCGTCACGACACCCCCTGTCCTCCACGGCATCCTATTCGCGGGCCGCCGCGGCAGCTGTCAGAACACCGCGCGCAGGCTGCCGACCGGCACGCCGCCGCCCAGCAGCTCGACCACGCCGGTACGGCGGACGGCGTCGCCGTCGACGCCGGTCTCGTCGGGGACGCCCATCCGCTCGAGCGCGGCGGCCATCAGCACCGGCCGCACCCGCGGGGCGCCGTCGTCGGTCTTGAGCGCGACGGCGCGGCCGTCGGGCAGCGCCACGGCGTAGCAGGACTCGGCGCCGGCCTTGCCGATCGCGCCGGGCACCGCGCGCAGCAGCGCGGCCTCGTCGCGACGGGTGCCGGAGGTGAACTCGGGGTGCGTGCGGATCGCGTCGGCGACGCGCTGCTCGAGCCCGTCCTGCGCGGTGGCGAGCGTGCGGAACGCCCGGGCGAGCCCGGAGAGGCTGGTGGAGAGGAGCGGCGCGCCGCAGCCGTCGACCGCGACCGCCTCGACGGGCTCCCCCGTCAGCTCGGCGAAGGTCTCGGCGATCGCGACCTGCAGGGGGTGGTCGGGGTCGCGGTAGGTGGTGGTGTCCCAGCCGTTGACGACGCAGGTGGCGAGCATCGCGGCATGCTTGCCGGAGCAGTTCATCGCCAGCGGCTCGCGGCCGTGGCCGTCGCGGATCCACTCCTCGCGGGCGGTGTCGTCGATCGGGAAGTCCGGCGGGGTCTGCAGCGCGGACTCGTCCAGACCGGCGCCCTTCAGGATCCGCAGGGCACCGTCGAGGTGGAAGGCCTCGCCGGAGTGCGACGCGCAGGCCAGCGCGAGCAGGTCCGGCGGCAGGTCGAGGCCGGCGCGCAGCATCGCCAGCGCCTGGACCGGCTTGTTGCAGGAGCGCGGGAACATCGCCGACGTGACGTCGCCGACGGACCAGTCCACGTCGCCGGCCCGGTCGAGGACGACCACGGAGCCGTAGTGGTGGCCCTCCACGAAGCCGGAACGGACGATCTCGGCGACGACCACGGGTGCGGGCATGGCGCGGACTGTACCGGCCGGTCGCGGCCGTCCCGGCCCCGGTGCGGCACACTGTTCCGGTGCCCGACCAGCCCGTGCCCCAGCACTGCCCGACGCCCACGGAGCTCGACGACCTCGAGCTGCTGGTGTCGGGGGCGCTGGCCCCGCTGACCCGGTTCGACGAGCCGGGCAGCCCGGTGACGCTCGCGCTGCCCGACGACGTGCGCGCGGCCGCGGAGGCCGCCGGCGCGGTCGAGCTGGTCGACCCCGAGGGGCTGCCGCTGGCGCGGGTGGCGCTGCCGGACGGGACGATCACGCCGCTCACGCACGCGCAGTACGGCGCCTTCCGCCGGCTGCACCTCACCCCGGCCCAGGTCCGCGAGGCGTACGACGCCACGACGCTGACCGTGCCGGTCACCGACGCGCTCACCTACGCGGACCTCGACCGGATCGGCCACGTCGCCGGCGGCGCCCCGGTGCTGCTGCTGGCTCTGATCGGCACCGGGACGCCGCTGCTGTCCGGCCCCGCGCTGGTGCGGGCGTCGCTGCTGGCCGCCGCGCACCTCGCGGACGCGTCCGTGGTCGCCGTACCCCTGGCCAGCCACGGCGACGCCGAGGTCGACCACGCGCTCGGCAAGGGGGTCGTCGAGTCCTACGCCCCCGGCCCCGTCCTCGGGCTCACCGGCGAGGGCGACCTGCCCGACGACATCGCGGCGGTCGTCGAGCGCGACCTGCCTGCGCCCGACGAGCAGGGGCTGGTGCTGTTCTTCACCGGGCTGTCGGGCAGCGGCAAGTCGACCATCGCCCGGGCGCTGCACGACGTGCTCCTCGAGCAGGGCGAGCGCACCGTGACGAGCCTCGACGGCGACGTGGTCCGCCGCAACCTCTCCGCGGGGCTGACCTTCTCCAAGGCCGACCGCGAGACCAACATCCGCCGGATCGGCTGGGTCGGTGCCGAGATCTCCCGCCACGGCGGCGTGGCGATCTGCTCGCCGATCGCCCCGTTCGACGCAACCCGCAAGCAGGTGCGCGCGATGACCGACGCGGCCGGCGGCCGTTTCGTCCTGATCCACGTGGCAACCCCTCTGGAGGAGTGCGAGCGGCGCGACCGCAAGGGCCTCTACGCCAAGGCGCGGCGCGGCGAGATCCCCGAGTTCACCGGCATCTCCTCGCCCTACGAGGAGCCCGAGGACGCCGCGGTCCGGATCGACACGACCGGCCGCAGCATCGAGGACTGCCTCGACGAGGTCCTCGACCACCTGTACGACGAGGGGATCCTCCACCGACCGGCCGGCTGACGCCGGCAGACAACAAAGGGTGCGCATTACATGAGCGAGCTGTTCACGACGGCCGCGCTGTCCGTCCTCCTGGTCAGCTTCGGCGTCGGCATCGTCGTCGGCCTGACCGGCATGGGCGGCGGCGCGCTGATGACCCCCGCGCTGATCTTCCTCGGCGTCAACCCGACCGCCGCGGTCGCCAACGACCTGGTCGCGGCCAGCGTCAACAAGTCGGTCGGCGCCGCCGTGCACTGGAAGCACGGCAAGCCCAACATCCGGCTGGCGTCGCTGCTGATCGTCGCCTCGGTGCCGACCGCGTTCGCGGGCGCGTTCATCGTCAAGGCGCTCGGCGGCGGCGAGGCCGAGTCCACCGAGAGCTTCCTGACCTACGCGATCGGCTGCGCGCTGCTGTTCACCGCCGCGACCTACGCCCTGCGGATGTACCTCCAGCTCCGGCACGTCACCTCGGGCAACACGATCTCCGAGGAGGACCCGAAGCTTCGGGTCGTGCCGACGCTGCTGGTCGGCGCCACCGGCGGCCTCCTGGTCGGCATCACGTCCGTCGGCTCCGGCTCGTTGATCATGGTCGCGCTGCTGCTGCTCTACCCGACACTGAGCGCGATCAAGCTGGTCGGCACCGACCTGGTCCAGGCCGTCCCGCTCGTCCTCTCCGCCGCGATCAGCCACGTGCTGGTCACCGGCGTCGACTGGGCGGTGCTGATCCCGCTGATCGTCGGCGGCACCCCCGGCACGTTCCTCGGCGCCCGGCTGGCCAACTGGGTCTCCCAGTCGGTGATCCGGCGCGGCATCGTGATCGTGCTCAGCCTGACCGGCCTGAAGATGCTCGGCGTCCCGCCGGAGATCGTCGGCCTCATCGGCGCCGCCATGCTGCTGCTCGGCCCGCTCGTGTGGGGCTTCATCCGGCAGACCCGCGGGCTGCCGGCCTTCGACAACAACGCCGCCGCGTGGCGGCTGCCCGAGCGGTCCTCGTCCTCCGTGTCGTCCGGCGACGAGGACGAAGCTAGGCGCACGCCGACGCGCTGACCTCACCGAGCCCGGACGAGCGGACCCCCGGCGTGGTCCGGACGTCGGGGTCGCCGGTCTGGCCGTTCCCGGTGCGCAGCTCGAGCACGATCTCGCGGCTCTTCCCCGGCTGCAGCGCCACCGTGCGGATCACCACCGGGCGGTCGCCGTACGACGACAGCTGGGGCTCCAGCGCCTGGCCGTCGACGCTCATCGACAGCAGCCGGCCGTCGCGCGGGACGGCGAGGTAGAGGGTCTGCACGATCGCCCCGCGGCCGAACACCGGCACCTCGGGCGCGACGTACTCCGAGAGCCGGCGGTAGCCCCGCGGCACCCGCGACGACAGCCGGACGGTCACCGTGAGGTGCTGGCGCCCGCGCGCGCACCGGTCGGCCACGACGTCGACCCGGTGGTCGAGGTAGTAGTCGAGCTTGTAGGCCGGGACGGCGTTGAGGTAGACGCCGACGTCCGGGGTGGCGTCATCGGCGACCGGGAACGCGCCGCCGAGCCGGGTCGGCGCGAGCAGGTCCTGCTCCTCGGGATGCGCCGACCAGACGAGCGTGCGGCCCTCCTCGGTGCTGCGCACCAGCCCGTCGAGCAGCCCGCGGGCGTCGCCCTGCCCGGTGACGACGGCGCCGAAGACGCTCCGGGCGACCCGGTCGAAGAACCGGTTCTGCGCGGCCGGGTCGGCCACGTCGGCGTACACCTGGCTGAGCAGCAGCGGGACCGCCGAGTCGGCGTCGACCGGCTCGCCGGCCACGTCGACCGGGCCGGTGGCGCGGAGCAGGTGGGACAGCGCGACCGGATCTGCTGACAGCACGCCGTCGACGCGGGTGCCGTACCGCTTCTGCCACATCGCGCGCACCAGCTCGCCGGTGCGGGGGAAGTCGGGGGTGAGGTTCACGTCCTGGCTGAACCGGCCGAGCCGATCGGTGAACAGCGCGACCTCGCGCTCGGTGAGCGGCAGCACCGGGCGCTCCGGCTGACCGCCGAGGCGGGCGGCGTCGGACTGGCGGCCCAGGACCAGCCGCCCGTCGTCGGCGACGACCTGGGCGAACGCCCCGGGGATGCCGCCGGTCGCGCGGGCCTCGGCGTTGTTCTGGAAGACCAGCACGTAGGTGCGGCGGCCGTCGGCGCCGAGCATCGGCGGCAGCAGCCGGACCGCGCGCGACGCCCGGTCGGCGAGGACGGCCGCCTCCTCGAGCCGGGTCTGCAGGTCGACCACGGGCGTCGCGACCTGGTCGACGAGCGCGGTGGGGTCGAGCGTGTCGGCCCGGCCGCGCAGCTCTGCGATGACCTCCGCGGCGCGGACGACGCCTGGCGCGGCGTCCTCGATGGGCTGCAGGTCGACCCGGCCGTCGACGGGCCGCAGTCGGGCGGGGTCGAGGGCCGCGGCGGAGGTGACCACCCCGGGCAGGGCGTCGGTGGTGAGGTCCCGGCCCACCCCGGCGACCACCTGGACGGCGCGGACGTCGTCGCCGACCCAGGGCAGCCGGGCGGCCAGCCACCAGCCGGGGCCGGTGGTGCTGTCGACCGCGGTGCGGGCTTCGGCCTGCGCGTGGTCCAGCGTGGCGGGCGCCGCGGCGACGTCACCCTCGGTGAGCTGGCCGGCCAGCGTCTCCACGTCGGCGGCCATCTGCTGCAGGGCGGTCCGGGCGCGGAACGCCTCCCAGGCGGTGAACGCGATCCCGGCCAGCACGACGACGGCTCCGACGAGCAGGAGCGCTCGTCGGAGCCGGTGCGGTCGTCCGTGGTGCGAGGTCACGAGTGGTGGCGCAAGCCCTCTCGGGGCGGGTGACCGGTCAGATGACAGTCACGCGACGGCGGCGGATCACCAGGGTAGACGCGCCGGCGACCAGCAGCGCGATGCCGGTGAGGCCGATCAGCTGCGCGCCGGGGGTGAGACCGGTGGCCGCCAGGCCGCCGACCGCGCCGCCGCCGGCGTTGGTGCCGGCCGCGCCGAGGGTGCCGCCGTTGCCGTTCCCGTTGTTGTTGCCGTTGCCGGCGAAGGCCTCGACACCGAGGATCTGGGCGCCCTGGCTCGCGGAGACCGCGGCGGTGCCGTTGGTGCAGCTGCCGCGGTAGTTGGCGCGCACCTCCTGGTTGCTGCCCTTCTTGGCGGTGAACTCGCGCGACGTCGCGGTGCCGTTCACGACCGTCTGGGTGTCCTTGGTGCCGCGGTAGTTGAAGACGACCGTCCCGCCGGTGACCGGCCGGCCGTCGACCTCGACGGTCGCGGTCGCACGGAACTTGTCACCCGCGGACGGGTTGGGCGGCGTCAGGGTCACCGACGTGGTCGTCTGGGCCGGCGTGCCGTACGACGGGCAGGCCGGCGCGTTCAGCGCGGACGCCGTACCGGCGAACGCGACCGAACCCGTCGCCAGGAGTGCGACGGCAGCGCACGCGGACAGGACTCGCTTGAGCAGCGACACCATGGAAGATCCCCCAGAGTCGAAAGTTGTACCGAAGAAACGGTCGTGGCCCCCCACTTCCGCTGCAGAAAGGTAACAACCCAAACCGGACACCGCTACGGGACTAGACGAAAAATGTCCGTTCGGCCGACCCCGGGTGACGCTCGTCACCGGGCCCGCGGCCCGCTCTGGGCGCGAATCGCCCTCAACCGGGGTACTCGGTAGCATGACGGCTGCTCTACAGAGAGGTCCCCTCAGTCTCATGACGTCTAACACGCATGCCGACTACCGCCTGAGCCAGCTGGATCAGCTGGAGGCAGAGTCGATCCACATCTTCCGCGAGGTCGCGGCGGAGTTCGAGAAGCCGGTCCTGATGTTCTCGGGCGGCAAGGACTCCATCGTGATGCTGCGCCTGGCCGAGAAGGCCTTCTACCCGGCCAAGATCCCGTTCCCGGTGCTCCAGGTCGACACCGGCCTCGACTTCGACGAGGTCCTGGAGACCCGCGACAACTGGGTCAACCGCCTGGGCCTGCGCATGATCGTCGCCTCGGTCGAGGAGGCCATCGAGAAGGGCATCGTGGTCGACGACGGCAAGACCAGCCGCAACCGCCTCCAGATCGGCACGCTGCTGAACACCATCGAGGAGGAGGGCTTCACCGCCGCCTTCGGTGGTGGCCGCCGCGACGAGGAGAAGGCCCGCGCCAAGGAGCGCGTCTACTCCCACCGCGACGACTTCGGCCAGTGGGACCCCAAGAACCAGCGCCCCGAGCTGTGGAGCCTCTACAACGGCCGCATCCACGGCGGCGAGCACATGCGGATCTTTCCGCTGAGCAACTGGACCGAGCTCGACATCTGGGACTACATCCACCGCGAGGAGATCGAGATCCCCTCGATCTACTTCGCCCACGAGCGTGAGGTCGTCCGCCGCGACGGCATGCTGCTCTCCGTCTCCGACGCCGTCGTGCCCAAGGAGAGCGAGCAGACCGAGACGCTGACCGTGCGGTTCCGCACCGTCGGCGACAAGTCCCAGACCGGCTGCGTCGAGAGCACCGCCAAGACGACGGCCGAGATCATCGACGAGATCGCCATCGCGAAGGTGACCGAGCGCGGCGCCACCCGCGGCGACGACCGGTTCTCCGAGGCAGCCATGGAAGACCGCAAGAAGGAAGGCTACTTCTGATGGACCTGCTCCGTTTCGCCACCGCCGGCTCCGTCGACGACGGCAAGTCCACCCTGATCGGTCGCCTGCTGCTGGACTCGAAGGCGATCTTCGAGGACCAGCTCGAGGCCGTGGAGTCGACCTCGCAGTCGCGCGGCTACGACTACACCGACCTCGCGCTGCTCACCGACGGGCTCCGCTCCGAGCGTGAGCAGGGCATCACGATCGACGTGGCCTACCGCTACTTCGCGACGCCCAAGCGCAAGTTCATCATCGCGGACACGCCCGGCCACGTGCAGTACACCCGCAACATGGTCACCGGCGCCTCCACCGCCGACCTCGGCCTCGTGCTCGTCGACGCCCGCCAGGGCCTGACCGAGCAGTCCCGCCGGCACGCCGTACTCCTGTCGCTGCTGCGGGTGCCGCACCTGGTGCTCGCGGTGAACAAGATGGACCTCGTCGACTACGACCAGGCCACCTTCGACAAGATCCACGAGGAGTTCACCTCTTTCGCGACCAAGCTGTCGATCCCCGACCTCGAGATCATCCCGATCTCGGCGAAGCTCGGCGACAACGTGGTCAAGCGCAGCGAGAACATGCCGTGGTACGACGGCCAGTCGCTGATGCACCACCTGGAGAACGTCCACGTCGCCTCCGACCGCGACCTGGTCGACACCCGGTTCCCGGTGCAGTACGTCGTGCGGCCCAAGTCCGACGAGTTCCACGACTACCGCGGCTACGCCGGCCAGGTGGCCGGCGGCGTGCTGAAGCCCGGCGACGAGGTCGTCGTGCTCCCCTCGGGCCTGACCAGCAAGATCGCCGGGATCGACCTGTTCGACCATGAGATCACCGAGGCCTACCCGCCCATGTCGGTGACGGTGCGCCTCGAGGACGACGTCGACGTCAGCCGCGGCGACATGATCGCCCGGGTCAACAACGCCCCGAAGCCCAGCCAGGACATCGACGCGATGATCTGCTGGATGACCAACGAGCCGCTGCGCCCGCGCCAGAAGCTCGCGATCAAGCACACGACCCGCACGGGCCGCGCGATGGTCAAGGACATCCAGTACCGCCTCGACGTCAACACCCTGCACCGCGACCAGGACACCAAGGAGCTCGCGCTCAACGAGATCGGCCGCGTGCAGCTGCGCACGACCGTCCCGCTGCTGTGCGACCCGTACTCCAAGAACCGCACCACCGGTTCGTTCATCCTGATCGACGAGGCGACCGGCGTGACCGTCGGCGCCGGCATGATCAACTCCGGCAGCTGATCTTCCCGCACCGCCCGGCTGGTCGAGCTCGTCGAGACCACCCGGGCGGTGCGTGCGTTAGGCCGGTCGGGCCCCACCTCCGGCTGGTCGAGCTTGTCGAGACCACCACCCCAACCCACGGAGCACCATGTACCGCCTCGAGAACCCCGTGCGTCACTACGCATGGGGTTCTCGCACGCACATCCCCAAGCTGCTCGGCGTCCCGCCCGACGGCGAGCCCTGGGCCGAGCTCTGGCTCGGCGCCCACCCCTCCGCGCCGTCCCGGGTGGACGGCGACGGCACGCTCGACGCCCTGCTCGCCGCCGACGCCGAGACCCTGCTCGGGCCTCGTTTGCGGGCGACGTTCGGCGACCGGCTGCCGTTCCTGATGAAGCTGCTCGCCGCCGCCGAGCCGCTGTCCCTCCAGGTGCACCCGACCTCCGAGCGGGCGCGGATCCGGCACGCCGCGCAGGACGCCGCCGGCATCCCGCTGGACGCCCCGGAGCGCACCTACCCGGACTCCTCCCACAAGCCCGAGCTGATCTACGCGCTGACGCGCTTCGAGGGCATGGCCGGGTTCCGCGACCCGGTGAAGACCGCCGCCATCCTGCGCGGTCTGGGCCTCCCGTGGCTCGACGAGATCGCCGCGACCATCGAGGCCAGCGCGACGCCGTTCCAGACGCTGCGCGGCGTCGTCACCGACATGCTGGCCCTGTCCGGGCAGCATCTCAGCCATCGGCTGCAGCAGCTCCGCGCCGCGGCCGCCTCGGCCGAGCTGGGCCTGCACGCCGCCGTCGCCGGACGCCGCGGCTCCCTCAACGAGGACCCGACCGCCGTGGAGCGCGAGTCGGTGCGGGTGTACGCCGCCACCACCCAGCTCGTCGACCGGTACCCGAACGACCCCGGCGTGCTGGTCACCCTGCTGCTCAACCACGTCGTGCTCGCGCCCGGGGAGGCGATGTTCATCGACGCCGGCGTCATCCACGCCTACACGTCGGGGTTCGGCGTGGAGATCATGGCGGCCTCCGACAACGTGCTGCGGGCCGGCCTGACGCCCAAGCACGTCGACATCCCCGAGCTGCTCGAGGTCACGAACTTCACCCCGATGCCGCCGCCGCTGTGGGCCGCCAACGGCGACGCCACCTGCACGGTGCTGTCTCCCCCGGTCGCCGAGTTCGAGCTCGTCGTGCACCGGCTCGCGAGCACGGTGGAGCTCGCCGCCACCGCGCAGGTCGTGCTCTGCCTCGAGGGGCAGGTCACCGTCTCGACCGCCGCGGGCAGCGAGGCGCTGAGGGTCGGCGAGTCGGTCTTCGTCGGCGCAGGCGACGGCGCGGCCACGATCGACGGGCACGGCCGGGTCGCCGTCGGGCGCCCGGCCCACTGAGGCCACCAGCTCAGGAGCTAGGAGCGCCAGGCGGCCTCGACCTCGGGCGCGATGGTGCCCGGTCGGACCCGCTGCGGGTGGTCGCCGACCTTCACCCAGGCGATCTCGCGCTTGGTGCGCAGGTCGATGACAGCGACGGCGTCGTTGCCGCTCATCGACATCCAGCAGGTGTTGCCCGGGCCGTCGGTGGCCCAGTAGGGCTTGAGGTACTTGCGGTCCTCCGCGTCGCCCCGGCCGTCGAGGATCGTCGCCCGCATCGTGCGGCGGGTGACGACCGCGGCGTAGTCGTCCATGGTGCCGGCGACGCAGAGCTTGGTGCCCTTGTCGTTGATCGCGAGGCCGTGGTGGGCGGAGTCGAGGACGTACTGCTCGCGCGGCATGTCGGGCACCTGGTTGGGCAGCGGGATCAGCCGGGTGACTCTGCCGGTGGCAGGCTCGGGCTTGCCGCCGGTGGTGTAGTCGCCACCGCCGGTGGGGTCCTTCGCCTTCAGGTCGAACTCCACGAAGCCGTGGAAGAACGAGACCTGGTAGTAGACGTAGCGCTCGTCGGGCGAGATCGCCATCGGGCGCACCGCGGAGCTCATGTTGTCGTAGCCGGCCTCCTCGAGCTCGAGGCCCATGTCCCAGCGCCGCGCGATGGAGAAGTCCTTGGTGCGCACGATCTCGAACCACCGGTCGGACTTGACCACGTCGCCGACCGGGTCGAGCTCGCCCGCGTCCACTGGCGTGTAGACGCGGCCGATGCTCGCGTGGAAGATGCGACGGCCGTCGGCGGTGTAGTTGCTCTCGTGGGGCGTCTCGCCGGACTCGAAGGTGCGCAGCCGGGTGCCGGTGCGCGGGTTGCCCTTACCGCCGAGGACGTACTCGTGCACCGACCTCGAGGTCGAGTCGCTCACCACGAGACGCCGGCCGTCCGGCGAGACGTTCATGTGGTCGGTGCGGTAGCCGTCCATGCGCTGCCGCTTCACGATCGCGCCGCTGGCCAGGTCGATCCACACGACGTCGCCGAAGCTGGGCCGGGACGCGGCGAGCAGCGTGCCGTCGCGCGTGGTGAAGAGGTCGTCGACGAGCTGGTCGTGCCCCTCACCCACTGCCTGCTGGATGGCCAGGTAGAAGCCGAGCCGGGCCGGGTCGGTGACGATCTCGCGCATCCGCTCGTCGCGGTCGGGCACGATGTCGAGCCGCTTGACGACCTCGAAGGTGCGGGCGTCGACGACGTCCGCGGTGCCGGCCCAGTTGTTGCCGACGACCATCACGTCGCGCCCGTCGGGAGCACGCGTCGCCGTCACTCGTTCGGCCTGGGCTTTCGGCGACACGCTCAGTCCGGTGACGGCGGCGAGCGCGGCGGTGGCGAGCAGGACAGGCGCTCGGCGCATGCGGGTCCTCCGGGGGTCGACGTACCTCTGCGCTGGTCAACGCGTCGGACGCGACGGAGTTACGCGTGTCGCCCTCGCCGGGCTACTTCTCGCGCAGTTCGCCCTGGTGGGCGCGGTACCACTCGACCGTGGACCGCAGGCCCTCCTCGAGCCCGATCCGCGCCGTCCAGCCGGCCTTGGCGAGCTTGGACACGTCGAGCAGCTTCTGAGGCGTCCCGTCGGGCTTGGAGGTGTCCCAGTTCGTGGTGCCTTCGAAGCCGACCACGCCGGCGATCGTCTCGGCGATCTCCTTGATCGTGCTGTCCTTGCCGGTGCCGACGTTGACCTGCTCGGGCCCGTCGTAGTGCTCCAGCAGGTGCAGGCACGCGTGGGCCATGTCGTCGACGTGCAGGAACTCGCGCCGCGGCGAGCCGGTGCCCCAGTTGGTGACCTCGGTAGCCCCGTCGCGGACGGCCTCGTCGTACCGGCGGATCAGCGCGGGCAGCACGTGCGAGCCCTGCGGCGAGAAGTTGTCGCCGGGCCCGTAGAGGTTGGTCGGCATCGCCGAGATCCAGGGCAGGTCGTACTGGCGGCGTACCGCCTGGACCTGCAGGATGCCGGCGATCTTGGCGATCGCGTAGGCGTCGTTGGTCGGCTCCAAGTGCCCGGTGAGCAGGGAGTCCTCGGGGATCGGCTGCGGCGCGAGCTTGGGGTAGATGCACGAGGAGCCGAGGAACAGCAGCCGCTGCACCCGCTGCTCAAGCGCCGCGTCCATCACGTTGAGCTGGATCTGGAGGTTCTCGCTGAGGAAGTCGACCGGGTAGGTGTTGTTGGCCATGATCCCGCCGACCTTGGCCGCCGCCAGCACGACGTACCGAGGCTTGTGCTCGGCGAGGAACGCGAACACCTTGTCGCGGTCCTTCAGGTCGAGCTCGGACGAGGTGGCGCCGACGAGACGGGTGAAGCCCTCCGCCGCGAGGCGCCGCCAGATCGCCGACCCGACCAGGCCCCGGTGACCGGCGACGTAGACGGTCGCGTCGCGGTCGAGGGGGCCGGGCGTGAAGGAGTCGCTCATGCCCTGGTGCCGAAGGTCGGCCAGTCCTCCAGGGTGGGACGGTCGATCCAGTGGCGGCCCTCGTGCTTGAGCAGCTCGACGTCCGCGTCGACCATGATCCGAGCGAGCTCGTCGGTCTGCACCTTCGGCACCCAGCCGAGCTTGTCCTTGGCCTTGGAGGCGTCGCCGATCAACGCGTCCACCTCGGTCGGGCGCAGGTAGCGCTCGTCGAACTTGACGTGCTTCTCCCAGTCGAGGCCGGCGTGCTCGAACGCGGTCACCACGAAGTCGCGGACGGTGAAGTTGCCCCCGGTGGCGAGTACGAAGTCGTCCGGCTCGTCGGCCTGCAGCATCCGCCACATGCCCTCGACGTACTCCGGCGCGTAGCCCCAGTCGCGGATCGCGTCCAGGTTGCCCATGTAGACGTAGTCGTCGAGGCCGGCCTGGATGCGGGCGACCGCGCGGGTGACCTTGCGGGTCACGAACGTCTCGCCGCGGCGCGGGGACTCGTGGTTGAACAGGATGCCGTTGGTAGCGAACATCCCGTAGCCCTCGCGGTAGTTGCGCGTCACCCAGTAGGCGTAGACCTTGGCCGCGCCGTACGGCGAGCGCGGGTAGAACGGGGTCTCCTCGTTCTGCGGCGGCGGGGTCGCGCCGAACATCTCCGAACTGGACGCCTGGTAGTAGCGGCAGTTGACGCCGGCCATCCGCACGGCCTCGAGCAGGCGCATCGCGCCGATGCCGGTGGTGTCACCGGTGTGCTCCGGCTCGTCGAAGCTGACCCGCACGTGCGACTGCGCCGCGAGGTTGTAGACCTCGTCGGGGTCGATCTCGTGCAGCAGCGTCACCAGTCGGGCACCGTCGGACAGGTCGCCGTAGTGCAGGAAGAGCTTGGCCTCGGGGTCGTGCGGGTCCTGGTAGAGGTGGTCGATCCGCGAGGTGTTGAAGGTCGACGCCCGCCGGATCAGGCCGTGCACCTCGTATCCCTTGCCGAGCAGGAGCTCGGCCAGGTACGAGCCGTCCTGACCCGTGATGCCGGTGATCAGTGCCTTCTTGGTCATGCGTGAGTCCCCTTGGCCGTGCATTGGTTCGGTGGCAAACAGTGAGACAGTCTAGGCGCTGCCCGGCGCTCGGACGACGGCTGACCCGGACTCAAGCCAATCGACGGTCCTCGGCATCGGTGAGTACCGCATCGGCAGCCTGACGTGCGAAGAGATGAGCCAACAGGTTCCGCGGACGTAGCGTCAGCCAGTCGGTAGATTATGGCGGGCCGAGGGCCTCACGCTCTCGAAGGTAAACATCGACAGCCGACCGCGGTGGGGACCCGAGGCGAGTTCGACTCGCTGAGCCGGCGGCTGAACAAGGGGGAACACAGTGAAGGGCTTGCGCAAGCGGCGAGTCGTGCACCTGGCGGAGGGCTCGGTGTCGAGCGATTACCCGGCCACCGACACCGTCACGGCGATCGCCCGGTACGACGCGTGCGGCGTGCCGATCGACGTGGCGGACCCCGGCTCCGCGGCGGATCGGATCACGGGGGCCGCCTCCCGCGGCGAACGGCTCGCGGTGCATCTGTGCAACGCACACACCGTGACCCTCAGCGACTCCGACGAGCGGCTCATGACCGCACTCCAAGAAGCGGATCTCAACCTCTCCGACGGCACGCCCATCGCCTGGCTCGGCCGGCGCAGGGGGCAGTACTCCCCCGTGCGCGGACCGCAGCTGGTGGGCGAGGTCGTCGACCGCGGCCGGGAGATCGGACTCAAGCACTACCTATACGGCGGGCACGACGGTGTCGCCGACTTGATGCGCGCGCGCCTCGAGCGGGACTTCCCTGGCGTCGCCATCGTCGGCACCGAGACGCCTCCGTTCCGCTCCCTGACCAAGGCTGACGTCGCGGCCTTGGCGGATCGGGTCCGAGCGAGCGGCGCGAACGTCCTCTGGATCGGCCTCGGCACGCCGCGCCAGGACTACCTGGTCGCCGACATCAGGGACAGGCTTGACGGTCCCGCAGTGCCTGTGGGCGCAGCCTTCGACTTCTGGGCGGGCAGCGTCCGCGAAGCGCCCCGCTGGCTGCACGGAAGTGGCGTGGAGTGGGCGTACCGACTCCTGAAGGAGCCGCGACGTCTCTGGCGTCGCTACCTGCTCGGCAATCCGACCTTCATCTTGATCGCTCTGCGATACACATTCTCACGCGGGCGCGCTGGCCGGTGAGGGTCCTCATTGCTCACAACCGGTACCGAAGCGATGTACCCAGTGGCGAGAACATGGTCGTGGACGAGGAGGTGACGGCGCTCAGTGAGAGCGGCGTTGATGTTCACATGCTGGAGCGAAACAGCGACGACCTGACGAGAATGCGTGTTGCACTTGCGGCCGCAGGCCCCGTCTACTCCCACAGTTCCGTTCGCGAACTCCGCTCGCAGCTGAAGCGCGTTCGGCCGGATGTAATGCACGTCCACAACGTCTTTCCCTTGCTCTCACCGTGGATCGTCCGCGTCGCCACTGAGGCCGGGGTCCCCGTCATTCAAACGGTGCACAACTTCCGACACAGCTGCGTGAAGGGCACACACTTTCGCGACGATCGGGCATGCATGGATTGCGTCGGTAGGAGGCTGCCTCTGCCTGCTTTGACCCACGGTTGCTACCGGGAGTCGGCAGTCCAGACACTTCCGATGGCTTTGGGAGCCGTGGCACATCATGGCTCCTGGCGACGAGTCAGTCGCTTCCTGGCAGTGAGCCAATTTGTCAGGGACCACCTCTGTGCAATCGGTTTCCCTGACGAGCGCGTCTACATCAAGCCGAACGGTGTTCGTGACGCGGGGCATGCCGGAAAGCTCGGGGATCACGTCCTGTTCGCAGGACGACTCTCGGAGGAAAAGGGACTGTCACAGCTGTTGAACGCCTGGCAGCGACTGCGACGACCACCGTCGACACGGCTGCTCATCGCCGGCCACGGGCCACTCGTCGACCAAGTAGCAGCGGTGGCATCCCGTGATCCGTCCGTTGAGTACCTTGGCAGCCTTACCACCGTCGAACTGGCAGAGGCGCGCGAGCGAGCCCGCTTAGTCGTGGTCCCCTCCCTGGGGCCGGAGACCTTCGGGCGCGTCGTTGCCGAGGCTTTCGCCGGCGGTCGACCCGTGGTCGTTTCCGATAGAGGTGCACTGCCGGAACTGGTCGATCCGGACGTCGGCGAGGTTTGGCGTGTCGACTCGGAACCTCTCGAGGGGGCGCTAGAGCGCGCCCTGCAATCCGACCTCGACGCGAGGGGCCACAGCGCTCGGGCTCGGTTCGTCACGCGTTATGGAGAGCAACAGTCCGTGCGAACTCTCATTCAGCATTACCAGGAGCTCACGCAGAGATGACTCGCGTTGTGATCGTGCAGGAATTGCTTGCTCAGTATCGTGTGCCGTTCTACGAGCGCCTCCGCGAGCAACTGAACCGAGCCGATGTCCAACTGGACTTGGTGCATGGTCGAGCATCCGGGCAGCGAGCGATGCGGGGCGATGAGGCTCACCTTGACTGGGCGACGACCGTGAGGTCCATCCAACTGCCGGTCGGGAGACGCCGGGCAGCCGTCTGGCAGCCGGCCCTGAAGCAAGCGCTTGCTTCCGACCTCACCATCGTCGAGCATGCAAATCGGCAGTTGTTGAATTACCCGCTGCTTCTGACGTCGAAGGTCGCACGCAAGCCTCATGTCGCTTTCTGGGGTCACGGCGCGAACCTCCAGTCCAGTAGGCCAGATTCGTTTGAGGAACGCTTCAAAGCGGCCTCCGCCCGCTGGCCGGACTGGTGGTTCGCGTACACAGAAGGGTCTGCAGAGCGCGTCCGGCGCGCGGGCTTTCCTAGCGACCGCGTCACAGTCGTGCAGAACGCCATCGACACCTCGGACTACGCGGTGAACGGTATTGAACGCTCCCCCCGTCGCTGCGTTTATGTCGGCTCCCTGCACGAGCACAAGCGCCTAGATTTTCTGCTCGAGACAGCCGCCCTGGTGGCCGAGCGCGTCGACGGATTCGAGTTGCTCGTCGTTGGTGACGGCCCTGACCGTGCCCGCGTTGAACAAACCGCGCGTCAGGCACGCTGGCTGACCTACCGAGGAGCACTCTTCGGGAAGGCGAAGGCCGAGGCGGTTTCATCGTCGTCTCTCACCCTGATGCCCGGCCTGGTCGGCTTGGGAGTCCTGGACTCCTTCGCCTCCGGCAGCCCCATGGTCACGACCAGGATCCCTTGGCACAGTCCCGAATTCGAGTACCTCGAGGATGGTCGGAACGGGCTCGTCCTCCCAGGCGAAGCGAGCGCAGCCGACTTCGCCATGGCAGTGGCCGACCTGTTGCTCGACCCTTCTCGTCTCTCGGCGCTACGGGAGGGAGCTATCGCATCAAGCAGAATGTTCTCGGTCGACGAGATGGCCGACAGATTCACAGGAGGGATCTTGAACGCGCTCGGAAGTGCTCGGGGTTGAACACGCCGCAGCGCTCGAACGCGCGACCCGCGTCTGCGTGCCCACGGGTACAGCACACAGCAGTGGGATCCAGGCAGAAATTCCGCACGTTCCCTGTGTCAAAGCGGTGAGGCAGCGTCAGGCGGTCGTCGCCAGCGCCGTTGTAAGTGGTGGGACCAATGCCCTTGTACCGTTAACGCTGCAAGCGCTGACTTCGGTGTCGGACCTAGGCGCTTACGCCGTCACACTTGCACCGCAGGCTGCGGCACTCGCCATTGCGCGCACGGTCTCGAACCAGACACTCCTCCGGGGTCACTCGGTTGATGAGGTGCCACGCCTCCGGGCGACTCTTTCTCTCACAACAGTGGGGGCGACCGCAGTGTCGACTCTCCTGGTCGCGATGCTTGCCATGCCCACGTACCTCTATATCGCGGCAGCCACCATCCCGCTCGTCGTCGCCCAAGAGACGCTCCGAGTCCGTTCGTTCGGAGCTCAGCGCGCCCAACTTGCCTTGTTGAGCGACGTGACTTGGCTGATTGTGTTCCTGCCCTGGCCGGCCATCTCATTTCTGGTGGCGACTCCCGGTGCGGGCGGAGCGGTTGTCATCTCCTACGCCGGCGGTGCCCTTTGCGCCGTTGTCGCTTTGTGGTTCGCCACACGCCGCATGCGCGGACGTGGCGAAACATCGACATTGGGGTCGACTCCTCTGACAGTCGAAGCATCGTTGACCTACGGCCTCAGTGCGCTGACACCCATCCTGGCGAGCACGATCGTCCCCCTGTCTGTGATCGGCACCGCCCGCTCCGCCCTCATCGCGGTGACTCCCCTGAGCCTCTACAGCTCATTGGCTCAGACAATCGCCATCCCCCGTATCGATCTGTCGAATGCGAGATCGGTCGCCAAGGTCGCCCTTCAGACAACAGCGGTGGCCATCAGCGCGACAGGCGCGCTCGTCCTCATATTGTTCGCGTTGCCCACCGCTGCGCTCGAGACCGTTGGGTTCCCACCAAACGCGGAGTTTCGACTGTGCGTGGTCCTCCTCGGACTCGGATTCTCCATGGGCAGTGGCATGGCGATCTGGCTCACCCTGGTCCGCCGAAGCTGGGGCTGGCGCCGATGGCTCCCTCTTCGTGCCGCCATCGCGGTCGTCGAGTTGGCTGCGACGCTTCTGCTTGGCCGTCTGATTGGAGCCCCAGGGCTGGCCTCAAACATCCTCGTGGCCAACTCTTGTCTCGTCGTAGCCACGTCGCGTTACAAGGGTCTCCGATCATCATCGGAACTCAGACCTCTCCGCGTCAGCCACAGAGACCCGTGACTTGGCCAGCGCAACCGCAAAGCCCCCTCCAAGGCCTCGGTTCGTCAGCGATACCGCATCGACGTCACCTTCACCAGGATGCGCGTCGCTGCACGACTGCTGGTGGCTCAGCGCTGACGTGTCCGCTGTCCGCCCTGTTGCCGAGCGAAGCCAACAAGGACAAGGCGCCTAGCACCCACCAAAAGACGGGCGGACTACCTGAGGTGCCATTAGACAACACCGCGTTCACCGCCAGAACGACAAGGAAGTAGGCCGCTACCGGAGCCTCTCGGCGGGCCCGCCAGAGGTCGCGAAATACGCAGAGGATGAACCACAACCACAAGCCAGCCGCGACGACTCCCCCCATCACGAGTGCGTTGAGCAGGCCGCTCTCGGCGGGCAACTTTCCAGTGGCTACGTAGAGGCCACTGTCCGGCCCGGCGCCATCGTCGAATCGAAGCGCGGCGTATCCGTAACCCCGCCACCAGTGCTCGTTGACGTCGATGATCGTCTGCCAGATCGGAACCCGCCCGGTGAGTGTGTCCACGCCAGCCCGCTCGGCGCCAGAGAGCGCATTGAGCAGAGCGTCGCCGGCCGCCTGATACGCGAGCACACCGCCACCAACCACGACAAGCATGCGCACGAACCGACTGCGGCCGCGCAGGGCGATGACCAGCAAGATCCCGAGCCCCGCCGAGACGAGCGCCGCCCGACTGAACGTGGCGTACAGCATGTACAAAGCCAGGCCCGCCACGAGCAGCGACAGGGCGCGCTTCCCGCGCTCGAACCGGTGAATCGAGTAGCCCAGCACCATTGCCGCTACGAAGCCGAGCGACACGGCGCTGAGGCCGCCGCTGAGCCGCTCAACCTCCCCGAACAGTCCGGCCCGTTGCCCAACCACCGCGTGGTAGGCCAGCTGCAGCACGCTGATCCGGTAGACGATGTCGAGCCACGCACCTGGCCGGCCGCGTTCAGCCAGGATGAACGCGCCGACCGTGGCGACGATGTGTGCGACGTAGAGTGCCATTCGGTTTCCCGGCAAGGACCACGCCAGGCTCGCGACGCCAAGAACTAGACCGTAGGCGATGAGCGGGACGAGACTCCGTCGCAAACGGTGATCGAGGGCAAACGACGGCCGCTGACCGAGCTGGTTGTAGACGAGAAGCACGGCCGCAGCCGCGATCGTCAGGAACTTCACCGAGTCGTAGGCCAGCCACGGCGGTACCGTCTGGTCGCCACCCAGCGGTAGCAGGAAGCCCATCGCGATAACCGCGAGCTCGTGCGGCGCCCAGCGCCCCGTCCCCCGAATCACTCGCACGAGGCTACGCGAGCAGACGCCGGAGCGTGGCTAAGTGTTCGAACTCCCCAGCCTGCTGAGTCAGGACCTATGGCGACGTTAGCCCAGCACGTGCTCGGCGACGTTGGTGGCGCCCCCTCGTGGCGCGGTACGGACGCGACGGTGACACGGCTGGACGAGTGCTGACGAGCATCGGACTACTGGCGGACTAGCCGCCCCCACAGGTGCGGCTGGAGCGCCTGACCCATCGCGGCCATGTCGTAGGCCCAGAGCAGGTCGCCCTCGACCATGCCGTACATCCGGTGGCCGCCGGTGTACTCCTTGGCGGTCTGGGTGCGGACGACGGCGTCGGTGGTGAGCTCGACGCGCGGGGTGCCGATCTCGGCGGTGCCGTACCAGATCTCGACGAAACCGGTGTTGTGCGTGAGCAGCAGCTCGAGCGAGCCGTCGGCCTTGGGACGCAGGAACCCGGTCTCGATGGCGGCGTCACGGACCTTGTCGCCGTTGTCGTCGACGATCCAGGCGCGGCTCATGTAGTGGAAGAAGGGCCGGCCGTCGTGGGTGAAGATGCACTCCTGGCCGAACTGGAACGCCTCGATCGTGGGGTAGTCCCCGTGCCCGTTGCCCCGCCAGGTGCCGAGCAGCCAGGCGACGGGCGCGCAGTCGGGGTGGAGGTTGTCCGGGATCTCGAACGGCATTACCGCTGCTCGTCCGCCTTGAACAGGCGGTAGAGCACGAGCAGGCTGACGTAGCCGCTGAGCAGCACGACCAGCGCCATCAGGGCGATGAACACGGCTTCCATGAGGCGGAGTCTAGTGTTCGGGGCATGGCACGACGACTGCTGGTCAAGGTGACGTGCGGCACCGACGACCCCGAGCGGAGCAACCAGGGCCTGACCGTGGCGTCGGCCGCGGTGGCGGCGGGGGCCGATGTCAGCCTGTGGCTGACCGGGGAGGCGGCGTGGTTCGCGACCGGGGACCGTACGCCGGACCTTGGGCTGCCGCACGCCTCCCCGGCCGGCGCGCTGGTCACGATCGTGCGCGAGGGCGGCCAGGTCACCCTGTGCACGCAGTGCGCGGCCCGGCGTGGCCTGGGCGAGGACGACACCCTGCCGGGCGTGCGGATCGCCGGGGCCGCGGTGTTCGTCGAGGAGGCGCTGGCCGAGGGGACGCAGGCCCTGGTCTACTGACTCGTCCGGACGGAAGCGCCTCGGCCGGCTCCTAGGATGGGCGGGTGGCCGAGACACACGACGCGACCGCGGGCGACAGCTGGCGTGAGCGGCTGCGGGCGAGCGGGCACCGGCTGACCGCCCAGCGCGAGTTGGTGCTGCAGGCGGTCGACACGCTCGGGCACGCCACCCCGGACGAGGTGCTGGCCGAGGTCCGCAAGTCGACCTCGGCGGTCAGCCTGTCCACGGTGTACCGCACCCTCGACCTGCTGGAGGAGCTCGGGCTGGTCCGGCACGCGCACCTGCACGACCGGGCCCCGACCTACCACTCGACGACGTCGCCGCCGCACGCGCACACGGTGTGCCGCCGCTGCGGCAGGGTCCGCGAGCTCTCCCAGCCGCGCACGGCCGAGCTGGTGGCGACGTTCCGCGAGGGCGAGGGGTTCGAGGTCGATGTGGCGCACCTGACGGTGTTCGGCACCTGCCTGGACTGCGAGGCGCCGGCGGGCTGACCGCGCCCCGGCCGGCCCAACCGCGTTCCGACCGGCTACCGCCGCTTGACCTGCAGCAGGTCGCGCGCCTCAGTCGGCGTCATCGGGGTGCGCTGCGCGATCCGGCCGAGCTCGACGACCCGGGAGACGAGCTGCTCGTTGTGCTCGACGGGGACGCCCTTGGCCAGGGTGAGCACGTCCTCCATGCCGACCCGCAGGTGGCCGCCCTTGCTCAGCGACGCCAGGGCGACGGCCAGGGTCGACCGTCCGATGCCCGTGGCCGACCACGACGTCACCGCCTCGGGCAGCGCCGCGACGGCGGCGACGAGCGCGTCGGCGGTGCCGGGCATCCCGCCGGGCACGCCCATCACGAGGTCGACGTGCACCCGGCCGCCGTACGGCAGGCCGAGCTTGTCCAGCAACCGCCGCAGGGCGGCGACGTGGCCGAGGTCGAACAGCTCGAACTCGGGGACCACCTCGCGCTCCTGGGAGAGCCGGTAGAGCTCGGTGATGAACGGCCAGGGGTTGGAGAAGACATCGTCGCCGAAGTTGGTGGTGCCCATGGTCAGGCTGCAGGAGTCGGGCTCGGCGTCGAGCACCTTGAGCCGGGCGTCGAGCGGGTCGTGCACGCTGCCGCCGGTGGACAACTGGACGACGAGGTTGGTCTGGTCGCGCAGCGCCTCGACGGTCGCCGCCAGCCGGCCCGGGTCGAGGCTGGGCTTGTGCTCTTCGTCGCGGATGTGCACGTGGATCATCGCGGCGCCGGCGGCCTCGCAGCGGCGGGCGGTGTCGACGAGCTCTTCGAGCGTGGTCGGGAGCTGCGGGCAGTCCTCCTTGGACGTCTCGGCCCCGGTGGGGGCGAGCGTGATCAGGAGGCGGTCGGACGGGACGGTCATGGCCGCATCGTGGCAGACGCCGAGCGGTACGGCGACGCGCGGGTCAGGCGGTCCGGCGGCGGTGCTTGCTCGAGACCTCGGTCGCGTCGGCCTCGTCGGTGGCCCCCACGGCGGCGGGGACCTTGTCCTTGTCTGAGAGCTCGTAGGTGCCGCCGTAGTAGCCGGCCGCGGCGTCGCGGCGGGCGACCCGGTTGAGGATCACGCCCAGCGCCCGGCCGCGGACGGCGTCGAGGTTCGCCAGGGCGTCGCGGAGCTCGGTGTCGACCGTCCGCCCGCTGGAGATGACCACGAACGCGCCGTCGGCGACGGCGGTCAGCACCGCGGCGTCGGTGACCGGCAGCAGCGGCGGCGCGTCGACGATGACAAGCGCCGTCTTGGCCAGCTCGGTGAGCAGCTGGCGCATGGTCTGGGAGCCGAGCAGCTCGCTCGGGTTGGGCGGTACGCCGCCGGCGGCGAGGAGCAGCAGGTTGGGGTAATCGGGGTGCTCCTGGGCGACGTCCTCGAAGTCGACCCGCCCGATCAGCACGTCGGTGAGGCCCGCGCCCTCGACGAGCCCGAACTTCTCGGCGACCGTGGGTCGGCGGAGGTCGCCGTCGATGAGGATCACCGGCTCACCGGAGACCGCCAGCGCGCCGGCGAGGTTGGCCGCGACCGTCGACTTGCCGTCGCCCTGCTGCGGGCTGGTGATGATGATGACCCGGGGCGGGTTGTCGACGTCCATGAACTGCAGGTTGGTGCGCAGCTTGCGGAACGCCTCGGCCGACTCCGAGCGGCGCTGCGAGCCGCTGCGGTCCTGGACGGCGACCGGGCCGGCGCCGTCCGTCGAGGCGAGGTCGCTGGCGGTCGGGATCGCGCCGACGACGGTGACGCCGAACTGCCGCTCGACGGCCTGGGACGACCGCAGCCGACGGTCGAGCTGGTTGCGCAGCAGCGCGTAGGCCAGGCCCAGCAGGACACCGACGACACCGCCGATTAGCAGGTTGAGCTCGACGCGGGGTGACACCGGTGCCGACGGCAGGGCGGCCGCTTCGATCGGGACGACCTTGAGGGCCCCCGCTTCGCCGCGCGGATTCTCGATCTCGGCGACCTGGTCCGCTAACGCCGAGACCCACGCGTCGGCGAGTTGCTGAGCTCCCAGCGGAGTGGCGTCCCTGGCGGTCACCTTGATCAGCACGGTGTCCAGCGGCTGCTCGACGGAGATCTTGCCGATGAGCGAGGCCGGCGAGTCGTCGAGGCCCAGCTCGTCGATGACTCCCTCGGCCGTGGCGCGGCTGCGGGCGATGTCGACGTACGACTTGGCGCGCGACTTCGCCAGGGTGTCTGCTACCGACCCCAACGCGGGGTTGGTGTCGTTACCTGCGCTCACAAAGCCAGTGGCGTCGGCGGCGTATACCCGCGGCTGAGTGAGATTGAAGATCGCTGCAGCTCCGACACCGACCAGCATCAGGGCGACAAAACCGAGCCAGTGTGCGCGCAACACACGCAAGTAATCAGTGAGTTCCACGCTCTTCCCCCGGGTCGGGCAACGCGACAGAGGTCAGGATAGGCGGAACTTCAGGTGCCGGTCCGGCAATCGAGCGAATCTCAACTGGCGGTGATGGTCACGGAGTGGGATGTAACCATGAGGTTTCCGTCGAAGACCGGCTCACACGCAACCACAGAGTCGCTCGGACCGAAAGGTCCCCTGGTGAAGGTGTGCGTTCTATTGCCGTTCGAAGCCTGATGCGACCACCCAGATGGCGCGCCGCCCACCAGCGTTCGTGCACGGTCCAAGGTCAGCGCCACTCGAAGGACGCCGGCCAGCGAGCCGATGTTGTCGATAGCTGTAACGGAGACCCGGCGATTGCCCGTCACGTTGCTGACTGTCGGGCCGCTGTACGAAACCTTGTAGGCGGGCGTGATGGGCGCGTTGGTATTCGATGTTCCCGTGACGTTGGTCGCCGTCAGCGCGACGGCCGCCGTGCCCTCGATCGTCGTATCGCTCACTGTGAAATCGGCCTGCAGACTCTGACTTTGGCCGGCAGGGACAGTTGCGTTCAGCGTAAAGACGAAGGTGTCGCCGGAGCCGGAGACGTTCCATCCGGCGGCCGTGGGGGCTGACGGCATCGCCCTCGGCATCTTCACTGTGACCTGCACCCCGGTTGCCGGGCTCGCCCCTGCATTGTTAAACGATACGAGCAGAAGAAGACGCGATGGAGTCGAGTAGGACCCGCTTCCCGAAAGACCCGAGAACGACGTAGGCCCTGACCCGGCGAAGGCGGGGGCGGCGCCGACCAATTGCACGGCGGGGACGGTCCAGGCGGCGACCGCCGCGCCTCGGACTACCGTCCGTCGATCGATCAGACGACGCTCGGAAGCGTGCTCTTGCAAGGTCATGCTGTGGCTCCCCACCGGAACAGAACTTGCCCCGGCCCCCCGGGGTCCCCCACGCCGCATCGCGGCTTCACACAGGATCGTGCCACGCGGCGAGCCGAACTCACAGGGGTTGAGGGAAAGTTGACCGAACGTCCAGTGCGGCCCGCCCTTCAGTCGGGTGGTTCCGCCGTAGTCATTCCGGCGGAAGGTCAACGCTCGTGAACGACCGGCTCACTAGACTCCGCCCGGTGACCCAGCCACGACCTGCTGCGGACACCCATCTGTCTGCGATGGGCCTCTCCGTCGTGCTCCGCTACGCCGGCGCTCATGCCCGGCAGGCGCGGGAGGCTGTCGAGCGTTGCTGGTCGGACTGCCTCGGCGACGGGTTGACCTCCTACCCGGAGTCCGTGACGCTCGACGTCGTTCTCGACCCCGATGTAGGCACGGTCGGGCAGGCCGGGGCGCGCGGTGCGGTCGCGGCAACCGGTCTCGACGAGCTGCTCCACGTGCTCAGCCCGCGACTGACGGCGGCACTGGTCGAGGCGCACGCCGGCCGCCTGGTGATGCTGCACGCCGCGGGACTGGCAGACCCCGGGACGGGCCGGACGGTCGCGCTCGTCGCTCCGTCCGGTACCGGCAAGACGACAGCATCACGCCTGCTCGGACGCACGATGCGCTACCTCACCGACGAGACCGTTGCCGTGGACGCCGGCGGCAGGGTCCTCCCGTATCCCAAGCCGCTGTCCGTGCTCGCGGAAGGCGGCAACGGCATCAAGACCCAGCTGGCACCGAGCGACGAGGGGCTGATCGTCGCCGGAGGACGGGGGCCCGAGCTGACGGGCATCTTCCTCCTCGACCGAGACCCGTCCCGTACGGCGCCACAGGTCGAGCCGGTGACCACGGTGCGCGCGCTTGCGCTCCTGGCACCGCAGATCTCCTACCTCACCCGGCTGGACCGGCCCCTGGCGACCGTCGCTTCGATCGTCGAGCGAGCCGGGGGACTCGTCAGCGTGCGGTACGGCGAGGCGGCGCAGCTCGCGGACGTTGTGAGTCGGCATGTGGGGGCGACGCCGTGAAAGTGCGAAGGGGGAAATCGACCGACGAGTACCGCGACGGCTCGGGGGAAGCAGCCGTGCTGATCGATGGTCGGGTGCTGGTGCTCTCGCCGCTGGCGACCCGCCTGCTAGCCCTGATAGGTGAGGGTTGGACCGACGTGGACGGGCTCGCGGCGTCGCTGGCGGCGGCGGTCGGCCCCCCGACGGACGGGAGGAGCGCGGAAAAAGCGACAGCCGACCTGGTCCGTGAGCTGGCCGCGGACGGCGTGGTGGAGGTGCGCGACGCGGAGGATCGGCCGAACGGCTGATTCTGGCCCGCCCTGGTTCCCCAAATTCCGGACAACCCGTACGATCCTCTCGATGCCGTCTCCGAGTGGGGGCACTTCGGGGCGGCAAGGTTCATCGACATTCGCACCAGTCCAGGGGTGGGGGAACTTCATGAGTGCCAACCAGCACTTGCCGTCCGAGGCGCGCAGCATCAGCCGTCGCAGTCTCGTCAAGGGAGCCGCGACCGTCGCGTGGACGGTGCCGGCAGTCCAGCTCGTCTCAGCGGTGCCGGCCTTCGCCGGCAGCAACGACCCGACCTGCTCGTGTGTCCTCACCATCGAGAAGCAGCAGTGGACCGGCAATGCGGGCTTCCACCTCAAGGTGCTCGTGGTCAACACCAGCACCCTCCCGTGTGGCGTGGTCACGCTCACGATCGAGTTCGACGGTCGCGAGCTCACGTGGAAGTCGTGGTCGGACAAAACAGATCGCGACTGGAACACACCCAGCGCCGGCTCGGACCCCATCACGGTCGTCTCGAAGGGCGGGCTCGGCGCGGGCAAGACGATCTTGTTCTCCGCGCACTTCTCTCCGACGAGCGGCCCCGAGTCCGGGGCACTCACCGGTTCGGTCGTGGCGTCGTCGGGTGGCACGACAACGGGTTCGACCACGTTCAGTGCCAAGTAGACCTACCCTGGACCGGTGATCTCGGCGCAGCGAAGCGGCGCACTCACTCCGGCCGAAGCGGTCGCCCTCGCTCACCCGCTGGTGCTGCGCGCAACCGAGGCTGTCGACATTGAGGCTCTCTGCTTGAAGGGCAATGCTCTCGTGCTACAGGGGCTGCGGGAGCCGCACCCGTCGGTCGACGTCGACGTCCTGGTCCGCCCCGCCGACCGTGACCGTGCGCTCGAGGCGTTAGCCGCGATCGGTTGGCATGAAGCGGTTCCCCACACGGGTGCAACTGCGCTGCCTCAGCATTCGCGGACTCTCAGGCACCGCCTGTGGCCCTGTGAGGTCGACCTGCACGATCGGTTCCCGGGCTTCTTGGCCGACGCTGAACTTGTGTTCAACGAGCTCTGGCGACGCCGCAGCTCCGTCCGGATCGGCGCTCAACCAGTGCGCTGTCCCGACGTGGTCAGCCACGCCGTCGTAGCCGCGCTGCACTGGCTGCGGGACGGCACCGACGCGCACGCTCCCAAGCTCGACTACCTGGTGACGGCGTTGGAGTCGCAGCTCACGTCAGCCGACCTGAGCCAGCTCGCCCAGGTCTGCGCGGTCACCGGGGCGAACGAGACCCTTGCGCCGTTGCTCGAGCGGCTGGGTGTCGCGCCGCTCCCGGCTCCCACCTTCGACACCACCGCCTGGCGCATTCGCACCCAGACGACCAGCGTGAAGACAGTCGGCTGGGTGACCGAACTGTCCGCGCTGCCCTGGCGCAGACTCCCCGGCCGGCTGTGGCACGCCCTGGTGCTGACCGAAGCCGAGATCCGCAACTCGTTCCCCGACGCCGCACCCGGTCGATGGGGACTCTTCACCGCCCGCATTCGCCGCCTAAGAGCCGGATTGCGAGACCTCCCTACCGCTGTCCGGGTGGTTCGACGAGAGCGGCGCCGCTCGTGAGCCACTGGACCATTGGCGCGGACGTGGCCTGGGTGGGCGACACCTCCCGGGTCGCCCTCGTCGACCTCAAGCGGCCGGACGAGCCGGCCGTGCTCACTGGCTCGAGTGCGGCTATCTGGCACACCATCGGCCATGCCAGCTGGGGCGAGGACGTCATCACGAGCGTGGCCGAGCTGTTCGACGTGCCGGCCGACACGGTCGCCGACGACGTACGGTCCTTCCTCGAGGACCTGGAGGCTCGAGGACTGATCACCAGGGAGGACGGCCGGCATGGCTGAGCGGTTCGCCGTCCTCGTGGTCTGCGTCGGCAACGTGTGCCGGTCCCCGCTGGCCGAGCGGCTGTTGGCCGCCCGGCTGCCGGCAGGCGACTTCGAGGTCGCGAGCGCCGGGGTCGGCGCGATGGTGGGCTACCCGGTCGAGCCCAACGCGGCACGAGAGCTCGCGCGCCTGGGCAGCGACGGGGCCGGGTTTGCGGCGCGGCAGTTCACGCCCGCGCTCGCCGGTCAGGCGGAGCTCGTGCTGACGGCCACGAAGGAGATCCGCGAGCAGGTGGTGCGGGAGGCGCCGCGGCTGATGAAGCGGGCGTTCACGCTGCGTGAGTTCGAGACGCTTGCCCAGGACCCGCGCGCGAAGGAGGCCGCGACCAGCCCCCAGGACCTGGTCCGGGCGGCGGCGCGGCTGCGGGCCGGGGTGCCCGTGCCCGACCACGACGTGCCCGACCCGATGGGGCAGTCGGAGACCGTGCACCGCGAGGTGGCGGACCTGCTCGACGACACCTGCCGGACCATCGCGGACGCGTTGGTCGCGGCCCGCTAGCTGTACCCGGCCATCACGTTGGTGCCAGGCGGCTGATTGGCGGGCGTCCTCCGAGTGCGCTGTGGCGTCGGTCAG
>NZ_SDPU01000013.1 GCF_004168035.1 Nocardioides iriomotensis | reverse complement strand
CTGGCTCGAGCACTACAACACTGACCGACGCCACAGCGCACTCGGAGGACGCCCGCCAATCAGCCGCCTGGCACCAACGTGATGGCCGGGTACAGCTAGATTCGGGCGCATGAGCGACGAGGGACTCCGGCAGGCCCGCGACAAGATGACCGCGGCGGGCGTCGACCCGGTGGCGATCGAGGTGTTCGCCCACTATTACCGGCTGGTCGAGAGCGGCGAGACCGGGATGGTCCCGGAGTCGTCGATCGAGCCGCTCGACTCGCCGGCGCTCGCCGACGCCGACGTCCCCGACGACGTGGCGCGCGAGGCGATCGGCACCACCGCGGTGATCAAGCTCAACGGCGGGCTCGGCACCTCGATGGGCATGGATCGCGCCAAGTCCCTGCTCGAGGTGCGCGACGGGCTGAGCTTCCTCGACATCATCGTGCGGCAGGTGCTGGCGCTTCGGAAGCGGTACGACGCGCCGCTGCCGCTGATCTTCATGGACAGCTTCCGCACCTCCGACGACACGCTCGCCGTGCTCGACCGGTACCCCGACCTCGCCGTCGACGGGCTGCCGCCGGACTTCCTGCAGAACAAGGAGCCCAAGCTCCGCACCGACGACCTCACGCCGGTCGACTGGCCCGACGACCCGGACCTCGAGTGGTGCCCGCCGGGGCACGGCGACATCTACACCGCGCTGCGGGGCACCGGGCTGCTCGACCGGCTGATCGACGCCGGCTTCACGCAGGTGTTCGTGTCCAACTCCGACAACCTGGGCGCCGTGCCCGACCCGCGGGTGGCCGGCTGGTTCGCGAGCTCGGGGGCGCCGTTCGCGATCGAGGCGGTGCGCCGTACCCCCTCGGACCGGAAGGGCGGCCACTTCGCCACCCGCAAGGAGGACGGCCGGATCGTGCTGCGCGAGACGGCGCAGACCCTCGACGAGGACAAGGCCGCGCTGGGTGACCTCGACCGGCACCGGTTCTGCTCGACCAACAACCTGTGGTTCAACCTCCAGGCGATGAAGGACGAGCTCGACCGGCGCGACGGCATCCTCGGCCTGGCGATGATCCGCAACACCAAGACCGTCGACCCCTCCGACCCCGACAGCCCCGAGGTCGTCCAGATCGAGACCGCGATGGGCGCCGCGATCGAGGTCTTCGACGGGGCCACCACGATCGAGGTGACCCGCGCCCGGTTCGTGCCGGTCAAGACGACCAACGACCTGCTGGTGCTGCGCTCCGACTGCTACGAGCTCGACGAGGACTACGTGCTGCACCAGGTGTCGGGCGGGATCCCGTACGTCGACCTCGAGCCGACGTTCTACAAGCTCGTCGGCGACTTCGACCGCCGCTTCCCGGCGGGCGCGCCGTCGCTGCGCGAGGCCAAGCAGCTCGTCGTCAAAGGCGACTGGACGTTCGAGGACGGGGTGACGGTCGTCGGCGACGCCGTTCTCGAGGACCAGGGTCCCGGGAGCCGGGTCGGAGCCGGTGCGACGCTGGGGTGACCGTTAGATTGCAGGTATGACGCGTGCGCTGATGCCGACCGACCGGCCGAGCACGGTCGACGAGCACGTCGAACGGATCATCGAGACGATCGACCCGCTCCCGCCGTACGACCAGCCGCTGCTGGAGGCGGTGGGCCTGCCCGTCTGCGAGGACGTGTCGGCGACGATGGACCTGCCGGCGTTCGACAACAGCGCCATGGACGGCTACGCCGTCTACTTCGACGACGTCGCCTCGGCCAGTGACGACCACCCGGTGCACCTGCCGGTGGTGGGGGAGATGGCGGCCGGGCAGACCAAGCTGTTCGCGCTGTCGCCCGGCACCGCGGTGCGGATCATGACCGGCGCTCCCGTGCCGCAGGGCGCCGACTCGGTCGTGCCGGTGGAGTGGACCGACGGCGGCATCGCCAACGTCCGGATCACCCAGGCCCCGACGAAGGGCCAGCACGTCCGGTACACCGGCGAGGACGTGCGCCGCGGCGACGTGCTCCTCCACGAGGGCACCGTGCTCGGCCCGCGCCAGCTCGGCCTGCTCGCCTCGGTCGGCCGCGCGAGCGTGCAGGCCCGACCGCGGCCGCGCGTGGTGATCGTGTCGACGGGCTCCGAGCTGCGCGAGCCGGGTGCCGGCCTCGACCACGACTCGATCTACGACGCGAACTCCTACATGCTCGCCGCCTCCGCACGGGCCGCCGGCGCCATCGCCTACCGGGTCGGCATCGTGTCCGACGACCCGGCCGAGTTCACCGACGCGCTCAGCGACCAGCTCGTGCGCGCCGACCTCGTGGTGACCAGCGGCGGGGTGAGCAAGGGCGCCTACGACGTCGTCAAGG
Source organism: Nocardioides iriomotensis (assembly GCF_004168035.1). Taxonomy (GTDB): domain Bacteria; phylum Actinomycetota; class Actinomycetes; order Propionibacteriales; family Nocardioidaceae; genus Nocardioides_B; species Nocardioides_B iriomotensis. The sequence goes on along the minus strand of NZ_SDPU01000013.1, from coordinate 100,955 downwards.
AGGTGCTCGCCGAGCTCGGGACGGTGTCGTTCGGCGAGGTCGCCATGCAGCCCGGCAAGCCGCAGGGTTTCGGCTTCATCGGCGAGGACTCGACCCCGATCATCACCCTGCCGGGCAACCCGGTGTCGTCGTACGTGTCGTTCGAGATGTTCGTGCTGCCCGCGATCCGCCGCATGATGGGCAAGGTGCCGTACCGCCGCCCGATGGTCAGGGCCCTGCTCACCAAGGCGATCACGTCGATCCCGGGGAAGCGGCAGTTCGCGCGGGCGTTCTTCGAGATCGACGGCAAGGGCGCGCACGTCACCCCCGTCGGCGGTCACGGCTCGCACCTGATGGGCGACCTGTCGGACGCCAACGCGCTGATCGTGCTGCCCGAGGACCAGACCGGCGTGCAGGCCGGCGAGCAGGTGCAGGTCCTCGTGCTCGACCGGGACTTCTGATGGGCGACGCCCCGCGCCTCACCCACGTCGACGAGACCGGCGCCGCGCGCATGGTCGACGTGTCGGGCAAGGACGTCACGGCGCGGCAGGCGGTCGCGACCGGCCGCGTGCTGGTGTCCGCCGAGGTCGTCGGGCTGCTGCGCGGCGACGGCGTGCCCAAGGGTGACGCGCTCGGCGTCGCCCGGGTCGCGGGGATCATGGCCGCCAAGCGCACGCCCGACCTGGTGCCGCTGTGCCACCCGCTCGCCATCTCCGGCGTCACCGTCGACCTGGCCGTCGCCGACGACGCCGTCGACATCACCGCGACCGTGCGCACCAGCGACCGCACCGGGGTCGAGATGGAGGCGCTGACCGCGGTCTCGGTCGCCGCGCTCACCGTCGTCGACATGGTCAAGGCGGTCGACAAGGGCGCGGTGATCACCGACATCCGGGTCGAGACCAAGACCGGCGGCAAGTCCGGCGACTGGTCGCGAGGGGACGCATGAGGGCCGCGGTCGTCGTCGCGTCCAACCGCGCCGCGTCCGGGGTCTACGAGGACACCACCGGCCCGCTGATCGTCGCCGCGCTGCGCGACGAGGGCTTCGAGGCTGCCGACCCCGTCGTCGTCCCGGACGGCGAACCGGTCGGCGCCGCGATCAAGGACGCCGTCGCGTCCGGCGCGCGTGTCGTGCTGACGACGGGCGGCACCGGCCTCACCCCGACCGACCACACGCCCGAGGTGACCCGCCCGCTGCTGGACCGCGAGGTGCCGGGCATCGCCGAGGCGATCCGGGCGTACGGCGTGGCGAAGGGCGTGCCGACCGCGGCGCTCTCGCGCGGCGTCGCAGGGGTGAGCGGGCAGGCGCTCGTCGTGAACCTCCCCGGGTCGCGCGGCGGCGTCAAGGACGGCCTCGCGGTCGTCGTACCCCTGCTGCGGCACGCGGTGGAGCAGATCGTGGGGAGCGACCACTGAGCACGCCGTGGCGCGTCGAGCTGCGGGCCGGCCGGGTGGGCGTCCGACCGCTGCTGATGTCGGACGCGACGGTCTGGGCGGAGGTGCGCCGCCGCAACGCCGCCTGGCTGACGCCGTGGGAGGCGACCCTGCCGCCCGGTGACCGGTCGGCGCCGAAGACGTTCCGTGGCCTGGTGCGCGACCTGCACCGCCAGGCGCGCGAGCGGCGGGCGCTGCCGTTCGCGGTGACCGTGGACGACGAGTTCGCCGGACAGCTCACGGTCACCAACATCACCGGGGGATCGGCGCGCTGGGCGCAGGTCGGCTACTGGATCGACAAGCGGTTCGCGGGACAGGACGTGATGCCGACCGCCGTCGCGCTGGTCACCGACTACTGCCTGTTCGAGCTCGACCTGCACCGGGTCGAGGTGGCGATCCGACCCGAGAACACCGCGTCGCTGCGGGTCGTCGAGAAGCTCGGCTTCACCGAGGTCGGCTACGCCAAGGGGTACCTGCACATCGACGGTGCCTGGCGCGACCACCGGCTGTTCGCGCTCACCGTCGAGGAGTGCGAGGGCGGCGTGCTGCGCCGTTTCCGGCAGGGTCCCAGAGCCGAGAACCCCTGAATTCACATCAGTCACACGAGATCACAGGAGTGATCTTGCGACACACCGCTTGACGTGCGGGGCGGACCGTGCTGCCGCTCCTATCGTTCGTCGCGTGGACCTGTCTGGAGTCATCTTCGCCGTGCTCGCCCTGGCGTGGGCCGTCTACCTGATTCCCAAGGCGCTCAAGCATCACGACGAGGTCGCTCGGACCCGGTCTGTCGACCGTTTCTCGCCGGCCGCGCGTGTGCTGGCCCGCCGGGAGCCGGTGAGTCGCCGCGACAGCCGCCTCGTCGTGCCGTCCGGTCGCGCCGACGGCGAGGACCGCCCGTCGGCGCCTGCCCGGCCGGTCGACCCGCGGGCCGCCCGCGCCGCCCGGCGAGCCGCCAAGGCCGCCGCCCGCCGTCGTCGTCGGGTCCTCGCGTTCCTGCTGGTGTGCACCGCCGTCGTCGCCGGGCTCGCCGCGTTCGCGGTCGTGCCCTGGTGGTCGGTGACTATTCCGGCCGCGCTCGTGCTGCTGTGGCTCGTGCTCTGCCGCACTCAGGTCCGCCAGGCCCGCAACGCCCGCTGGGAGGCCGACCTCGCCGACGCGATCGAGCAGGAGGAGGCGGTCCGTCCGGGCCGCCCGGCCGCGCACGCGGAGGCACCCGCCGTACGCAACGCGCAGGGGTTCGAGGAGGTCGCGCCGGAGGAGGACACCATCGCGATCCCCGTCGCCGTGCTCGACGCCGTCATGGTGCCGACCGAGGACGGCGGCTCGCTCTGGGACCCGCTGCCGGTCACGCTGCCGACGTACGTCACGAAGCCGAAGGCGCGGCGCACCGTCCGCACGATCGACCTCGACGAGCCCGGTTCCTGGACGTCCGGCCGCAGCGATCAGGACTCCGCGCTGGTCGCCGAGGCGCAGGCCCAGGCCGAGCAGACCGCCGCCGAGGAGGCGCCGGTCGAGCAGCAGCGGGCCGTGGGGTCCTGATTCGGCGGCACCCGTCGTCGGCTGGTATCTTTTCTCCTCGCGTCCCGGTTCGTCCGGGTCGCTCCGGGGCTGTGGCGCAGTTGGTAGCGCGTCTCGTTCGCAATGAGAAGGTCAGGGGTTCGAATCCCCTCAGCTCCACCAAACCCGCTGGTCAGAGGCTGTGCCCGGATCCTGAACCGGAGACGAGCATGGCCTCTCGGCATGTCAGCAGAGATTCGGCCCCACCGGCGGCTGTTCTCGGGTCATCTGGACCCCTCTGGACCGGGTTCGGCACGACTGGCGCACCTGTGCGGTATGGCGACCGCAACACAGCGCCAGACCGCCGATCGCCCATCCTCGGAGGGCGGAATCGATCCCGTCGTCACCTTGTCGCCTCAGGGCGGACCGCCGCCGCGGCGCGTGCGCGGCTCCTGGAGCGGATCCGGGAGCGAGTGGCCGTGCCGAAAGCTCGCCGTGTGGGCGCGTGGACAAGGGCCCCGAGGAGGGTGCGTTGCATGAGTGAACGGTTCTACTCGGATGCGAGGCTGTATGACCGGTTGTTCCCGGGTGGCGAGCCGGCCGTCGACTTCTACCGGGCCGAGGCCGATCGGCAAGGCGGGCGTGTCCTGGAGCTCGGGTGCGGCACCGGACACAAGCTGATCCCCATCGCCTCCGACGGGCATCCGTGCACCGGCCTGGAGCTCTCCTCGGACATGCTCACCGAGGCTCAGCGCAAGGCGGACGAGCGCGCCATCGCGGTGGAGTGGGTGCAGGGCGACATGCGGGACTTCGACCTCGGCCGCACGTTCGATCTCGTGTTCGTCGCAGCCAATTCATTGCTCCATCTGCATGAGGCTGCCGATCTGCTGCGCTGCTTTCGATCCGTGCGAGCGCACCTGGCGCCCGGAGCGCGTTTCATCTTCGACGTGTTCAACCCGAACGTGCGCGTCCTCGCCGATGCCGACGGCGTACGACGCACCCGCGATGCGCTGTCGTTCGTGGATCCCGACCGTGGCGACGTGAGGGTCGATGTCGCGGAGACCTACGATGCTGCCGCGCAGGTGACCCGCGGGACGTGGCACTTCTCCGCCGACTCCGAGCCCGACTTCCTCGTCGCCCCGCTTGAGCTCAGGAGCATCTTCCCTCAGGAGCTGCCACTGCTGCTCTCCCTGGCTGGGCTTCGGCTCGTCGAGCGCTTCGGCGACTGGTCCGGTCGACCGTTCACGGGCGATGCGGCGATCCAGCTCTGCGTCTGCGAGTCGGACTGAAGAGATGAGCGGGCAGGACTGCCCGCTCAGGTCATCCTCGAAGAACGCACGTGTCGCAGATCGTGAAGCTCGGTTTGCCGATGTGCGATCGGACCTAGTCGGGCCGGCAACTGGGCAGGGCCGCCACACATCTGCTCCACGCCACCCGTTGGGAGCACCAACCTGACCGCAGTCGCTTGCCGCGCGCGCGGGCCCGTGGGCACCCTGAGACCAGGGCGTCCGGGCGCCCAGGCATGGGTGGAGGGGACATGTGGGGAATCCGGTGGCTGCTCGTGACGGTCGTACTGGCCGCGCTCACGGTCGCGTGCACCGGCGGTCAACCTTCGCCGAAACTGGCACCGGGTGCTTCCGCGCCACCATCGCCGGCGCCGTCGACCACCGATAAGCGCCCCGCCTCCGAGCAGACCCGCCTGGAGGAGTTCCTGGACCGGGCAGACGTTGTCACCGACGAACCGGTCGACGCCAAGTACGACCTGTACGACGTGCGGTACACCTCCTCGACCGACGCAGCCGCCGAGTTCGGCGCCTGCTCGAACAAGGGCACGTTGTGGTGCACCACGGTCATCGCGACCACAGACGACAACTGGGCCCACGCCGCCACCATCACCATCGACGAACGCCTCGCCGACCTGGTCACGTTCATCGCCGTGGGCCGCGGCGCCGTCGCGATCAAAGCGACGAACCAGATCACGACACCCCGGCGGTTCTACCCTCCGTTCGTGCTGTACCCCGACGGCACCGTCAACCTGTTGCACGTCGCCGAGGACCCCCAACCGCTACAACCCGGCCACGACGTCCTGGTCGACCAGCTTTACGACTTCCACTACGACGTCGGCCGCGGCATGCCCAAAGGCACCTGGGCCATCGACATCGCGGCCGCGCACACCTACCAGCTGCCGCCGGGGTCCGTCCCGTCGCGGCACAACCGGCTGCCGTGGGACGGGGAACCGAAACGTCGCTACGCCGACACCCGCAGCGACCTAGGCCCCGGCACCGCCTACGCGATCGCGATGAACGACTCCCCGCAGGACCTGCCGCTGTACCTGCGGGAGCTGTGGAGCACCGACGCCAAGGCGGTCCGGCGGGTCCCGCTGCCGCGGGACCGGATGGTCCTCGGCGGGCTGGCGTTCGCTCCCGACAAGACCCTGCTCGTCGCCGAGGGCAAGGACCCGCTCGGGTTCTGCGGCCCGCGTTGCCGACCGGGTCGAATCTGGCGGCTGCCGTTCGGCAGCAGCACCCTGCGGCCAGACGCGGGCGCGCCCCGGTTGGCGCCCTGGAACTCCCCGCTGGACCGCGGCCTGCACGCGATCGGCGCCGGCCCCATCGTCGGGTACGTCAACGACCGGACGGTCGTGATCTCCACCGACGGTCGTAGCTGGACGAAGGTCACCCCGGGCCGCTGACGGATGGTTCCGTTCGTGCTGATGACGGGGGACACTCAACAGAGCGGGACCGGGCGCAGAGGGGGTCCGAGCGATGAAGGCACGACACGCTTCGCACCGCGCCGGGACCGCCGCCGCGTCGGCCGTCCTGCTCCTCCAAGCGGCGTGCGTGGCAAACGAGTCATCGGGCTCATCGGGCTCACCGGGCTCGGTGGGTGCATCGGAAGACGCCGTCGCGGTGGGTGAGGCGACGGGCCGGCGCACCAGCCCCCGGGAAGCCAGGGACAGGGGCCCGGCGCCATGTCCGTTCGAGACATCGCCCTCCTGGTCTCTGGGGGACGTCACGACCCGCGGTCTCGCCGCGTACGGGACCCTCGAAGACGTGGCGGTCAGCCGGACCGGGACGACGACCGTCGCGTGGACCGTCTCCGTCGACTCCGGGGAGGTCCGCACGATGGACGTCCCGGCCGCGCCGGGAGATCCGCAGTCGCCCGCCGGGCCGCCTGACCCGCAGCATCGCGAGGTGTTCGACGTGTTCGGCGACGGCGTGCTGGGTGTCGACGCGACGGATGCACAGACGCTGCTCTGGCTCTCCGACGAGCGCGGACGTGGCGCCGGACCGGCCCCGTTCACCGAGTTCTTCGACATCGTGGTCGCCGACCGAAGCCCGGGTGGCCGCTGGTCGAGCGCGCCGACGGTCCTCGGAGCCGGGTACGTCCATTCTCATCAGCTTGTGGTGAACGCCGCCGGCGCCGCGGTGGTGGTCTGGAGCCTGTTCGAGGGTCGGAAGTCCTTGATCTACGCGTCCCACCGGGAAGCGGCAGGCGCGGAGTGGACGCCCATGGAACTCGTGGCGAAGGACGCGTCGTCAGAAGAGGTCGGCATCGACGATGCGGGACGCGTCCTGCTGCTGTTCAGCCGTGGACACAACGCACGGACGCGCCTGTACGCCGTACGTCGCACCCCGACCGATGGCTGGGGTCCCTCGACGCGCCTCCACGGCGGTTGGCTGCACGACGACTTCGCCCTCGCCGCCAACGGCTCCGCGATGGTCGTGCGCACCCGTGTCTCCTACGACGGGAACACCCCCCAGGGCTCGCAGTTCACCCTGCGGATGACCCCATCCGGTAGCTGGCAGCGTCCGGTCCGACAGCCGACCCTCACGGAAGGGGTCTACGGGCGCTCCATCGACATGGACGCCAAGGGCAGGGCGCTGAAGGCATGGTGGCACGGCACGGACCTCATGGTCAGATGGAGCCGTCCTGGCGGCGAGTGGCGCCGCCCGTGCGTCCTAGCGACAGACGTCAAGAGGCCGCGTTCGCTCAGTCCCGACGCGCGGCTCTCGGTGAACCGAGCCGGTGATGCGCTCGTGGTGTGGGGCGCCAAGGGCCGGGTGCCGCAACTGTGGGCTCGCCTCAAGCCTGCCGGGCACGCATGGTCCGAACCCATCAAGGTGACGCCCGAGAGCAGCCTTCCCGACGAGTACACCACCGATCTCGGCGACGGCGGGTATGCGGCGATCGCGTGGATACCTCGCAACGGCCGCCAGCTCGTCGTGCGAACCGTCAGCCTGAACGCCGGCGGGAGGGACTGACGTGCGGGTTGCGACGTAGAGCCTCGAGAACCGCTTTGCGCCGCGCAGCAGCGCCGCGCCAACCGACAGCGTCGTCTAAATGACCGGGGTCTCATCACCGCCTGGGTGCAGGCATGCCGACGTCTGGATCTACCGCGATCCGGGCTGTCATCCGAGTAGTACGTCCCGAGCCGTCAGCAGTGGTGGGGCCTCTTTGCCGGCATGACATCCGCTGCAATCGCATCCTCGTTTTGGGCCTGGACGATCTAGGATCGCCGGGTGCAGGCCGGTATGACTCCGAATGCGGACGCGACCCGGGTTGCGCTGGTTCTCGATGCGGGTGGCGCTCGCTCGGCATACCAGGTTGGCGCGCTGGAGGTACTACTTCCGGCCTTGGCCGAACGCGGTATGCGGCCCCGCCTACTGGTCGGCACCAGCGCCGGTGCACTGCTCACGGGCGCGCTCAGCGCGACGGCCCACCTTGAGCCGGAGGACCAGGTCGCGCGGCTCAAGAGCCTGCTCGGCCAGACCACCAAGGCGAACGTGATGCGGCCGTTGTGGAGGCAGGTGCCGGAAGTGCTTGTGCGCTACACGTCGGAGACATTCGGCGTGTCCTACTTCCGTCTGCGCGGGTTGTTCGGAAGCCAGCCGCTCGCCCGAACCCTCGCGACGTCCATCGACTGGGAGGCCCTGCACCGCAACGTCGAGAATGGTGTCATCGAGGCCGCGGCCGTCACGGCGACGTCCGTCCGAACCGGGCGAGTCATCGTTTTCACCGAGTCCGGCTCTCCTGTACCGCGCTCGGCGCCCGAATACCACGGGCGCTTCGTCGCCGTCCGGCTTGACGTCCCCCACCTGATGGCCTCCGCGGCGATCCCGGTTCTGTTCCCCTCCGTGCACGTCGGGGAGCCCGCCGAAGCCGAGGGGTGGTACGTCGACGGCGCCACCCGCCGTCGAGCGCCGCTCGCTCCGGCTCTCGAGCTTGGTGCCGATCGCGTGGTGGTGGTCGGCACTGGCGGACTGCGCCCGCCAGCAGACCCCGAGTTGGACAGGGTCGCCGTCGACCTGGGAGACGCCGGGGCGACCCTGCTGGGCACGGTCATGGACGACCCGCTGCGGCATGACCTGCGGCGACTCGCGGAACTCAACGCGCTGACGGGGGACGCCGAGCTCGCCCCGGTTCTCAAGCGTCACCGCGAGGCGCGCGGTCGGTCGGCGTACCAGACGATCCCCTACGTCGCAGTAGCGCCCGAAGACGGCGAAGAACTTGCCCGCACTGCGATGCAGGTCTTCCGGGCCAACCACGGCTCGCTCCTGCGCACCCTCGGCGATCCCGACCTGCAGGTCATGCACCGGTTGCTCGGCAGCGACAGCCCGCTCCAAGGCGAGCTTCTCTCCTACCTCTTGTTCGACCCCGATTTCTTCGCGGCCGCTTCCGCGTTCGGCCACCGCGACGCCCTACGTTGGGTCGAGCAACACCCCGACATGTGGCGGACCGATCGGCTTCCTGACCCCGGGAACTAGCGTGCGTCGACCCGCGTGATCAACTCCGCCTTCACCGTGCCCGGCAACCCCTGCACCAACAAACAGGCCTTGCGGTGTGCTGACGAAGCAACGCACTCACGTGCCGCGGAGAGTGAAGCTCCAGCGTGCCGACGACAGGGGCTCCGGAATCGAGAGGAGCGCGTCGTGCCGAAGCGAGTTGTCTTCCGGGCCTCCCGATGCTGTTCGGGGGCGTAGCCTGAGGGTGATGCCTCGGCAACTGCCCAGACCCCGTTGAGTCCCGGACGAACTCGTAGCTGATCGGATCGGACCGGACCGGACATGGCGGGCAATCAACCGCACTGGGCACATGAGACAAGGCTCGAGGCGAATCCGATCAGTGCGTCGGAAGCCCGCAATTTCGTCTGCCAGCACCTGGTTGATCACCGGCTGTTGTACCTGGTCGATTCCGTACGACTCGTAGCGAGTGAACTGGCAACCAACGCCTTGGTGCATGCGCAGACCGCATTCACAGTCACCCTGTCGGAACTCGACGAGACGGTCATGCTGGCCGTGCGAGACGACTCGAACTCGGTCCCCGTCCGGGGCGCCTACCACGAAATGCACTCGGACGGTCGAGGGCTGAAGATCGTGGCTCTTGTCAGTCTTGATTGGGGAGTCGTCGTCGACGAAGGATCGAAGACGGTCTGGGCATCGTTCGCCACGCGCACGAGGAATTGATTCCCGCGACGGTAGGTCCAGACTCTCGATCCAGAAAGTGCAGCCCCACAGACAAGCTTGGCGGCATCCGCCACCATTGGCGCCCGCGAAGCACAAGCGCTCGCGTACGCTGCTGTCGTCGGGGAGTGCAGCTACCTACGAGGGCGGCTCTCATCGCCGGCAGAAGGAAGACGTCCATGACGTCCCACACTGCGTCCGAGTCCGTCGCCAGTACTCAAGAAGACAAACGTCACCGACTGCGCCTTGAGCTCTCTCCGTCGCCGGGCCAGTCACCAGTAGACGGAGCCTGGTGGCCGCGAACCCGCGACATCGACCTCGAGCTCGCTGACCTGGTCGACCACTTCCCGGATCACCTGGGACGCATCTACCGTGCGCTGTACTCGAGATCAGACTGGACCAGCCACCCGCGCAGCGTCGCGACAGCCCGGAGGCGGATCAGAACGGCCGCCTTCCCCCGGGACGATACTCATCTGATCCTGCTGAGCTTCTCCACTCGGCGATCCCTGCGCTTGCTCGTCGTGCCACCTGGTCATGCGACCGGGGAGCGTCTCATGCAGTGGGCTACCCATCCACTCAACCGCCTGACAGGCGCGCAGTTGCTCTCCACGCGCGCCGAGTCCGAGGACGACGACGAGGAGTTCGATGACCTGTGGAGCGACGTCGGAGGCAACTGGTGGCAGGGCTCTCGCGCACCCTCGTTTCGCACAGACCCACCGGCTGAAGGCGATCCTCCACCGTCCTCATGAAGGCGGGTACGCGCGAGGACTCCGCCGCGTCGAGGCCCGGCAAGCCGCTTCCCGGGATCGAACCCGCCGCGAATGACCTCGAAGGAGATCGGACAATTTGAGAATCACCGTTTTCACCCCGGGCGAAGACGACCAAGGCGAGTGGGATGTCGACGCGTACAGCATCGAAGGTGGAGCTCTCCGGCTCTTCAGCCACGCCGGCGACGAACTGGCCGCTTACTCACCGACAGGGTGGACGCACATGCGGGTGCTCGAGAGATAGCCGTACTTCCTCAGCAACACGATCACGCATATTGCCCCGTCGCGCTGTCCCCGACACCCGCACCGGCCGAGTCGATCACCACTGCCGCAGCCACCGATTGCCAGGCGATGACCAGGGTGGCCACGGCATCGGTCTGAGAGTCGATGACCGACAACCGACCGATGCCCTCCTGCCCCAACCGCGCGATCTCAGTGTGGACCAGGTCGTCCTGCCCCTCGGGGATCTGCCATCGCTGCGACCAGCCCCCGACTCCGTACAACAGCAGATATGACACCACGTGCTCCTAGAAAGATCCGGTGCGAGGTGCCGCGTGCGGATCCCATCGGGAACCACCCCCGCCATGCCGCTGGGTTCGTGGGTCGAGAGTCGCCTCGCGAGGCGAGTTGATCGATGGTTCCTCGGGAGTCGTCACTGACAGCCGGGTCATCGTTCGGGTCGACATCCACAGGCGGGAGTACGTCTGCTGCAGCTCGAGACGCAGCGGAAGCCGGCCGGACGTCAAGGACAGCGCAGGCTGCGGGGAGGGCGAAGGATGGGTCGGCGTCGTCATGACGACCGCCTCTCAGCCGGCCCAGGCAAGGGAGTCCGCGGTGGAGATGTCGCTTGGCCGGTCACGATCCACAGTACGTTGCCCTGCCTCACCGAGCGCCCAGCCCCAGGAGTCGAGCCGCACAACGTGGGTGACTGAGCCAGCTGGGCGGCCGGTCGTGAGCCACATCCAGTGTCTAGCCATCGTTTCGGAATCCGACCGGGGCTGGGTACGTTGCTTATGGAACGCCCTGCTAGTGGACGTATGTGGGCAGTACGCGCACATCGTTCGCCACTGGCAGGCGTTTCACGTGCGGGCCCCCTTTTGCGTGGCCCGACGTGGTCAGCGCGCATGTTCGACGCTCGCCCCCTCGACCGGCGCGGGCGCGCCGATCGCCGCATCCAGCTGTCGCAGTCTCCCGATCAGCCTGCCCATCTTGACGCGCCACCCTCGCGCTCCCCGGAGCGTTCAGGCGCTCCGAGGGCGCACCCGGTAGCGCAGGTGGAGCACCCGGTTGCCCTGGATCACCACGTCGGGATCCTCCAGCAGGTGCTGCGCATCGACCGACCCGAAGAAGCGCTTGCCGGACCCGAGCACGACGGGCACGACGTCCATGCGCACCTCGTTGACCAGGCCCGCGGCCAGCACCTGGCCACCGACCTCGCCCGCGGCGACCTCGACGAGGCGGTCACCCGCGAGCTCCTTCGCCATGGCCACGGCTGCCTCGACGCCGTCGACGAAGTGGAACGGCGCCTCGGGGTCCCAGCCATGGGGCTCCGGCCGGTGCGTCACGACGACGACGTGGTCGACTCCGCTCGGAGGCTGCCCGCCCCAGCCGTCCGTCATGTCGAAGACGTGGCGGCCGACGAGTGTCGCACCGATCTGGTTCCAGTACGGACGGGTGTAGTCGTAGGACGTCTGCGACACCTTCACCTCGCCGCTCGCGTCCAACGGGACGTCACCGCTGGACAACCAGTCGAACAGTGGTCCGGGCTGATCGTGCTCGTCGGCGATGAAGCCGTCCACCGACACCGAGCCGTACATGACCACCGTGCCCACGGGCTCTCCTCTGCTTCGGGATGTCCCCAAGTTAGCGTCGTGGGCGGCGCGCGGTGGTACCGAATGTCGTTGACGACCACGTCGGTCTCGCAGAGGATCCGTCGGGTGACGACTGTGCAGCCGGCCGCACCCGCCGGCCGCCTGGCCCCGCTGCGCCATCGCGACTTCCGGTGGCTGGTGGCCGGCACCGCCACCAGCAGCCTGGGGAACGCAATCACGCCGGTCGCCCTGGCGTTCGGGGTGCTCGACCTCGGTGGGTCGCCGACCGACCTCGGGGTCGTGGTGGGGGCGTTCGCGCTCGCCGAGGTCGTGACCGTGCTGCTCGGCGGTGTGCTCGGCGACCGGGTGTCCCGCAAGATCATGATGGAGGGCTCCGCGGCGGCGTGCACCATGACGCAGGGCCTGGTCGCGGTGCTGCTGATCGGCGGGTGGGCGACCATCCCGACGTTGGCTCTGATCGGTGCCGTCAACGGGTGCCTCGGGGCGCTGAGCCAGCCCTCGTCCGCCGCGATGACGCGGTTGACGGTGCCGGCCGAGCTCCTCGGCTCGGCAGTGGCGTTGCGCGGCCTGCTGCAGACGAGTACGGCGGTGGTCGGCTTCAGCCTGGGCGGCGTCCTGGTCGCCGCCGTCGGTCCCGGTTGGGCGATCGCCGTCGACGCGGCCACGTTCGCGATCGCGGCGACCTGCTTCTCCCGGCTCCAGGTGCCGCACAGCCGACCGGGCACGGCACGGACCTCGCTCCTCGCGGATCTGGCGGAGGGATTCCGCGAGGTGATGCGCCATGCCTGGCTGTGGCTGCTCATCGGCCAGGCGATGCTCTACCACCTGGTGTACGGCGGCGCGCAGGCCGTCCTCGGGCCGGTCGTGGTGGGAGAGACCTTCGGGCGATCGCTGTGGGGCGTCGCCCTCAGTGCGCTGATGGCCGGGTTCGTCGTCGGTGGCGCGGTGTGCGTGCGGTGGCGGCCGCGCCTCGCCGTCGGCACCCTGCTGCTGTCGCTGACGGCCGCGTTCCCCCTGGCCATGGCGCTCAGCGACCACGTCGCCCCCATCCTCCTCGGGGCATTCCTGCACGGCTTCGGCCTGCAGGTCTTCGATGTGGCGTGGGAGGTGTCGATCCAGGAGCAGGTCGCGGAGGACAAGCTCGCGCGCGTGTTCTCGCTGGACATGGTCGGGTCCTTCGTAGCCCGACCGCTGGGACTCGTGCTGACCGGGCCGGTCGCCGAGGTCGTCGGCTACGACCGATGGCTGGTAGTCGTCGGCTGCGTGATGGGCGGGTCCGCCCTGCTCGCCCTGCTCTCGCGGGACGTCCGACGCCTGGAGCGGCGAACCTGACACGCGCGACTGGGCCGGCCGGGCCGGGGCATGACACCCTGCGGGCGTGGCGAGGGGATCCGCAGAGGTGTCCGGCGAACGGCCGTTCTACGGCCTGTTCGCGGGCGCGTACGACGCGCTCATCGACGACCCGGTCGAGCCGTGGGTCGACGCGGTCCACGAGGCGCTCGGGGCGGCGGGGTTCGGATCCGCGCGTGTGCTCGACGCCGGCTGTGGGACGGGGCGGCACGCGGCGGCCCTGGTCGACCGTGGGCACGCGGTGACCTTGTTGGACGCCTCCCCAGCGCTCCTGCGGGTTGCCGCCCAGCGGTGTCCTGACGCGCCCGTACTGCTCACCGACCTGTGCTCCCCGGCTGTCACCGCGACCTTCGACGCAGTGGTCTCCCGCGGAGTGCTGAACGACCTCCTGACGGACCGGGAGCGGGCGGATGCCGTGAGCTCGTTCGCCCGGCTCACCCGACGGGTCGCACTTGCGATGCGACAGCCGCCCGACCTGGACGAACGGGAGGATCGTGGTCGACGAGCGCTACGAGCTCACGCCTGGCCCTCACGCCGGTCCTGTGCTGCGCGAGTACACCTTCCAGATGCGACCGTGGACGACCGAAGAGCTCGACGACACGCTTGGGCAGGCCGGCTATCACAGCATCGCGACCACGGGTGGAGTCGGGCGCAGAGCCCAGGACCGCCTGCTCGTGGTTGCCCGGCGATGACGGTGAGGACGTGGGCCCGACGCACGCACAGCACCGTCGTGGCGTCGATGGTCAGCCGTTTCGCGTGTCGCCCGATCCCTGACGCAGTACGGCGTTGAGGCGGGCGGCCTGGCTCGTGAGGTGGTCGCGTTCCGGCGTGCTGGTGGCGCGGCGGGCTGCTTCGGCGTAGAGCCCGGCGGCCCGGTCGAGGTCGCCGGCCCGCTCGTGGAGGTAGGCGGCGACGGCGGCGTACCGCGGCGGCGACGGGTCGAGAACCGCCAGGGCGGCGAGGCCGGCCGGCGCGCCGTCCGCCTCGCCGACGGCGACGGCCCGGTTGAGACGGGCGACCGGGCTGTCGGTGAGCCGGACCAGCTCGTCGTACCACTCGACGATCTGGACCCAGTCGGTCTCCTCCGTCGTCGGGGCGTCGGCGTGCAGGGCCGCGATCGCGGCCTGCGCCTGGTACTCGCCGAGCCGGTCCCGGGCGAGCGCCTTCTGCAGGATCTCGACCCCCTCGGCGATCAGACGTGTGTCCCACCGACCGCGGTCCTGCTCCGCCAGCGGCACCAGGCTGCCGTCGGGCCGGGTGCGCGCGGCACGCCGGGCGTGGTGCAGCAGCATGAGTGCGAGCAGCCCGGACACCTCCGGGTGGTCGATGGCACCCGAGAGCTGACGGGTGAGCCTGATCGCCTCCGCCGCCAGGTCCAGCTCGCCCGAGTAGCCCTCGTTGAACACCAGGTAGAGCACCCGCAGGACGGTGGCGACGTCACCGGGCTCGTCGAACCGCACGCCCGAGACGGTCCGCTTCGCGCGGCTGATCCGCTGCGCCATGGTGGCCTCGGGGACGAGGTAGGCCTGCGCGATCTGACGCGTCGTCAGGCCGCCGACGGCGCGCAGGGTGAGCGCCACCGCGGACGCCGGGGTGAGCGACGGGTGGGCGCAGAGGAAGTACAGCTGGAGGGTGTCGTCGACACCCGCCACCGGGGTGGGCTCGGGGTCGGCGTCGACGAGGTCCTCGCGTCGGCGACGCGCCACGTCCGCCCGGACGGCGTCCAGGTAGCGGCGCCAGGCCACGGCCACCAGCCAGGCGAGCGGGTCGCGCGGTGGGTTGTCGGGCCACGCCCGCATCGCGTCGAGCAGCGCATCCTGGACCGCGTCCTCGGCCGCCGCGAAGTCTGCTCCGCGGCGGACGAGGATCGCGATGGTGGCCGGTGTGAGCCCACGCAGCGCGGCGTCGTCCACGACGTCTACTCGACGGCCGTGTGGTTGTGCGACAGGAACGGCCGGAGCTCGAGCCACTCGTGGATCGGCTCGCCGTTGGCGCCGGGGGCCGCGGACAGCTCGCCGGCCAGCTCCACCGCCCGCTCGTAGCTGTCGACGTCGATCACCATCCAGCCGGCGATCAGGTCCTTCGTCTCCGCGAAGGGACCGTCGGTGACGGGCGGGCGTCCCTCGCCGTCGTACCGGACCCAGGTGCCCTCGGGGGAGAGGGCCTGCCCGTCGACGTACTCACCGGTGCTCTCCAGCCGGGTGGCGAAGTCCCCCATGTACTTGATGTGCGCGGCCACCTCGTCCGGGGCCCACTGGTCCATCGGCACGTCGTTCACGGCGGCGGGGGCGCCTCGGTAGTGCTTGAGCAGCAGGTACTTGGCCATCGGTGTCTCCTCGAGTCGGTTCGCCCATTCTGGGCTGGTCACGGAGGGAGAACGGAGCCGACCACGCGTTCTCGACATGCTCGGCCCCATGATCCTGCCGTCCGGCCGGCCCGGGTCGGACCGGTGCGTCCCGGAAAAAGGCATAGGACGGGCGTTCGGCGGGAACGGTCACCGCTGAGCACTGACCGCGGCGTGCAGCGACACCGAGGTGCACGCCCTTGGAGGGAGAATCATGAGCACAGACGAGTTCGCACCTCTCACACCGGAAGAGCTGCAGGGCGAGGGCGCCACAGCACTCCCGGACAAGGAGGTCATCTCGATCCTCGACCTCGCCGCCGATGTGGACCTGGCGATCGACGGCGCCGCGCCGATCGACCTGGCGGTGGCTCTCAACGCGAACGTCGTGGCTCCGATCGACGCCGCGGTGAGCGCGAACCTGCTCAGCGACGGCTCGACGTCCCAGGCCCTGGCCGACCAGGGCGTCCAGGTCACCCAGAACGTCACGGCCGACGCGCTGGCCACGGGCATCCAGGACAGCACCATCGACCAGAGCGACACCGTCGACGGCGGTGCCCCGGTGGACGCCGGTGACACCGGCGGGACCGGAGACGCCGCGCTGCTGAGCGCCGGCACCGGGGACGGTGCGGACGGCGCCGACTCCGCCGACTCCGCGGACGCCCTGGACGCCGCGGCCGCCGACGCGAGCGGGCCCGTCGACGGCAGCGTCGTCGTGGACTCGACCGGCAACATCCTGGGTGTCCTCGACAGTGCGACCGGCAACGTCGTGGCCCCGGACGGGTCGATCGTCGGCACGCTCAACGAGGCCACCGGCGTGGTGGTCGACTCGGCCGGCAACCTCATCGGCTCGGTCACCGACCTCGTGGACGGTGCGACGGTGGTCGACTCCGGCGGCGAGGTCGTCGGTGTCCTCGACGCCGTCACCGGCAACGTGGTGGACGCCTCGGGCAACGTGGTCGGTGTGCTCGACCCGCTGACCGGCGACGTGCTCAACACCGTCGGGAACGTCGTCGGCTCGGTGACCGACTTCGTCGACGGCACCACCGTCGTCGACTCGGCCGGCAACGTGATCGGTGTCCTCGACGGCGCCACGGGCAACGTCGTGAACTCTCTCGGCACGGTGGTCGGATCGCTCGACCCGGTCACCGGACAGGTGCTGGACGCCGCGGGCAACGTCCTCGGCACGGTCGGCGAGGTGCTGGACGACGTCACCGACACCCTCGGTGGCCTCGACACCGGCGACCTGCTCAAGGGCGACCTGCTCAACGTCGACGTCAACGTCGACCTCGACGCCGACCTGGCCGCACCGATCAACGGCGCGGTCGCCGCCAACGCGAACGTCGCGGCGCCGATCGACGCCGCGGTGGCGGCGAACATCCTGTCCGAGGGGTCGGACGCGACCGCGATCTCCCAGCAGGACGCGATCATCACCCAGAACATCTCGGGCACCGCCGAGGCGACCTCGGACCAGACGTCGGCCATCGACCAGTCGTCCCTCGAGCCCGTCGACACCGACACCGCGTCGGCCGACGGCACGGACGCCGGTGCGGACGCCGCGGCTGCCTCGGCGGCCGGCACGGCCGCGCCTGCGGACACCGGCGCCGACACGGGCACGGCAGCCGCCGCTGAGCCCACCGCTGCGACCGAGGAGCCGGCACCCGCCGAGGAGCCGGTCGCCGGCGCGACGACCACGCAGTGAGCACGCTCGTCGACGCTCCCGCCCGCGTCGACGGCGTCGAGCTGATCGGGGAGATGGCGGGGTCCGGCTACCGGACCCCACCGTCCCTCGTCCGGCGCGGCGACGGGCAGGTCCTCCAGCTCACACCCTTGCTGTACCTGGTGCTGAGCGCCGTGGACGGCCGCCGGAGCTGTGCCGAGATCGCCGAGAGGGTCAGCCAGGCGCTGGGCCGGCTGGTGAGCGAGGACCAGGTCCGGTCGCTCGTCGACGGCCACCTGCGGCCGTTGGGGCTGCTCACGCGTGCCGACGGTGCCGAGCCCGAGCTGCGCCGGGCGAACCCGCTGCTGCGTCTCAAGCCGCGGTTCGCCGTGACAGACCCGCGGACCACGCGCCGGATCACGGATCCCTTCCGGGTGCTCTTCTCGCCGATCGTCGTGACGGTGTGCCTGCTCGGGTTCCTCGCGGTCGTGACCTGGGTCTTCTTCGAGCGCGGCCTGGGCGCCTCGGCGTACGACGCGTTCGAGCGGCCGCACCTGCTGCTGCTCGTCTTCGTGGTGACGGTGCTCTCGGGAGGCTTCCACGAGTTCGGACACGCCGCCGCGACGCGGTACAGCGGTGCGCAGCCCGGAGCGATGGGCGCGGGGCTCTACCTCGTCTGGCCCGCGTTCTACACCGACGTCACGGACAGCTACCGCCTGGACCGCGCCGGCCGGATCCGCACCGACCTGGGTGGCCTGTACTTCAACGCCATCGTGGTGGTGCTCACCTTCGTGTGGTGGGCCGCGACCGGGTGGGAGGCGCTGCTCCTCCTCGTCGCCACCCAGGTGCTGCAGATGACGCAGCAGCTGCTGCCGCTCCTCCGCTTCGACGGATACCACGTGCTGGCGGACATCGCGGGCGTCCCCGACCTGTACCACCGGATCAAGCCGACCCTCGCCGGGCTCCTGCCGCACCGCTGGAAGGCGCCGGAGAACCGGGTGCTCACGACGCGGGCGCGCGTCCTGATCACCCTGTGGGTGCTGGTCACGGTCCCGATGATGGCGCTGATGCTCCTGGGCGTCGTCGCGGCGGTGCCGCGGCTCCTGGGCAGCGCGGGGTCCTCGGTGCGTGAGGACCTCGACGGTGTGGCCCGGGCGTGGACCGCCGGAGCGGGCATCGACCTCGCCGCGCAGACCCTCCAGGTGCTCGGCGTGGTGCTGCCGGTCCTCGCGGCCGCCCTCGTCCTGAGCCGGGTCGGCACCCGCTTCTTCGGCGGGCTCGCTGGCTGGAGCCGGGGGTCGGCGGGCAAGCGGCTGGTCGCGATCCTGGTCAGCGCGATGGTGGTCACCGGGCTGTCGTGGGCGTGGTGGCCGCACCCCGGCACCTACCGACCGATCCAGCCCGGCGAGCGCGGGCTCGTCTCCGCCCTCCTGCCGGGCTCCTCGACCCCGCCCGCCGACCTCGCCCGTGCGGCCGCCGTCCCGGGTCTCAGCGCCCTCCCCGCCGGTGCCGCCGCCCGGCAGCGGCTGTCCGGCGACGACCCGCTCGTCGCGGCGTTCCCCGACGACGGTGAGCTGCCGACCGCCGACGAGCCCGACCTCGCCATCGTGCTCGTCCCGGCCGACGACCCCGGCGCCGGTCCGAGCGGCGTCGCGAGCCCGACCGGTGCCCCGAGCGGCGCCCCGGACAGCGGCGGCACGCCGAGCCCGAGCAGCATCCCCGGCGCCGCCGGCAGCACCCCTGGCCCCGGTGCCGTCCCCGAGGACGAGCCCTGGGTCTTCCCGTTCGACCAGCCGCTGCCGCCCGCGGAGGGGGACAACCAGGCCCTCGCGACCAACACGACCGACAACACCGCCGTGTACGACGTCGCCTTCGCCCTGGTCTGGGCGGAGGGAGACGAGGTGCTCAACGTCAACGAGGCGCACGCGTACGCCTCCTGCTCCGACTGCGTGGCGGTCGCCGTCGCCTTCCAGGTCGTGCTGATCATGGACGACGCCCACGTCGTCGTGCCGCAGAACCTCGCGGTCGCCGCCAACTACGACTGCTACCAGTGCATCACGGCGGCCATCGCCAGCCAGCTGGTGCTGTCGGTCGAGCAGGAGCCCGGCGAGGAGGACCTGCGCGCGCTGGGCGAGGTGTGGAACCAGCTCCTCCAGTTCGCCAACGCGATCTCGACGTACAGCCTCGTCGAGATCACCCAGCAGCTCGAGAGCTTCAAGACGCAGATCGTCGACATCCTGATGAGCGCGCCGCCGGCCGAGGGTGCGGTCCCCGGTGGCACGACGACCGCGGACCCCTCCGGGAGTCCGGGCTCCTCGCTGTCGCCGACCCCGACGGGCACCCCCACCGCGTCGCCCACGGGCACGACCACGTCCACGACGCCGACCCCGACGCCGTCGGGCGCGGCGGAACCGTCCCCGACGACGCCGGGCACGACGGCGCCCAGCCCGACCGGGTCCGGTACGACGTCGCCCACGCCTGCGGAGTCGCCCACCCCGTCGCCCTCGGCGGGGGACACCACGGACTCGCCCTCGCCGACGCAGGCGGAGACCGTCGGCCCCTCACCGTTGGAGTCGTCGACGACCGCGGTCAGGTGAGGCCGAGCGGCCGCTCGGCCCCGCGCAGCCCGGCGACCACGTGCGCGTCGGCGACGTCGCGCACCGGACACTGTCGGTCCCCCCGCGGTACGGCGAGATCAATCGACCGCACCCGGCTCCCTGGGCCACCTCCAGGTCACGCGTGACCGGCCGCGGGCGGCTCCCTCGTCCGCCGCTCCGCGCGGGCCCGGTGCCGCACCAGCCACACGACGACGCCGGTGGTGAGGACGCCGGCCAGCAGCACCTCGTCCCGCGACAGCCCGTCGATGTTGGGCTGGAGCTCCTCCTCGGTCGCCCAGCCGAACAACCACTCACTGGCCAACAGTCCGGCCACGAGGCACGTGCACGTCGTGACCACGACCGTCCACAACCGGCGTGACCAGCCGCCGCCGACCAGCAGCCCGGCGAGCACACCGAAGCCGAGGGAGAGCGCGGCGAGCACCGACAACCCTTGAAGTCCCAGGTCCCACTGCATGACAGAACCTCTCCCTTCCGGGTCCGTCCCGACTCCAGCGTCGCGCCGCCCAGGGCCCGTCGGGCAGGGTCGAACTGCCGTCGATCGGGGGACCGTTGGCCGGGCTCGCACCGGGCGGGGACATGATGGCGGGTGAGGGTGCGCCTGCAGCCCTCTCGGCCCGACCGACCGCCACGAAACCGCCGGAGGCACCGATGGCCCAGACGCCGCTCGCCCTCTTCGACACCGACTCGCTCCTCGACGAGGAGGAACGCGCGATCCGTGACACCGTGCGGCAGTTCGTCGACGCCAAGATCAAGCCCGAGCTCGCCGACTGGTACGAGGCGGGCCGGATCCCGGCGCGTGACCTCGCCCGCGAGCTGGGCGCGCTCGGGGTGCTGGGCATGCACCTCGACGGCTACGGCTGCGCAGGGACGACCGCGACGGCGTACGGCCTGGCCTGCCTGGAGCTGGAGGCCGGCGACTCCGGTCTCCGCTCGCTGGTGTCGGTGCAGGGCTCGCTCGCCATGTTCGCGCTGTGGAAGCACGGCTCCGAGGAGCAGAAGCAGGAGTGGCTGCCCCGGATGGCGACGGGCGAGGCGATCGGCTGCTTCGGCCTCACGGAGCCGGACTTCGGCTCGAACCCCGCCGGCATGCGCACGCGCGCCCGGCGCGACGGCGACGACTGGGTCCTCGACGGCACGAAGATGTGGATCACCAACGGGTCGGTGGCCGACGTCGCCGTGGTCTGGGCGCAGACCGACGACGGTGTGCGCGGCTTCGTGGTGCCGACGGGCACGCCGGGGTTCAGCGCGCCGGAGATCAAGCACAAGATGTCGCTGCGCGCGTCGGTCACCAGCGAGCTCGTGCTGGACGGCGTACGGCTGCCCGACTCGGCGCGGCTTCCGGAGGCCCGTGGCCTGTCCGGCCCGCTGTCGTGCCTGACCGAGGCGAGGTTCGGGATCATCTTCGGCGCGCTCGGGGCCGCGCGCGACTGCCTCGAGACGACCCTGGCGTACGCCGCCGAGCGGGAGATCTTCGACAAGCCGCTGGCGGCGTTCCAGCTGACGCAGGCCAAGCTCGCCGACATGACTCTCGAGCTCGGCAAGGGGATGCTGCTGGCGCTGCACCTGGGCCGGCTGAAGGACGCCGGCCGGCTGCGGCCCGAGCAGGTCAGCCTCGGCAAGCTCAACAACGTCCGCGAGGCGATCGCGATCGCGCGGGAGTGCCGCACCATCCTCGGCGCGGCCGGCATCACCCTGGAGTACCCGCTGATGCGGCACGCCAACAACCTCGAGTCGGTGCTGACCTACGAGGGCACCAGCGAGGTGCACCAGCTGGTGATCGGCCAGGCGCTCACCGGGCAGGGCGCGTTCCGCTGACGGCCCGGCCGCGTCACGCGTCCAGGTAGGGGTCCGCCCACGCGCTGACGATGCGGGCGGCGCGCCGGGCCTGGTCGCGGCCCGTGAGCAGGTGGTCGGCACCCTCCAGCGACACGAAGCTCCGCGGGTGCCGCGCGGCCCGGAAGATCTTGCTGGCGTTGATGATCCCGACGGTGTTGTCGGTCGGGGAGTGCATCACCAGCAGGGCGGGGCGCAGGCTGTGGATCCGCTCGTGCAGGTCGGCGGCGCGCACGTCCTCGATGAAGTGACGCCGCAAGGTCAGGGCCTTGCCGCCGATCAGGAACGGCGCCTCGCCGTCGCTCATGATCCGGTCGACGAGGGCGTCGTAGTTGTGCTCGACGTGCGCGGGCTCGTACGGCGCCCCGATGCTGACGACGGCCCCGAAGCCGTCGAGGAGGTGGGCGGCCGCGATGACGGCGGCACCGCCGAACGAGTGGCCGACGAGCAGCCGGACCGGCCGCCCGGTCGACTCCATGAACCGCACCGCCTGGGCGGTGTCGGCGACCTTGTGGGAGAACGAGCCGTCGCCCCAGTCGCCCTCGGAGTCACCGAGGCCGAGGTTGTCGAACCGGAGCATGCCGATGCCCTCGTCCGCCAGCTGCTTGCAGATCCGGCTGGCTGCCGCGCAGTCCTTGCCGAGCGTGAAGCCGTGCGCGAAGACGCCCCACCCGCGCAGCTCACCCCGCGGCGGGTCGACGAGGCCGGCGAGTCGAGGGCCGCTGGAGCTCTCGAAGTCGACGCGCTCAGCCACCGAGAATCCCGTGCAGCTGCGAGGAGAAGCCCCCGAGCATGGCGAGCGGACCGTCGACGAGCGGTCGGACCGCCTCGCGAGTCAGGCGCCGCACGGTCGTGCCGTCGTCGATGCCGTTGTGGTCGCACCCGGCGTAGGTGACGACCACGTGCTCGACGCCCTCGGCGTGACGGATGTCGAGCAGCAGCACCTCGTCACCATAGGCGTACTCCGGCAGGCACGAGTCGGGACGGTTCGGTCCGCCGCCCGCGGGCGCCGCGGCCAGCGCCGCGACGAGGTCCCGCGCCGACTGCCCGGTGAACTGACGGGTCGCGGTCAGCGGGGGGAGGTCCGTCCGGTCGCCGGGTCGGTCGACGGCGTACTTGCACGCGGTCACCGACCGTACGTCGACCAGGTCGGCGAGCCCGGTGCCGGGCTCCGGCCGCCGGCCGGGGTCGTGCGCGAGCGGGTGGTCCATCGGGCAGCCGGTGGAGGTGACCTCGACGGCCCGCACCGTCTCCGCGATCCGCGCGCGCAGCGCCGGGTCCGCGGTCTGGACGAGGACGGCGACTTTCCCGGCGACCACCGTGCGACGGTCGCCCACGTCGCCGGGCCGCGCACCCGCGGCCGCCTCGAAGGCGACGACGTCGCCGGTGTTGCGGGTCAGCGTGTCCGGCGGCGGGCCGTCTCCCTCAGACGGGCAGGCCACCATCGTCGAGACGCCGGGCCGTCCGACCGCCGGTGAGAGGTCGCGGTCGCCCCGCTCGCCCACGCACCACTGGCCGATCCGCTGGCCGCTGTTCGTCCAGCCCCAGTCGCCGGGCACGGCCACCTCGACGCCGCGGAAGGCCTCCCACCGCCAGCCCTCCGGCGCCGTCTGGTCGACCGGTGCCGGGTCGGAGCCCGCGGACGTCCGCGGCCCGCAGCCGGTCAGCAGCAGCACGGCGACGGCCGGCGCCACCAGCACGGCGGCCGTCCTGTTCCTGCTGACGACGCGTCTCACGCGGGTGGGACGCAGGCCGTCGGACGGCGGTTCCGGCGACGTCAGGGCCGCAGACCCTCCGGCACCGGCGGCATCCGGTGGACGCCGCCGAGTCGCTTGTGGAACCGGACGTGGTCGGCGAACGCGTCCAGCGCCCGCCACAGTGCCTGGTGCGCAGCCCACGGCAGCGGCTCGTCGCCGTGCTGCCAGCTCAGCCCGAACCCGATCCACACGGGCACCCAGTCGGCGGCCAGGTCCCACTCGCCGCGGTGGCTCATCAGCAGGCGGCGGCGTACCTGGAAGGCCGTGCGCGGCCCGTCGACGCAGTTGGGTGCGGTCCGCACCGGCCACACCCGCAGATCGAGCGCCATCAGCTCCAGCTCGACGTCGCCGAGCACGCGCGGGTCCACCAGGACCGTCGCGACGTTCTCGTGCGGGGCGCGACTCACCCGGGCACGCTAACCCCGGCCGGCGACACCTGTCAGCGGTCCGTCCCCGTCTCCGGAGATGGGTGGTGCCGCAACCCCCCGTCCGGGCTCTGCCGCCGGTGCCGCTCCGGGAGCACACTCAGGCCAGGTGACGCCCTGGGGAGGGTCCGGTGTCGTACGACGGTCTGCACGGAAGCGCGGCGGGGGAGGCCGGGCCGCGCGTGGACGTGCTGCTGCGACCCCAGGGCGCGAGGGTCGCGGGCATCTTCGACGCGACCACGTCGGCGTGGGTCGGCTACCAGCTCTTCGAGCACCTGGAGCACCACCGCGAGCGGCTCGGGGGCGTGCGTCTGATCGGCGGCTTCGTCGTCGACCTGACCCGCCTCGAGATCCTCGGCGGTGCCGGCACCCGGGTCCTCGACCAGCTGGTCGTCGAGGCCGGCGAGCGCGGGATCGGCATCGAGCTGCTGGTCCGCTCGGGGAGCACGACGGAGCGGGTGCTCCGCCTGGTCGGGCTCGGCTGCCACGTTCGAGGCCGCGTGAGGTAGGCCGCCCCTGCGCCGGGTTTGACGCCAGGGGCTCGAGGGCAAGGAACCAACATGCTGCGCGACTTCCTCTACCTGATCACGATGGTGGGGATCGCCGCGGGAACTGCGCTGGCAGCGCCGGACCACACCGAGCGACCCGAGCCTCAGTGGTACGTCGAGCTCTGCGCGCAGTACGACGTCTGCTGATCCCGCGACTCCCGCGACACCCGTGCCACTCGTGACTGCCACGAGCACGACGAAGCCGCTCCGGACGGGGTGACCGGAGCGGCTCCATCGCCTCTGGGACAGGTCCAGGTGTGGCTAGGGCAGGAACGGTGCCCAGGTCTGCAGCATCTTGGGGACCATCTCGCCGGCGATCGGACGGGCGAAGTAGTAGCCCTGCGCGTAGTCGCAGCCGAGCGCGGCGGCGCGCTTGTGCTGCGGGGCGTTCTCGACGCCCTCGGCGCAGACCTTGAGCCCCATCGCACGACCCTCGCGGATCACCTCGCGCACCTCGTCCTCGCGGTCGAGGTCGCTGATGAACGAGCGGTCCAGCTTGAGCATGTCGACCGGCGGGATGTGCGCCAGCCGGCCGCCGGCGTCGTCGCCGCCGAAGTCGTCGAGCATGACCGAGATGCCGGTGCCGCGGAGCCGGGCCAGCACGTCGCGTGTGGGGGCGCCCTCCTGGGCGAGCACCGACTCGGTGACCTCGAGGCCGAGCAGCGCCGGGTCGAGGCCCGCGCGGTTCAGCTTGCGCATCACGTCGTCGTAGAAGTTGTGGGAGCGGAGCTCGTGGACCGAGACGTTCACGCGCAGGCCGGTCGGGGCGATCTGCTGCCACGTGGCGGCGTCGCGGGCGGCCATGGCGAGGATCTGCGAGCCGAGCTCGACGATGAGGCCGTTCTCCTCGGCGACCGGGATGAAGACCTCGGGCGAGACCGACGTACCGGTGGAGGTGGTCCAGCGGGCGAACGCCTCGAGCGCGGCGATCCGGCCGGTCGCGAGGCTGACGATGGGCTGGTAGGCGATGTTGAGGCCATGGCCCCGCAGGGCGCTGCGGAGGGCGCCGGCGGTGCTCAGACGACCGACCACTTCCGCCCGCACGTGCGCGTCGACGACCGACGGCACGGCCACGTCCTCCTTGGCACCGAACATCCCGATGTCAGCCTCTCCCAGATCTCCCAGTGTGTTCACCGGAGAGACGGACGAATCGGACATCCATGACGCCGTTCGCCGAACCGTCTTCTCGCTGCGCACCCTCTCCCAGTGGTACGCCGGGAAACACGTTCCCAGGGTGGCCGACGAGGGCCGCTCGCGTCCTCGAAACGCCCAAATCGGTACGCGTCCGGCGGGACTAGATCCAGGCCTTGAACCAGATCCGGTGCAGCCAGTCCGGGGTGGTGATCAGCTCGCCGGTGTAGATGGGCCAGAACCACGCGAAGTTGAGCACCACGAGCACCACGAAGGCGCCGGCCAGCGTGGTGCCCCACAGCCGTCGTGCCGGCGTGGCGCGGGGCCCGCCCATCAGCACGCCGAGCGCGAGGGTCAGCCCGATCACGGTGAACGGCAGGATCGAGATGGCGTAAAAGGAGAAGATCGGACGGTCGTCGTACCGGATCCAGGGCAGCCAGGTGGAGACGACCCCGACGACGACCAGGCCGAACCGCCAGTCGCGGCGGGCGACCCAGCCCCAGATCGCGTAGAGGAAGGCGATCGCCGCGCCCCACCAGAGCGCGGGCGTGCCGAGCAGCAGC
Organism: Nocardioides iriomotensis; assembly: GCF_004168035.1. Lineage (GTDB taxonomy): Bacteria > Actinomycetota > Actinomycetes > Propionibacteriales > Nocardioidaceae > Nocardioides_B > Nocardioides_B iriomotensis. The sequence continues at coordinate 74,759 of NZ_SDPU01000013.1, read as the reverse complement.
ACCTGGCGCAGGCAGGTGCTGCCCGCGGCGGCGGTGCAGCCCTGCTGGCCCGGCTCGATGCCGAGGTCGGCCTGCATGCCGACGGGGCGGTTCAGCACCAGCCACCACTGTGGCTTGGACTGGTAGCTGTGCGTCGCGTCGTTGAGGAAGCGCGTGTGGAACGTGTACACGTCCTGGTGGTAGTTCCACAGCGAGCGCAGCGACTGGATCAGCTCGGGGAAGAAGCCCTGCGCGTCGTGCTGGAGGTAGCCGCCCCAGTAGGGGCCGTACTGCGTGTTGGACAGCGCCCGCTCGTAGACGTCGGCGTGCAGCAGCCAACCCGTCCACGAGACGACGTACACGACCAGCGCCACGACGACGAGGTAGAAGAAGGCCGGGATCGCGTCGACGACGAACGCGCGGGCCCGGGCGTTGCGGACGCCGAGGGAACGGCGGGCGCCGGCGTCCCAGAGCCAGACCAGGATGCCGAACGCCGCGAGGGGGAACAGCGCGTTCCACTTGGTACCGCACGCGAGGCCGAAGAAGAGGCCGGCGCTCAGCCGCCACGGTCGCCAGAGCAGGCCGCGTACGGGGCCCCAGTCGGAGGCCGTCGTGCGGTAGCCCGACGGCACCAGCCGGGCCATCCGCATCCGCCCCCAGTCGCGGTCGGCGACCAGGCACGCGACGGCGCACAGGAGGAAGAACGCCAGGAAGATGTCGAGCAGCGCCGACCGGGACATCACGAAGTGCAGCCCGTCGACGGTGAGCAGCAGGCCGGCCGTGCCGCCCAGCAGGTTCGACCCGGTGAGCCGGCGGACCAGGCGGACCATTACGAAGACCATCAGCGCGCCGACGACCGCCGAGGAGATCCGCCAGCCGTAGGAGTCGAGCCCGAACACCCTCTCGCCGAGCGCGATCACCCACTTCCCGACCTCCGGGTGCACGACCATGCTCGGGTTGTCCTTGAACAGCCCGGTGGTCTGCCCGGCGATGATCTTCTTGTCCGCGCCGGCGACGTAGTCGGTGACGTAGCCGTGGTGCAGCAGGGACCAGGCGTCCTTGGCGTAGTAGGTCTCGTCGAAGAGGAACCGGTTGGGGCGGCCGAGGTTCCAGATCTGCAGGAACAGCGCCAGCATGCCGAGCACCGTGGCCGTCGCCCAGCCCGCGAAGGAGTCGTGGTCGGCCCGGGCCAGGACGGGGACGAACCGGCGGCGGGCGCTCGGCACGACCCGGCCGTCGGCGGTGCGCGAGAGCCCCGAGGTGTGCTCGGCGGGCTCCTGCGTCACGGTCACGGCGGAAACCCTACGGGTGCCCCTTCGTTCAGCGGGGGCGGCTGGGAGGATCGGCGCGTGGACACCGAGCGAGCGCCCCTGGACGGTGGGGTCCTCGTGCTCGCCGCGACGCCGATCGGGCGGCCGGACGACGCACCACCGCGGCTGGCCCGCGAGCTCGCCGAGGCCGACGTGGTCGCGGCCGAGGACACCCGCCGGCTCAAGCGGCTCTGCGCCGACCTGGGCGTGACGGTCGGCGGCCGGGTCGTGTCCTACTTCGAGGGCAACGAGGCGTCCCGCACCGGCTCGCTCGTCGACGCGCTCGAGGCCGGCGAGCGCGTGCTGCTCGTGACCGACGCCGGAATGCCGTCGGTGTCCGACCCGGGCTACCGGCTCGTCGCGGCGGCGGTCGAGCGCGGCCTCCCGGTGACCGCCGTGCCCGGTCCGTCGGCGGTGCTCACCGCCCTGGCCGTGTCGGGGCTGCCGGTCGACCGGTTCTGCTTCGAGGGGTTCCTGCCGCGCAAGGCCGGCGAGCGGGCGCGACGGCTCGCCTCGCTCGCCGACGAGCCGCGGACGATGGTGTTCTTCGAGGCGCCGCACCGCACCGGGGCGGCGCTGACCGCGATGGCGGAGGCGTTCGGCGGCGAGCGGCCGGGCGCGGTCTGCCGCGAGCTGACCAAGACCCACGAGGAGGTACGGCGGGCCGGGCTGGCCGACCTCGCGGCCTGGGCGGGCGACGGCGTGCGCGGCGAGGTGACGATCGTCGTGGCGGGCGCGACCGGAGGCGGCGACGTGCCGACCGACCCGGCGTCGCTGGCGGCGCTGGTCGCCGAGGCCGAGGCCGCGGGCCTGACCCGCAAGGACGCGATCCTCGACGTGGCGAGGCGGGCCGGTCTGCCCAAGCGCGAGGTCTACGACGCGGTGCACAAGAAGCCATGAGCGCGAGCCACCGCCCACCGGTCCCCGAGCCGCTGCCGCACCCGGTCGTCGACAACCACTGCCACCTCGACATCGCCCGCGACGGCGAGGACGTGCTCGGCGTCGAGGAGGCGCTCGCGCAGGCGGCGGCCGTCGGCGTCACCCGGATCGTGCAGATCGGCTGCGACCTGCCCGGCGCGCGCTGGGCGGTCGAGGCCGCCGCGACCCACGACGCGCTGGTCGCCGGGGTCGCGCTGCATCCCAACGAGGCGCCGCGGCTGGCCGCCGCCGGCTCGCTCGACGACGCGCTCGACGAGATCGAGCGGCTGGCGTCGTCCTCCGACCGCGTGCGGGCCGTGGGGGAGACGGGGCTCGACTACTTCCGCACCGGCGAGGACGGGATGGCCGCGCAGCACCACTCGTTCCGCCGGCACGTGGAGCTGGCCAAGCGGCTCGGCAAGTCGCTCGTCATCCACGACCGCGACGCCCACGACGACGTGCTGCGCATCCTCGACGAGGAGGGCGTGCCCGACCGGTTCGTCATGCACTGCTTCTCCGGCGACGCGGCGTTCGCGCGCGCGTGCCTCGACCGCGGCGGCTACCTGTCGTTCGCGGGCACGGTCACGTTCAAGAACGCCGAGCCGCTGCGCGACGCGCTCCGGGTGGCTCCCCGCGACCGGCTGCTCGTCGAGACCGACGCGCCGTACCTCACCCCGATGCCGCACCGCGGACGCGCCAACGCGTCGTACCTGGTGCCGCTGACGGTGCGGGCGATGGCCGAGGCGCGGGGCGACGACCTCGCCGAGCTGTGCGCCGCCGTGGACGCCAACACCGAGGTCGCCTTCGGCGGTGCCTGGTAAGCGCCGGTACGCCGGAAATGCCCCGAAAATGTTGTATGCAACACCGGCCTGGACCGGTCGTGAACGCGTGATTCGCCCCACCGCGCAGGGGGAACCAAGGGGGCGAACAGGTCCGAATCGTTTGGCAGCCTCGCTGCCTGCCGTTATGGTCTTGTGACTGTTGGCCGGGAGCGGGGAAGTTCTCGGGCGACATCCGGGGGGCCACACGCAGTGATTCCACGGCTCGAACCCACCACCTGGGGGACGGCCGCGGGGGACGCGTGCGGGCCGTTGCGCTGTTCGGGCGCCGATGGATCGTCGCCGCCCGCGGCCCGGGGAGCACGAACATTGGAGAACTGTGCGAACTCGCATCGCACTGCTGACCAGGAGCAAGCGCGCTCTCGCCGTCCTCGTGGGGGGCGTCACCCTGGCCGTCGCGGCCACCGGTGTCGGCTACGCCTCGATGACCAAGACAGTGACCCTGTCGCTGGACGGCCAGGAGACGCAGGTCCGCGTCCTCGGTGACACCGTGGCGGACGTGCTCGACAGCCAGGACATCAGCGTCGACCAGCGCGACCAGGTCTTCCCGAGCCTCGACTCGTCCGTCGGCGACGGCGGCTCGGTGGCGGTGAAGTTCGCCCGCCCCCTCGACGTGAGCGTCGACGGTGAGGACTCCCGCTACTGGGTGACCGCGACCGACGTGGCCGGTGCCCTCGGCCAGATCGGCGAGCGCTTCAAGCAGGCCGACCTCTCGGTCAGCCGCGGCGCGGAGATCGGCCGCGAGGGTCTCGACCTCGACGTCGTCACCCCCAAGGACCTCACGGTGAAGATCGGCGGCGACAAGGCGACCGACGAGAGCGTCGCCGCCCTCACCGTCGGTGACGCGCTCGAGAAGCTCGGCGTCAAGGTCGGCAAGCACGACGAGGTCGAGCCCGGGCTCGGCACCGTGCTCGAGGACGGCGACAAGCTGGTCTTCACGCAGGTCCGCAAGGTGACCAAGAAGGTCACCGAGGACGTGGCGTACAAGACCATCGAGCGCACCGACTCCTCGATGTACGACGACGAGTCCGAGACCGTCCGCGCCGGCCAGGACGGCAGCCGCCGGGTGACCTACCGGATCATCATCGAGAACGGCAAGGTCGCCGACCGCAAGGAGCTCGAGGCGACGGTGCTGCGCGCGCCGGTCGACGCCATCGAGCGGGTCGGCACCAAGGAGCGTCCGGTCGCCACCAACTTCGCCGGTGGCAACACCGTGTGGGACCGCCTCGCGCAGTGCGAGTCGGGCGGCAACTGGGCCATCAACACCGGCAACGGCTACTACGGCGGCCTCCAGTTCAACCTGGGCACGTGGCGTTCCTACGGCGGTCCGGGCTACCCGCACACCGCCAGCCGCGAGACCCAGATCGCGATCGCGACCAAGGTCCGCGACGCGAGCGGTGGCTACGGCGCCTGGCCGGGCTGCGCGGCCTCGCTGGGTCTGCCGCGCTGACCGCCCAGCCGCTGGATAGGGTCGCCCGCGTGGGCGACGACTTCACCTCCGCCGGCCCGAGACTCCTCGGGCCGGCGGACGTGCGTCGGCTCGCCGCCGCCCTCGACCTCCGGCCGACCAAGCAACGCGGCCAGAACTTCGTCATCGACCCCAACACCGTCCGCCGCATCGTGCGGGCCTCCGGGGTCGGTTCCGACGACGTGGTCGTCGAGGTCGGGCCCGGACTCGGGTCGCTGACGCTGGCCCTCCTGGAGGAGGTACGGCGCGTCGTGGCGATCGAGGTCGACCCGGTTCTCGCCCGCGCGCTGCCCGCCACCGTCGCGGACCGCGCACCGGAGCACGCCGACCGGTTCGAGGTCGTCGAGGCCGACGCGCTGCGCGTCGACTCCGTCCCCGGCCCGCCGCCGACCGCGCTGGTGGCGAACCTGCCCTACAACGTGTCGGTCCCGGTCCTGCTGCACCTGATGGCGCTGCTGCCGTCCCTGCGGCACGGCCTGGTCATGGTGCAGTCGGAGGTGGCCGACCGGCTCGCTGCCGCGCCGGGCTCCCGCACCTACGGCGTCCCGTCGGTCAAGGCGGCCTGGTTCGCCGAGGTCCGGCGGGCCGGGGCGATCGGCCGCAACGTCTTCTGGCCCGCGCCCAACGTGGACTCCGGGCTGGTCGCCTGGGAGCACCGCGACCCGCCGACCACGTCCGTGCGCCGGGAGCAGGTCTTCGCGGTCGTCGACGCCGCGTTCGCGCAGCGCCGCAAGACGCTGCGGTCCACCCTGAAGGCGACCGCCGGGTCCGCGCAGGCCGCCGAGGCCGCGCTGGTGCGCGCGGGCGTCGACCCCCAGGCGCGCGGTGAGATGCTCCGCGTCGAGGACTTCGCCCGGATCGCCGAGGAGCTGCAGCGCGAGGCCGCCCGATGAGCCTCGCCGACGGCGGCGGGCCCGCCTGGGTGCGGGCGTCCGCGCCCGCCAAGATCAACCTGCACCTCGGCGTCGGGCCGGTGCGCTACGACGGCTTCCACCCGCTTGCGACCGTCTACCAGGCGGTCGGGCTGCTCGACGAGGTGACCGTCGCACCCGCGGCCGACTGGACGGTGACCGTGGCCGGCGACGAGCGCCTCGCCCTGTCCGACGTACCCGAGGACGGGACGAACATCGCCGTCCGCGCGGCCCGGCTGCTCGCCGAGCACGCCGGCCTCGACGAGCCGGTGTCCGTGCGCATCGACAAGGGCATCCCGGTGGCCGGCGGCATGGCCGGCGGCAGCGCCGACGCCGCCGCCACGCTGGTCGCCTGCGACGCCCTGTGGCAGCTCGGCACCCCGCGCGAGGAGCTGATGCTGCTGGCCGCCGAGCTCGGCAGCGACGTGCCGTTCGCGCTGGTCGGCGGGACCGCCGTCGGCACCGGGCGCGGCGAGGTCGTCGTGCCGGCGATGGTGCGCGGTGACTACTGGTGGGTGGTCACCGGGGCGGCGCAGGGCCTGTCGACCCCGCAGGTGTACGGCGAGTTCGACGTGATCGCGGAGGGCCTGGGCGTCGGCGAGCCCGAGATCCCCGACGAGCTCATGGAGGCGCTGCGCGCGCACGACCTGGAGAAGCTCGCGCTGTCGCTGCACAACGACCTCGAGCCCGCCGCGATCCGGCTGCGTCCCGAGCTGAGCGACGTGCTCGCCACCGGCATCGACGAGACCGCCCTCGGTGCGCTGGTCTCCGGCTCGGGTCCGAGCTGCCTGTTCCTGTGCTCCGGCCGCGAGCACGCCCACCAGGTCGCGCAGAGCCTGCGCCTGGCGAAGGCGGGCGACCCCGTGACGGTCGCGCGGGGCCCGGTGCCGGGCGCGCGGGTGGAACGGTTCGGCTGATGCCTCCGAGAAGTCAGGGCAACCTGGTCAGCCTGGAGCGGGTCAGCAAGTCCTACGGCATCCGCCCGCTGCTCGACGACGTGTCCCTCGGCGTCGGCGCCGGTGAGCGGATCGGCGTCGTCGGCCGCAACGGCGACGGCAAGACCACCCTGCTGCGCGTGCTGTGCGGCGCCGAGGAGCCCGACCAGGGCCGGGTCGCGCGCAACCGCGGGCTGCGCCTCGGCAACCTCTCGCAGGGCGACGACCTCGAGCCCGGCGTCACGGTCCGGCACGCCGTCCTCGGCGACCGGGCCGACCACGAGTGGGCCGCCGACGCGACCACCCGCGAGACGGTCGAGGTGCTGCTCGCCGGGGTCGAGCTGGACCGGACGGTGGACGGCCTCTCGGGCGGCGAGCGACGCCGCTGCTCGCTGGCCGCGCTGCTCCTCGACGACCACGACCTGGTCGTGCTCGACGAGCCGACGAACCACCTCGACGTGGAGGCGGTCGCCTGGCTGGCGCGCCACCTCGTCCGCCGTACCTCCGCGCTGGTGGTGGTGACGCACGACCGCTGGTTCCTCGACGCGGTCTGCGAGCGCACCTGGGAGGTGCACGACGGCGACGTCGACGTGTACGACGGCGGGTACGCCGCCTTCGTGCTCGCCAAGGCCGAGCGGCAGCGCCAAGCGGCGGCCAGCGAGGCCCGCCGGCAGAACCTCGTCCGCAAGGAGCTCGCCTGGCTGCGCCGCGGCGCCCCGGCCCGCACCAGCAAGCCGAAGTTCCGCATCGACGCCGCCAACACCCTGATCGAGGACGTGCCGCCGCCGCGGGACCGGCTGGAGCTGCAGGCGTTCGCGACGCAGCGGCTCGGCAAGGACGTCATCGACGTCGAGGACGTCGACCTCGTGCGCGGCGACCGCACCCTGCTGCAGCACGCCACCTGGCGGCTCGGGCCCGGCGACCGGGTCGGCCTGGTCGGCGTCAACGGCGCCGGCAAGACCTCGGTGCTGCGGCTGCTGTCCGGCGAGCTCGCGCCGGCGGCCGGCCGGGTGCGCACCGGCCGCACCGTCGCGCTGGAGCACCTCACCCAGGCGGTGACCGAGGTCGACCCCGAGGAGCGGGTGCTGCCCTCGGTCGAGAAGATCAAGCGGGTCACCAAGGTCGCGGGCGGCGAGGTGACCGCGACGTCGATGCTGGAGCGGTTCGGTTTCATCGGCGACCGGCTGACCGCCCGGGTCGGTGACCTGTCCGGCGGCGAGCGGCGCCGGTTCCAGCTGCTGCGGCTGCTGCTGTCCGAGCCCAACGTGCTGCTGCTCGACGAGCCGACCAACGACCTCGACATCGAGACCCTGAACGTCCTCGAGGACTTCCTCGACGGCTGGCCCGGCACGCTCGTCGTGGTGTCCCACGACCGGTACTTCCTGGAGCGCGTCTGCGACAGCGTGTGGGCGCTGCTCGACGACGGGCAGGTGTCGATGCTGCCGCGCGGCGTCGACGAGTACCTCGAGCGACGCGAGGCCGCCCTCGCCGCCTCCGCCCCCGAGGCTGGTGCGGCCGCCCCGTCGGAAGCCGTACCCACGGCGCAGGAGCAGCGCGAGGCCCGCAAGACCGTCGCCCGCATCGACAAGCAGCTCGCCCGGCTGGCCGAGCGCGAGGCCGCGCTGCACGCCGACCTGGCCGAGCACGCGACCGACTACGAGAAGCTGGCCGAGCTCGACGCGGAGCTCCGGGCCGTCGTGGCCGAGAAGGACGCGCTCGAGGAGGAGTGGCTCGAGGCCGCCTCCGTCCTGGAGTAGCCGCACCACCCGGGCGTGGTCAGTTCTCGAACGCCACGACCAGCGACCGAAGAAGTCCCGCGAGCTGCCGCTGCGCGCCGGCGTCGAGACCGGCGAGGAGCTCGTGCTCGCGGTCGAGCAGGGCCGACAGGGCGCCGTCGACGGTCGCCCGGCCCGCGTCGGTGAGCCGCACCAGCACGCCGCGCCGGTCCTTCGGGTCGGGTAGCCGCGCGACGAACCCGCGGGCGGCCAGCCGGTCGACCCGGTTGGTCATCGTCCCGCTGGTCACCAGCGTCTCCTTGAGCAGCCGGCCGGGGGAGAGCTCGTACGGCGAGCCGGCGCGGCGCAACGCCGCCAGCACGTCGAACTCCCACGACTCCAGGCCGTGCTCGGTGAACGCCTGCCGCCGCGCCCGGTCCAGGTGGTGGCTCAGCCGGCTGACCCGGCTCAGCACCTCCATCGGCCGCAGGTCGAGGTCCGCGCGCTCGCGGCGCCAGGCGTCGACCAGGCGGTCGACCTCGTCCTGCTGCGGCTCCGGCATGTGCTTAGCGTACTCGTGAAGATTCTTGACATCGAGACACCTGGCCGCCCAGGATGTATCTTGACGTCAAGATACTTCGAGCGGAGGCACCGATGGCACCGAGCCCACCGAGCCACACCTGGGACCCCGAGCGGTACCTCCAGTTCGCCGACGAGCGCGGCCGCTCCTTCGTCGAGCTGATCGCCCGGGTCGGCGCGACCGATCCGGCGACCGTGGTCGACCTCGGCTGCGGCCCCGGCCACCTGACCCACGTGCTGCGCGAGCGCTGGCCGGCCGCCTCGGTGCTCGGCGTCGACTCCTCCGCGCCGATGCTCGCCAGGGCCGAGCCCGCCCACGGCGTGCGTTTCGAGCTCGGCGACGTGCGCACCTGGCAGCCCGTGGCGCCCGTCGACGTGCTCGTCTCCAACGCCACGCTGCAGTGGGTGCCCGGCCACCTCGAGCTGCTGCCGCGGCTCGTCGGGCACGTCGCGCCCGGCGGCTGGTTCGCGTTCCAGGTGCCCGGCAACTTCGAGGAGCAGAGCCACGTCATCCGGCGCGACCTCGCCGCCGAGGAGCCGTACGCCGCGCACACCGCCGACGTCGCCGCCCCCGACGCCTTCGGGCCGGACGTCTACCTCGACGCGCTGGCCGGCCTCGGCTGCACCGTGGACGCGTGGGAGACGACGTACCTGCACGTGCTGGAGGGCGAGGACCCGGTCTTCACGTGGGTCAGCGCGACCGGTGCCCGGCCGACGCTCGAGGCGCTGCCCGACGGGCTGCGCGAGGAGTTCACGGCGGAGTTCAAGGCACGGCTGCGCGCGGCGTACCCGCCCCGGCCCTACGGCACCGTCCTCGCGTTCCGGCGCGTCTTCGTCGTCGCGCGGGTGCCCGCGTGAGCGCCGGGCTCGTCGTGCGGGACGCCCGGCCCGACGACCTCGACGCCGTGATCGCCCTGCTGCGCGAGGACGCGATCCGCGAGGTCGACGAGGCCGAGGTCCCCGCGTCGGCGTACGCCCCGGCTTTCGCCGAGATCCTCGCCGACGACCACCACCAGCTCCTCGTCGGCGAGGCGGACGGCGAGCTGGTGGCCACCGCGCAGCTGTCGTGGCTGCGCCGGCTCACCTACGTGGGCGGGCTGTTCTGCGTCGTCGAGTCGGTGCGGGTGCGCTCCGACCTCCGCTCCCGGGGGTACGGCGCCGACCTGATGCGCGCGGTCGAGCGGATCGCCCGCGACCGCGGCGCCGCCCGCATCGAGCTCACCACCAACGCGCGCCGCGACCGGGCGCGCACGTTCTACGAGCGGCTCGGCTACGTCCCGTCGCACGTCGGCATGAAGCGCTACCTCGGAGGTGTCGCATGACCCGGGTGCTCCTGCACCACGTCCAGGTGTCCTGCCCGGAGGGTGGCGAGGACGCGGCCCGCCGGTTCTACGCCGGGGTGCTCGGCCTGCCGGAGGTGCCGAAGCCGCCGGCGCTCGCGGCGCGCGGCGGCTGCTGGTTCCGCGACGAGGGCGTCGAGGTGCACGTCGGGGTGGAGCCCGGCTTCGCGCCCGCGCGCAAGGCACACCCGGCGTTCCTGCTCGAGGACGGCGCCGCCCTCGACGAGGCCGCAGCCCGCTGCGCGGCGGCCGGCTTCCCGGTCGGCTGGGACGAGGACCTGCCCGGCTACCGCCGCTTCCACACCGCGGACGGCAACGGCAACCGGGTCGAGGTCCTCAGTCCCGCGGGCTGATCAGCCGATCGTCGCCGTGACCGGTGTCGCGGCCAGGGCCGGCCGGCCGAGCGTGTCGTAGGACATCAGCGAGAAGCACCAGACTCCGGGCGCGATCGGCCGCATGTCGGTGTCGTTGGCGCCCACCGGGACGCTCCAGGCGTACGGCCCCTCGGTGACCGGGGCGCCGGTCGGGGCGGCGCAGTCGCCCGGGGTCGTGGTGAGCGAGAAGGCGGGCCCGCGGGCGTTGACGTTCAGCCAGGCCTCCTGGACCGGCTCCGCCGCGTGGTTCCACGTGAGCGTGACCCAGCCGGACGCCGGCTCACCGGTGTTGCTGTAGGTGCCCTGCGTAGCCGTGATGGCGCCGGACGCGGGCATCCGCACGCCGAGGTCGCACCACTCCGTCTCGCTGACCTCCACCTTGCCGCCGTACATCTTCTTGGCGCGCTTGATGTCGACCTTCTGCAGCACGCGGCAGTTCCAGTGGCCGGGCATCTCGTCGCCGTCGGTGCGGTCGTCGGTCACGCACTTGTACTGGGCGACGCCGTTGATGTGCATGGTGTTCATCAGCGAGCACTGGCTGTCGTCGTGCTTGAGGCCGAGGACGTGACCGAGCTCGTGGGCCATCACCAGGGTCTGGCCGGGCCAGGCGCAGGTCTGACCGTCGGCGTCGGTGCCGTGCAGGATGTTGACGAAGGCCTGGCGCTTGCCGGTGTAGCCGAGCGTGGCGAGGCCGGTGCCGCAGCCGTTGGGGACGTTCGTGGAGTTGCGGATCAGGAGCTGGGCCTTCTTCTTGCTCTTGATCTTCTTGAACTTCATGTCGATGCCGCTGCGGTTCCACAGCGTGACCGCGCGCTTGACCGCGTCGGAGTCCTTGGTGGCGTCGAAGTAGGTGATGGTGCGGCCGGGCCACGTGCGGACGCGGGCGTAGCGCGCGGTGGCCCCGTCCTCGTCGTGGTCGAAGTACTTCTCCACCACGTCGGGTGTCTTCGGAGCCGTGGACAGGGCACGGTGGCCGGTCGAGGGGCCCGAGGTGTCCCGGGCGACGGCGGAGGGGCTCGCGGTCGCCACGAGGGCGAGGGCGACGGCGGCGACCAGGGCGCCGACGAGGGTGCGGGGTGCGTTCACGCGCGTCAGGGTATCCGCGCGGACTCCGAAGTACCGCTTTTGTTGCGATCCGGCCGCACGGCGTATCTCCGCCCGGCGGTGGCTACGCCCCGCCGCGCAGGGTCGGCTTCTTCTCGAGGTTCGCCAGGCCGTGCCAGGCGAGGTTCACCAGGTGTGCGGCGACCTCCTCCTTGGACGGCTTGCGCGCGTCGAGCCACCACTGGCCAGTGGTGCCGACCATGCCGACGAGCATCTGGGCATACATGGGCGCGGCCTTGGCGTCGAAGCCGCGGCTCTTGAACTCCGCCGCGAGGATGTGCTCCACCCGGCTGGCGACGTCGCCGATGATCGAGACGAACGACCCCGAGGAGGAGCCGACCGGGCTGTCGCGCACCAGGATCCGGAAGCCGTCGGGGTTCTGCTCGATGTAGTCGAGCAGCGCGAACGCCGCCTGCTCCAGCAGCACGCGGGGGTGCCCGGCCGTCAGGGCGCGCGTCATCATGTCGAGGAGGCTGCGCACCTCGCGGTCGACGACGACGGCGTACAGGCCCTCCTTGCCGCCGAAGTGCTCGTAGACGATCGGCTTGGACACCTCGGCGCGCGAGGCCACCTCCTCGATGGACGACCCGTCGAAGCCGCGCTCGGCGAAGAGCCCACGGGCAATGAGGATGAGCTGCTCGCGGCGCTCCGCCGCGGTCATCCGGCCGCGCTGGTAGCGCCGGGTCTTCTCGTTGCTCACCTCGGACACGTCCTTCATTCAAGCAAAGCGGCGGCCCGGTGCTCCGGGCCGCCGCTGCTGTGGCAGTTGTCGATGCTGCTGTCGGTCCTGCTGGCGGTGTGGCTCAGGCCGCGCGGGAGACGGTCTCGGGCACCTGGTTGGCGACGAGCTTGGCGTCGATCCGCTCGCGGACCGGCCAGCGGACGTCGTACACCCAGCCGAGCTTCTCCATCACGCGGATGACCCGCGCGCTGGTGTCGATCTGACCCTTGAGCACGCCGTGCCGGGCGCACGTCGGGTCGGCGTGGTGCAGGTTGTGCCAGGACTCGCCCATCGACGGGATCGCCAGCCACCAGACGTTGGCGGACTTGTCGCGGGAGACGAACGGGCGCTCGCCGATCGTGTGGCAGATCGAGTTGATCGACCACGTCACGTGGTGCAGCAGCGAGACCCGCACCAGCGAGCCCCAGAAGAACGCCGTCAGCGCGCCCTGCCACGACATGGTCAGCAGGCCGCCCGCCAGTGCGGGGAGCAGCAGCGAGACCAGGACCCAGAACGGGAACTGCCGCGACACCTTGACGATGTCGGGGTCCTTCATCAGGTCGGGGGCGTACTTGCGCTGCGGGGTCTGCTCGGGGTTGAACAGCCACATCATGTGGGCGTACAGGAACCCCTTGGTCAGGGCGCCGACGCCGGTGCCGTAGCGCCACGGCGAGTGCGGGTCGCCGTCGCGGTCGGAGAACTTGTGGTGCTTGCGGTGGTCGGCCACCCAGCGCACGACCGGGCCCTGGATCGCCATCGACCCGGCGACCGCCCAGAAGATCTTCACAGCACGGTTGGGCTTGTAGGACTTGTGCGTGAACAGGCGGTGGAAGCCGACCGTGATGCCGTGGCCGGTCAGGGCGTACATGACCGCGAAGATCACCACGTCGGTCCAGCCGAGCCAGCCGCCCCAGGCGATCGGGACGGCGGTGACGAGCGCGAGGAACGGGACCACGATGAAGATGCCCAGCACGACCTGGTCGGTGCGGGAGAGGTGGTCGCCGCCCAGCGTCGCGTCGATCTGGGTCAGCTCGTCGGGACCGGTGCCGTCGGGCGGGCGGGGGGCAAGCTCGGTGGCAGGTGCGGTCATGCGCGTCGGTTCCTCACGAGTCGGGGGCAGGTCGACGTACTTACGCAACCGTAACCTACGGAACCGTAAGTTCAAACCTGGTCGCCGGCACTGGTCCACCGCGTTTGTAGGCTGTCTGCCGCATTCCCCGGTTGGTCTGCCGGCAGGGCCCGCCTGACTTTGAATCAGGACTAGCGACGTAGGTTCGACTCCTACCCGGGGAGCCAGAGCGGTACCCAGCGACCCCGGAGGCATACGTGAGCGACCCCACCGAGCGCACTGGCCTAGTCGACGCTGGCCGCCCCGCCGCCGTCATCGTGCTGGCGGCCGGCAGCGGCACCCGGATGAAGTCGAAGACCATGAAGGTGCTGCACCCGATCGGCGGGCGTTCGATGGTCGGTCACGTCCTGCACGCCGCGCTCGCCGTCCACCCCGACCGCGTCGTCGCTGTCGTGGGCCATGGCCGCGACCAGGTCGGCCCGCACGTGCTCGAGCAGGCGCCCGGCGCTCTGCTCGCCGTCCAGGAGACGCAGGAGGGCACTGGGCACGCCGTCCGGGTCGCCGTCGAGACGCTGGCGGCCGAGGTGGGTGCGCCGGCGGGCACGGTCGTCGTGATGTACGGCGACACCCCGCTGCTGCAGGGCGAGACGATCGCCGCGCTGGTGGCCGACCACACGGCCGGACGCCGCGCGGTGACGGTGCTGACCGCGCAGGTCGACAACCCGTTCGGCTACGGCCGGATCATCCGCGACGCCGACGGCGGCGTCACCGCGATCGTCGAGGAGAAGGACGCCACCGCCGAGCAGGCCTCGGTGCGCGAGATCAACAGCGGGGTGATGGCCTTCGACGGGTCGTTCCTCGCCGACGCTCTCGGTCGGATCACCAACGACAACGCGAAGGGCGAGTACTACCTCACCGACGTCGTCGGCCTCGCTCGCGAGGCCGGACAGCCGGTGGGTGCTCACCTCATCGACGACGTCATCCAGACCGAGGGCGCCAACGACCGGGTGCAGCTCGCGGCGCTCGGCCGCGAGATGAACCGACGGATCGTCGAGCGCTGGATGCGCGACGGCGTCACGGTGATGGATCCGGCCACGACGTGGATCGACGCCGACGTCGTGCTGGAGCCGGACGTCACGATCCTGCCCGGCACCCAGCTGCTCGGGGCGACCGTGGTCGCGGAGGACGCCGTCGTCGGGCCGGACTGCACGCTCAAGGACGTCGAGGTCGGCCGTGGCGCCCGCGTCGTGCGCACGCACGGCGAGCTCGCGGTCGTGGGGGAGGGCGCGACCGTCGGGCCGTTCGCCTTCCTGCGGCCCGGGACCGAGCTCGGGCGCGACGGCAAGATCGGCACCTACGTGGAGACCAAGAACGCCAAGATCGGCGACGGCGCGAAGGTGCCGCACCTGTCGTACGTCGGGGACGCCGAGATCGGCGACGGCACCAACATCGGCGCCGGCACGATCTTCGCCAACTACGACGGGGTCAACAAGCACCGCACGACCGTCGGGCGGCATGCCCGCACCGGGTCGAACAACACGTTCATCGCGCCCGTCACCATCGGCGACGGCGCCTCGACCGGCGGTGGCACGGTGGTCCGGCGCGACGTACCCCCGGGCGCGCTGGCCGTCTCGACCGGCCCGCAGCGCAACCTCGAGGAGTGGGTCCTGTCGAGGCGGGCGGGCACCGCGCAGGGCGACGCGGCCGCGGCGGCGCTGGCCGCCGGGGATGAGCCGTCTCACAGCGACGAGCCCCGATTGGGTCGGGGCGAGGGGTCTGGTTCACAATCGACCTGACGCGGTGCGTGTACCAGAGCTCGAGGAGACCCCTGACGTGAGCGGCTTGAAGCGGACGACCGAGAAGAACCTCATGGTCTTCAGCGGTCGGGCACACCCCGAGCTCGCGGAGGAGGTCGCCGAGCTGCTCGGCACCGGGCTGGTCCCGACCTCGGCCTACGAGTTCGCGAACTCCGAGATCTACGTCCGCTTCGAGGAGTCCGTCCGGGGCTCCGACGCCTTCGTGATCCAGAGCCACACGGCGCCGATCAACGAGTGGATCATGGAGCACCTGATCATGGTCGACGCGCTCAAGCGCGCCTCGGCCAAGCGGATCACGGTCGTGATGCCGTTCTACGGCTACGCCCGCCAGGACAAGAAGCACCGCGGCCGCGAGCCGATCTCCGCGCGCCTGATGGCCGACATGTTCAAGACCGCCGGCGCCGACCGGCTGATCGCGGTCGACCTGCACACCGCGCAGATCCAGGGCTTCTTCGACGGCCCGGTGGACCACCTGATGGCGCTGCCGATCCTGTCGCAGCACGTGGCGGACCGCTACGGCCACGAGCAGCTGGCGGTCGTCTCGCCCGACGCCGGCCGGATCAAGGTCGCCGAGCAGTGGTCGAGCCGGTTGGGCGGTGCCCCGCTGGCGTTCATCCACAAGACCCGCGACATCAACCGGCCCAACGAGTCGGTCGCCAACCGCGTCGTCGGCCAGGTCGAGGGTCGCATCTGCGTGCTCGTCGACGACATGATCGACACCGGTGGCACGATCGTGAAGGCCGCCGAGGCGCTGATGAACGACGGCGCCGCGGGCGTCGTCATCGCCGCCACCCACGCGATCCTGTCCGACCCGGCGGTCGACCGGCTCAAGAACAGCCCGGCCACCGAGGTCGTCGTGACCAACACGCTGCCGATCCCGGCGGACCGGCAGTTCGACAAGCTCACCGTGCTGTCGATCGCGCCGCTGATCAGCCGCGCGATCCGCGAGGTGTTCGAGGACGGTTCGGTCACCTCGCTGTTCGAGGGCCAGGCCCAGTAGGAGCGCCCCCCGCGCGCCCCTACTGGGGCACGCTGACCCGCGCGGCGCTCCGGCCGGTCACGAACATCAGCAGCTCCTGCATCGGCGCCTCGACCACGCGGTCACCCCGGCCCCGCGTCCAGTCGGTGTCGGTCGCGACCAGGCGGAGCCCGCGCCGTGGGATCCCTGTGCCGAAGACGGGCGCGAACAGCAGCCAGGCGCGGTCGGCCGCGAACGCCGCGGCCTCGGCCGGCATCTCGTGCTCGATGCCGAGCGGCCGGAGCACGTCCTGGGTGTGCACCAGGGCGTCGATCAGCGGCTCCACGTGCGTCGTGGTGGGGACGTGGTGGGTCGAGCCGTCGTACCGCTCGTACTGGGCCAGGATGTCGTCGACCGGCGCCTTTCCCAGCTCCTTGGTCACCTCGAAGATCGCGCGGTGGTAGCCCTTGAGCATCAGCGGCGTCATCCGCAGCACCTCGCGCCAGCCGATCTGCGGCGTGGAGATGACGTGGGCGGCGACGTCGCGCACGGTCCAGCCCGCGCAGAGCGAGTCGTGCTCCCACTGCTCGGCGTCGAGGGTGGCGAGGTGGCCGGCCAGGGCGCGACGTTCCGCGTGGATGTACCGCCAGACGGTGTCCTTGTCCATGCCGCTCATCGCCACGCCTCCGAAACTGGTAAGGTTCCCTGACGAAAATAGTCAGGACTCCTGACCAATCTGTCAAGGCCGAGGGAGAGGAGGTCCAGCCCATGGCCGACCAGCCGCACGTGGCCGTGCTGATGTTCATCGCGCAACGGCACGCCGAGCGCCGGATCCTCGACTTCCTCGCCGACGAGGGCTTCGACGACGTCACCCTCGCCCAGGCCCGCGTGGCCGCGCGTGTCAGCCAGGACGGCATCCGCCTCACCGAGCTCGCCGAGCAGGCCCAGATCACCAAGCAGGCCTGCGGCGAGCTCGTCGGCCAGCTCGAGCGGACCGGGTACGTCGAACGCGTCCCCGACCCCTCCGACGCCCGGGCCCGCCTCGTCCGGCTCGCCGCACGCGGCCGGGAGGCGCAGCACCGGGCCCGCGAGATGGAGCAGCGGATCGACCGGGAGTGGGAGCAGCACCTCGGCGCCAAGCGGATGGCCGAGCTGCGCCGCTCGCTGGCCGACCTGCGCTCGATCACCGACCCCTGGGCCTGACCACCCCCGCGTCGCGGATTCGCGCGCGGGCCGGGGAGGCCGTTAGACTCGGCAAGTTGCCTCGGCGAGGGAGATGTTCTCGCTCCGTGATCGACGCGGTGGCCCGACCGGCTGGTCTTCCGGCCCGGTCCGCGCCCGCGTCCCGGAGCGCCACCCTCCTCACCGGTGCAGCCACCGAGCAGAAGCACCACACGCACGTCGTACGCATCGAAGCTGAGGAGTTCCACCCCCATGTCCGAGAGCAACATCCAGGCCGAGCCGCGCACCGAGTTCGGCAAGGGCGCCGCCCGCCGCATCCGCCGCGCCGACAAGGTCCCCGCGGTCCTCTACGGCCACGGCAGCGACCCGATCCACGTCACCCTGCCCGGCCACGACACGATGCTGGCCCTCAAGCACGGTGGCGTGAACGCGCTGCTCACGCTGACGGTCGACGGCACGGAGCAGCTCGCCCTGCCCAAGCAGGTGCAGCGCGACCCGATCAAGGGCTTCCTCGAGCACCTCGACCTGCTCATCGTCAAGAAGGGCGAGAAGGTCACCGTCGAGATCCCCGTCCACCTCAACGGCGAGGCCGCTCCCGACGCCCTGGTCGTCACCGAGCACTCGACGATCACCGTCGAGGCCGAGGCGACCCACATCCCCGAGTACGTCGAGGTGTCCATCGAGGGCGCCGAGGTCGGCACCCAGGTGTTCGTCAGGGACCTGGAGGTCCCGACGGGCTCCACGATCCTCGCCGACGAGGACACGCTGGTCATCAACGTGACCCACGCCCCGACCGCCGAGGAGCTCGAGGCCGAGCTCGAGGAGGCCGAGGCCGAGGCCGGCATCGAGCGTGACGAGGCCGAGGTCGAGGAGGGCGAGGCCGCCGAGGGCGCCGAGGGCGAGGCCGCCGAGGGCGAGAGCGCCGAGGGCGAGGGCGACTCCGAGGAGTGAGCCGCGTCAGGTCTCTCATCGAGGCCGTCGCGCGTGCCCTCCGGGGCTCGACCGAGTACGACAGGAAGGCCGGGGATCCCGTGAGCACCACGCCTGCCGGCGCCGACAGCGGTGTCTGGCTGGTCGTGGGCCTCGGGAACCCCGGCCCTTCGTACGCCGGCCACCGGCACAACATCGGCTACCTCGTGGCCGACGAGCTGGCCGACCGCGTCGGCTCCGGCTTCCGGCCGCACAAGTCCGGCCGCGCCGACGTCGTGGAGGGCCGCCTCGGCGGCACCGGCGGCATCGGCGGGGTGCGGGTCGTGCTGGCCCGGCCGCGCTGCTACATGAACGAGACCGGCGGACCCGTGTCCACGCTGGCGAAGTTCTACAAGGTCCCCGTCGAGCGGATCGTCGCGATCCACGACGAGCTCGACATCCCCTTCGACACGATGCGCGTGAAGATCGGCGGCGGCGACAACGGCCACAACGGCCTCCGCTCGATGCGCCGCTCGCTCGACTCCGGTGACTTCCACCGGGTCCGCGTGGGCATCGGCCGCCCGCCCGGCCGGCAGGACCCCGCCGCCTTCGTGCTGTCCAACTACTCGTCCAGCGAGCGCAAGGTGCTGCCGTTCCAGGTGGACCGCGCCGCCGACGCCGTCGAGAGCCTGGTCACCGAGGGCCTCGACAAGACCCAGAGCCGCTTCAACTCCTGAAGGAGTCCGCATGAACACCCCACGACGTTCCCCGTCTCCTCCGCTACGCTCCTCCGCCGGAGAACGCCGCGGGGACCCCGTATGAGCACCACCGACCTCCCCGTCCCGCCCGCCGAGGCGCTGGCCGACGACCACCTCTTCGCCGCCTGGGCGGCCACCGTCGCCGGCGAGCGGCTGACCCAGGTCCGCACCGAGGGCCTCGAGGGCAAGGAGCTCAAGGACGCCGGTGACCAGGCCGCCCACGACCTGCTCGTCGCGCTCCTCGCCGAGCACCGCCCCGGCGACGCCGTGCTGTCGGAGGAGGGCAAGGACGACAAGGCCCGCCTCGGCGCCGACCGGGTCTGGATCGTCGACCCGCTCGACGGCACCCGGGAGTTCTCCGAGCCGCCGCGCGACGACTGGGCCGTGCACGTCGCGCTCTGGTCGCGCACCGGCGACGACACCGGCGAGCTGGTCGCGGGCGCGGTCGCGCAGCCCGGCCTCGGCACCACCTTCCACACCGGCCAGCCGCCGGTGGTCCCGGCCCGCACCGCGCCCCGTCCGCGGATCGCGGTCTCCCGCAGCCGCCCGCCGGCGTTCGTGCAGGCCCTGGCCGAGGAGATCGGCGCCGACCTGGTGCCGATGGGCTCGGCCGGAGCCAAGGTCATCTCCGTCGCCCGCGACGTGTCCGACGCCTACGTGCACGCCGGCGGCCAGTACGAGTGGGACTCCGCCGCCCCCGTCGCGGTCGCCCGCGCGGCCGGCCTCTTCACCTCGCGCGTCGACGGCACCCCGCTCGTCTACAACCAGGACGACGTCTGGCTGCCCGACCTCATCGTCTGCCGTCCCGAGCTGTCCGACGCCATCGTCGAGTTCGTCCGCACCCACGGCACCGACTGACGTGCGCGCGGGGGGCGTGTCCGCCGTCCTGTGGGACGCCGACGGCGTCCTCCAGGACCTGCCCTCGGGCTGGGAGGCCTCGATGCGCCCGGCCGTCGGGCACCTCGTCGACGACGTCGAGGGGTTCCTCGCCGCGGCGTTCGCCGCCGAGCGGCCGTGCCTGACCGGCGACGCGCGCTGGGTCGAGGTGCTGCCCCGCCTGCTGGAGGAGTGGGGCATCCCCGAGGCGTACGACGACGCGCTGCAGGTGTGGCTCACGATCCGGCCGGTCGAGGAGACCCGAGCGCTGGTCGCGAAGGTGCGCGCCACCGGCGCGCGCTGCTACCTCGCCACCAACCAGGACGAGCACCGCGGCCGCTTCATGCAGCGCGAGCTCGGGTACGACGAGCTCATGGACGGCGCCTTCTACTCCTACGACCTGCGCGTCGCGAAGCCCGACCCGGCCTACTTCCGCACGGTCCTCGACCGGCTCGGGCTCGCCCCCGACAGCGTGCTGTTCGTCGACGACAACCCGGGCAACGTCGACAACGCCCGGGCGGTCGGCCTGCGCGCCGAGAGCTGGCAGGTCGGGGAGGGCGTCGACGTCCTCCGCGAGCACCTCGTGCGGCACGGGCTGGACGTCTGATGGAGCTGGAGTTCACCGGCCCGGTCTTCGAGTGGCGCGGCCCCGCGCCGTACCACTTCGTCGCCGTGCCCGAGGACGACGCCCTCGTGATCCAGGACGTCGCGGCCGCGCTGACCTACGGCTGGGGGATGATCCCGGGCACCCTTCGCATCGGCGAGACGACGTGGACGACGTCGCTGTGGCCCAAGGACGGGTCGTTCGTCGTGCCGCTGAAGGACAAGATCCGGCAGGCCGAGGGGATCGAGCTCGGCGACGTCGTCACGATCACCCTCACGCTCGACGTCTGAGGCGGGACCTACTCGTCGGGGTCGGCCGGGCCCTCGGCGCCCGCGGCCTCGTCACGCTCCGCCCACTCCAGCAGCGGGGTGAAGTCGAAGACGTGGTCGTCGATGTCGTGGTGCAGGTCGCCGAGCTCGGCGTAGCGCGCGGGCACCGTCGCGATCGTGAAGTCGCGCGGGTCCGCGTCGTCCACCTCGTCCCACCGGATCGGCGTCGACACCGTGCCCTCGGGGTTGCCGCGCACGGAGTAGGCGGCGGCGATCGTGTGGTCGCGGGCGTTCTGGTTGTAGTCGACGAAGAGCCTGGTGGGGTCGCGGTCCTTGCGCCACCAGGTCGTCGTCACGTCGTCGGTACGGCGCTCGACCTCACGCGCGAACGCCAACGCTCCGCGCCGGACGTCCTTGAAGCCGTGGTCGGGCGGGATCCGCACGTAGACGTGCATCCCCTTGCCGCCCGACGTCTTGGGGTAGCCGGTGGCTCCCAGCTCGTCGAGCACCTCGTGCACGACGTGGGCGACCCGGCGCACCGTCGCGTAGTCGCACTCGTCGCCGGGGTCCAGGTCGATGCGCCACTCGTCGGGCTTCTCGGTGTCGGCGCGGCGACTGTTCCACGGGTGGAACTCGACCGTCGACATCTGCACCGCCCAGACCACCTGGGCGATCTCGGTGACGCACAGCTCGTCGGCGGTCCGGTTCCAGCGCGGGAAGTGCACGCGCACGGTCTCCATCCACGGCGGGGCGCCGTGGGGGAGCCGCTTCTGGTGGACCTTCTCGCCGCTGACGCCGGTGGGGAACCGGTGCAGCATGCACGGCCGCTCGCGGAGCGCGTTGACGATGCCGTCGCCGACCGCGAGGTAGTACTCGACGAGGTCCATCTTGGTCTCGCCGCGGGCCGGGAAGTAGACGCGCTCGGGATTGGAGACCCGGACGACCTTGTCCTCGACCTCCAGCTCCACCGCGGGCGACGACCCCTTCGATGCCATGGAGAAAACCTAGCGACCGGGGCCCCCGGGACAGGCCAGGATGGCCGCCATGACGTCGTACATCTCCCACACCAGCGTGGACTGCAAGAACGCCTACGAGCTCTCGGAGTGGTGGAAGCAGGTGCTCGGGTACGTCGACGTGGACGGCGACCCCAACGAGCCCGGCCACGAGGAGTGCATGATCCTGTCGCCGCAGACCGGCCACCACGTGCTGTTCATCGAGGTCCCGGAGGGCAAGCAGGTCAAGAACCGCGTGCACTTCGACCTCCGGCCGAGCGACGGCACCCGCGACGAGGAGGTGCGACGGCTGCGCGACCTCGGCGCGACCGTGGTGGCCGACCACAGCAGCATCCATGGGCCGGGCATCGGCTGGGTCACCCTGGCCGACCCGGAGGGCAACGAGTTCTGCGTCCTGCGCAGCGACGCCGAACGCGCGGCGCAGGCGTGACCGGGATCGTCACCGGTCCGCGTCCGGACCTCGAGGAGGTGCTGACCGACCGGCTGGTCGAGTTCAACGTCGCCGCCTCGGAGGCCGTGCGGGAGCGGTTCGAGCCGGACAACCTCCGGTCGAACCCGCTGGCCGCGTGGGCACTCGACGGGGAGCGGCTCGTCGGCGGCTGCGTCGGGCGCACCGAGGACGTGTGGCACTGGCTGACCGTCGACACGATGTGGGTCGACGCTTCGCTGCGCGGCACCGGGCTCGGCCGCGCGCTGCTCGCGTCCGTCGAGGACCAGGCGCGAGCCCGCGGCTGCCGCTGGGCGAAGCTGAACACCTGGGACTTCCAGGCGCCGGGGTTCTACGGGGCCTGCGGGTACGACGTCTACGCCCGCGAGGTCGACTACCCGCCCGGCCACGTCAACCACCTCATGCGCAAGGACCTCTGAGCAACGCCCTGCGGAGCGCCCACCCGCAGGGCAGACTCGGCGCATGAGCCACGTCGACGTGCCCGCCCTCCTGCGCGACCGGCTCACGACGCTGATCGCGGCCACCCGCGACGCCGAGCGCCGGATCGGCGAGGACGACCCCGAGGGCGTGCACGACCTGCGGGTCGCGCTGCGGCGCATCCGCAGCCTGGTCACGACCTTCCGCCAGGAGCTCGGCGAGGAGGAGTGCGACGCCCTGCGCCTCGACCTGCGCCGCGCCGGTCTCGAGCTCGGCGGGCTGCGCGACCTCGAGGTGGTGGAGGGCCGCCTGCACCAGCTCCTCGGGGAACAGCGCGTCGAGCTGGTCCTCGGCAACGTCGCCGGGCGCATCGACGACCACGTGCGGGCGCTGCGCGCCGAGGCGGCCCCGGCCGTCGACACCTTGCTCGGCTCGGCGGCCTGGCGGACGCTGCTCGCCGACCTCGACGTGTTGGCGGAGCGGACGCCGCACGCGAGGCGGTCCACCGCCCGCAAGCGCCTGCGCAAGGACTGGCGCCGGCTGCGCAAGCGGGCCGCCGTCGCGGCGATGACCACCGACGAGCACCTGCGCGGGAATGCGCTCCACGACGTGCGCAAGGCCGCCAAGCGGGCCCGGTACGCCGCGGAGACGCTGGGGCCGCTGTTCGGCGACGACGCCGCCCGGCTCGAGCAGGCAGCGGAGGCGGTGCAGGACGCCCTCGGCAGCCATCGCGACACCCTGCTCACCCGGCAGACACTGCGCGACCTGGGCGTCCAGGCCTACCTCGACGGCGACAACGGCTTCAGCTACGGCCGGCTGCACGCGCTGGAGGAGATCGCCGCGGCGGCGTACCTCGCCGACTACGAGCGCGTGCACGAGCGCCTCGGCAAGGCCACGGTCGCCGGCTGGCTCGGCTGAGCCGCTGCCGCGGCCCGGCGGCTGTCGGCGGCACTCCGTAGACTGGCCGCTCCAACCCCCTGTCGACCTCGACCGGGGGCGTCTGTGCTGTCTGTGCCGTCCTTCTCGATCCTGGAGCGTCCTCTCATGACTGCCCTTGCCGGTGTGGCCGAGCTGGTGCTCGGCGACAAGACGCTGAGCAGCGCGCTCGACGAGGCCCGCGCCGGCACGCTCCCGGCCCTCGACCTGACCGGTCCCGCCGCGCTGCGCCCGTTCACCGTCCGCGGCCTCGTCGACGCCGGCCGCACCGTGCTCGCGGTCGCGGCGACCGCCCGTGAGGCCGAGGACCTCGTCGACGCGCTGGGCGGCCTGATCGACCCGTCCCTGGTCGGCTACTACCCGTCCTGGGAGACGCTGCCGCACGAGCGGCTCTCCCCGCGCAGCGACACCGTCGGCAAGCGGCTCGCCGTGCTGCGCCGGCTCAAGCACCCCGGCGACGACGTCTCCAACGGCCCGCTCAAGGTCGTCGTGGCGCCGGTCCGCTCGGTGCTGCAGCCGCAGGTCAAGGGCCTCGCCGACCTGGCGCCGGTCGAGCTGGTGGTCGGCGACGAGGCCGACCTCGAGGACGTCGTGCGCCGTCTCGCCGGCGCGGCCTACTCCCGGGTCGACCTGGTCGAGAAGCGCGGCGAGTTCGCGGTGCGCGGCGGCATCGTCGACGTGTTCCCGCCGACCGAGGAGCACCCGCTTCGCGTGGAGTTCTGGGGCGACGAGGTCGAGGAGATCAGGTCGTTCGCCGTGGCCGACCAGCGCACGCTGGAGCCGGTCAGCCGACTGTGGGCGCCGCCCTGCCGCGAGCTGCTGCTCACCGACGAGGTGCGCGAGCGCGCCCGTGTGCTGGGTGAGCAGCACCCGCAGCTCGTCGAGATCACCGACAAGCTCGCCGCCGGCGTCGCCGTCGAGGGCATGGAGTCCCTCGCTCCGGCGCTCGTCGACGACATGGAGCTGCTCGTCGACCTGATGCCCGACGACACCCACGTGCTCGTCCTCGACCCGGAGCGCGCCCGCAGCCGCGCCCACGACCTGGTCGCGACCAGCGAGGAGTTCCTCGGCGCGTCGTGGGCGGCCGCCGCCGGTGGCGGGCAGGCGCCGATCGACCTCGGGGCGGCGTCGTACCGCAGCCTCGCCGAGGTCCGCTCCCACGCGCTCACCCAGCAGAAGCCGTGGTGGAGCATCTCGCCGTTCGGCCTCGCCGACGACGACGTCCCGGCCGACGACGCGCCGCTGCGCGACGTGATGGGCGAGATCGTCCGCGCCGACGTCGACTGGGAGGCGGGGGCGGTCGAGAGCCGGGCCGTCGACGTCAAGCCGGCCGACGAGTACCGCGGCGACATGGAGCGCGCCATCGGCGACATCCGCACCTGGCTCGCCGGCGGCCGGCGCGTCGTGCTGGTCAACGAGGGTCACGGCCCCGCGCAGCGGCTCACCGAGGTGCTCCAGGAGCACGACGTACCCGTCCGCATGGTCGACGCCCTGCCCACCGCGGCCGACGTCCCCACCGACCTCGCGGTCGTCACCTGCGCGACGCTGGCCCACGGGCTCGTCACCGACGACCTGGTGGTCGTCACCGGCGACGACCTCTCCGGCCAGCGCGCGTCCACCAAGGACATGCGCAAGATGCCGGCGCGGCGCAAGCGGCAGATCGACCCGCTGGAGCTCAAGCCCGGCGACTACGTCGTCCACGAGCAGCACGGCGTCGGCCGCTACGTCGAGATGAAGCAGCGCGAGGTGCAGGGTGCCACCCGCGAGTACCTCGTCCTCGAGTACGGCGCCTCCAAGAAGGGCCACCCGCCCGACCGGCTCTACGTCCCCACCGACCAGCTCGACCAGGTCACGCGGTACGTCGGCGGCGAGCAGCCGTCGCTCGACCGGCTCGGCGGGGCCGACTGGGCCAAGCGCAAGGGCCGCGCCCGCAAGGCCGTGCGGCAGATCGCGGCCGAGCTGATCAAGCTGTACGCCGCCCGCCAGGCCACCCAGGGGCACGCGTTCGGCCCCGACAGCCCGTGGCAGCGCGAGCTCGAGGACGCCTTTCCGTTCACCGAGACCCCCGACCAGCTCTCGACCGTCGACGAGGTCAAGGGCGACATGATGCGCACCGTCCCGATGGACCGGCTGGTCTGCGGTGACGTCGGCTACGGCAAGACCGAGATCGCCGTGCGGGCGGCGTTCAAGGCCGTCCAGGACGGCAAGCAGGTCGCCGTGCTCGTGCCGACGACCCTGCTCGTGCAGCAGCACTTCTCGACGTTCGCCGAGCGGATGTCCGGCTTCCCCGTCGTGCTCAAGGGCCTCTCGCGGTTCCAGACCGACAAGGAGGCGGCCGAGGTGATGGAGGGGCTGCGCGAGGGCAGCGTCGACATCGTCATCGGCACCCACCGGCTGCTCAACCCCGACATCAAGATCAAGAACCTCGGCCTGATCATCGTCGACGAGGAGCAGCGGTTCGGCGTCGAGCACAAGGAGCAGATGAAGCGGCTGCGCACCTCCGTCGACGTGCTGTCGATGTCGGCGACGCCGATCCCGCGCACGCTGGAGATGGCGATCACCGGCATCCGCGAGATGTCCACGATCACCACCCCGCCCGAGGAGCGGCACCCGGTGCTCACCTACGTCGGCGCCTACGAGGACCGCCAGGTCACCGCCGCGATCCGGCGTGAGCTGCTCCGCGAGGGCCAGGTCTTCTACATCCACAACCGGGTGCAGTCGATCGAGAAGGCCGCCGGCCGGATCAAGCAGCTCGTGCCCGAGGCGCGCGTCGCCACCGCCCACGGCCAGATGAACGAGCGGCAGCTCGAGCAGGTGATGGTCGACTTCTGGGAGAAGCGGTTCGACGTGCTGGTGTGCACCACCCTCGTCGAGTCCGGCCTCGACGTCTCCAACGCCAACACGATGATCATCGAGCGCTCCGACATGCTCGGCCTGTCCCAGCTGCACCAGCTGCGTGGTCGCGTCGGACGGTCCCGCGAGCGTGCCTACGGCTACTTCCTCTACCCGGCCGACAAGCCGCTCACCGAGACCGCCCACGAGCGGCTCGCGACTCTCGCGCAGCACTCCGACCTCGGCGGCGGCATGGCGATCGCGATGAAGGACCTCGAGATCCGCGGCGCCGGCAACCTGCTCGGCGGCGAGCAGTCCGGCCACATCGCCGACGTCGGCTTCGACCTCTACGTGCGGCTCGTCGGCGAGGCGGTCAACGAGTTCCGCGGCGACGGCGCCGAGCAGGAGCCGACCGAGGTCAAGATCGAGCTCCCGATCGACGCGCACCTGCCGCACGACTACGTGCCCAGCGAGCGGCTGCGGCTCGAGATGTACAAGCGCCTGGCGGAGGTCCGCTCCGACGAGGACGTCGCGCTGCTGCGCGAGGAGATGCTCGACCGCTACGGCGAGCCTCCCGCCCCGGTCGCGTCGCTGCTGGAGGTGGCCCGGTTCCGGGCCCGGATGCGCGGTGCGGGTCTCACCGACGTGACCGTGCAGGGCAAGTACGTCCGGTTCGCTCCGGTCGAGCTGCCCGACTCCGCGACGGTGCGGCTCAACCGCCTGTACCCGAAGAGCATCGTCAAGGCCAGCCTGCGTACCATGCTCGTGCCCCGTCCCTCGACCGCCGTCGTGGGCGGTACGCCGATCCGCGACGAGGCGCTGCTGACGTGGGCCCGTCAGGTCGTCGACACCGTGGTCGACCCGGCAGGAGCCACCCCGGCGCCTGCCGCCGCGAGCCAGTAGGACCGGTAGGAGAGAGAACTCGTGACCCGAGCCAAGGTCAAGCTGTCCGTCATCGCGGTCGCCGCCGCGGCCGTCCTGTCCGGCTGCGGGATGCACCCGGGTGCCGCGGCCGTCGTGGGCGACGAGCAGATCTCGACAAACACGGTCGACGACGCCGCCGCCGCGCTGTGCAGCTCGACCGTCAGCGCCGCCGTGGCGCAGGGTCAGCCGCGGCCCGACCTGCCGTCGCGCGGCGCCCGCTCGGCCGCGATCCAGCTGCTGCTCGACAACGAGCTGAGCCGGCAGTACGGCGAGGCCGAGGGAATCAAGGTCGACCAGGAGGCGGTCTCCTCCGCGCTGGCCCGGAGCGCCCAGCAGATCAACCTGCTGCCGCAGCCGGAGCGCGCCCACTTCCGGGCGCTGTTCCTGGGCTTCCAGGTCAGCCAGAGCATCCTCGACCAGGCCGGCGCCGCCTCGCTGGCGCAGCAGGGCAACGCCAACCCGTCGCCTGAGGAGGCCAGCGCCGAGGGCGCGCGGCTGCGCAACCAGTGGGTGAAGCAGCAGGGCATCGACGTCGAGGTCGACCCGCGCTTCGGCGAGTACGCCAACGGCACGGTCACGCCCACCAGCGGCTCGCTCTCGATCGCCGCGTCCGACCGGGCGCGCCAGGGTGCCGCCGACGAACCGGGCCAGGCGTGGACGGCCGGTCTCCCGATGTCGCAGAAGTGCTGACGCTCCTCGTCACGAGTCCCCGGGTCGCACCCGGGCTGATGACCTGGCCCGCGTGGCAGGCGGTCACCGGGCCGGCGACGCTGCTCGCCGCGTCCGCCGACCTGCCGGTCGTGCGCGCCGTCGAGGCCGCCGGCCGCCCCGTCACGATCGTCGACGACCCGTCGACCGCGGCGCTGCTCAACGCCGCTGCGTCCGGCCTCGTCGTGTACCTCGCCGGTGACGAGGAGGCAGACCGGCTCCCCGCCGAGCTCGCCGCCGCGCTCGTCGCCGGCCCGGCCGACGGCTCCGACGCCGCCGAGGTCGAGGTGCTGCACGCGTCGTACGACGTCCCGGGGGCGCGGCTGCTCGACCTGGTCACGGTCATGGACCAGCTGCGGCTGCACTGCCCGTGGGACAGGGAGCAGACCCACCGGTCGCTTGCGACGTACCTCGTCGAGGAGGCCTACGAGACGCTCGAGGCGATCGAGACCGGCGACGTCACCCACCTGCGCGAGGAGCTCGGCGACCTGCTGCTGCAGGTCTACTTCCACGCGCGGATCGCCGCTGAGACGCCCGACGAGGACGGCGGCTTCACCATCGACGACGTCGCCGGCGGCATCGTCGACAAGCTGGTGAGCCGGCACCCGCACGTCTTCGCGGGCCTCGACGTCGCCGATGCCGCGGAGGTCGAGGAGAACTGGGAGGCGCTGAAGGCCTCCGAGAAGGGCCGTACGTCCGTGCTCGAGGGCGTCCCGATGGCGCTGCCCGCCCTGCACCTCGCCGACAAGGTCGTCGGCCGCGCCGGCCGCGTCGGCGTCACGCCCGCCACCGGTCCGTCCCTCGGCGACCGGCTGCTCGCCCTCGTCGTCGAGGCACGCGCCGCCGGCGCCGACCCCGAGCAGGAGCTGCGGGACGCCGTCCGCCGGTTGGCCGAGGCGGTGCGGGCCGCGGAGGCCTGACGTCCTGCGCGACTGCGCACGTGCACTGTTGTGACACCGTGGCCGGTGGATCCCGTGTCACAACGGCGCATGTGCATGGTTGTGCCCGGGCCGAGCCTGTGGACGACCGCCGACGCGCCGACTCCGGACGCGGCAGGCTCGACGGATGAGCAGCCTCGACCTCCGCCGACCGTTCACCCGCGCGGACGCCGTGGCCGCCGGTGTCGACCCGCGCGTGCTGCGGACGTCGCGGTTCCGGCGGCTGTTCCGCGGCGTCTACGTCAGTGCTGCACATGCTGACGAACCGTGGCTCCGCACGGCCGGCGCGCTCGCGCTCCATCCGCCGGACGCCTTCGCCAGTCACCACTCGGCCGCGCGACTGCTCGGCCTGCCGGTCCAGGGTGCTGCCGTCGAGCATGTGTCGGTCAACCGCGCCCAGGACCGCCGCTCACGTGCGGGGATCGTGTGCCACGTCGCGCCGGTCGGATCGCAGGTGGTGGAACGGCAGGGGCTGCGCGTGTCGGCGCCGCGCCAGGTCTTCCGAGAGCTGGCCGGCGTGCTGTCGCTCGTGGACCTGGTGGTGGTCGGCGATGCGCTGGTCCGGCTCTTCCCGCTGACCGCCGCCGACCTGCTCACGACGTTCACGGTGGGGCGCGCCGGCCGTGCGGCTGCGTACGTCCGTGACGGCGTGGGCTCGCCGATGGAGACCCGGCTGCGCCTGCTGATCGTGCTTGCCGGGCTCCCCGAGCCGGTGGTCGACCACGTGCTCTGGAACGACGCTGGTGGCGCACGGTTCCGGCTCGACCTTGCGTACGTCCCTCTACGCGTGGCGGTGGAGTACGACGGTCGGCAGCACGCGCACGACACGCGGCAGTGGCGGCACGACCTGCGGCGGCGCGAGTGGCTCGACGCGCACGGCTGGCGCCTGGTGGTCGTCACGGCGGAAGGCATCTACCGGGATCCGGTCGACACGCTCGAACGCGTCCGTGCCGCCCTCGCCGCTCGGACAACATCCGTGCCCCGCCGGCTCGACGAGGGCTGGCGGGGTCACTTTCCCTGCTAGACGAGCGCCTCGCCGCTCATCGCCGCCATGGCCGCCGCGACCTGGCGGTTGTGGTCCGCCAGCAGACCGGCGTCGGTGCGCGGCAGCACGTCGTCCCAGAGCTCGAGCATCCAGCCGCGCGCCTGCATCATCCCGAGCGGGCGGGCCGCGAAGGCCAGGTGGAAGTGCGCGCTGCCGTCGCCCCACCGGGCGAAGTGGGTGCGTGCGACGCCGTCGAGCGACTGCACGGCGCCGGCCAGCCGCTTGATCACGACGCCCATGGTGGTGACCTCGTCGGGGCCGAGCTCGTCGAGGCGCAGGTGGGCGTTGGGCGCCAGCCCACCGATCCAGGGGAGCCCGCTGTCGTGCGCGCCCACCACGTGCCAGTGCTCGTCCGCCCAGATCCAGTGCTCGCGGCCGCGGGCGGGGCAGTGCCAGCACTCCGACGGGTCGAGCACCCCGGAGCGGGGTTCCTCGGGCACCAGCATCGGCGCCAGCGGCTCCATCCGGAGCTCCTCGACCGGCACCATCGGGTGCGCGACGACCATGTCGGTCGCGTAGCGCTCGCCGATCGTCACGCCGTCGTGCCAGCGGGAGGTCGCGGGGTGGGTGAGGTACTGCGGCTCGTCTGTCACGCGCCGGAGTGTGCCACCCGACCCGCCGTACCGCGGGGCGAGCCGTCGCGGCGACACCCCGCACCGCCGTTAGGCTGGGCCCGTTCGACCGTCCGTCTTCCCCCAGGAGCAACCGTGGCCAGCATCGAAGCCGTCGGCGCCCGCGAGATCCTCGACTCCCGCGGCAACCCCACCGTCGAGGTCGAGGTCGCCCTCGACGACGGCACCATCGGCCGCGCGGCGGTCCCGTCCGGCGCGTCGACCGGCGCGTTCGAGGCGATGGAGCTGCGTGACGGAGGCAAGCGCTACCTCGGCAAGGGCGTCGGCAAGGCCGTCGACGGCGTGCTCGACGTGATCGGCCCCGAGCTGGTCGGTTTCGAGGCCTCCGAGCAGCGCCTCGTCGACCAGCGGCTGCTCGACCTCGACGGCACCCCCAACAAGGCCAAGCTCGGCGCCAACGCGATCCTCGGCGTGTCGCTCGCGGTCGCGCGTGCGGCGGCCGACAGCGCCGGCCTCCCGCTCTTCCGGTACGTCGGGGGGCCCAACGCGCACGTGCTGCCGGTGCCGATGATGAACATCCTCAACGGCGGCGCCCACGCCGACACGGGCGTCGACGTCCAGGAGTTCATGGTCGCCCCGATCGGCGCGCCGACGTTCCGCGAGGCGCTGCAGCAGGGCGCCGAGGTCTACCACGCGCTCAAGAGCGTGCTGAAGGAGAACGGCCTGGCCACCGGCCTCGGCGACGAGGGCGGCTTCGCCCCTGACCTGGCCAACAACCGTGCGGCGCTCGACCTGATCAGCACCGCCGTCGAGAAGGCCGGGCTGAAGGTCGGCCAGGACGTCGTGTTCGCACTCGACGTGGCCGCGACGGAGTTCTGGAACGACGGCTCCTACACGTTCGAGGGCGCCGGCAAGTCCAGCGACGAGATGATCTCCTACTACACCGAGCTCGCCTCGTCGTACCCGATCGTCTCCATCGAGGACCCCCTCAACGAGGAGGACTGGGACGGCTGGAAGGCGATGACGGCGGCGCTGGGCGACAAGCTCCAGCTCGTCGGCGACGACCTGTTCGTCACCAACGTCGAGCGGCTCGGCCGCGGCATCGCCGAGAAGTCCGCCAACGCGCTGCTGGTCAAGGTCAACCAGATCGGCTCGCTCACCGAGACCCTCGACTCCGTCGACCTCGCGCACCGCAACGGCTTCCGCTGCATGATGAGCCACCGCTCCGGCGAGACCGAGGACACCACGATCGCCGACCTCGCGGTCGCGACCAACTGCGGCCAGATCAAGACCGGTGCCCCGGCGCGGTCCGAGCGGGTCGCGAAGTACAACCAGCTGCTCCGGATCGAGGAGGAGCTCGACGACGCCGCGCGGTACGCCGGACGCGGCGCGTTCCCGCGCTACACCGCCTGACCCGACCCCGCCGACCCACAGCCGACCCGCGAGGAGCCAGCGCACCATGGCCGACCGCCGCCCGTCGTCCCGGGGCAACCGCCCCGGGGCTCCCGGCGCGTCCTCGCGACCCCGCGGCGGGTCGAGCCGGCCCCACCAGCACCAGCGGCCGACGTCGCGGCCCCCGGTCCGCGCGGCCGCCGCACGCACCGCTGGGCCAGGAGCCCAGGCGCCGCGCCCCCGGTTCACCGGGCGGGCCGCGATCCTGGTGCTCGTGCTGGCCGTGCTGATGGTGTCCTACGCGTCGAGCATGCGGGCCTATCTCGAGCAGCGCTCCCACCTCGAGACGCTGCACGACCGGATCGCTGCGTCGGAGGACAACATCGAGGCGCTGGAGCGCGAGAAGGAGCGCTGGGACGACCCGGCGTTCGTCCGCGCCCAGGCCCGCGAGCGGTTCGGCTGGGTGCTGCCCGGCGAGATCGGCTTCCAGGTCATCGACGAGGACGGCACGGCGCTCGACCACGACGACTCCCTGCCCGACCCGGTGGCGACCGACGAGGAGGAGCAGCCGCTGTGGTGGCAGACCGCGTGGGACAGCGTGGAGGCCGCCGGCAACCCGCAGGACGCGGAGGACGCCCCCGAGCCGATCGAGCGCATCCGGGCCCCGAAGCCGCCCGCGCAGCGGTGAACGCCCCGATCGAGCCGGCGGACGAGGCGAAAGTCGGCGAGCAGCTCGGCCGGCCGCCGCGCTCCATCCACGCCGTCGCGCACCGCTGCCCCTGCGGCAACCCTGACGTCGTCGCCACCGAGCCCCGGCTCGACGACGGCACCCCGTTCCCGACGACCTTCTACCTCACCTGCCCGCGCGCGGCCTCGCGCATCGGCACGCTCGAGGCGTCCGGGCTGATGAACGACATGACCGAGCGGCTCGCCGACGACCCCGACCTGGCGGCGGCGTACCAGCGGGCGCACGAGCGCTACCTGGAGTACCGCGAGTCCATCGGCCACGTCGAGGAGATCGCGGGCGTCTCCGCGGGCGGGATGCCCACCCGCGTGAAGTGCCTGCACGTCCTCGCCGGCCAGTCGCTGGGCATGGGCCGCGGGGTGAACCCGCTCGGTGACGAGGTGGTCGACGCGCTCGGAGAGTTCTGGCAGTCGGGACCCTGCGTATGACGCGGGTCGGGTCCATCGACTGCGGCACCAACACCATCAAGCTGCTGGTCGCCGACCTCGACCCGGCGAGCGGCACCGAGGAGCAGCTCGTCCGTGAGATGCGGATCGTGCGCCTCGGCCAGGACGTCGACCGGACCGGCCGGCTCGCCGACGAGGCGGTCGCGCGGACGCTCGCGGCGGTCGAGGAGTACGCCGCGATCCTCGACGAGCACCGGGTCGACGCACTGCGCTTCTGCGCCACGTCCGCCAGCCGCGACGCCTCCAACGGCGACGAGTTCCGCGCGGCCGTGCGCGAGCGGCTCGGCGTCGAGCCCGAGGTCGTGTCGGGCGACGAGGAGGCCGCCCTGTCCTTCGACGGCGCCACCCGCGCGCTGCAGGCGACCGACCTGCCCCGGCCGTTCCTCGTCGTCGACATCGGCGGCGGCTCCACCGAGCTGGTGCTCGGCGACACGTCCGTGGACGCGGCGCGGTCGCTCGACATCGGGTCGGTCCGGATGACCGAACGGCTGATGCCCTCCGACCCGCCGACCCCCGACGAGGTGGCCGCGGCCGCGGACGCGATCGACGCTGCCCTCGACACGCTCCCGTCCTTCGGTGTCGACCCCAGCCGGGCCGCAACCGTCATCGGCGTCGCCGGCACCGTGACCACCGTGGCGACCCTGCTCGCCGGCCTCGACCACTGGGACCGCGAGCGGATCCACCTCGCCACCTTTCCCGTCGACGACGTGCACGCCCTGACCGACCGGCTGCTGCACCTGACCGTCGCCGAGCGGATCGCGCTGCACGTGCCGAGAGGCCGCGCGGACGTGATCGGAGCCGGTGCGCTCGTGCTCGACCGCGTGCTCCGCCGTACCCCCGCCGAGCGGCTGCTCGTCTCCGACGCCGACATCCTCGACGGGATGGCGTGGTCGCTGGTCCACCGCGAGGATTGACCCGGCTGCTCCTCGGGTAGGTCCAGGAAGGACGAGGGACGCCGCACTGACGAAGGAGCGACGATGAAGAAGCTGACCCTGCTGGCCGCCGCCGCCGTGGGCTACGTCCTCGGCAGCCGCGCCGGACGCGAGCGCTACGAGCAGATCAAGGCAGGGGCCACGAAGATCGCCCAGGACCCGCGGGTCCGGGCCAAGGCCAGCGAGGCCGGCCAGACGATCAAGGAGCAGGCCCCGCACGTGAGGGACAAGGTCGTGGAGACCGCCTCGTCGGCGACCGCGGCCGCCAAGGAGAAGGTCGGCAGCCACAGCAGTGGCGCCGACCAGTCCACCCCGTACCCGCAGTCGTAGCGGGACCCCCGGTCGACGGGCCGGGCCATGGACCCCGGGAGGATGGGGCCATGGTCCGGCCCGTCCCGCTTCCGCACCCGGTGACGGGCGAGGCGTTCCCGTCCCCGGTGCCTCCGGGGACCGGCTGGCCGGACGACCCCGCCACAGCCGACACACCGGTGGCTCGGACGGCTGCCGCGGTACGACGCACCGCGCGCGGCGCGACCCTGGACGACCTCGAGGCGGCGATCTCCGTGTGCCGCGCCTGCGACCGGCTGGTGCGCTGGCGCGAGGACGTCGCCGTGGGGAAGCGGGCGTCGTTCGCGGGGGAGCCCTACTGGGGCAGGCCGATCGGCGGCTGGGGCGACCCGCACCCATCGGTGCTGATCATGGGGCTGGCGCCCGCCGCGAACGGCGGCAACCGCACCGGCCGGATCTTCACCGGCGACCGGTCCGGCGACTGGCTCTTCGCCTCGCTGCACCGCGTCGGGCTGGCCGTGCAGGAGACCTCGCTGCACGCAGGCGACGGGCAGCGGCTGGTCCGGACCCGGATGGTCGCGACCGTGCGCTGCGCACCTCCGGACAACAAGCCGACGACCGACGAGCGCGACACCTGCGCGCCGTGGCTGCACCGCGAGGTCGCGCTCGTCTCGGACCGGCTGCGGGCCGTGGTGTGCCTCGGCTCCTACGGCTGGGACGCCGCGCTGCGGGTGTTCCGCGAGGTGGGGTACGACGTTCCCAGGCCCAAACCACGGTTCGGGCACGGCGCCGAGGCCGTGCTCGTCGCGCCCGACGGCCGCGAGGTGGTCCTGCTGGGCAGCTACCACCCGAGCCAGCAGAACACCTTCACCGGCAAGCTCACCGAGCCGATGCTGGACGCGGTGCTCGGTCGTGCGGCGTCGCTGGCCGCGCTGGAAGACTGAGCACCACGCCCCCGTAGCCCAATGGCATAGTCGCGGAAGGTTCGTGTGAGCGCCGACACATCGGACTCGATGTGCCTGCAGTGCTCGATGCGCGCTGGCAGTCTGTGTCTGCACTTGACAAGGTGACACGAAGACGGGGGATCTCATGCGTTCTCGCACGCGCACTCATGCGGCGCTGCTCGTAATGCTCGCTGTCGTGGTGGCCGGGTTGTCGGCTTGGCCCGCTGCGGGCCTCAACTCATCCATGACGACCAAATCGGACCCGATCGACGACTTGGAGGCCCTCAAGGGAGGGAAGAGCGCCAACGCGTCTGTGCGAAAGGCGACAGATTTGACATCGGTCGCGTTCGGCTCGGGAGTCGGTCGTTCGTCGTTCAAGTTGCGTTGGTGCACGAGGAAGGCCTCGTCGCCCAGTCTCAGCCCTGGGACGTCGTATGCCTACAAGGCGATCGTCGCCTATCCCGGTGCCGCGGTCATGGTGGGCGAGATCATCGTGTACGTGAGCCCGGACGGCGTGCGTACGGGAACAGTGGGGCTGCAAGGTTCGTCGGCGTCTGTGCGATCCAAGGTCGACAGTAACTGCGTCACTGCCAGCGTGCCCGTCGCCGCCTTCCCGAGTCACGTGAGCAGGCTCCAGCTCGCCATGGGCACCGAGATTGTGAACTTCTCGCCACGGTTCACGCTGATGGACCACGGCCCGGCGCGCTGGATCGATCTGCGCTGATCGTTCTCGCCAAGCCGGGGGTCGTGACGTCGCCAGTGCCCGTAACCTCGGGGCTGTTGGATCCGCCCCCGTAGCCCAATGGCAGAGGCAGAGGTCTTAAACACCTCTCAGTGTCAGTTCGAGTCTGACCGGGGGCACCCGCGCCGTCCCACGGTCGCTCATGCTCACCGGCGTCACCCCGTGAAGTCGACGTGCACCGTGCCGGTGTCCTCACCGGTGCTGTGCTCCACCGCGACACCCTGGGCGCCGACGTAGCGGCCGGTCCCGCCGGTGATCGAGATGACCGTGTTCGCACCGCCGAGCCGTGTGGTGGTGATGCCGCTGACCGTGCCGCCAGGAAGCGTGTAGACGCCGTAGCAGAGCAGCCGGGAGTCCTCGGGAACGGTCGCGCCCTTGACCACAGCACAGGTGGCGGCCAGGTTCCCGACCTTGTCCTTGCCGCGGAACAGGTGGTTGGTGAGCACGAACGAGTCGCCGGGCGAGGGGGCGAACTCGTCGGGCCCCTGCAGCGGTGGCGCGTCGACGTACCGGAAGGTCGCCCCCTCGTAGCGCAACGAGAGGTCGCTCGGCGACGCCCCCGACGCCGTGGACTGGTTGAGCAGGACACCGGCCGTCAGCGCGGCGAGGATGCCGAGGGCGAAGGCGGCGGCACTGCGGCGGGGCGAAGCGGACATGTCGACCTCCAGGTCTGGTCTGGGGTACGACGGGGCCTCCAGCGCGCAGCGTAGGACCGCTGCGCCGCGGGTGACATCCTCAGCGCGGCGTATCTGCCCCGGGGCCCGCGGGCTGCTCGCCGACCCGGGTCCGCAGCTCGAACTTCTGGATCTTGCCGGTCGCCGTCTTCGGTAGCGGCCCGAACACCACGTGCTTGGGCGCCTTGTAGCGCGCGATCCGGGACTTCACGAACTCGATCAGCTCGTCCTCGGAGACGTCGCCGGCGTCGTCGCTCAGCGTCACGAACGCGACGGGCACCTCGCCCCACGTCTCGTCCGGCCGGGCGACCACCGCCGACTCGCTGACGGCGGGGTGCTCGGCGAGGACCCGCTCGACCTCGATCGAGGAGATGTTCTCGCCGCCGCTGATGATGACGTCCTTCGCCCGGTCCTGGAGCTGGAAGTAGCGGTCGTCGTGCTGCACGCCGAGGTCGCCGGTGCGGAACCGGTCGTCGCCGACCGTGGCCGCGGCCGTCGCCGCGTCGTCGCGGTAGTAGCCCGCCATCACCGTGTTGCCGGCGATCGTCAGCTCGGCGAGCCCCCGGCCGTCGTCGCCCGGCACCGGCTCCAGGGTGACCGTCGCGCCCATGACGTTGGGGATGCCCTGCCGGGACAGCTTCTCGGCCTGCTCGTCCTCGGGCAGCCCGTCCCACTCCGGCTGCCAGTCGCAGATCAGCGAGGGGCCGTAGGTCTCGGTCAGCCCGTAGAGGTGCACCACGTGCAGGCCGAGCTGCTCGGCCCGCCGGATCAGCGCCGGGGTCGGCGGGGCACCGCCGGTGGCCACGGTGAGGGGCTGCTCCACCGGGGCCGCGGCGGGCGACGTCAGCAGGCTGGTCAGCAGGGTCGGCGCGGCGCAGAAGTGGGTGACCGTCTCGTCCCGGATCAGCTGCCACAGCTGCTCCGGGTCGGTGGTGCCGGTGCACAGCGACGTCGCGCCGGCCGCGGCGACCGCCCACGGGAACGACCAGCCGTTGCAGTGGAACATCGGCAGCGTCCAGAGGTAGACCGAGTCCATCTCCAGCCGCAGGTGGTACGCCATCGCGATCGACTGCAGGGCGGCGCCGCGGTGCCGGTACATCACGCCCTTCGGCGAACCGGTCGTGCCGCTCGTGTAGTTGAGGGTGATCAGGTCGAGCTCGTCGGTGACCCCGTGCCGCTCGGGTACGGCGTCCGCCGATGACACGGCCGCCGTCAGGAGCGCGGAGTCGGGCAGCACCGGGAGGTCGAGACCCGCGACGGCGTCGTCCGCGAGGTCCGCGAGGTCCTGCTCGGCGACGAGCAGCCGCGGCTCGGCGTGCTCGAGGATGCCGTGCAGCTCGCCGGCGGCGAGCCGGTGGTTGAGCGCGACCAGCACGCCGCCGGCCCACGGCACCGCGAAGTGCGCGAGCAGCGCGACGGGCACGTTGCGCGCCAGCACCGCCACCCGGTCCCCGCGCCGCACACCGGCCTCGACCAGCAGCCCCGCCGCCCGCCGTACCTGCTCGCGGAGCCCGGCGTAGGTGGTCGACGCGCCCTCGAAGCGGTAGGCGACCCGGTCGGGGAAGTAGTCCGCGGCCCGGTCGAGCTGGGCGAGCGGGGTCAGGGGAGCAAGGCCGAGCGCAGCATCCATCCCTCGAAGATAGGGCTCACCCCGTGACGGGGTGCCGCGCGTCCCGACGGATCCCGACCGACAGCGCGGCCGCCACGACGCAGAGCGCGGCGGCGCTGAACCAGGCGGCCGTGTAGGTCCCGGTCGCGTCGCGCGCGAAGCCGGCGGCCACCGAGGCGAGCGCGGCACCGACCTGGTGCGACGCGAACACCCAGCCGAACACCACCGTGCCGGAGTCGCCAAAGACGTTGCGGCACAGCGCGACGGTCGGCGGCACGGTGGCCACCCAGTCCAGGCCGTAGATCACCACGAAGGCGACCATGCTCGGGTGCACGGCGTCGTTGAGCAGCACCGGCAGCAGCGCCAGGCCGACGCCGCGGAAGAAGTAGTAGAAGCCCAGCAGCAGGCGGGGGTCGAACCGGTCGGTGAGCCAGCCGGAGGCGACCGTGCCGACGATGTCGAAGATGCCGACGACGGCGAGCAGGCCGGCGGCGGTCGTCTGCGCCATGCCGTGGTCGTGGGCGGCGGGCACGAAGTGGGTGCCGATCAGCCCGTTGGTGGTGGCGCCGCAGATCGCGAAGCCGGCCATCAGCGCCCAGAAGGTGCGGCTGTGCGAGGCGTCGCGGAACGCCTGGATCGCGGCGCGGGCGGCGCCGGCCGGGTGCGGGACCGGCCGGGGCGTGGGCTCCGACGCGCCGTACGCCATGACGCCGAGGTCGCTGGGGTGGTCGCGCAGCACGAGCCACACGAGCGGGACGACCGCGAGGGCGGCTGCGGCGATGACCAGGGAGGCGGTGCGCCAGCCGGCCACCTCGGCGGTGGCGGCGACGATCGGCAGGAAGACGAGCTGGCCGGTCGCACTGCCCGCGGTGAGGATGCCCATCACCAGGCCGCGCCGCGTCACGAACCAGCGGTTGGCGACGGTGGCCGCGAACACCAGCGCCATCGACCCGGTGCCGAGCCCGATCAGCACGCCCCAGGTGAGCACGATCTGCCAGCTCTGCTGGACGAAGACCGTCAGGCCCGCCCCGAAGGCGATCAGCGTCAGGGCCACCGAGGTGACCCGGCGGATGCCGAAGCGGTCCATCAGGGCGGCCGCGAACGGCGCGGTGAGCCCGAACAGCACCAGGTTGACGCCCACCGCCAGCGACAGCACGCCGCGGCTCCAGCCGAACTCGTCCTGCAGGGGCACCATCAGCACGCCGGGCGCGGCGCGGAACCCGGCGGCCCCGATCAGCGCCACGAACGCGACGGCGGCGACGAGCCAGGCGGGGTGCACGCCGCGGCGGACGGGGGTGATCGTGGCCATGGGGAGAGACTAGACTCTCTTGAAAGAAGTCAACATCCGAGTTCCGAGGAACGGACACGCACCATGCCGCTGCGCTCCGACTGGTCCGAGGCGACCTGCCCGATCGCCCGCTCGCTCGACGTCGTCGGCGACCCGTGGGTGCTGCTCGTGCTGCGCGAGGCGTTCCAGGGCGTCACCCGGTACGACGAGTTCCGGGCGCGCCTCGGCGTGGCCGACAGCGTGCTGGCCAAGCGGCTCGCCGGCATGGTCGACGCCGGGCTCCTCGAGCGGACGCCGTACCGCGACGGCCAGCGCACGCGGGACGGCTACGTGCTGACCGACGCGGGGGCCGACCTGCTGCCGCTGCTCAACGCGCTCGTGCTCTGGGGTGAGCGGCACCGCCCGCGGGGCAGCGGCGTGATGCACGTCGTGCACGACCGCTGCGGACGCGAGACCGCGAGCGCCGACACGTGCACGTCCTGCGGCGAGCCGCTCAGCCCCGCGACCGTCTCGTGGCGCAAGCCGCGCGACCCGTCCCGGCTCGTCCCGCTGGTGCGGTAGGGGTTTACCCGGGGGTGGTGTGGGCACTCGAACCACATGAGCGCACCGCACGACACCGACAGGGAGACGCTCGGCGCCCTGGTGCACGACCTGAGTGAGCAGACCAGCGCGCTGGTCCGCAGCGAGGTCGAGCTGGCCAAGGCCGAGCTCACCGCCAAGGGCAAGGCCGCCGGCGTCGGCGCCGGGATGTTCGGCGCGGCCGGCATCCTCGGGCTGTTCGGGCTCGGGGTCCTCATCGCCACGGCCATCCTCGCGCTGGCCCTCGTCCTGCCCGCCTGGGGCGCGGCGCTGATCGTCGCGGTGGTGCTGTTCGCCGCCGCGGGCATCGCCGCCGTCGTCGGCAAGGGCAAGGTGTCGCAGGCGACGCCGCCGGCGCCCGAGCGCGCCGTCGAGGGAGTCAAGCAGGACGTCGAGACCATCAAGGGAGGGCACAGCCGATGAGCTCCACCCACGTCGACCCCGCGGTCGCCGCCGCGCAGGCCGAGGTCGAGCGCAACCGCGAGCAGCTCGCCCAGACGGTCGACCACCTCCAGCAGAACATCGAGGCGAAGAAGCGCCCGGCGGCGATCGTCGCCGCGGTCGCTCTCACCCTCGGGGTCGCTGTTCTCGTGTGGAGGAAACGCCGCTAGATTGTCCACATGGTCAGTGGACTTTCTCGGGACATCGGGGACGGGCACCTGGTCCCGCTGCGCGTGGCCACCCGCGCCTGGTTCCTGATCTCGCTGCAGACCTTCGGCGGGCCGGCCGGCCAGATCGCGGTGATGCACCGCAGCATGGTCGACGAGAACCGCTGGATCGGGGAGCGCCGGTTCCTGCACGCGCTCAACTACTGCATGCTGCTGCCCGGCCCCGAGGCGCAGCAGCTCGCCGTGTACGTCGGCTGGTTGCTCAACGGAGCCGTCGGTGGCCTGATCGCCGGGGTGCTGTTCGTGCTGCCCGGCCTGGTCGCGCTGCTGGCGCTCTCGGCGCTGTACGCCGGGTTCGGCGAGACCGCCTTCGTCGCCGGCCTGTTCGCGGGCCTCGCGCCCGCGGTCCTGGCCGTGGTCGTGCAGGCGGTCGTCCGTGTCGGCAGGCGGGTGCTGCGCCACCCGGCGCTGGTCGGGCTCGCGGTCGCCGCGTTCGTCGCGCTGGCGGTGCTGCACCTGCCGTTCCCGCTGGTCGTGCTCGCCGCCGGCCTGGCCGGGGTCGCCCTGCACCGCTGGCGTCCCGCGGTCGTGGCGATGCCGGCGGAGAGCGCCGACCCCGACGCGCCGGCCCCGGTCGTCCCCGACGACGCCCTGCACACCGTCCGCCCGACCTGGCGCCGCGCGGCCGTCGTGCTGGGCATCGGCCTGCCGGTCTGGCTGCTCCCGGTCGCCCTCGCCGCGGCCCTCGCCGGCGGCGACAGCGTCTACGCCCAGCAGGGCCTCTTCTTCAGCGGCACCGCGCTCGTCACGTTCGGCGGTGCCTACGCGGTGCTCGCCTTCGTCGCCCAGAAGGCGGTGGAGGTCTACGGCTGGCTGGCGCCGGGGGAGATGGCGCGCGGGCTCGCGCTGGCCGAGACCACGCCCGGGCCGCTGATCATGGTGGTGCAGTTCGTGGCGTTCCTCGGCGCCTTCCGCGACCCCGGCTCGCTCGACCCCTGGGTCGCCGGCGTCCTCGCGTCGCTGCTCACCACGTGGGTGACGTTCGTGCCCTGCTTCCTGTTCATCTTCCTCGGCGCGCCGTACGTCGAACGCCTGCGCGGCAACGCCACCCTCTCCGCCGCGATGACCGGGATCACCGCCGCCGTCGTCGGCGTGATCGCCAACCTGGGTGTCTACTTCGCCACGCACACGCTGTTCGACGCCTCCCGCGACGTCGCGCTCGGCCCCTTCACCGTCGAGCTTCCCGTCCTCGCCACCCTCGACTGGGTGGCGGTCGTCGTGGCGCTGCTGGCGGCGTTCCTCCTGCTCAGGGCCGGCTGGAGCGTGCTGCGCACCCTGGGGGTCTGCGCGGCGCTGGGACTGGTCCTCACGCTCGTCCTCTAGGGGCGCGCCACCGCGTCTTCTCATGGAACCGTTGCCTGCGCACGGTCGTTGAACGAACAGCGGGTCCGTAGGATTGGACTCGCACACCCACGGGGACGTTCCAGACCGGAACACCCCCAGGCCTCCAAGGAGGAGACCACACGATGCGCAGCAGCAATCCCGTGTTCGCCAGGAGCGAGGGCTTCAACGGCCGTGGCTCCTCGAGCGGCATGAGCTACCCCGGCTACGACGCACCCCCGGCTCCGGCCTACGGCCAGGGCGCTGGCTACGACGCTCCGCAGCAGACCCAGGCCCCGGTCTCGACCGGCCCGATGACGATCGACTCGGTCGTCCAGAAGACCGGCATCACGCTGGGAACGACCATCGTGATCGCGGCCGCGACGTGGATCCTGA
Source organism: Nocardioides iriomotensis (assembly GCF_004168035.1). Classification (GTDB taxonomy): domain Bacteria; phylum Actinomycetota; class Actinomycetes; order Propionibacteriales; family Nocardioidaceae; genus Nocardioides_B; species Nocardioides_B iriomotensis. Next base: position 32,268 of record NZ_SDPU01000013.1, on the reverse strand, counting down.
CCGGCCCGATCACCGCTGAGTCGATCCCGACGCTCTACGCCCTGTCGATGTTCGGTGCCCTCGTCGGCTTCGGGCTGGCGATGGTCAACTCGTTCAAGAAGGTCGTCTCGCCGGGCCTCGTGCTCGCGTACGCCGCCGTCGAGGGCGTCTTCGTCGGCGCGTTCTCCAAGGCGATGGAGGCCAACTTCGGTGGCGGCCTCGTGATGGGTGCCGTCGTCGGCACCTTCGCCGCGGTCGCCGGCACGCTCGCGGCCTACAAGTTCTTCAACATCCAGGTCAGCGACAAGTTCCGCAAGTGGACCGTCGCCGCGCTGTTCGGCTTCGTCGCCGTCTCGCTCTTCGACTTCGTGCTGAGCTTCTTCGGCGCGTCGTTCGGGTTCAACGGCTTCGGCACGATCGGCTTCATCGCCAGCCTCATCGGCCTGGGCCTCGGCGTGCTCATGCTGATCCTCGACTTCGACTTCGTCGAGCGCGGCATCGCGGCGCGCCTGCCCGAGCGTGAGTCGTGGCGTGCGGCGTTCGGCCTGACCGTCACGATCATCTGGATCTACATCGAGATGCTCCGGATCCTCGCGATCCTGCGCGGCAACGACTGACCGAGCAGCACAGCACCCAGCACTCCCAAGGAGAGGCCCCGCGGCAGCCGCCGCGGGGCCTTCTTCGTGTCGGGACCTGTCTCAGGAGGCCGGAGCCGGCGCCTCGTCGGTCGCGCGCGGCGCCTCCGCCTCGGCCTCGGGCTGCCGGCGCCGGCGGCGCAGCTGCACCCAGCGGCCGAGCGCGCCGCGCTTCTGGCCGGCGATCTCGGTCCCGCCGAGCTCGGTGCCGGGCACCTTCGCGGCCTCCACGGCGGCCTCGGAGATCGGCAGCACCGTGTCGCCGCGGGCCGCCACGGGCGTCAGCTCCTCGTCGGGGATCTCGCCGAGCGCGGCGAGCACCGACGGCAGCAGCACCGAGGCCAGCGAGGAGTAGCCGGCCGCCGACGGGTGGAACCGGTCGGGACCGAAGAACAGGCTCGGCGTCGCCGCGAACTCGGGGCCCAGGATCGAGCCCAACGACACGGTGCGGCCGCCGGCCTCGACGACCGCGATCGCCTGGCCGGCCGCCAACCGTCGCGACAGCACGCGGGCGAGCTGGCGCAGGGGAGGGGCGATCGGCTCGATCGTGCCGAGGTCGGGGCAGGTCCCGACGACCACCTCGACGTTCGCCTCGCGGAACCGGCGCACCGCCTCGGACAGCAGCCGCATCGACTCCGACTGCGGGCGGGTGTGGGTGACGTCGTTGGCGCCGATCAGGACGACGGCGACGTCGGGCTCGACCGCGAGCGCCTCGTCGACCTGGCCCGCGAGGTCCCGGCTCTGCGCCCCCACGCGGGCGACCGAGCGCAGGTACACCCGCTGGTCGGTGGCCTCGGCGAGACCGGAGGCGAGGTGCGCTCCGGGGGTCTGCTGGACGATGTCGACGCCGTACCCGGCCGCCGAGGAGTCGCCGAGCAGGACCATCTTGAGGGCGGGACCGGGTCGGCCATGGCCGTACCAGCCGGTCGCCTGGGGCGGGTCGCCGTTGGGCAGGCCGATCGCACGGCGGGCGAGCAGCGCCTCGGCGCGGAGCAAGGCGTAGACGGTCGCGCCCACGACGGAGAGGCCACCGCCGCCGTACGCCGCGGCAGCCGCCAGCCGTCGCGCCGCAGCAGCCTTCCCCACGTCCGTCATTTTATGGAAGCCACCTAGACTCCCGCCGTGGACTACGTGAACTCGCTCCTCGACCTGGTGGGCAACACCCCGCTCGTCAGGCTCCAGCACGTCGTGCCCACCGGCGACGACGCTCCCCTCGTGCTCGCGAAGATCGAGTACCTCAACCCCGGCGGCTCCGTGAAGGACCGCATCGCCCTGCGCATGGTCGAGGCGGCCGAGCAGGACGGCTCGCTCAAGCCCGGCGGCACCATCGTCGAGCCGACCTCCGGGAACACCGGCGTCGGGCTCGCGATCGTGGCGCAGGCCAAGGGCTACAAGTGCGTCTTCGTCTGCCCCGACAAGGTCAGCGAGGACAAGCGCAACGTGCTCAAGGCGTACGGCGCCGAGGTGGTGGTCTGCCCGACGGCCGTCGCGCCGGAGCACCCGGACTCCTACTACAACGTCTCCGACCGGCTCGTCCGCGAGATCGAGGGCGCGTGGAAGCCGGACCAGTACTCCAACCCCAACAACCCGCGCTCCCACTACGAGACCACCGGCCCGGAGATCTGGCAGCAGACCGACGGTCGCGTCACGCACTTCGTCACCGGCATGGGCACCGGCGGCACGATCAGCGGCACCGGCCGCTACCTCAAGGAGCAGAACCCGGCCGTCCGGGTGGTCGGCTCCGACCCGGCGGGCTCGGTCTACTCCGGCGGCACCGGCCGGCCCTACCTCGTCGAGGGCGTCGGCGAGGACTTCTGGCCCACGACGTACGACCCCGACATCGCCGATCGCGTCATCGAGGTCTCCGACGCCGACTCGTTCGCAATGACCCGGCGGCTCGCCCGCGAGGAGGCGCTGCTCGTCGGCGGCTCCTGCGGCATGGCCGTCGCCGCGGCCGCGAAGCTCGCCGAGGAGCTCGCCGGCACGCCCGAGGGCAAGGACGCCGTGATCGTGGTGCTGCTGCCCGACTCGGGCCGCGGCTACCTCACCAAGATCTTCAACGACGACTGGCTCGCCCAGTACGGCTTCCTGCCCGCCTCGGGCGAGGAGACCGTCGGCGGCGTGCTGCGCCGCAAGAGCGGCGAGATCCCCGACCTCGTGCACACCCACCCCAACGAGACGATCGCCGAGGCCGTGCACATCCTCCAGGAGTACGGCGTCTCGCAGATGCCCGTGGTCCGCGCGGAGCCGCCGATCGTGGCGGCCGAGGTGGCCGGGTCGGTGTCGGAGCGGGCGCTGCTCGACGCGCTCTATGCCGGCCACGCCCGGCTCACCGACCCGGTCGAGGAGCACATGGAGAAGGCGCTGCCGACGATCGGCTCCAACGAGTCGGTGTCGGAGGCGGTCGCGACGCTCGAGGGCGCCGACGCGCTGCTCGTCCAGGAGGACGGCAAGCCCATCGGGGTCGTGACCCGGCAGGACCTGCTGGCCTACCTGGTCACCAGCGGCGCCTGACCGCTCGACCGACGGTGCCCGACCACCCGAAAGGGGTGCTTCCCAACCCGTCCCGCGAGGCGCACTCTGGGGGCGGGAACGTGGTCCCCGAGCCACGGGAGGTGCACGGTGACGTCGACCATCACGCGCTTCGAGCCGACACTCGCTCCTTGCGGACAGCTCAAGTCCGGTGAGCGCTCCGTCTCCGAGGACGAGCAGGGCCTGTTCGCCGAGGAGGTGACCTACGCCTGCGGCTGTCGCAGCTCCAAGGAGGAGTTCCACGACGGCAGCGTCCATCGCCTGGTGGTGAACCACCGCGGCAAGGTGCTCGTCGACGAGGAGCTGCGCGGTGAGTGACGGCGGGTTCGCCGCCACGCACGACGTGCTCCTCGTCGGTGGTGGCGGCGCCGGCCTGCGGGCCGCCATCGCCATCGCCGAGACCGACCCGCGGCTCGACGTCGCCGTCGTGTCGAAGGTCTACCCGATGCGCAGCCACACGGTGTCCGCCGAGGGCGGCGCCGCCGGGGTCATCGCCGAGGGGGACTCCCTCGACGAGCACGCCTACGACACGGTCTCGGGCAGCGACTGGCTCGGCGACCAGGACGCCATCGAGGCGTTCGTCGAGGAGGCGCCGCGCGAGCTGCTGCAGCTCGAGCACTGGGGCTGCCCGTGGAGCCGTCAGCCGGACGGTCACGTCGCGGTGCGTGCGTTCGGCGGCATGAAGAGGATGCGCACCTGGTTCGCCGCGGACAAGACCGGCTTCCACATGCTGCACGCGCTCTTCCAGACGTCCTTGAAGTACGACCGGCTGACCCGGTACGACGAAGGCTTCGTCACCCGTCTGCTGGTCGACGACGGCCGGGTGCACGGGGTGGTCGCCGTCGAGCTCACCACCGGCAAGATCCACAGCATCGGCGCCAAGGCCGTCATCCTGTGCACCGGCGGCTGCGGCAAGGTCTTCCCGTTCACCACCAACGCCAACATCAACACCGGCGACGGGATGGCGCTGGCCTACCGGGCGGGAGCCCCGCTCAAGGACATGGAGTTCGTCCAGTACCACCCGACCGGCCTGCCCTTCACGGGCATCCTCATCACCGAGGCGGCCCGCGCCGAGGGCGGCTGGCTGCTGAACGGGGACGGCTACCGCTACCTGCAGGACTACGACCTCGGCACCCCGTCGCCGACCCCGGTGCTCCGCAGCATGGAGCTCGGGCCGAGGGACAGGCTGTCGCAGGCCTTCGTGCACGAGGTGGAGAAGGGCCGCACCAGCCACTCGCCGTACGGGCCCATCGTGCACCTCGACCTGCGCCACCTCGGCGAGAAGCTGATCGAGGCCAAGCTCCCGTTCGTGCGTGAGCTGTGCCTGAAGTACGAGCGCATCGACCCCGTGCACGAGCTGATCCCGGTGCGGCCGGTCGTGCACTACATGATGGGCGGGGTCCACACCGACCTGCACGGCGCGACGCCGGTCGCCGGGCTGTACGCCGCCGGGGAGACCGCCTGCGTCAGCATCAACGGCGCCAACCGGCTCGGGTCGAACTCCCTGCCCGAGTGCCTGGTCTTCGGAGCGCGCGCCGGACGGGCCGCGGCGACGTACGCAACGGGCGCCCGACCCGCGCCGTCGTCGGTGCACGCGCAGGCCGCCGACGAGGTGCGCCGGCTCGAGCGCGAGCTCCTCGGCCACCGCGCCGGCACCGAGCGCGTCTCGCGGATCCGCGACGAGATGCAGGCGACGATGGAGGAGAGTGCCGGCATCTACCGGGCCGCGCCCGCGATGAAGAAGGGCGTGGACACGCTGGCGGAGCTCCAGCAGCGGATGGCCGGGGTGGGGGTCGCCGACACGAGCCGGTCCTTCAACACCGAGCTGGTCGCAGCGCTGGAGCTCGCGAACATGCTGGACGTGGCCGAGTGCATCCTGCGCTCCGGGCTGGAGCGTGAGGAGTCCCGCGGAGCACACCAGCGCACCGACTTCCCGGCGCGCGACGACGAGCGCTTCCTCGTGCACCAGCTGGTCCACCGGGGCCCGGACGGGTCGCCGCGCGTGGGCACCGTCCCGGTGACGATCACGCGATGGCCGCCGGGCGAGCGGGTCTACGGGAGGTAGTCATGGGATCCGAGAGCAGCATCGGCCTGCGGGTGTCGAGGTACCGGCCCGAGAGCGACCCGGGCCCCGGCTGGCAGGAGTACGACGTACCGCTGCGCACGGAGTGGACCGTGCTGGACGCCCTCAACCACGTCAAGAACGAGCTCGACCCCACCCTGTCGTTCCGCTGGTCGTGCCGGATGGGGATCTGCGGCAGCTGCGGGATGAACGTCGACGGCGAGCCGCGGCTGACGTGCGGCACCTTCCTCGTCGACCATGCCCCGGGCCCGATCCGTGTGGAGCCGCTGGCGAACTTCCACGTCGTGCGCGACCTCGTCATCGACATGACCGACTTCATGGAGAAGCTGCCGCGCGTGAAACCGTGGATCATCCGCGACGAGGAGCAGTCCGTCGACGACGGTGAGTACCTCCAGACGCCGGAGGAGCTCGACGCCTACAAGCAGTTCAGCATGTGCATCAACTGCATGCTCTGCTACGCCGCCTGCCCGGTCTACGGGCTCGACCCCGACTTCATCGGTCCGGCGGCGATCGCGCTGGCGGAGCGCTACGACCTCGACTCGCGTGACCGGGGGGCCAGGGAGCGGCTCGACGTGCTGATCGAGCACGAGGGGGTCTGGGGCTGCACGTTCGTCGGTGAGTGCACGCGCGTGTGCCCCAAGCACGTGGACCCGGCCGGCGCCATCCAGCGCTACAAGCTGAAGGCGGCCAAGCAGTCGGTGATGGCGGTGCTGCTCCCGCGGGGTGCGCGATGACCGAGGTGCGGGCCTACCGGCGCACGCTGTCGACCTGGTGGTGGGTGCGGAAGCCGTCGTACTTCCTGTTCGTGATGCGCGAGCTGAGCAGCATCTTCGTCGCCTGGTTCGTGCTGTACCTGCTGGTCCTGCTGTCGGCGATCGGGCGGGGCGAGGAGGCCTACCGCGACGTCCTCGACCTCGCCGCCCACCCGCTGGTCGTCGTGGTCAACGCGGTCGCGTTCGCGTTCGTGGTGCTGCACACGGTCACCTGGTTCGCGCTGACCCCGAAGGCGATGGATGCCCGGGTGGCCGGCCGCCGGGTGCCGGCCGCGGCGGTGATGGCGTCCCAGTACGTCGGGCTCGCCGTGGTGTCCGCGTTCGTGGTCTGGCTGGTGACCCTGTGACCAAGCGCCGCCTGGAGCCGTTCGTGTGGCTGATGTTCAGCGCCGGGGGCGTGCTCGCCGCCGTGTTCCTGCCGGTGCTCGCGTTCCTGTTCGCGTTCGCCTTCCCGCTGGGCTGGATGACCCCGCCCGGCCATGCTCACCTGAGTGCCGTGACGAGCCACCCGCTGACGGTGCTGTTCCTGCTCGGGTTCTTCGTGCTGCTGCTGGTGCACAGCGCGCACCGCTTCCGCTACACGCTCTACGACGGCCTGCAGATCAAGGCCCGTCGCGCGGTCGCGCTGCTCTGCTACGGCGGCGCCGCCGTGGGCACGGTCCTCGCCCTCGCCGTACTGCTCTGAAGGCCTGGCCGGCGGGCGGCTCGGTCAGCCGCCGTCACGGACGCGCCGCGCGATCGGGCTCGCCGGCAGGTCGGCGAAGGCCTCCGGGTGCAGGATCCCGGCCAGTGCCTCGACGCCGTCGACCAGCCGCGGGCCCGGTCGCGCGAAGGACGCGTTGGCGTCCACCGCCCACACCGGTACGGCGTCCGGCAGCGCCCCCGACGCGACGAGCTGCGCGGCGAGCGCCGCCGACCCGTCGAGGTCGTAGCCGCACGGCGCGCACACCACGACCTCCGGGCGCGCCTCCGTCACGGCCTGCCAGGTGGTGCGGAACGACTTCTCGCCCGGCGTGCCGAGCACGGACTCGCCACCGGCGAGCGCGACCATGTCGGGCACCCAGTGGCCGGGAGCGAACGGCGGCTCGGTCCACTCCAGCAGCAGGGTGCGCGGGCGAGGACGTCCCGCGACGCGTCGGGCCACCTCGTCGAGCCGGCTGCGCAGCGACGTGACCAGCTCCGATGCCGTGGTCTCGGTGCCGGTGGCCTTGCCGAGCGTCTCGACCGACGCGAGCACCTCGTCGAGCGTGTGCGGGTCGATCGTGAGGACCTCGGCCGTGCAGCCCAGGTGGGCGAGCGCGTCGTCGACGACGGACACGTCGACCGCGCAGACGGCGCAGAGGTCCTGGGTCACGACGAGGTCGGCGTCGAGCCCGGACAGCGCGCCCGCGTCGAGGTGGTAGAGGTCCTCGCCGCGGTGCAGCGCCGCCGCGACCCAGGCGTCGATCTCCCTCGTCGTCAGACCCTCGGGCATCGCGCTGGTGGACACGATCGTCCGGGTGCGGGCCTCGACGGGGTGGTCGCACTCGAACGTCACCCCGACCACGTCGTCACCGGCCCCGAGGTCGAACAGGATCTCGGTCGTCGAGGGCAGCAGGGACACGATCCGCATGGCTGACAGCCTCGCACGCCGTACCCCCGGGTGCCCCCGGAGCGATGTCACACGGTGTTTGAACCCGAGTTGCTCGGGCACGTTGGATCAGGACCCGTCGTCGACTCTCGGGAGCTGAGCGCACCTCGTGTGGGACTACCTCGTCCAGGAGCGCGCCGACATCGCGTTCGGTGCCTACCAGCACACCTCGCTCGTCGTGCAGTGCGTCGTGCTCGCCACGGTCCTGGCCTTCGCGCTGGCCGTGCTGGTCACCCGCGTGCCCCGGCTGGAGGGCGTCGCCAACGCCGTCAGCGCGATCGGGCTCACCCTGCCGTCGTTCGCGCTGCTCGGCTTCCTGCTGCCGCTGCTGAGCCTCGGCACCGGTCCCGCCGTCGCCGCGGTGACCTTCTACGCCGTGCTGCCGATCCTGCGCAACGCGGTCGTCGGGCTCCAGGGCGTCGACCGCACGCTGCTGGAGTCGGCGCGCGGCATGGGCATGGACCCGGTCAGCACGCTCGTGCGCGTCCAGCTCCCACTCGCGTGGCCGGTCATCCTGGCCGGCGTCCGCACGTCCACGCAGATGACCATGGGCGTCGCCGCGATCGCCGCGATCGTGCTCGGCCCCGGTCTCGGCACCTACATCTTCAGCGGCCTCGAGCAGATCGGCAGCGCCAACGCCCTCCACTCCGCGCTGGTCGGCACCGTCGGCGTCGTGGTCCTCGCGCTCGTGCTCGACCTGCTCCTGCTCCTGTTCGGCCGCCTCACCACCTCGAAGGGGATCCGTGTCTGAGATGAACGACCATTCCCAGCAGCACCCCGACGGCGTCAGTGGCGTCGACCTCGAGCTGAAGGACGTCACCAAGAAGTACGCCGGGCAGCAGACGCCGGCCGTCGACGGGCTCAGCCTGCACATCCCCGCCGGCGAGATCGTGATGTTCGTCGGCCCGTCGGGATGCGGCAAGACCACGTCGTTGAAGATGATCAACCGGCTCATCGAGCCGACCTCCGGCACCATCACGATCGACGGCGAGGACGTCCGCTCGCAGAAGGTCGACGACCTTCGCCGCCACATCGGCTACGTCATCCAGGGCGGCAGCCTGTTCCCGCACATGACGGTCGCGCAGAACATCGCGCTCGTTCCGGGCCTGCTCGGCTGGGACAAGAAGAAGGCAGACGAGCGGGTCGACGAGCTGCTCGACCTGGTCAGCCTCGACGCCGGCCGCTACCGCGACCGCTATCCCCGCGAGCTCTCCGGCGGGCAGCAGCAGCGCGTCGGTGTCGCCCGCGGGCTCGCCGCCGACCCGCCGGTGGTGCTGATGGACGAGCCGTTCGGCGCCGTCGACCCGATCACCCGGCAGCGGCTGCAGGACGAGCTGATGTCGATCCAGTCGGAGCTGGGAAAGACCATCGTCTGCGTCACCCACGACATCGACGAGGCGATCAAGCTCGGCGACCGGATCTGCATCCTCCAGGAGGGGGCGAGGGTCGCCCAGTACGACACCCCCGCCAACATCCTCGCCGCGCCTGCCGACGAGTTCGTCGAGGACTTCGTCGGCGCCGGCTCCTCGCTCAAGCAGCTCACGCTCGCGCGCGTCAGCGACGTCGAGCTCTCGCCGTGGACGACCGTCACGGTCGGTGAGTCCAGCCGCGACGCGCTCGCGCGCGCCGAGCAGGCCGGGCACTCCTCCGTGGTCGTCCTCGACTCCCGCAAGCGGCCACGAGGCTGGACCTGGCTGCGCGACCTCCGGGCCGCCGAGACCGTGCCGGAGCCGCGCACCGACGAGATCCTCGGCGTCGACCGCCGCGCGACGCTCAACGACGCGCTCGACGACATGCTGACCTCCAGCCACGGCGCTGCGATCGTCACCGGGCGCCGCGACGAGTTCCTCGGCGTCGTCGACTTCGCCACGGTCACCCAGCAGATCCAGGACGCCGGCGAGGCCGCCGAGCGCGAGGCGGCTGGGACCGCATGACGGCCACCGTCGAGGAACCCCGCACCACCGAGCCGGCCGCGCCGGCCGCCCGGCGACGCCGCTCCCGGCTCTCGCGCGAGCAGGTCATCCTGCTGACCGCGCTGCCGGCGCTGGTGGCGATCACGTTCGCGCTGTGGGCGTGGTGGCGGGCGAGCGCCGACCTCGACTCGATCGAGTCCCGGCAGCTCGCCTGGGGGACCCTGGCGAACCTCACCTGGCAGCACATCAAGATCTCACTGGTCACCACGGCCTTCGTGCTGGTCACCGCGATCCCGCTGGGCGTGCTGCTCACGCGCGGCCGCTTCCGCCGCGCCTCCCCGCTCGTCGTCGGTGTCGCCAACATCGGGCAGGCCGCGCCCGCGATCGGGCTCGTGGTTCTGTTCGCGATCTGGCTCGGCTTCGGCTTCTGGACCGGCGTCCTCGCGTTCACCCTGTACGGCGTCCTCCCGGTGCTGCGCAACACCATCGTCGGTCTGCAGGGCGTCGACCCGACGCTCGTCGAGGCCGGCCGGGGCATGGGCATGTCCGGCGCCGGCGTGCTGTTCCGGATCGAGCTGCCGCTCGCCGTACCCGTGATCATGGCCGGTGCCCGCACCGCGCTCGTGCTCGTCGTCGGCGTCGCGTCGTTCGCGACCTTCATCGACGCCGGCGGGCTCGGCGCCCTGATCCAGACCGGCATCACGCTGTTCCGCACGTCGGTCCTGGTCAGCGGCGGCCTGCTCATCGCCCTGCTCGCCCTGCTCGTCGACTGGGCCGGCCGCGTCCTCGAGACGATCGCCCGGCCGAAGGGACTGTGATGCTCCGTCGCTCGCTGGCTGCCGTCGCCGCCACCGCCTGCCTCGCCGTGACCGCCGGGTGCGGTCTCGGCACCGCCGCGGGGTTCTCACCGTCCGGGAAGCTCGACGGTCCGGTGCAGGACGTCGACCTCGGTGGCGCCAGCGTCAGCGTGGGCTCGAAGAACTTCACCGAGCAGCTGGTCCTCGGCAAGATCGCGGTGATCCTGCTGCAGTCGGCGGGCGCGGACGTGACCGACCTGACCAACATCCCGGGCAGCGCCAGCGCGCGCTACGCGCAGATCGACGGCCAGGTCGACATGGAGTGGGAGTACACCGGCACCGCCTGGATCAGCTACCTCGGCCACACCAAGCCGATCCCCGACGAGCAGAAGCAGTACGAAGCCGTCCGCGACGAGGAGCTGAAGAAGAACGACCTCGTCTGGGCGAAGCCCGCGCCGATGAACAACACCTACGGCTTCGCGACGCCGGCCGAGACCTTGAAGAAGCTCGGCATCACCAAGCTGTCCGAGATCGCCGACCTGCCCGTCGACCAGCGCACCTTCTGCGTCGAGTCGGAGTTCAAGAACCGTAACGACGGCTTCCAGCCGATGCTCGAGAAGTACGACCTCCCGCTCGGCAAGGAGGTCCCGCAGGGCAACGTCAAGACGCTGGCCACCGGTGCCATCTACGCCGCCACCGACAAGGGCGAGTGCAACTTCGGTGAGATCTTCACGACCGACGGCCGGATCAAGGCGCTCGACCTCACCGTGCTGGAGGACGACCGGCAGTTCTTCCCCAAGTACAACGTCGCCACGGTCTTCCGCAAGGAGGTGCTCGACCAGCACCCGGAGCTGAAGGACCTGTTCGCGCCGGTGTCGGCCAAGCTCGACGACAAGACCCTGATCGAGCTCAACGCCCAGGTCGACGTCGACGGTCGCGACCCGGTCGACGTGGCCCACGACTGGCTGAAGAAGGAAGGCTTCCTCGCCTCCTGACGTCCTAGGATCTCCGGCATGACCGACGGGGGACCCATCCAGGACGAGATCACGCGCGCCGAGGCGGCCCGGAGCGAGGCGCGCGGCCTCGCCGCGCGGCTCACCGCGGCGCAGGGGCACGCCGCGGAGGCGCGTCACCGTGCCGACGAGCAGGCGTCCCGCTTCGCCGACGAGGAGCGCGACGTCGCGCAGCTCGAGTCGATGTCCTGGGTGCGGATCTGGGCGACGTTGCGCGGTGGTCGCGCCACGGACCTCGAGCGGGAGGCCGCCGAGCGCGACGCGGCACGGTACGCCGCCGCGGAGGCCGCACACCGGGCGACCATGGCCGAGGGCGACGTCCGCGCGATCGAGGCGCAGCTGAACGCCCTGGGTGATGTCGACGGTGACCTCGCCCGCGCGCTGGACGCCAAGGAGGCCTGGCTGCGCGAGCACCCGGGTGCAGCGAGCACCCGGCTCGTCGAGATCGCGACGCGTCGGGGTGAGCTCGCCGCCGAGGACAAGGAGAACCGCGAGGCGCACGCCGCCGGTGTCGCCGCGCACGACGCGCTGGCCGCCGCGCTGGACGTGCTCGCCAGCGCCGCGTCGTGGTCGACCTGGGACACGTTCGGTGGCGGCGGGCTGCTGACCGACATGATGAAGTACAACCGGCTCGAGCAGGCGCAGCAGCTGGTCCGCGCCGCCAACGACGCGATGGCGCACTTCGCGACGGAGCTCGCGGACGTCGGTGTCGAGGGCGTCCGGGGTGTCGAGATCGACGGGCTGGTCCGCACGTTCGACATCTGGTTCGACAACATCTTCAGCGACATGAGCGTGCGCTCGCGGATCCACGAGGCGCGCGACCGCTTGCACGAGGCGATGTCCGCCGTACGCCGCATCGGCACCGATCTCGCGGCGGCCAAGCGCCGCATCGACGACGAGGTGACCTCGCTGGACGCCGAGCGGGAGGCCCTCGTCCGGGCCGCCTAGGGTTGACCGGTGACCGACCTGTCGCTGGAGCTGCTCGCGCTTCTCGCGCTGGCCGGTCTCGCCGCCGGCTTCGTCGACGCCGTCGTCGGCGGCGGCGGTCTCGTGCAGCTCCCCGCGCTCGTCCTCGCGATGCCCGGCGTCGCTCCCGTGCACGTGCTGGCGACCAACAAGCTCGCGTCGCTGTGCGGCACGACGGTCAGCTCGGTCACCTACTACCGCCGGGTGCGGCCGGACCCGCGCACGTTCGTGCCGCTCATGGTCTTCGCGTTCCTCGGCTCGATGGCCGGCGCCCTCGCCGCGTCCCACATCCCGGCGGACGCGCTCGAGCCGATCGTGCTCGTCGTGCTGGTCGTCGTCGGCGCCTACGTGCTGTTCAAGCCCGACCTCGGCGAGCTCACCGAGCTGCGCTTCGCCGGCCACCACCACACCCTGGCGGCGGTGACGGCCGGCGCCGTGATCGGCTTCTACGACGGCGCGCTCGGGCCCGGCACCGGGTCCTTCTTCGTGTTCACGCTCGTGGGGCTGCTCGGCTACTCGTTCCTGGAGGCCTCGGCCAAGGCGCGCCTGGCCAACTGGGCGACGAACCTCGCCGCGCTCGTCATCTTCGTGCCGCAGGGCGCGGTGCTCTGGAAGGTCGGCATCGTGATGGGCGTCGCCAACCTGTGCGGCGGGTACGTCGGTGCGCGGACCGCCGTGCGGCGGGGATCGCGCTTCGTCCGCGTGTTCTTCGTGCTCGTCGTCGGCGCCTTCATCGTGACGCTCGGCTGGCGGGTGCTCGGTGGCTGACCCGGCCGGCTACCTCACGGTCGCCCGCGCGGCGACGGCGGAGATCGAGGTGAAGCGGTCCCGCTTCCTCGGCCGCGTCGTACCGGTCGGGACCGAGGCCGACGCGCGCGCTGTCGTCGAGGCGGCCCGCAAGGAGCACTGGGACGCCCGGCACCACTGCTCGGCCTTCGTGCTCGGACCCGAGGGCGCCGTGCAGCGGTCGAGCGACGACGGTGAGCCGTCGGGCACCGCGGGCGCACCGATGCTGGAGGTGCTCCGCGGGCGCGACCTCACTGACCTGGTCGTCGTGGTGACGCGGTGGTTCGGCGGCACGCTGCTGGGCGCGGGCGGGCTCGTCCGCGCCTACTCGGACGCGACGCGAGCCGCCCTGGACGTCGCCGGCACCCGTCGCCGCGTCCTGCTGTCCTGCTTCGACCTCGTCGCCGACCACGCTCACGCCGCCCGCTGGGAGGCCGACCTGCGCGGCCGCGGCGTCACGGTGCTGGACGTCGAGCACGCCGAGCGCGTCACGCTGCACCTCGCCGTACCGGCAGGGGAGGTGGTGTCCTTCGAGGCCCAGGTCGCCGCGCTGACGTCCGGCTCGGCCGTCGCGCGGCCGGCGGGGGAGACCTGGGCCGACGGGTAGCCTCGCCCCATGAGTGTCGAGGTCGACCTGGCCGAGCTGGCCGACAAGGCCGCGGAGCACCGGTTCGCCTACCTGGTCACGGTCGGCGACGGCCAGCGCGCCAAGCCCGTGGCCGTGCGGCCGCAGGTCGACGGCGTCACGGTCACGCTGCCGTCGCTCGGCGACGGCACCCGCGCGAACCTCGCCGCACGTTCCGACGTCGTGCTGGTCTTCCCGCCCCCGGAGGCGGGCGGCTTCTCGCTGCTCGTCGACGCCCGGGCCGAGGTCGACGGCGACGGCGCGCGCCTCACCGCCACCCACGCCGTGCTGCACCGGCCGGCCGACCGGTGACGCCGGCCGCTCCCGCGGTGCGCTGGGTCACCGGGTTCCTCGACACCGCCCGCGAGTCGGCCGAGGCCGCCGAGACGTTCTGGTCGCGGGTCACCGGCTACCGCCTGTCGGCGAGCCGGGGCGACCGCGACGAGTTCGCGACCCTGCTGCCGCCGAGCGGCGACCCGCACCTGAGGGTGCAGCGGGTCGTGCAGACCCCGCCCGGCGCGCTGCACGTCGACCTGCACACCGACGACGTCCGCGGGCTGGCCGAGCGGGCCGAGGAGCTCGGGGCCAGCGCGAGCTACCTCGACCTCGGGTACGTCGTGTGCGGGTCGCCCGGGGGCATGACGTTCTGCGTGGTCGGGCACCCGGGCGCGGTCCGCGCCGAGCCGGCCACCTGGCCGGGCGGGCGCAGCATGGTCGACCAGGTCTGCCTGGACGTCCCGCCGTCGCGCTGGGACGCGGAGTGCGCGTTCTGGGCGGACCTGACCGGCTGGACGGTCACCGACCACCCCAGGTACGCCGAGTTCCGCCGGATGGCGGTGCCCGACGAGGTCGTGCTCGGCCTGCTGCTCCAGCGCCTCGACGACGAGCAGCCCGTCGTGACCGGTCACCTCGACCTCGCCTCCGACGACCGGACCGCCGAGGCTGCCCGGCACGTCGCGCTCGGCGCGCGGGAGCTCGGCCGGCACGACAGCTGGATCGCGCTGGAGGACCCGGCCGGGCGCTCGTACTGCATCACGGGCCGGACGCCGCGATGAGCGCCTTCGCGCCGGGCTGGGACGCGTTTCCCCAGGCCCTGCTGGACTTCTGGACCGAGCGGCACCTGCTCACCCTGAGCACGACCCGGCCCGACGGACGCCCGCACCTGGTCCCCGTCGGGGTCGCGCTCGACCTCGACGAGCGCTGCGCGTGGGTGATCACCTCGCGCGACTCGCGCAAGGCCCGCAACCTGCGCGAGGGTGACGGCCGGGTGGCCGCCTGCCAGGTGGACGGCCGTCGCTGGTCGACGATCGAGGGGTCCGCGGTCGTGCTCGACGACCCGGCGTCGGTCGCGCGGGCGGAGGAGCGGTACGCCGTGCGCTACAAGCAGCCGCGGCCCAACCCGCAGCGGGTCGCGCTGCGCATCACGGTCGACCGGTTCCTGCACTCGTCGACGCTGTGAACGCGGCGCGCAGCCGGTCGAGCGCAGCCCGGACGACGGCCTCGTCGATCTTGAGCACCTCGCGGTCGTAGGTGAGCAGGCCGTTGACCTCGTCCTCGACGTCGCAGAGCTGGGTGTAGACGGTCGCCGACAGCCCCGCACCGACCGTGGGGACGAGCTCGTCGTCGTGCAGCCGCTCGAAGGCCGCGGCCAGGGCCGTGACGGTGTCGAAGTGCCGGTAGCCCATGTGCTCCGGCCCCCAGGTGTGGTCGGGCACGGTGAGGTCGTAGCCGCCGTACTCGGTGAGCGCCAGCACCCGCCGCTCCTCCGGCGCCCGGCGCGGGGCGCGGAACCGTCGCTGGTAGACGTGCAGGCTCCACACGTCGCCCGCGCCCTGGTCGTGCCAGCCGCTCGCGTGGTCGACCACCCGGGTCGGGTCGAGCGCGGCGACCTCGGCGGCGACCGCGGCGGCGTCGAACTGGCCCCAGCCCTCGTTGAACGGCACCCAGCACACGACCGATGGCGTGTTGCGCAGCAGCTCGACGGTCGCCCGCGCCTCGCGCCGGAACTCGTCGCGGCCGTGGCTGTCCGTGCGACCGAACACCGCGTAGCGGTCGTCGCGGAGCCGCCGGCCGGCGCTCGGGAGCCGGCCCGGCCAGGTCACCGCGGCCGTGCGGTAGCGGCCGCCGCCGTTGACCATGTCCTGCCAGACGAGCATGCCGAGCCGGTCGCAGTGGTGGTACCAGCGCAGCGGCTCCACCTTGATGTGCTTGCGGAGCATGGTGAAGCCGAGCCGCTTCATCGTGCTGATGTCGTGCACCATCGCCTCGTCGGACGGCGGCGTGAGCAGCCCGTCCGGCCAGTAGCCCTGGTCGAGCACCCCCGCGTGCAGGAACGGCTCGCCGTTGAGCAGCAGCCGCGGCGTGCCGCTCTCGTCGGTGCCGACCGCGACCGACCGCATCCCGACGTACGACCGGACACGGTCGGCGCCGAGGGTGACCTCGACGCCGTACAGGTGCGGGTCGTCCGGCGTCCACGGTCGTACGGCGGACAGCCGGACCGTCGTGGGCACGCCCGCGGGCGCGGCCGCGCCGCCGACCAGCCTGCCGCCGTCGGTGACCCGCACCGTCGCCAGGTCGCGCGACGGCGCACCGGCCGCGACGACCGTGACCTCGACGGTGCCGTCGTCGAGCCGGGGCACGAGGTGGAGCTCCGCGACGTACCGCGCCGGGACCGCCTCGAGCCAGACGGTCTGCCAGATGCCGGACTGGGCGGTGTACCAGATGCCGCCGCGCACCAGCCGCTGCTTGCCGCTGCTCGGGCCGCGGTTGTTGGACAGGTCGCGGACCCGGACGACGAGCTCGCGCGGCCCCGGGGAGACCGCGTCCGTGAGGTCCACCGTGAACGGCAGGTAGCCGCCGTGGTGGTCACCCACCTCCTGCCCGTCGACGTACACGGTCGCGGTCTGGTCGACGGCACCGAAGTGCAGCAGCAGCCGGCCGCCGGGCGGGACGAAGCCGGTCGGGACGTCGAGGGTGCGGCGGTACCAGAGCAGCTCGTCGGGCTGCACCTGCCGGCCGACGCCCGACAGCGGCGCCTCGGGGGAGAACGGAACCAGGATGCGACCGTCCCAGGCGCCGTCGGCCGGCGGCTCGGACACGTCGGCCGGCGTGACGGCGTGCTCCCACCAGCCGTTGAGGGAGCGCCACGTGCCGCGGACCAGCTGCGGACGCGGGTGCTCGGGCAGCACGCGCTCGGCGTCCAGGTCGCGGCCCCAGCGCGTCAGCATGGTCACGGGCGCGACGATAACCAGTCGCTCCCCGTCCCCGGGCGTCGCTAGGGTCGCGAACGATGCTGATCCGTGACGCGAACGACGACGACTGGGACGCGATCTGGCCGTTCTTCCGCGACGTCGTGCAGGCCCAGGAGACCTACACCTACGACCCTGCGACGTCGTACGACGCCGGTCGCGCGCTCTGGATGGAGACGCCGCCGTCGCGCACCGCGGTCGCGGTCGACGACGACGGCACCGTGCTCGGCTCGTCGAAGATGGGCCCCAACAAGCCCGGTCCCGGTGCCCACATCGGCACCGCGTCGTTCATGGTGTCGCCGGCCGCACGGGGTAGGGGCGTCGGCCGGGCGCTGGCCGAGGACATGGTGCGGTGGCACCGCGAGCAGGGTTTCCACGGCATCCAGTTCAACGCCGTCGTCGAGACCAACACCTCCGCCGTGCGGCTGTGGCAGGCGCTCGGCTTCACGATCGTCGGCACCGTGCCCGAGGCCTTCCGCAGCCCCGTGGACGGCCTCGTCGGCCTGCACGTGATGTACCTGCCGCTCACGACCCCCGGAGGACCCGCATGACCGCACCGACCGACCGCGTCGAGCCGCCGAGCACGGCCGACGAGCGCACCCAGCTGATGGCCTACCTCGACTACCACCGCGCGACGCTGCTGTGGAAGACCGAGGGGCTGTCGGGCGAGCAGCTCGCGCGGACCCTCGCTCCCTCGACGATGACGCTCGGCGGGATGCTCAAGCACCTGGCGCTGGTCGAGGACAACTGGTTCTCGGTGTTCCTCCTCGGCAACGACGAGGACGCCCCCTGGCGGGGGGTGGACTGGGAGGCCGACGCCGACTGGGACTGGCACAGCGCGGTCGACGACACGCCCGAGCAGCTGCGCGACCTCCTCACCGGCACGATCGAGCGCGTGCGAGGCCTGGTGGCCGACGTACCACTGGAGCAGGAGTCGGTCCGGAAGCGACGCTTCAACGACCAGCACGCCAACCTGCGCTGGATCCTGCTGCACATGATCGAGGAGTACGCCCGGCACAACGGGCACGCCGACCTGCTGCGCGAGGCGATCGACGGCGAGGTCGGGGAGTGACGACCCGTCTCGTCCGAGTGGTGCCGTCGGGCGGAATCGAACCACCCGCATCGCCCATGCTCGGCTGCCGCGGTACGTGACCGCCGCCTGCAGGCGCATCCAGGGCCGGCATGAGACATAACCGGAGATCGGGGTGTCGATATTCCCGTGGGCCGGTGTGACGTGCATGACGGAGCGGACCAGAGAGTCCGCTTCGGCTCACGGCGCGAGGGCGCGCGCCTTCTTCCCCAGCTTCTTGCGGGTCTTCTCGAGGTCCTTCGTCGCCTCGCGACCCTTCTTCCTGCCCTTCTTCCGGGCCTTCTTGGAGCCGCGCTTCAGCGAGGCGGCCGGGTTCGCGACCGGCCGCGGCAGCATCAGCAGGATCGCCTTGTCGACGAGGCGTCGCGCCAGCTTGAAGAGCGGGATGCCCAGCGGCAGCAGGATCACCGTCACGCACAGCACGAGCGCGACGAGCCCGAGCACGGTGCCGAGGATCCACAGCAGCGCGCCGAGGAGTCCGCGCAGCGTCCGCATCGTCCTCACCTCCCTGCGAGCCCCGTACCCCGCCGGTACGGCGCTCACTCCCCGGCAGCGGGCGGGGGCTCAGGAGGTCTCGGGGTGGTACCCGCAGGTGTCCTTGGCCTCGACCGCCGTACCCGGGTCGGCCTCCTCGCTCGGCACACCGGGCGTCGGGGTCGGTGACGCCGTCGCGGACGGCCGGCTCTCGCCGCGGTCGCGGGGCCGGTCGGGCGGCGGCTTCAGCGCCGCGCGCACCTTCTGCCGCATCCAGGCGAAGTCGGGGTCGCCCGGGAAGAACGCCTCGGAGGAGCGGAACACCACCGAGGTGACGCTGGCGTCCTTGATCTCCATCGCCAGGTCGACGAACGCCGGCAGCAGCTTGCTGGGGATGTCGGTGCGGATGATCTTCTTCCCGGCCTCGGCGAGCCCCTGGTAGCGGCGCAGCAGGTTGAGCGGCTTGGCCTCGTCGATGATCGCGTCGATCATGCAGCGCTGGCGCTCCATGCGCTGGTAGTCGTCAGAGCCGTACCGGCCGCGGGAGTACCAGAGCGCGTCCATGCCGTCGAGCCGCTGGTCCGGGCCCGGCTGCAGGTAGCGGTCGGGCAGGATGCCGAGGTCGGTGTTGCCGCCGACCGGGATCGGCGAGCTGATGTTGACGGTGACGCCGCCCATCGCGTCGACGATCTGCCGGAAACCCCGGAGGTTGACCAGCACGTAGTAGTCGACCGGGACGCCGAGGCTGCCCTGGATGGCGAGCTTGAGCGCGTCGGCGCCCTCGTTGTCGGACGTGCCGAGGATGCCGGGGTGCAGGATCGGCACCATCCGGTAGACCGCGTTGAGCATCCAGTTGCCCGCGTCGCCGTACCCGCCGAAGCCGGAGGGGTAGAGGTCGTGCAGCGGGCTGTCGGCCGGGAACTGCGCGTTCATCATGTTGCGCGGGAGGCTGAACATGATCGTGCGGCCGGTGCGGGTGTCGAGGCTCAGCAGGATCATCGTGTCGGTGCGCACGCCCTCGCGGTGCACGCCTCCGTCGCCGCCGAGGAGCAGCACGTTGACCCGGTCGCGTCCGGCCCACGGGTCCTTGACGGTGACGTTCTTGGGCGCGGTCGCGCTGGTGTTGTCCTGGAACACCGTCTGCACGAGGTCCGCCTGGACCATGGCGTAGCGCGCGCCGACGACGACCGGCGCCGCGACGGCGGCGCACAGCAGGCCGACGAACGCGGTGCCGACGAACGTGTGGATCGCGCGGCTCGGCAGCGGCCGCACCATGAAGTACGTCGTCAGCACGATCAGCGCCCAGATCACGAGCCCGGCGCCGAGCGCGACCGCCGCGACCTGCAGCCGGGTGGGGTCGAAGGCCAGGTCGAGCACCGCGCGCGGGTCACGCACGGCGTACCAGGCGGCGAGCGCGATCACCGTCAGCGCGGGTGGGAGCACCAGGAAGCCGAGGCTCTTGCGCCCGGACCAGAGGAACCCGGTGCCCGGCAGCAGCGCCGACAGCAGCGTCACGAGCAACGCCCCGCCGAGGGTCCGGGCCCGGCGACGGGATGGCCGCAGCGCGCGCTTCCCCGGGCGCTCCTTCTGCGCGGGGGGCGCGACACGGTGCATCGTGCTCGCCACGGACTACCTCGGGACTTCGTGAGGTCGACGCCCGGAGCCCTCGCCCCGTGCGGTCGGCGGCCCGCACCAGCCGGTCCGCCACCCGGAGATTATCAACGGAACGCGGGCCGCTCTCGGATCCGGGGCGGAATCGGTCGGGCGAATGGCCCGGCCGGGTGATGCCGCAGGGGGCGCCGCGACGGGATCGTGATCACATGCAGGCGGTCCGCGCGGCACACGCTTTCGACGGTGCCCGGTTCCTTCCCGGCGGTGCCACGGTGCTCCACGAGTCCGGGCGCATCGTCGGTGTCGTGACGGGTGCGGCCGACCTTCCGGACGGCGTCGAGGTGACGGAGCACGCCGGCACCGTGCTGCCCGGCCTGGTGGACGGCCACACCCACCTGGTCGCCGATGGCACGATCGGCGGGCTGGAGCGCGCCGGTGCGCTGTCCGACGCGGAGATCGACACCGTCATCGCGAGCTCCCTGCGCGCGCACGCGGTGGCCGGAGTGACGACGGTCCGGGACCTGGGTGACCGAGGTTTCCGCACTCTGGCGTCTCGGGAGCGCCCAGGCCTGCCGCGCGTCGTGGCCTCCGGGCCTCCGCTCACGATCCCGGGCGGGCACTGCCACTTCCTCGGTGGGGTCGTGGACGGCGACCTGCGTGCGGTCGTCGCGGAGCACGCCGGGCGCGGAGTCGACGTGGTCAAGGTGATGGCCTCGGGCGGCTTCGCAACGCCGGGGACGGACCAGCTGGGTACCCAGTTCACCGTTGCCGAGCTCACCGGGCTGGTCGACGCGGCGCACGACGCCGGGCTACCCGTGGTCGCGCACGCACACTCGCTCGCCGCCATGCAGAACGCGCTGGCCGCCGGCGTCGACGGGATCGAGCACTTCACGGGGCTCACCTCGCAGGGACCGCGGATCGACGACGACCTGCTGGACGAGGTGGCTCGGCAGGGTGTGTACGTGGGTCTGACGATGGGCAACGACCGCTCCTTGCACGCCCTGATGCCCGAGCCTCCGCCTGCCCTCGCGGCGCTGATGGCCAGACTCGGGGTCGGCTCGTTCGACGAGCTCTACGCCTCCCGCATGCGCGATCTCTCCCGGCTCCGCGAGCACGGGGTGGCCGTGGTCAGCGGCGTGGACTCGGGGATGGCCCCGCCCAAGCAGCACGGCAACGTCTGGCGCACGGTCGGCGAGATGGTCGAGAGCGGCTACCCGGTGGCCGAGGCCCTGGCAGCCGCCACGTCGGTGGCCGCGGAGGCCTGCGGGCTCGCGGCGGAGACCGGGCGGCTCGCCGAGGGGTACGCCGCCGACCTGCTCGTCGTCGACGGCGACCTCGCCGAGGACCCGTCGCTGCTCGGCCGGCCGCGACACGTCCTCGTGCGAGGGACCCCGGTCGACCTCGCCTAGCCGGGGCGCGGGCTGAAGCGGCGGACCTCCTGCGGCCAGCCGCAGCCCTCCGCCACCTTGCCCGCCCACCTCTTGGCCTCCTCGAGGTCGGGCACGTCGATGATCGTCAGCCCGCCCAGGAACTCCGTCGTCTCGGCGTACGGCCCCTCGGTGACCATGACCGTGCCGCTCGTCGCGTCGGCGCCGTAGACCGGTCCCCCCTCCTCCAGACCGCCGGCGTAGACGAGGACGCCGGCCTTCTCCATCTCGTGGACGACCGCCATGCTCGGCTCCACCCGCGTGCCGAACCACTCCGGGGGGTGGTCGCCGACCCACTGCTGGTTGAAGTAGATGAGGTACTCCGCCATGTCTGCTCCTCCTGCGCGCGCGGACCCGATGTCCGACTCCACCTCACTGACGAACGGCGTGCGGTGGAATCGACACGATCCTGCAGGAAATCTCAGGCGGCGTCGTCGTCATCGTTGGCGTGTGGCTCCAGGAAGCTCACCGGGATCCCACGCGATCGTGCGTGCTCGATCTCGCGACGGGTGCTTTCCCCGACGTAGTCGCCCACGTTGACGATGAGGACCTGGTCCGACATCGCGATCCTCTGGAGGTGTACCCGGGCGAGCCGTGCGCGTTCCGCTGCGTCAAGCTTCGTGGCCGGATCCAGGACGATCGGGGTCAGCACCACGTGTCCCGCCAGGGTCAGCTCGGCGTCAAGACGCTCGAACTCCTCGCGGAACCGCATGGAGCCGCAAGAGCGTGACGACGGTGCACTTATCGGGCGCGGTCCGCGGCTCCTCATCAGGCACCGGGTGAGGCTAGCAACGGGCTCAGGCGTCCGAGGGAAACGGGATCCCCGTGGCCGAGTGGCAGCGGTAGCCGTGGGGGTTCTTCACGAGGTACTGCTGGTGGTAGTCCTCGGCGTAGTAGTACGTCGGCGCCGGCTTGATCTCGGTGGTGATCGGGCCGTACCCGCGCTGCGTGAGCACGGGCTCGTAGGCGGCCCGGAGCCGCGCCGCGACCTCGGCCTGCTCGGGGGTCGTGGTGTAGATCGCCGAGCGGTACTGCGTGCCGTGGTCGTTGCCCTGGCGCATGCCCTGCGTCGGGTCGTGGATCGTGAAGAACAGCTTCACCAGGTCGGCGTACGACACCTTCGCGGGGTCGTAGACGACCCGGACGGCCTCGGTGTGGCCGGTCTGCCCGGAGCAGACCTGCTCGTACGACGGGTGCGGGGTGAGGCCGCCGGCGTAACCGACGGACGTCGACCAGACGCCCGGGACCTGCCAGAACGCCTCCTCGGCGCCCCAGAAGCAGCCCAGCCCGAACACCGCGACCTCGTGGCCCTCGGGGATCTCGCTGTCGGGGGTGACCAGCGGGGTGTGCAGCACGAGGTGCTCCTCGGCCAGCGTGAACCACTGCTCGGTGCGCCCCTTCAGCGCCTGCTCCTCGGTCGGCAGCGTGCTCTTGTGACGGTTGAACAGCACGGGCACTTCCTCCTCGATCAGTGGGGGGTTCGCTCTCCCCAACGCGCCGGACGGCTCGAACCTTCCCAGGTCTAGGCTCGCACGCATGTCCGACCAGACCAGCGCCTCCACGGGCCAGCAGCACCGGCACAAGTCCGGGTTCGAGACCCGCGCCATCCACGCGGGGTACGAGCCCGACCCGACCACCGGCGCGGTGATCCCGCCCATCTTCGCCACCTCGACCTACAAGCAGGACGGCGTCGGCGGCCTGCGCGGCGGCTACGAGTACTCCCGCTCCGCCAACCCCACCCGCACCGCCCTCGAGGGCAACATCGCGGCGCTGGAGGAGGGCGAGCGCGGGTTCGCGTTCGCGAGCGGGCTCGCCTCCGAGCACACCCTGCTCAAGGCGGTCTGCAGGCCGGGCGACCACCTGGTCGTCCCCGACGACGCGTACGGCGGCACCTACCGCCTCTTCGCCAAGGTCGAGGAGCCCTGGGGCCTGTCCCACACGTCCGCGCCGGTCTCCGACGTCGACGCGATCCGCGCCGCGATCCGTCCGGGCGAGACCAAGATCGTCTGGCTCGAGACGCCGACGAACCCGATGCTCAACATCGGTGACATCGAGGCGGTCGCCGCCGTCGCCCACGAGGGCGGCGCGCTGCTCGTCGTCGACAACACCTTCGCCTCGCCGTACCTCCAGCAGCCGCTCACCCTTGGCGCCGACGTGGTCGTGCACTCGACCACGAAGTACGTCGGCGGGCACAGCGACGTCGTCGGCGGCGCGATCGTGGTGCGCGACCTCGACCTCGCCGAGAAGATCACGTTCCACCAGAACGCCATCGGCGCCGTGTCCGGGCCGTTCGACGCGTGGCTGACGCTGCGCGGCATCCGCACGCTCGCGCTGCGGATGGACCGGCACTGCGACAACGCCGAGAAGGTCGTCGACTTCCTGACCAAGCACCCGCAAGTCACCGAGGTGATCTACCCCGGTCTGCCCGAGCACCCCGGTCACGCGGTCGCGTCCCGCCAGATGAAGCGGTACGGCGGGATGGTGTCCTTCCGGGTCGCCGGCGGGCGGCAGCAGGCGCTCGCGGTCTGCGAGAAGGCCGAGGTCTTCACGCTCGGGGAGTCCCTCGGTGGGGTCGAGTCGCTGATCGAGCACCCCGGCCTGATGACGCACGCCTCGGTGGCCGGCACCGACCTCGAGGTGCCCGACGACCTGGTTCGCCTCTCGGTCGGCATCGAGACCGCCGACGACCTGCTGGCCGACCTGGAGCAGGCGCTTGGCTGACGTCGTCGCCTGCGTGGACTTCGGGTCCACGTTCACCAAGGCGGCGCTGGTCGAGGTGCCGAGCGGCGCACTCGTCGCGACCGCCGACCACCGGACCACGATCGACACCGACGTGCTCGACGGCTGGGACGCCTGCCGGGCGGCACTGGCCGCGGCCGACCCGCGGGCGGACGACGCCGAGGTGCTGGCCTGCTCCTCGGCCGGCGGCGGGCTGCGGATCGCCGTCGTCGGCAACGAGGAGCTGGTCACCGCCGAGGCCGGACGCCGGGTCGCGCTGTCCAGCGGCGGCCGGGTCGTGCACGTCACGCACGGCGGGCTGGCCCGCGCCGACGTCACGACGCTGCGCGCCACCAAGCCCGACGTGCTGCTGCTCGTCGGCGGCACCGACGGGGGCAACGAGGAGGTTCTCGTCGGCTGCGCGACCACGCTGGCCAGGGCGCGCTGGCGCGGCCCGGTCGTGGTCGCGGGCAACGTCGACGCGCAGGCCGAGGTGGCGGCGCTGCTCACCGGGTCCGGTACGCCGCACGTCCTGGCCGACAACGTGGTGCCGCGCATCGGCGTGCTCGCGCCCGAGTCGGCGCGGGCGGCGATCCGCGAGATGTTCCTGCGGCACGTGATCGGCGGCAAGCACCTGTCCAGGCGCGACTCGGGGGAGCGCTTCACCGCGATGGTGCGCGGGGCGACGCCCGATGTCGTGCTCACCGCGGTCGAGCTGCTCGCGGACGAGCTCGGCAGCGACGTGGTGGTCGTCGACGTCGGCGGCGCCACCACCGACGTGCACTCCGTCGTGGAGGTCGACCCCGAGGACGCCGGTCTCTCCCGGCAGGTGGTGGCGACCGTGCCGGTCAGCCGGACCGTCGAGGGCGACCTCGGCATGCGCTGGAGCGCGATCAGCACCGTGGAGGAGGGTGTCGCCGCTGGGCTGCTCGACCCGGCGCTGGCCGACGCCGCCGCCGTCCGGCAGGCCGACCCGTCGTACCTCCCCGGCGACGCACTTGGCGCCGACGCCGACCTCGCCATCGCCGCCGCGGCGGTCACCGTCGCGCTGCGCCGGCACGCCGGCCGGTCGCAGGTCGTGTTCAGCCCCGAGGGGCGGGTCGTCGAGCGCAGCGGCAAGGACCTGCGCGAGGTGGACCTGCTGGTCGGGTCCGGCGGCGTTCTGCGGCACAGCGACAGCCCCGCCGATGGAGTGCTGACCCGTCACCTCGCCGCGGACCCCGGTGCGGGCTGGCAGCTCCCGGAGCACCCGCGCACGGTCGTCGACCGCGACTACGTGCTCGCGCCGGTCGGGCTGCTCGCCGCCGCGTACCCGGAGGCCGCCCGCAGCCTGGCGCGCCGTCTGCTCCGTCCGTAGGTGCCACGGCCCTCGGGCGTGTCTCCCAATTCAGATGGCCTGCTGCGCGCCGCCCGGACACGCACGCTGGCGGCGTTGCCGTCGCTCGACGGGCCGCCGGCCCGCCGTCGCTCCGGCGCCAAGCCACCACCCCAACGAATCGCTCCGCAGGCTCCGCGATTCGCCGGGGACCCCGGTGAATCGATCGCACGCGCCGGACGACGCTCGCTACGGCCAGAATTGGGAGACACGCCCTAGCCTGGCCTCATGGCGGAGGGGAACCGGATGACGGCACGGCTCAGCCGCCTGCGCGCTGCGCAGCGGGCCAAGTCCGACGAGCGGTTCGCCGAGCGCTTCGCGCACCAGTGGAGCCAGATGCGCGGTGAGCGCGTCCAGGAGGAGGAGAAGCCGCCGACCATCGACGCCGGGCCCAGCAACTTCAGCCGGGCGCAGGTGCCCTGGGCGTTCGACCTCGCCGCGGCCTGGGCGTGGCGGCTGCTCGTGATCGGGGCAGCGGGCTACATCGCCTACCGGGTCGCCGCCTACTTCTCGGTCATCTTCCTGCCGCTGGCGATCTCGCTGCTGATCACGGCGCTGGCCTCGCCGATCGTCGCCTCCGCGGGCCGGGTCGGGATCAACCGCAAGCTCGCCTCGGCCATCGTGGTCGTCGGGGGGCTCGGGGCGGTGGTCCTGCTGCTGACGTTCGTCGGCACCCAGGTCTCGGCCGGCTTCAGCGACCTCTCCGCGCAAGTGGTCTCGGGCCTGGAGGAGATCCGGCGCTGGCTGCGCACCGGGCCGCTCCAGGCCAGCGACTCGCAGGTCCAGGACTACATCAAGCAGGCCCAGTCCGCGATCACCAACTCCTCCCAGGAGCTGCTGGCCCAGGCCACCGAGGTCGGCACGGCGATCGGTCACATCGTCGCGGGCTTCTTCATCGTGCTGTTCTCCAGCTACTTCTTCCTCGCCGACGGCGCCCGCATCTGGGCGTGGGTCGTCCGGCTGTTCCCGCGGGTGGCGCGGCTCCGCGCCAACGAGTCCGGCAAGGTCGCCTGGCGCTCGCTGACCCAGTTCGTCCGCGCGACCGTGATCATCGCGCTGGCCGACGCGATCGGCATCATGACCGTCGCGTTCATCCTCAAGGTGCCGTTCGCGACGGCGATCGGCGTGCTGGTGTTCCTCGGTGCGTTCATCCCGATGGTGGGGGCCACCATCTCGGGCTCGGTGGCCGTGCTCGTCGCGCTGGTCGCGCACGGCCCCCTCGTCGCGCTGCTGATGTTCGGCGGCGTGATCCTCGTCCAGCAGATCGAGGCGCACGTCCTCCAGCCGTTCCTCACCGGGCGGTTCGTGTCGGTGCACCCGCTCGGCGTCATCGTGGCCATCGGCATGGGCGTCCTGGTCGGCGGAGTGGCCGGCGCCCTCCTCGCCGTGCCGCTCGTCGCCGCCCTGAACGCCGTCGTGCAGTACCTCGCCGACTACACCGCGGTGGGCGACGACACCGACGAGGCGGGCACGCCCGACGAGGCGTCGTCCGACGCGCCGCCGGCCGCCGGCGCCTGAGGCGCCTGCCGCCCGATCAGCGGGATCTCCTTCAGGAACAGCGCCACGACCACGGCCACGACCGTCAGCGGCACCGCCGCGATGAACGTGTCGTGGAGCGACATGCTGAACGCCTGCGTGACCAGGCCGTGCAGCGGCTCCGGGAGCGCCTTGATCGCCTCGACGTTGTTCGTGACCGAGTCGAGGTTCCCGCCCTGGCCACCGGCCCGGACGGCCGCCGGGTTGCCGGCGAGCACGTCGGTCATGTGCGTGGCGAGACGGCTGGACAGGATGGCGCCGAAGAGCGCCGTACCGAACGAGCCGCCCATCTGGCGGAAGAACGTCACCGAGCTCGTCGCGACGCCCATGTCGGAGCGGTCGACGGAGTTCTGCACGACGACGACCAGCACCTGCATGGTGAGGCCGAGGCCCATGCCCATGACGTACATCGAGATGCCGGCGAACCAGTACGGCGAGGAGTTGTCGAGCATCGACAGCATCACCAGGCCGGCGGTCACGACCAGCGCGCCGGCGATCGGGTAGCGCTTGTACTTCCCGTTGCGGCTCATCAGCCGACCGGAGGTGATCGAGGTGGTGAAGATGCCGAGCACCATCGGGACCATGGCCAGGCCGGACTCGGTCGGGCTCATCCCGTCGACGACCTGCAGGTAGACCGGGATGAAGATCATCGAGCCGAACATCGCGACGCCGATGAGGAAGCCGAAGATGTTGGACACGGTGAAGATCGAGTTGCGGAACAGCCGCATCGGGAGGATCGGCTCGGCGGCGCGCAGCTCGACGACGATGAACAGCGCGGTCAGCACCACGCCGGCGGCGAGCAGGGCGATGCCGGTGCCGGAGGCCCAGCCCAGGTCGGGGCCGGCCCACGCGGTGTAGAGCAGGAACGACGACACGGCGGAGACCACCAGGGCGGCGCCCAGGTAGTCGATCGTGTGCTCGCGACGCACGTGTGGGATCTTCAGCGCGGCCGAGGTGACGACCAGCGCCGCGATGCCCAGCGGGACGTTGATGAAGAAGATCCACTCCCAGCCGGGGCCGTCGGCGAACCAGCCACCGAGCACCGGGCCGAGCACGCTGGACACACCGAAGACGGCGGCGAAGTAGCCCTGGTAGCGGCCGCGCTCGATCGGCGGCACGACGTCGCCGATGGTGGCGAGCGCCAGCGCCATCAGGCCACCGCCGCCGAGACCCTGCACGGCGCGGAAGGCGATGAGCTGGTCGATGTTCTGCGACAGGCCGGAGAGCAGCGAGCCGAGGATGAAGGTGGTGATCGCGGCCTGGAAGAGCAGGCGGCGACCGTAGAGGTCGGAGAGCTTGCCCCACAACGGGGTCGACGACGTGGCGGTCAGCAAGTAGGCCGTGACGACCCACGACAGCTTGTCGAGGCCGCCGAGCTCGGAGGTGATGCGCGGCAGCGCCGTACCGACGATGCTCTGGTCGAGGGCGGCGAGGAACATGCCGACCATGAGGCCGCCCATGACGACGAGGATCTGCTTGTGGGACAGGTAGCCCTGGGAGTCGGGGGTCACTTGGTGTGCTCCTGGGTCTCGAGGGAGAGGGTCAGCTGGTGGAGGAGGCGGCGCATGTCCTCGCGGTCCTGGTCGTTCCAGTCCGCGAGCAGCGAGCCGATCAGCTCGCGGCGGCGGGCGCCGGCCGCCTCGATGCGGGCGGTGCCCGCGGGGGAGAGCGCGACTTGGAACGCGCGGCCGTCGTCGGGGTCGGTGGTGCGCTCAAGCAGGCCGGCGTCCTCGAGGGACTTGACGTGCCTGCTGACGGTGGAGGCGTCGAGCGAGAGCTCGGCGGCGAGGGCCGAGAGGCGCATGGGGCCGAGGTGGGCGACGGTCTTGAGCAGGATGAACGTCGGGAAGTCGACGTCGTCGCCGGCCGTGCGCTGGCGCAGCCGCTTGCCCATCCGGGCCATGGCCGCCATCAGCGCGTCCTCGACGGTGGCGGGCTCCGGAACCCGGTCGGTCACCGCGGCGGGGGTGGCCGCCTCGGCGAGGGGAGTGGAAGATTGCATGCGTCAACCATACAACTACGTGCGTGAGCCATGCAATTTTCTCCCGATGTGATCCGCGACGCGGGGGCTGGTCAGGCCGGCAGCACCAGCGGGAGCCCGAGCCGCTCGAAGTGCGACCAGCCGAACGTGGTGATCTCGGCGATCCGGGGCGCCGGTGTGGCCTCGACGCGGAGGACGTCGAGCTTGAAACCGCGGTACGCCGAGTCGCCGGGCCGGGCGAGGTAGCTCGCCGCCGCCGGCATCCGGTTGACCGCGGTCGGGACGAGCCGCCACTCGCCGTCGCGGCCGGGGCCGAACGCGCGCGCGAGCAGCGGCCGCAGCTGCTCGTGGCCGTCGATGCGCGCCGGGTTGGGCGGCATGGTGACGCGGATGTCGGTCGCGGCGATGGCGAGCGCCGCCTCCGCGTCGTACCGCTGGTGGGCGTCGATGAACCTGTCCAGCAGCTCCCTCTCCGCGGGGCTGGGGTCGCGGGCGGTCCAGTCGCCGCGGTGGGACGGCAGGTGCTCGCGCATCGTGGTGCGGGCGCGCTGGAGGGCGCTGTTGGCCGAGGCGACGGAGGTGTCGAGCATCCGGGCCGTCTCGGCGGCCGGCAGCCCGAGCACCTCGCGGGCGATCAGCGCGGCCCGCTGCCGGGGCGGCAGCGCCTGGAGGGCCGCGAGGAACGCGAGCTCGATGGTCTCCCGCGCGACTGCCGACTCCTCGGGGCCGTCGTCGAGGAGCACGTCGGGGTAGGGCTGGAGCCAGGCGATCTCGGCGTACGACCGCAGCTTCGCGGCCTGCCGTCCCTTGGCCTTGATCGCGTCGAGGCAGACGTTCGTCGCGATCTTGTAGAGCCACGCGCGGACGTTGCCACCACCCGGCTCGGCTGCCTCCTCCGCAGTCTTCTCGAAGCCGGCGGCGTGCTTCCAGGCGCGCAGGAAGGTCTCCTGGACGCAGTCCTCCGCGTCGTCGTACGACGCCAGCATCCGGTAGCAGTGCACGTGCAGCTCGTGCCGGTGGCGCGCGGCGAGCGCGTCGACGTCCACGACGACCCCTCGTGCCTCAGGCGCCGCGGTGTGCGACCTCCTGCACGGCCCACGAGTTGCCGTCGGGGTCGTCGAAGTAGATGAACGAGTTGTAGTCGCGACGCTCGGGGTCCGGCCCGGGCTTCGGCCCGCCGTCCTCGAAGTGCACGACGCCGCCGTTCTCGATCGCCCGCTCGTCGAGGAACGCCTGGGCGGCCTCGATGTCCTCGACGACGAGGTGGGTGCCCTTGATCGTGCCGGGCTCCCCGACGGGCATCCCGACCCCGAAGGTGATCGAGCAGGCGGACCCGGGCGGCGTGCACTGGATGACCCGGAACTCACCCATGTCGTGGTCGACGTCGAGGTGGAACCCGAGCTTGTCGACGTAGAACTCCTTGGAGCGGTCCGGGTCCTTGACGGGCAGCAGGACGAGCTCGAGCTTCCAGTCCATGGTGGTTCCCTTTCGTGCGGGCCTCTGGGGCCACTCTGTCAGGCGGTACGGGGATGTAACGACGCCCGCGCGGAAAACTCATCGGTGCACCGGTGAGTGGTCCCGACAGGGCGGTCTAGGGTGTGCCGCATGAGCGACCCTGCCGCCTATGACGGGCCGACGCTGGCGGACATCGAGGAGGCCCGTGAGGCGCTCCGCGGCGTGTCGATCGAGACGCCGATGGAGGAGTCCCGCTGGCTCTCCGGACTCGCCGGCGGGCCGGTGCTGCTGAAGGCCGAGAACCTCCAGCGCACGGGTTCGTTCAAGATCCGCGGCGCCTACCTGCGGATCTCCCGGCTGTCCGCGGAGGAGCGCGCGCACGGCGTGGTCGCCGCCAGTGCCGGCAACCACGCGCAGGGGGTCGCGCTCGCCGCGCAGATGCTCGGAATCAGGGCCACGGTGTTCATGCCCGAGGGCGCGCCGATCCCGAAGGAGAAGGCCACCCGCGGGTACGGCGCCGACGTGCGGTTCCACGGCCACTCCGTCGACGAGGCGCTGGTCCAGGCCAAGGCCTTCGCCGCGGAGACCGGCGCGGTGCTGATCCACCCGTTCGACCACGTCGACATCGTCACCGGCCAGGGCACGTGTGGCCTCGAGGTGCTCGAGCAGTGCCCGGACGTGCGCACGGTGGTCGTCTCGTGCGGCGGTGGCGGCCTGATCGCCGGGATGGCGACGGCGATCAAGGCGCGACGTCCCGACGTGCGCGTGGTCGGCGTGCAGGCGGAGGGCGCGGCGGCGTACCCGACCTCGCTGGCGCAGGGCCACCCCGTCGCGCTGAAGACCATGACGACGATGGCCGACGGCATCGCGGTCGGCTGCCCCGGCGACGTGCCGTTCCGGGCGATCCAGCGCTACGTCGACGAGATGGTGACGGTCAGCGAGGAGTCCCTCTCGCAGGCGCTGCTGATGCTGCTCGAGCGGGCGAAGCTCGTCGTCGAGCCGGCGGGTGCCGCCGCCGTCGCGGCGATGCTGGACCGGCCGGACGCGTTCGAGACCCCCGCCGTCGCGGTGCTCAGCGGCGGCAACGTCGACCCGCTGCTGCTGATGCGGGTGATCCGGCACGGCATGGCCGCGGCCGGCCGCTACCTCGCGTTCAAGGTCCGGATCGCCGACACCCCCGGCGGCCTCGCCCGGCTGCTCAACGAGCTCGCCGACGCCGAGGCCAACGTGCTCGACGTCGTGCACGAGCGCACCTCGATGCACCTGCACCTCGAGGAGGTCGAGGTCGCCGTGCAGGTCGAGACCCGCGGCGCCGAGCACGCCGAGCGGGTGCTCGGCCGGCTGCGCGCGTGCGGCTACCACGTGGCCGAGTAGCGCCGACCCGGCTCGAACCTCCCGCGCTGGACGGCCGACCCGGCTCGAACCTCCCGCCGGGAGGGCGCGAGTCGGCGCGTCTTGCCCTCGCGGACCCGTCGAGTCGGCGCGTCTTGCCCCTCGACGTCGAGACCGCCGATCGCCGTACGCGAGGCACTTCCCCAGGCGTGTGGACGCTTCCCCAGCGGTATGCGCCTTGTGGAGCGTCCATAACCCCGCGTTACAGCAGGCCGCGCAGCGGCCCAGA
>NZ_SDPU01000012.1 GCF_004168035.1 Nocardioides iriomotensis | reverse complement strand
CGCAGACGGCCCGCGACCACCAGGTCGCGGGCCGTCGTGATGACGGGGTGCGTCAGCCGGTGAAGGGCGTCGCGTCGACGATCTCGACCTTGAGCTCCTTGCCGTTGGGAGCCTCGTAGGCGACGGTGTCACCGACCTTGCTGCCGATGATCGCCTTGCCGAGCGGCGACTGCGGGGAGTAGACGGTCAGGCCGTCGGTGGTGTCCTCCATCTCGCGGGCGCCGAGCAGGAAGACCTCCGTGTCGTCGTCGCCGACGAACTTGTAGGTGACCTTCATGCCGGGCTCGACGACGCCGTCGTCGGCAGGGGTCTCGCCGACCTCGGCACGACGCAGCATGTCCTCGAGCTGACGGATGCGGGCCTCGGTCTTGCCCTGCTCCTCGCGGGCGGCGTGGTAGCCGCCGTTCTCCTTGAGGTCGCCCTCGTCGCGCGCGTTGCTGATCCGCTCGATGATCTCCTGGCGCACAGGGCCCTTGAGGTTCTCGAGCTCGGACTTGAGCTTGTCGTAGGCGTCCTGCGTCAGCCAGATCGTGTTCTGCTCACTGGACTGCGTCACTGCTGGGTGCTCCTGTGTGGAAGGGGTGGACCGGGGCGCTCGTGGCACGCACGTGCCCAAGCGACCACCCGGTCGTGTTCAAGGCAAGTAGAAGAGTCTACCAACCGGGCCCCGGGCGTCCCCAAATCGTCGAAAGCGCGGGACGCGGGGTGGCCGGCCGTCAGCGCCGCCGCGGCTGCCCGTCCGCGGTGCAGCCGACCACGTCGACCGAGGTGGCCGCACGCTCGGTGCGCACGGTGCGCTCCAGGGTCTCGGTCGCCCTGCCGCCCGGACCGACCGCGACGTCGAGCTCACCCACGATCGCGTGGTCCGCGGCCACGGCGCGCAGCAGGCACGACGCAGCGACGTCCTCGTCCCGCCGTACGACGGTGAACGTGGCGCTCACCGCGTGCTCGTCGACCGGTTCGAACCCGACGAGGTCCGACTGCACGAGCGGCCGGCCCTGGACCAGGATGACCCAGCCCAGCCAGGCGAGGGCCGCGCCGGCGAGGACGACGACCACGGCGACGACGACCCTGCGACGCGTCGCGCTGGGGGAGCCGTAGCGCTCGGCGAGGTCGGTCACGGCGTCATTCTAGGATTCACCGCATGTCCCTCTCCGCGCCCGGTGCCGGGCTCCGCCTCATGCACGTGCACGCCCACCCCGACGACGAGTCGAGCAAGGGCGCGGCGAGCACGGCGAAGTACGTCGCGGAGGGCGTCGACGTCCACGTGGTCACCTGCACCGGCGGCGAGCGGGGCTCGATCCTCAACCCCAAGATGGACCGCCCCGACGTCCTCGCCAACATCACCGAGATCCGCCGGGACGAGATGGACCGGGCGCGCGAGATCCTCGGCGTGCGCCAGGACTGGCTCGGCTTCGTCGACTCGGGCTGGCCGGAGGGCGACCCCAAGCCGCCGCTGCCGGAGGGCTGCTTCGGCCTGGTGCCGCTCGAGCAGGCCGCCGAGCCGCTGGTCCGGCTGATCCGCGACTTCAAGCCGCACGTGATGACGACGTACGACGAGAACGGCGGCTACCCGCACCCGGACCACGTCATGTGCCACAACGTCGCGGTCGCGGCGTTCGAGGCGGCCGGCGACCCGGACCGCTACCCCCACACGGGCGAGCCGTGGCAGCCGCTCAAGCTCTACTACCACCACTCGTTCCACCGCGAGCGCACGCAGGCGCTGCACGACGCGATGATCGCGCAGGGCATGGAGTCGCCGTACGCCGAGCGGCTGGCGGAGTGGAAGCCCGACCCGGTGCACGCGGCGCGGATCACCACGCGGGTACCGTGCGCTGACTACTTCCCGGTGCGCGACGAGGCGCTGCTCGCGCACGCGACGCAGATCGACCCTGACGGGCCGTGGTTCGCGGTGCCGCTGGCGATTCACCAGGCGGCCTGGCCGACCGAGGACTACGAGCTCGCGCGGTCCCTGGTCGACGTCGAGACCCCGGAGGACGACCTCTTCGCGGGTGTCCGCCACCTCACTGGGACAATGAAGGCATGAACGCCCTCTCCACCTTCGTGGCCACCATCATGGACGTCGTGGTCCTGGCCGCGCGGCAGGCGCCGGAGCCCGAGGACGTCAAGGCCGGCTGGCTCGGCTTCGCCGTGTGGCTCGGCCTGGTCGTGGCCGTGGTGCTGCTGTGCTTCAGCTTCGTCAAGCAGCTCCGGAAGGTGAACTTCGAGGAGAAGGACCCCGACGCGGCCGAGGGCGGCCCCGAGCGCGACACCGACACCCCGAACCCCCACGGCTCGGCCGGCTAGGCGGACCCCGGGACGGGCGGGCGGCATCCCGAAGTGCCCGAGTTAAGCCCACGCTTAGGTGGTTGTTGACGCCCGACTCGGGCGGGTCGATGGTGGGTGTGACCGCGGTCACACGCGTTGTCGAGAGGGGTCACCTATGCAGGTTCCTGCGCCGTTCGAGTACGAACGGGCCACCAGTGTCGACCACGCGATCGGGCTGCTCGGCAGGCTCGGCAGCGAGGCCCGCCTCGTCGCCGGCGGGCACAGCCTGATCCCGATGATGAAGCTCCGGCTGGCCAACCTCGAGTACCTCATCGACATCAACGACCTGCACGACGAGCTCGGCTACGTCCGGGTCGGCGCCGACGAGGTCCGGATCGGGGCGATGACCCGGCACCGGGAGCTGCTGGAGTCGCCCGAGCTGGCGGCACTGTTTCCGATCTTCGCCGACGCCGAGACGGTCATCGCCGACCCGGTGGTGCGCAACCGCGGCACGATCGGTGGCTCGCTGTGCCAGGCCGACCCGTCCGAGGACCTGTCCGCGGTCTGCACCACGCTCAACGCCGCCTGCGTGATCCGCGGCGCTGACGGCGAGCGGGTCGTGCCGATGGAGGACTTCCACCGCGGCCCCTACGAGACGGCCGTGGAGCAGGCCGAGATGCTCACCGAGATCCGGATCCCGATCCGTCCGCACGGGTCGAGCGCCTACGCGAAGGTCGAGCGGCGCGCGGGGGACTGGGCGGTCACCTCGGCCGGCGCCGCGGTCTGGATGGACGGCCCGGTGATCACCGACGCCCGGGTCGGCCTGGCCGCCGTGGGGCCCAACACCACCGGCATCCCCGCGATCTCCGAGGCGTTGCGCGGACAGCAGCCCTCCGACGAGCTCTTCGCCCGGGCCGGGGCGATCGCCGCCGAGAGCTGCTCGCCGAGCACGGACAACCGCGGCACCGCCGACTACAAGCGTCACTTGGCCGACGAGCTCACCCGGCGCACGCTGCGCCGTGCGGTCGAGCGGATCGAGGCCGGCGCCCGGGGGGACAGCGCCCACGACCACCGCGAGGGGAACCACTGACATGCAGGTCTCGATGATCGTCAACGGGGAGAGCGTCACGCGGGAGATCGAGGGGAGGCTCCTGCTCGTCCACTTCCTGCGCGACGAGCTCGGGCTGACCGGGACGCACTGGGGCTGCGACACGAGCAACTGCGGCACCTGCGTCGCGTGGCTCGACGGGGAGCCGGTCAAGACCTGCACGGTGCTGGCCGCGATGGCGGGCGGCCACGAGGTCCGCACCGTCGAGGACCTCGAGCGGGACGGCGTCCTCGACCCCGTCCAGGAGGGGTTCATGCGCTGCCACGGCCTGCAGTGCGGCTTCTGCACGCCCGGGATGCTGATGACCGCCCGGGCCCTGCTCGACCGCGACCCTGACCCCGACGAGCAGACCATCCGGGAGGCCATCTCGGGCCAGATCTGCCGCTGCACCGGCTACACCACCATCGTCCGCTCGGTCCAGTGGGCCGCCGCCCATCCCGGTGGGCCGGCCGCGGACGCGGACGCCGAGACCGTAGGGAGCACGTCATGACCACGGTGGACGAGCCCGGCGTCGCCGCCGTCGCCGAGGACCTCGAGCACGCCGACAACGACCAGCACCCCGTCGGGCACGGCCGGATGCTCCGCAAGGAGGATCCGCGGTTCATCCGGGGGCTCGGGCGGTACTGCGACGACGTGCAGCTGCCCGGGATGCTGCACCTCGCGATCCTCCGGTCTCCGGTCGCGCACGCCCGGATCACCCACATCGACACCAGCGCCGCCGAGGCCCACCCCAAGGTCAAGGCCGTCGTCACCGGCGCGATGCTCGCCGAGAAGGGGCTGGCCTGGATGCCGACCCTGTCCAACGACGTGCAGGCCGTGCTCGCCACCGACAAGGTGCGCTTCCAGGGCCAGGAGGTCGCCTTCGTCGTGGCCGAGGACCGCTACGCTGCCCGCGACGCCCTCGAGCTGATCGACGTCGACTACGACATCCTCGACGCCGTCGCCGACGTACGCCGCGCGCTGGCGCCCGACGCCCCGGTCATCCGCGACGACCTGGAGGGCAAGACCGACAACCACATCTTCGACTGGGAGACCGGTGACGCCGCGGCGACCGAGGCGGTGTTCGCCAGGGCCGACGTCGTGGTGTCGGAGGACATCGTCTACCCCCGCGTGCACCCGGCGCCGATGGAGACCTGTGGCGCGGTGGCCGACTACGACCGGGTCGACGGCAAGCTGACGCTGTGGTCGACGACCCAGGCCCCGCACGCCCACCGCACCCTCTACGCCATTGTCGCCGGCCTGCCCGAGCACAAGATCCGGGTGATCGCCCCCGACATCGGCGGCGGCTTCGGCAACAAGGTGCCGATCTACCCCGGCTACGTCTGCGCCATTGTGGGCTCGCTGCTGACCGGCAAGCCGGTCAAGTGGATCGAGGACCGCACCGAGAACCTCACCAGCACCGGGTTCGCCCGGGACTACGTCATGCGCGGGGAGATCGCCGCCACCAAGGACGGCAAGATCCTCGCGGTCCGCACCCATGTGCTCGCCGACCACGGAGCCTTCAACGGGGTGGCCGCTCCCATGAAGTACCCCGCCGGCTTCTTCGGCGTCTTCACCGGCAGCTACGACCTCGAGGCCGCCTACTGCCACATGACCGCGGTCTACACCAACAAGGCGCCGGGCGGTGTCGCCTACGCCTGCTCGTTCCGGATCACCGAGGCGGTCTACCTCGTCGAGCGGATCGTCGACTGCCTGGCCTACGAGCTCAAGATGGACCCGGTCGAGCTCCGGCGGAACAACTTCATCCAGCCCGACCAGTTCCCGTTCACCACCAAGACCGGCTGGGTCTACGACTCGGGCGAGTACGAACGTGCGCTCGACGTTGCCCTCGAGATCGCCGGTTACGACGACCTCCGCCGCGAGCAGGAGGAGAAGCGGGCGCGCGGGGAGCTCATGGGCATCGGGGTGGCGTTCTTCACCGAGGCCGTCGGCGCGGGACCCCGCAAGGACATGGACATCCTCGGCCTGGGCATGGCCGACGGGTGCGAGCTGAGGGTCCACCCGACCGGCAAGGCCGTCGTCCGGGTCTCGTGCATGAGCCAGGGCCAGGGACACGAGACGACCTTCGCGCAGATCGTCGCCGAGGAGATCGGCATCCCGCCGGCCGACATCCAGGTGGTCAACGGCGACACCGACCAGACGCCGTTCGGTCTGGGCACCTACGGAAGTCGCTCGACCCCGGTATCCGGTGCGGCCGCGGCCGTGGTGGCGCGCAAGGTGCGCGACAAGGCTCGGATCATCGCCTCGGGCATGCTCGAGGTCTCGGTCGCGGACCTGGAGTGGACCAAGGGCGCGTTCGCAGTGAAGGGCGACCCGAGCCGCTCGGTGACCATCCAGGACATCGCCATGAAGGCCCACGGCGCGGGCGACCTGCCCGAGGGGATCGAGGGTGGTCTGGAGGCGCAGGTCTGCTACAACCCGTCGAACCTCACCTACCCGTTCGGTGCCTACGTCTGCGTCGTCGACATCGACCCCGGCACCGCCGTGGTGAAGGTCCGGAGGTTCGTCGCGGTCGACGACTGCGGCACTCGGATCAACCCGATGATCATCGAGGGCCAGGTGCACGGCGGCCTCACCGACGGCGTCGGGATGGCGCTGATGGAGATGATCTCCTTCGACGAGGACGGCAACTGCCTGGGCGGTTCGTTGATGGACTACCTGATCCCAACCGCGCTCGAGGTGCCGCACTGGGAGACTGGGCACACCGTCACACCCTCCCCGCACCACCCGATCGGGGCGAAGGGGGTCGGCGAGTCCGCCACGGTGGGCTCCCCGCCGGCCGTGGTCAACGCGGTCGTCGACGCCCTCAAGCCCTTCGGCATCCGCCACGCCGACATGCCCCTGACGCCCTCACGGGTCTGGGACGCGATGCAGGGCCGTCCCACCCCTCCCCTCTAGGTCGTGCCTGTGACCCTCTCCCTGTCGGACCGGATCGACGAGCTCTCCCGCTCGCGGGTGCCGTTCGTGCGCGCCACCGTGGTGCGCGCGCAGGAGCCGAGCTCGGCCCATCCCGGCGACCGGGCGATCGTGCTGGCCGACGGCTCGATCGAGGGATTCGTCGGCGGGCACTGCGCCGCCGGGTCCGTGCGCACCGCCGCGCTCGCCGCGCTCGACAGCGGTGACGGCGTGCTGCTGCGCGTGCTCCCTGACACGGGCGAGGCCTTCCCGGAGACGCCGGGCGCCAGCATCGTGGTGAACCCCTGCCTGTCCGGCGGCGCCATGGAGATCTACCTGGAGCCGGTGCTGCCGTCGCCAGTGCTGCACCTCGTGGGTGCCTCCCCGACGGCGGAGGCGCTGGCCACGCTCGCGCCCGCGCTGGGCTTCGTCGTGCAGCGCGCCGACGACGTGCCGGGGCCTGCCGGTTCCGTCGCGGTGGTCGTCTCGACCCACGGCGGCGACGAGGTCTCGGCAATCCGCCGCGCCCTGGACGCGGGGGTCGGCCTGGTCGGCGTGGTGTGCAGCCGGACGCGCGGTGCCGCGATCCTCGACGAGCTCGCACCCACGCCCGAGGAACGCGCCCGGGTGCACCCGCACGTGGGCCTCGACATCGGCGCGCGCAACGCGCCCGAGATCGCGCTGTCCATCCTCGCCGCGATCGTGCGCGCGATCCGCGTCGACGGCCTGGCCGCCGCACCCGCACCCGCGGGGGCGACCACAGCGCTGCCCCGCACCGCGGTCGACCCGGTCTGCGGGATGACCGTGACGGTCATGGCCGACACCCCGCACCTGCACCACGACGGGACCGACTACTGGTTCTGCAACCCCGGCTGCCGCGACGCCTTCGCCGCGTCGCTCGCGTCGTGACTGCCGCCCCGCCTGCGGTACCGCCGACGAGCGCGGACGACGTACGGCGGCTGCTCGACGCGCAGGACTACCTCGCCGACGAGGGCACCGCCACGGCGGTGTTCCTGTCGCTGCGCCTCGGGCTGCCGCTGCTGCTGGAGGGAGAGCCGGGCGTGGGCAAGACTGCCGCCGCCAAGGTGCTGGCGCGCGCGTTGGGAGTGCCTCTGATCCGGCTGCAGTGCTACGAGGGCCTCTCGGCCAGCGAGGCGCTCTACGACTGGAACTACCAGCGCCAGCTGCTCGCGATCCGCCTCGCCGAGGCGCGGCACGAGAAGCTCGCCGAGTCCGACCTGTTCTCCGAGGAGTATCTCCTCGAACGGCCGATCCTGCAGTGCGTGCGCTACGACGGCCCCGCGTCGCCGGTGCTGCTCATCGACGAGATCGACCGGGCCGACGACGAGTTCGAGGCGCTCCTGCTCGAGTTCCTGGGGGAGGGGTCGGTGACCGTGCCCGAGCTGGGCACCTTCACCGCCAGGCGCCCGCCCACCGTGGTGCTGACCTCCAACCGCAGCCGCGACCTGCACGACGCGCTGCGCCGGCGGTGCCTTTACCACTGGCTGGAGTTCCCCTCCGCCGCGCGGGCCATCGAGATCCTCCGGCGCACGGTCCCGGAGGCCAACGCCGCGCTGATCGAGTCGGCAGCGCAGTTCGTGGGTCACGTGCGCTCTCTCGACGTGGACAAGGCCCCCGGGGTGGCCGAGGCGATCAACTGGGTCGCGGCCCTCGCCGTGCTCGGCGCCACCTCGCTCGTCCGGGAGGACGTGCTGGCGACGATCAGCGCGCTGGCCAAGACCCCCGACGACCGCGACCTCCTCGCCGAGGCCGCCGACACCTTCGCCTTCGGATGAGCGACGTCGCGGCGCCCCTGTTCCGCGCGGTCGACCGGGCGGCGTTCGCGGTGGCGCTCGGGCAACGGCTGCGGGCGGTCGGCGTGCCGGTCACCTCGACCGCGCTCTCGGCTCTCACCGAGGGCCTCGCGGTCGCGCCGCCGCGCACGGTCACCGCGCTCTACTGGCTGTGCCGCGTGACGCTGGTCCACCAGCCGCACGACCTCGCGACGTTCGACCGGCTCTTCGACCAAGTCTTCCGGGACGTAGGCCTGCGCCTCGGCGGCCAGGCCGAGGGCCCCGACGACGCGGCGCTCACCGCCCCCGACGGCGCGGAGCATCAGCCGACGCTCGCGCCCGG
The DNA here is from genome assembly GCF_004168035.1 of Nocardioides iriomotensis. GTDB lineage: Bacteria > Actinomycetota > Actinomycetes > Propionibacteriales > Nocardioidaceae > Nocardioides_B > Nocardioides_B iriomotensis. Next base: position 165,383 of record NZ_SDPU01000012.1, on the reverse strand, counting down.
GCCGCAGGAGGCGACGACGGCCGAGAGCCTGCCGTGGCACACGCTGCCGCGGGTGACCGGGTCCGACGAGCCGGCCGAGGGGCAGGCGCTCCCCGAGCTGATGCCCAGCGCTGTCGACGCGGTGGCCGAGGTCGCCTTCGAGGACCTCGACGAGACGCAGCTCGCGCTGGTCGGGGCCTGGCTGGAGCGATCCCTGCGCCGCTGGCCGATGCGAACCAGCCGGCGGCACCGGGTCGTCCCCGGCGGGCGCCGGATCGCCCTGCGCGAGACGCTCGCGCGGTCGCGGCGCACCGGCTGGGAGCCGGTGGAGCTCAGCCGGTCACGCGCGGTGCTGCGCCCGCGCCCGGTCACGATGCTCGTCGACGTGAGCGAGTCGATGCAGGCCTACTCCACGGCGTACCTGCACGTCATGCGGGCACTGGCGCGGTCGGGCCGCGCGGAGACCTTCGCCTGCTCGACGTCGCTGACCCGGCTCACCCCGGCGCTGGGGCACCGCTCGGCGCAGGTGGCGATGGCGCTGGCCTCCGACCAGGTGACCGACCGCTACGGCGGGACGCGGCTGGCCACCAACCTGGCCCGGCTGCTGGCCTCCCGGCAGGGGCAGGCGCTGCGCGGCGGCGTCCTGGTCGTGGCCTCGGACGGCTGGGACTCCGACGAGCCGGAGCTGCTGGCCCGGGCGATGAAGCGGGCCCGGCTGCGGGCTCACGCGGTGGTGTGGCTCAACCCCCGCGTGGCCGCCCCGGGCTTCGAGCCGCTGGTGGGCTCGATGGCCGCCGCGCTGCCCTACTGCGACGCGTTCCTGCCGGCCCACACGCTGCGTGCCGTGCTCGCGGCGCTCGACGTGATCGTCCAGCCGGACGTGCCGGGTGGCCGGCCGCTCACGACCACAGCGTGACGTGCACGGAGGGGCGGAACCGCCCGACGCCCACACCCGACCCGTGCACCATCGCCTGGGTCGCCCGGGGCGTGGTGATGAACCGCAGCAGCTCGGCGGTAGCCGGGGTCTGGCTGTGTGCGGGCAGGGCCAGCGCCGCCCACCCGCCGCGTGCGTTCAGGGCGCTGCCGTGCACCGTGGCGAGCCGGCCGGTGGAGACGTCGGCGGTCACCGCGAACCGCACCGCCAGCGCCATTCCGCTGCCCCGCTTGGTCTCCTCCACCGCCGCGGCCTCGCTCTGGAAGATGGTCTGCTGCGCCTCGGGGACACCGATCCGGCGGATCATGCTCGAGATGACGCTCTCCTTGTGGGCCGCGGAGGGGCCGAGCAGCCACTGCTGGTCACGGACCTGGCCCGGTGCCACCGTGCGCCCGGCCAGCGGGTGTGTGGGACCGACCACGGTGACGATCTCGAAGTTCAGGAACGCCTTGTGCACGAGCGCGTCGGGCGGGGCGCTGGGCGCCGGCCCCACCGCCAGGTCGACCGTGCGTGCGGCCAGCAGGCCGGGCATCTGGGTCGGCGCGCAGACGCTGAGCTCGACGTCGAGGTCGGCGGCACGGCCGGCGAACAGCTCGATCAGCCCGGGGGCGGCGTGCTCGGCGAAGAGGCTGGTCGTGGCCAGCCTCAGCAGGCGGCGTCCGTCACGAGCCTGGCCGACCTCGAGGACGGTGCGGTCCTGCAGCCCCAGGATCTCCATGCCCCGGCTGGCCAGCCGCAGCCCGCCCGGGGTGAACGCGAGCCCTGACGACGTCCGGACGAACAGCTGGTCGTCGAGCTCCTTGCGCAGGTGGCCGACGTGCATCGACACCGCGGCCTCGGTGACGCCGAGCTCCTTGGCCGCTGCCTTCACCGACGCCAAGCGCACCACGCTCGCGAACGCCTTGAGCTGCGTGGGGGTCACGTTCGCACTCTACGACCGGCCCACGGGCGCCGGGACGGTCTCGGGTCAGCCGGTGCGGACGACGCGCACCAGGGCGTCGTACGCCGTGCGGGCCGGCTGCGCCCGGTGGGAGACGGGGTCCTCGCCGCCGTCGACCAGGCGGGCGACCCGCTCGGCGCGCTCCACGTCGAACCGCTCGCCGTCCAGCGCGGCGAGCACGTCGGCGGCCGTGTAGAGCACGGTGGGGTCGGTCGGGCCGCCGGTGCCCTCGGTGAAGTTCGTGGAGTCGTGGGCGACGAGGAGGTACGTGCCGCCGACGGCCAGCGCGCCGAACCCCACCCGTACCGCACGGTGCAGCTCGTCGGGCGGCAGCTGCAGGTACGCCGTCACGCAGAGGTCGAAGGGCACGGCGCCGGCGTCGTAGTCGAGCACGTCGGCGTGCACCCAATCGACGTGCAGGTCACGCCCACCCGGCCGCTGAGCGAGCGCCGCGCGGCCCTTGTCGAGCCCGGCCAGCGAGAAGTCGACGGCCGTGACCTCCCAGCCCTGGTCGGCCAGCCAGATCGCGTTGCGGCCCTCGCCGGCGGCCAGGTCGAGTGCCCGACCGGGTCGTAGCCCGGCCAGCTCGCTCTCGACGAACTGGTTGGGGCCGGCGGACCAGACGAGATCGGTGGCGGCGTACCGCTCGTCCCAGGCCCGTGCATCCACGTGCCCAGACTAGGGCGTGGGCTCCGGCGCGGGCGTCAGTTCTGCTGGCCGCGCTGCTTGGCGACCTCGGCGTGCACCTCGTCCATGTCGAGGCCCTTGACGGCGTCGATGACCTGGTCGAGAGCGGCGGGCGGCAGCGCGCCCGGCTGGGCGAAGACCAGCACACCCTCGCGGAACGCCATCAGCGTCGGGATCGAGGTGATGTTGGCCGCGTGCGACAAGGCCTGCTCGGCCTCGGTGTCGACCTTGCCGAACACGATCTCCGGGTTGGCCTCGGACGCCTTCTCGAACGTCGGCGCGAACTGCCGGCACGGGCCGCACCAGGACGCCCAGAAGTCCACCAGCACGATGTCGTTGTCGGCGACCGTCTGCTCGAAGTCGGCGGCCGTCAGGTTGGTCGTGGACACGGAGGGGCTCCTCGGATCGGATGGGGGACGTTCACTCGCGACAACGCGCGCTGCTACGTCATCATTCCCAGCACGCCCGGCACGAACCGGGGGTCTGGCCCACCCGGCTCAGGACGGGTCGAGCCACTCCAGCAGCCGCTCCCCGAACCCGGCGCGGGTCCAGTAGCCGTTGTGGTCCACGGCGTCGGCCGCGGCGAACACGAGCCGGTCGGCGACCGGGAACCCGTCCAGGCCCGGTACGTCGTAGCAGCCGTCGGTCGGCACCACGAGGTCGTTGGCGACGTCGCCGAACACCACGTCGCTCAGCCCGTCGAGCGCCACCCGGGCCAGGGCGGAGCCGGGACGCGGCTCGTAGTCGGCGCCGACCGCGGCGTAGCCCGACCGGTCGGGAGCACCCTTGTTGAGCTCCTCGGTCAGGAACGGCCCGCCCGGGTCCATCGCGGCCAGGCCGTCGAGCCCGTCGAGCACACCGACCACGACCTGCTGCACCAGCCGCAGCAGCAAGTCGAGGACCGGCCGGCCGAGGTGGCCGGGCAACCGGTCGGCCAGCGTCGTCAACCGGTCGAGCAGCTGCCCGAGCCGGGCGTCGTCGGCGAGCGCTGTGCCGGCGTTGGGCGCGGCGACGAGCACGGTGCGGCCGACGTCGAGCCGGCCACCGGTGAGCCCGGGCTGCTCGGCCAGCAGGCGGCACACCAGGCCGCCGCGGGAGTGCGCGAGCAGGTCGACCGGCACCCGGTCGGTGCCGAGCCGCTCCGCGAGCCAGGCGATGTTGGCGGCGGGCGTCACCGAGAGCGTCGGGTGCTCGAACGCCACCACCCGGCCGCCGTACCGCTCTGTGAGGGTGGCCAGCAGCGCGTCCGGCATCGCGCCGAACCCGCTGGCGGCGGTGCTCGCGGTGCCGTGCACCAGGAGCAGCATGCGCCCCTGCGCGGCGAGCGTGGGGAGGTCGGCCTCGACGCCGTCGGGGAAGACGTTCAGCCGGTGCGGCCGCGCCCGGGTCTCGAACGCCTCGACCGCCCGGTCCACCACGTCGAACACGAAACGCCGGACCCGGTCGGCACCGTCCGCGACCAGGGCGGTCTCGCCCGGACGGTGCCAGGTCAGCGCGCCCTCGGGTGACTCGTGCAGCAGCACCTCGGCCTGGCCGAGGCCCGGTGGCGCGGTCTCGACCAGGCCGGTGGTCTCGCGCAGCTCGCTGTCGGCCAGTGCTTCCTCTAGTGCGGTGCCGGGCATGGTGGCACCGTAGAGGGAACGGAAGGTGAGCGATGGACCCGGAGCCCCGGCACGACGTCCTCGAGCAGGGACCCGACCGTCCGCCCCGGTCCCTCCCTCGGTGGGCGTGGGCGGCGCTGGCGGCGGTGGCCGTCGTCGCGGGCCTGGGGTGGTACGTCGGCCGTCCGGACCCGCCGAGGGTGGAGCAGGCGAGCCCTGCCGCCGCTCCGGTCGCACACAAGGAGTGCGACAAGGAAGAGCGGTCACGACGACGTGACGTGGTGGACCCGGTGACCGACGGCGGCCGGCCCGCCGGCCTCGCCGACCGGGACAGCCGACGGCTCGCCCGCACGATGCGCGCCTTCGCCCACGATCCCGGGCCCACGATCGGGATGCCGTGGGCCGATCGCGTGCTCGTGCTCGCGGAGGGGCCGGTCGACGTCAACCGCGTCGTGTCCGCCTCGGCCGCCGACCGGGTCGAGACCTGGACCGACCCGCCGTACCTGCTCTCGCCCCTCGCCTCGACGTCCGGGTCCCGGCTGCGCGTCGACGACGAGCACCACGTCACGTGCCGTGGTCAGCCGCGGATGCAGGCGGCGGGGTTCGAGGGCCGACGGTGGGTGAGCCTGCAGCCCCGCGTGCTGGACAACATGTGCCGCGGCTGGTGGGCGGTCGACCTGTACCTCGACGACGACGGCCGGGTGAGCGCCGTCCTGCTGCGCTCGTAGCTCCCGGACCTTCGGCCGTAGACGCGCTCGAGGGGCCGTGACACGGTGGCAGGAACACACGAGGAGGAGGTGTCGTCATGGGCACGGAGCACGAGACCTGCCCGGACTGCCGCGCGCTGGTGAGTGACCTCGCCGCCCACCAGGCCTGGCACTCGCGCCTGGTCGCCGACCTGGCGAACGCGGTCGAGAAGGAGATCCTGCGCACGAGCGCCACGTCCGGCTGAACCGGTCCGCGCGCCCGACGGGGCCTCGCGACCCGACGGGCGCGCATGCCGACCCGCCCTGCTGGATACCGTGCGGTGCCGAACTGCACGTCCAGCGACGACGGGACGAACCACCATGCCGAACCGGCTGAGCCGAGCCACCTCGCCCTACCTCCTCCAGCACGCCGACAACCCCGTGCACTGGTGGGAGTGGTCGGACGAGGCGTTCACGGAGGCGCGCGCGACCGACCGCCCCGTGCTGCTCAGCGTCGGGTACGCCGCCTGCCACTGGTGCCACGTGATGGCGCACGAGTCCTTCGAGGACGAGGCGACGGCGGCGTTCATGAACGACCACTTCGTCAACGTGAAGGTCGACCGCGAGGAGCGGCCCGACGTCGATGCGGTCTACATGTCCGCGACCACCGCGATGACCGGCCAGGGCGGCTGGCCGATGACGGTCGTGCTCACCCCGGACGGTGAGCCGTTCTTCGCCGGGACCTACTTCCCGGACCAGCCGCGGCACGGCCAGCCCGCCTTCCGGCAGGTGCTCGAGGCGCTCGCGCAGGCGTGGCGCGACCGGCGCGACGAGGTGACCCGGGTCGCCGGCGACATCGGCGAGCACCTCCGCGGCGCGACCATGGCCGTGGGCGAGCAGCCGCTCGACGACGACGTCGTGGCGGGCGCCGTACGCACGCTCGCGTCGGAGTACGACGCCCGCAACGGCGGCTTCGGCGGGGCGCCGAAGTTCCCCCCGTCGATGGTCCTCGAGCTGCTGCTGCGCCACGCCGCACGCACCGGCGAGGCGCTGCCGGCCAACCTCGCCGGCGCGACGCTGACCGCGATGGCGCGCGGCGGGATCTACGACCAGCTCGACGGCGGCTTCGCCCGCTACTCCGTCGACGCCGGCTGGGTCGTGCCGCACTTCGAGAAGATGCTCTACGACAACGCTCAGCTGCTCGCCGTCTACACGCACTGGTGGCGGCAGGGCGGCGGCGACCTCGCGGCCCGCGTCGTGCGGGAGACCGCCCGGTTCCTGCTCGACGAGCTGCGCACGGCCGAGGGCGGGTTCGCGTCGGCGCTCGACGCGGACACCGACGGCGTCGAGGGGAAGTTCTACGCCTGGACGCCGGCCGAGGTGGTCGAGGTGCTCGGGGCGGACGACGGTGCCTGGGCCGCCGGGCTGCTGTCGGTCACCGACGCGGGCACCTTCGAGCACGGCATGTCGACCCTGCAGCTGCGCGAGGACCGCGACCCGGCCCGCTGGGCGGTGCTGCGGGAGCGGCTCGCCGCCCACCGCGCCGCCAGCCGCACGCACCCGGCGAGGGACGACAAGGTGGTCGCCGCCTGGAACGGCCTCGCGGTCGCCGCGCTCGCCGAGGCCGGCGCGGTGCTGGACGAGCCGGAGTACGTCGACGCGGCCGTGGCGGCCGCCCGGCTGCTCGTCGACGTGCACCTCGACGGCGACCGGCTGCTGCGGGTCTCACGCGACGGCATCGCCGGCCGGCACGCCGGGGTGCTGGAGGACCACGCCCTCGTCGCGCACGGGCTGCTGGTCCTGCACGCGGTGACCGGCGAGCGGGCCTGGTTCGACCACGCCGAGGCGCTGCTCGACCGGGCGCTGGACGCTTTCGCCGCCGACGACGGCGGTTTCCACGACACCGCGGACGACGCCGAGGCGCTGGTGGCCCGGCCCCGCGACCCCAGCGACAACGCCAGCCCGTCGGGCCAGTCCGCGCTCGTGCACGCGCTGGTGCGCTACGCCGCCGTCACCGGGTCGGGCCGGCACCGCGACGCCGCCGAGGAGGCGCTGCGGCACGTCCGCACGCTGGCCGAGCGGGCGCCGCGGTTCGCGGGCTGGTCGCTCGCGGCCGCCGAGGCGGTGCTCGACGGCCCGCTGGAGGTGGCGGTCGTGGGCGACCCGGACGACCCCGGTCACCGCGACCTCGTCGCCACCGCGTGGGCGAGCAGCCGGCCCGGCCTGGTCGTCGCGGCGGGCCGGCCGGACGAGCCGGGTGCGCTGCCGCTGCTCGCGGGGCGCGGCCTGGTCGACGGGCGCGCGGCGGCGTACGTCTGCCGCGGGATGGTGTGCGACCGCCCGGTCACCACGGTCGAGGAGCTGCGCGCGCTGCTGGCCTGACACGGCCGGCCGGATCTGCCCGGAACGGGCCCGGAACAGAGCGGAGGGAAGGCGCGAGTCGCGCCTTCCCTCCGGTCGGTTCTTGCGGGATCGTTCACGGCCCTTCGGGCTCGTGGTGCGATCGCTGTGGGCTGCGTGGCAAGGGCAACACCTCCCGCTCAGAATCTTCTGATCGTTCGACGGTACGCCGGTGCCGAAGCCGAGTAAAGGGGTGTTTCGGCGCGTCTCAGGGAGTGTCAGCGCAGGCTGTACGTCGCGATGGAGACGCCGACGTAGTGGGTCACGAACGCCGCGATGGTGAGCGTGTGGAACACCTCGTGGAAGCCGAACCAGCGCGGGAACGGGTCCGGCTTCTTGAAGCCGTAGACCAACCCGCCCAGCGTGTAGAGCCCGCCGCCGACGATCATCAGGGTCAGCACGGCCGCGCCGGTGCCGTGCACGAAGTCGCGGAAGAAGAAGACCGCCGCCCAGCCCAGCGCCAGGTAGATCGGGGTGTAGAGCCAGCGCGGCGCGCCCGTCCAGAACACCCGGAACAGCACGCCGAGCACGGCGCCGGTCCACACGGTCGTCAGCAGGATGACCTGGTTGCGGCCCTCGAGCAGCAGCAGCGAGAAGGGCGTGTAGGTGCCGGCGATGAGCAGGAAGATGTTGGCGTGGTCGAAGCGCCGCAGGAACGCCCAGATGCGGGGACTCCAGCGGCCGCGGTGGTAGATCGCGGAGACCGTGAACAGCACCATCGCGGTGCCGGCGAACACCGCCGACCCGACGCGGGTGGTGGCGTTGGGGGAGAGCGCCACCAGCACGATGCCGGCCGCCAGGGCCAGGGGGGCGGTGACCAGGTGCAGCCAGCCACGCAGCCGCGGCTTGACCTCGTCGAACGCCTCGCGCACGTGCCCGGCCATGCGGTCCACCTGGTCGCCCAGGCGGCCTGCGGCGGAGCGGGGGCCCGCCGTACCCGAGGGGTGCGCGTCGGTCATGTACCCGACGGTAGCGAGCCTGGGCAACGGTTGTCGCGGCTTCGTGTCGGCCGTCACGGGCCGAGCCGAACCCGCACGGAACCCTCACAGGTGGGGCACGGGTCCCTGACGGTTTCGCGAGTATGGTGGTGGGTCGTGGCGGACTGGAAGCAAGGCGCGCGGCGGGTGCTCTACCCGGCCTACGAACGTCGCCTCGTCCGTCGGCTCCAGCCCGACAAGCTGCCCAAGCACGTCGGCGTCATGCTCGACGGCAACCGCCGCTGGGCCCGCGCGGTCGGGCGCGACGCCGCCCACGGGCACCGGGCCGGGGCCGCGAACATCTCGCCCCTGCTGGAGTGGTGCGAGGAGCTCGGCGTCGAGGTGGTCACGCTGTGGCTGCTGTCGACGGACAACCTCAACCGCCCCGCCGACGAGCTGCGCAACCTGCTGGTGATCATCGAGGAGGCCGTCGCCGACCTGGCCGCTCAGCGGCGGTGGCGGCTCAACCCGGTGGGCGCGCTCGACCTGCTGCCCGCCGACACCGCGCGCCGGCTCAAGGAGGCGGCCGACGAGACCCGGGACATCGACGGGCTGCTGGTCAACATCGCCGTCGGGTACGGCGGTCGCCGCGAGATCGCCGACGCCGTCCGGTCGCTGCTCCAGGAGCAGGCCTCCCGGGGCACGTCGATCGAGGAGCTCGCGGAGGTGATCGACGTCGAGCACATCGCCGAGCACCTCTACACCAAGGGCCAGCCCGACCCCGACCTGGTGATCCGCACGTCCGGGGAGCAGCGGCTCGGCGGCTTCCTGCTCTGGCAGAGCGCGCAGAGCGAGTTCTACTTCTGCGAGGCCTACTGGCCCGACTTCCGCCGGGTCGACTTCCTGCGTGCGCTGCGGGCCTACTCCGAGCGCAACCGCCGGTTCGGGGCCTGAGTCCCCGGCTCACCACCACCCCGGCCACCAACGTTTTACCTTCCCGACACACGCGATCGGGCGTGTCTGCCCACGCGCGACGCCCCCGCCGCTTACCTTCGAAGGGACGGTCGGTGGGGAAGCCGGCCGTCTCGGGAGGCCCGTTCGTGAACCTTCACGACCTAGCAACACCGGAGGTCCGCACTCGGACTTTCGGGCCCGCTCCCGGTCCAACGGCGTGATCTGACCAGGACCGGGACGCGAGTGCGCGTGCCGGTCTGCGAGGGGACGTAGCGTGGCTGCAAACAAGAGCACCTCGGCATCGCCCGCGTCGTCGGCGGGCACCGCCGCCCGCCGTACTGCCGGAGGGGGACGGGCCCGCACACGGGCCGCCACCGCCGGCGCCACCAGCCCGACCAGCGCGACCGACCGGGTCGACCCGGCCGTGCGCACCTACGTGCTGGACACCAGCGTGCTGCTCGCCGACCCCGGCGCGCTGTACCGCTTCGAGGAGCACGAGGTCGTGCTCCCCGTCGTCGTCATCACCGAGCTGGAGGGCAAGCGCCACCACCCCGAGCTGGGCTACTTCGCCCGCGCCGCGCTGCGGCGTCTCGACGAGCTGCGCGTCACCCACGGCCGCCTCGACGAGCCCGTCCCCGTCGGTGAGAAAGGCGGCTCGATCCGGGTCGAGCTGAACCACACCGACCCCGAGTCGCTGCCGAGCGGCTTCCGCCTCGGCGACAACGACTCCCGCATCCTCGCGGTCGCCCGCAACCTCGCCAACGAGGGCCGCGCGGTCACGCTGGTCTCCAAGGACCTGCCGATGCGGATCAAGGCGTCGGCGGTCGGCCTCGACGCCGAGGAGTACCTCGCCGAGCTTGCCGCCGAGTCCGGTTGGACCGGCATGACCGAGCTCGAGGTGGTGTCGACCGACCTCGACGAGCTGTACGACGACGGCGTGATCGACCTCGAGGACGCCCGCGTCCTGCCCTGCCACACCGGCCTGGTGCTGCTGTCCGACCGGGGCAGCGCGCTCGGCCGGGTCAAGGCCGACAAGCGCGTGCACCTCGTCCGCGGCGACCGGGACGCGTTCGGCGTGCACGGCCGCTCCGCCGAGCAGCGCATCGCGCTCGAGATGCTGCTCGACCCGGAGGTCGGGATCGTGTCGCTCGGCGGCCGCGCCGGCACCGGCAAGTCGGCGATGGCGCTGTGCGCCGGGCTGGAGGCGGTGATGGAGCGCCGCCAGCACAAGAAGGTCGTGGTGTTCCGGCCGCTGTTCGCCGTCGGGGGCCAGGAGCTCGGCTACCTGCCGGGCAGCGAGTCCGAGAAGATGTCGCCCTGGGGCCAGGCGGTGTTCGACACCCTCGGCGCGCTCACCTCCTCCGACGTCATCGACGAGGTGCTCGACCGCGGGATGCTCGAGGTGCTGCCGCTCACGCACATCCGCGGCCGCTCCCTGCACGACGCGTTCGTGATCGTCGACGAGGCGCAGTCCCTGGAGCGCAACGTGCTGCTCACGGTGCTGTCCCGGATCGGCGCCAACTCCAAGGTGGTGCTGACCCACGACGTGGCGCAGCGCGACAACCTGCGCGTCGGCCGGCACGACGGGATCGTGGCGGTGGTCGAGAAGCTCAAGGGCCACCCGCTGTTCGCGCACGTCACGCTGACCCGCTCGGAGCGGTCGCCGATCGCCGCGCTGGTCACCGAGATGCTCGAGAACGTGACCGTCTGATCGAGGCCTCCACCGTGCCGGCCGGGTGTGGTGCCGGGCACACGCCACGCGTGCCCTCGGGAGCCCGACTTGCGTCCCGACACGCCCGTCAGGCACGGTGGAGGTTCGAAACGGGGCCCTTTCGTGGGCCCCGTCACGTTTGTCCCCCTGCAGTCGACGTCAGCGAGATACCCCTGTGCCCCGACGTGACGAGTACGTCCCGAAGCACCGAGGCCCCGCGCCCGAGCCCTCCGTCAAGAAGGGCATCAAGAAGACGGTGATGTTCTCCGGTGTGGCCGTGGCCACCACCGGCATCGCCGTGACCTCCGGTGTCCTCGCCCAGCAGGACGCCGCCAGCGAGCCTGCCCATGCCGCGCTCCGTGCCGCCCCGCAGCTCGACCGTGACGCCGCCGGTACCGCGGGCGACTCCGCCCTCGCCGGCCGTGACGCCCAGGCCGTCTCCCGCGGCGACCGCCGTACCGCCGTCGACCAGGACAAGCTGGCCTCCCTCGGCCAGACCTCCGGCGGTCAGGCGACCCGCACGGAGGACCTCTCCGACGCCGACCCGCGTGACATCGCGCGGCAGCTGCTCCCGAAGTACGGCTTCTCGCAGGACCAGTTCAGCTGCCTCGACGCGCTCTACATGAGCGAGTCCGGCTGGGACCCGCACGCGGACAACCCGAGCTCCAGCGCCTACGGCATCCCGCAGGCGCTGACCGAGACGCACGACATGCCCGCCGACTACATGACCAACCCGGTCACGCAGATCGAGTGGGGGCTGGACTACATCCGGTCCAGCTACGGCACCCCCTGCGCCGCCTGGGACTTCAAGCAGTCCAACAACTGGTACTGATCCGCCGCCGATCCGAGGACGCGCGCGGATGTCGCCGCAGGGTGGCGTCCGCACATCGACGAGCGGCCGCCCTCGGGCTAGGGGTGGGTCATCCGGGCGACGTCGAGGGCCTCGTCGAGCTGCTGCTCGGTCAGGTCGCCGCGCTCGACGTACCCCAGCTCCACGACGACCTCGCGGATCGTCTTCTCCTCGGCGAGCGCCTTCTTGGCGACCTTGGCGGCCTCCTCGTAGCCGATGTAGCGGTTGAGCGGCGTGACCACCGACGGTGACGACTCGGCGTAGGTGCGCATCCGGTCCTCGTGGGCGGTGATGCCCGCGACGCAGCGGTCGGCGAGCAGCCGGGTCGAGGTGGACAGCAGGCGGATCGACTCGAGCACGGCGCGCGCCATCACCGGCATCATCACGTTCAGCTCGAACGACCCGGACGCGCCGGCCCACGCGACGGTGGCGTCGTTGCCGACCACCTGGGCGCAGACCATGAGGGTGGCCTCGGGGAGGACCGGGTTGACCTTGCCGGGCATGATGCTCGACCCGGGCTGCAGGTCGGGCAGGCTGATCTCGGCGAGGCCGGTGCGCGGGCCGGACGACATCCAGCGCAGGTCGTTGCACAGCTTGGTCAGCGACACGGCGACCGTGCGGAGCTGGCCGGAGAGCTCGACGAGGCCGTCGCGCGCACCCTGTGCCTCGAAGTGGTTGCGGGCCTCGGTGAACGGCAGCCCGGTGCTCGACGCGAGCTCCTCGATCACGGCGGCGGCGAAGCCCGGCGGCGTGTTGATGCCGGTGCCGACGGCGGTGCCGCCGAGGGGCAGCTCGGCGACGCGGGGGAGCACGGCCTCGAGCCGCTCGATGCCGAGGCGCAGGGCGGCGGCGTACCCGCCGAGCTCCTGCCCGAGCATCACCGGTGTCGCGTCCATGAGGTGCGTGCGGCCGGCCTTCACCGTCTCGGCGAACTCGTCGGCCTTGGCCTCCAGCGTGGACGCGAGGTGGTCGAGCGCGGGCAGCAGCTGGTGGGTCGTGGCGCTCGTCGCGGCGACGTGGATCGAGGTCGGGAACGTGTCGTTGCTCGACTGGCTGGCGTTGACGTGGTCGTTGGGGTGCACGTCGACGCCGGCGCGGGCGGCGAGCGAGGCGAGGACCTCGTTCATGTTCATGTTCGACGAGGTGCCGGAGCCGGTCTGGAACACGTCGATCGGGAAGTGGTCGAGGTGCTCGCCGTCGACGATCGCGGCGGCGGCGTCGCGGATCGCCTGCGCCTGCTTGGCGCCGATGACTCCGAGGTCGGCGTTGACCTTCGCGGCCGCGGCCTTGACCTGCGCGAGCGCCTTGACGTGGTCGGCCTCCAGCCGGGTGCCGCTGATCGGGAAGTTCTCGACCGCCCGCTGCGTCTGCGCCCGCCAGAGCGCCTCGTCCGGGACCTCGACCTCACCCATGCTGTCGTGCTCGATGCGCGCCATGCGACCGACGTTAGCGCGGGTCAGCGACGGGCCCGGTACAGCCAGTAGTGCTCGGCCCGCCCCTGCAGGTCGACGTCGAACGGCACCGGCACCACCGCGCCGAACACCTCCGCGACCGCCTCGCCGAGCTCCGGCGCGGCGGCCGCCGACCAGACGACGAGGGCGCCGCCGGGCCGTAGCAGGTCGTGCACCCGGCGCAGGAACGTCGCGCCGTACACCTCCGCGTTGCTGTCGTGGACGAGGTAGCCGGGGCCGTTGTCGACGTCCAGCAGCACGAGGTCGTACGACGCCGGGGTGGCCTCGGCGACGGCGGCGCGGACGTCCGCGACCACGACCGTCAGCCGCTCGTCGGCGAGGTAGGACGGTCCGTGCGGCACGGTCCCGTCGCGCATCCAGCCGACGAGTGCCTCCTCGATCTCGACGACCGCGACCTTCTCGACCCGCGGGTCGGCGAGCACCGCGTGGGCGGTGAAGCCGAGGCCGAGCCCGCCGACGAGGACGGCCCGGGGCTCGTTGACGACGGCGAGCGCCCGGGTCGCCAGCGCCTGCTCGGTGGACGTCTCGACGGTGTCCATGACGAACACGCCGTTGACCCGCAGCTCGACCGCGCCGGACTCGCGCCGCAGCAGCACGACCTCGCCCCGCTCGGACTCGGCGCGAGCGACCTGTTCGGAGGCCATCCGTCAGCTGTTGCCGAGGTCGAGCGCCTCGAGGTCGAGGGTGAACCCGCCGACGTTCGCGGCGATGTGGCCGGAGGTCTCGCTGGTCGCGTCGAACGCGGCCTGCCAGGACAGCTCGAAGGCCGCGACGCCGTCGGCGAGGAGGTCGCCGAGCTCGCCGGCCCCCTCCCGCACCCGCGCCGCGTCGCGGCGTACCCCATCGGGCGCGTCGCGCAGCTCGCGGCCGAGCGCGCGGAACTCGTCCTTGACGCCCGCGAGCACCGCGGGGTCGACGTGGATCGGCTGGTCGGTCACGAGCGGCCCCACTCGACGGTGTAGTTGACGACGTACTCCTCACGGTTCGCCTTGCCGATCGGCTGGATGCTCAGCCGCTCGGGGGCGGAGACCGACGTGGTGACGCTGCGCTGCACGTCGGCGGCGCCCCCGCCGGCCCCGGCGACGTCGCCGTAGACCCGGTCGGCCTCGCCCGCGTCGACGCCGAGGTCGGCGACGGCCTCGTCGAGCGCCACCCGGACACCGTCGAGGTCGTCACCCGCCCGGCGGGCCACCAGCTGGGTCGGGTCGCTCTCGGCGTCGGGGGCGGTGACGCTGATCCACTCGACGCTCGTGGCGAGCCGGGTGCCGTCGCCGAACACCACGGTGAGGTCGTAGGGCTGGCCGCCCTCGCGCTCGAGGATCACGGTCCTGCGCCCCTCGGCCAGCGCGAGGTCGTCGCGCGAGGGCGGTGACGACAGGTCGAGGGTGAGCTCGCCGTCGCCGACCACGTCGGCGATCGCGTCGCGCTGGGCCTGGCGGTCCGAGTTGCCGACGGTCACGTTGCAGCCTCCGAGGGTGAGGGTCAGGGCGAGGGCGGTGAGGGCGCTCCCGAGCGTGCGCACGGTCCTCCTGGTGGGTGGTCCGACAGGGCGGCTACTGGTCGACATCGACGTCCCAGTCCAGCATCTGCCCGATGATCTCGTCGATCCGCTCGGTCATCCGATAGTCGGCGATCCGGTCCTCGACGCTGCTGCCGATGATGGCGCGGGCCCGGTCGGGGTCCCGCGCCAGCAGGTCCTGGTAGCGCGGCAGGGTGTCCTGCTCGATCAGCGCCCACCGGTCGTCGAAGTGGGCGATGTTGCCGTCGGGCAGCGGCGTCTCCACCGTGACGTGCACCTGCGTCGGGTTGTCGACGGAGACGTGCGGGATCGGCCGGCCGAAGATCGAGCTCGGGGTGCCGATGTTCTCGGGGCCGGGCGTGTCGAAGCCGACGGTGAGCGGGAAGACGTCGGCGTAGCCCTGGGCGTCGGGGATCGACGGCGCGCCGATCAACGTCATCGCCCAGGTCATCGCGGGCCCGGTCGGGGAGTGGTCGTACATCACCTGGTAGTCGTCGTCGATGATGTCCTGCTGCTCGCGCAGCAGGAACCGCACGTTGCCGGCCGCGACCCGCGCCGGTACGCCGCTGTCCACGTCGGCCCAGGCATCGCCGATCTCGGGCGGGATGATCCCGGCCGCGACCATCTCCTCGATCGCCGCCATCCCGCCGTCGACGTACGCCTGGTGCATCGCGCCCTGGTCGAAGAAGATCTGCTGCTGCATGTCGAGGAAGGTCGTCTCGAAGAACCGCAGCTCCTCGACGCTGAGGTCCGCGAGCTGGTCCACGCCCGGGGGCACCGCGCCGCGCAACGCCGGCGGGAGGTCGCCGACGGACTCGCCGATGCGGCGGAACTGCGCGAGGTCGAAGAAGCCGGCCGCGAACGACGGGCCGATCATGTTCGCCATGCCGGCCCACTGCAGGTCGGGGTGGTCGAGGTAGAGCCGGGCGTAGTACTCGTAGACCTCGACGATGATGTCGCGGTTGGCGTCGGCGCCCAGGGTCGGGTCCCAGGCGGCGAGGTCGATGCCGGCCACCTCGGCCGCGCGGTGGTTCCAGTACTCCCGCAGCGTCGGGGCGTACTGGTCCGGCGGCACCCCGAGCTCGCGGGCCCGGGCCAGCAGCGCCTGGATCCCGGCGTAGTCGTCGGGCGGGTCCTGCAGCCGGCCGGCCAGCTCGTCCATCGGGCCGCCGAGCTGCTGCTCCGCCGCGGTCAGCAGGTCGGTCAGGGCGCTGCCGCCGCGGTTCCACAGCCACTGGGCGAGCACGTTGCCCTGCGCGGCGCGGTAGGCCGCGACGAGCGCCGGCGGCACGGGTACGGCGACCGCCTGCGTGAGCGCCTGGGAGACCCGGACGGCGTGCCGCCGGAGCCGGTCGCGGACGTCGTCGAACTCGAGGGTCAGCTTGTCCTGGGCGGCGGTGCGCGCCGTGCTCGCCGACGAGACGCCCGACGTGCGCGAGTCGTCGAGGTCCATTCGGATCATCCGGCGCACCTGGGGCGGGGTGTCCGCGGGGATGCCGGCCACCTGCCGGTCGTGGCGTGCGTCGGCCGCGGCGACCGCGTCGTCGTAGGCGGCGTCCGCCGCGGCCCAGCGCCGGTTGAGGTCGGGGATCTCGACGCCCTGGGCGTGCGCGAGATCCTCGGCGAGCCGGCCGACCGCGTCGCCGGCGGCGTCGAGCTTCCCGGCGAACGTGGTCAGGTGTCCGCCCAGCGTCCTGGCCTCCTCGCCGACGGTGGTCGACGTCCTGCTCGACCAGCCGGACCGCCAGCGGTCGGGCGCCGAGCTCGTCGTCCGGCCCCGGCCGCGGAGGTGGTCGCCGCGCTCACCGAGCCGGCGCGCCGCCGCCGCGACGACGTCGGCGTCGACGTCGAGCGAGAAGTGGTCCCCCATGGCGGGCCAGGCTACCGGCGGCCGATCGTGGAGTCGCGGGCGAGCAGCTCGAAGGGCACCTGGACGTCGCGGGTCGGCGTCGACGGCTCGGCGATCCGCCGCTGCAGCAGCTGCACGGCCTCGCGGGCCAGCGCGGCCTTGTCGGGGGAGACGGTGCTGAGCGGCGGGTTCGCGTAGCGGCCGTCCTCGATGTCGTCGAACCCCACGACCGCGACGTCGTCGGGCACCCGGAGGCCGTGCCGGGCCAGCACGTGCAGGGCGCCGAGGGCGAGCTCGTCGTTGAAGGCGAAGATCGCGTCCGGCCGCTCGGCCCCCGCCAGCAGGGCCTCGGTGGCCGCGGCGCCCTCGGCCCGGGTGTAGCTGCTGATCTCGGGGGTCCAGGTCGGGTCCGCCGCGAGGCCCGCGGCGCCGAGCGCGGCGACGTACCCCTGGCGCCGCAGCGCAGCGACCCCCGAGTGCGCGTGGTCCGCGGCCTGGAAGCCGAGCGCGGCGACTCGGGTGCGGCCGAGCGAGAGCACGTGCTCGGTCGCGGTGCGGGACGCCGCGACGTTGTCGACGGCGACGTGGTCGATGGCGCCGTCGCTGATCCGCTCGCCGATGAGCACCAGCGGCACGTCCCGCTCGCTGCGGCGCAGGTCGGCCGCGCCGAGGGCGACGGGACTGAGGATCAGACCGTCGATCAGGTGCCCGCTCAGCCCGGCGGCGACGTCGCGCTCCCGGCCGGCGTCGCCGTCGGTCTGGTCGACCAGGACGGTCCAGCCCAGCTCGGTGGCCGCGGCGACGACCGAGCTCGCGAGCTCGGCGAAGTAGGGCACGTCGAGCGCGGGGACGGCCAGGGCGACGAGGCCGGAGCGGCCCTGCCGAAGGCTGCGCGCGGAGAGGTTGGGCCGGTAGCCGAGCTCGTCGAGGGCGGCCTGCACCCGGGCCCGGGTCTCCGGGCGGACGTGCTCGTAGCCGTTCACCACGTTGCTGACGGTCTTGACCGAGACGCCGGCACGGGCCGCCACGTCGCTGAGCCGTACTGCCGTCACGGCCTCATCCTCTCGTGCCACCTCGGCGGGCCCGGTCACCGCCACCCCGCCCCCGTCGGGGAGTCGACCGGTCGATACCGGGCACGGCGACGTGAGGTGCTGCGCGAGCGGGACCCCGCCTGACTGGTCGGCGCCCGGACCGGCTCAGACCTTCTCGGCCGAGCGGGTGCGGACGGTCAGCGCGATCGGCTTCTGCGTCTCGGCGAAGAAGTCGTTGCCCTTGTCGTCCACGACGATGAAGGCCGGGAAGTCCTCGACCTCGATCTTCCAGACCGCTTCCATGCCGAGCTCGGGGTACTCCAGCACCTCGACGTGCTTGATGCAGTCCTGCGCCAGCCGGGCGGCCGGGCCGCCGATCGAGCCGAGGTAGAAGCCGCCGTGGGTGTCGCAGGCGCGGGTCACCTGCACGGACCGGTTGCCCTTGGCCAGCATCACCATGGAGCCGCCCTCGGCCTGGAACTGGTCGACGTAGGAGTCCATCCGGCCCGCCGTCGTCGGCCCGAACGAGCCCGAGGCGTAGCCCTCGGGCGTCTTGGCCGGGCCGGCGTAGTAGACGGCGTGGTCCTTCATGTACTGCGGCATGCCCTCGCCGGCGTCGAGCCGCTCCTTGATCTTGGCGTGCGCGATGTCGCGCGCCACGACGAGCGGGCCGGTCAGCGACAGCCGGGTCTTCACCGGGTGCTTCGACAGCTCGGCCCGGATCTCGTCCATCGGCCGGTTGAGGTCGATCCGTACGACGTCCTCGGAGCCGGACACCGAGAGCTTCTCGTCGGTGGTGTCGGGGAGGTACTTCGCCGGGTCGCGCTCGAGCTGCTCGAGGAACACGCCCTCGGCGGTGATCTTGCCGAGCGCCTGCCGGTCGGCCGAGCAGGACACCGCGATCGCGACCGGGCAGGAGGCGCCGTGGCGGGGCAGCCGCACGACGCGGACGTCGTGGCAGAAGTACTTGCCGCCGAACTGCGCGCCGATCCCGAACGACTGGGTGAGCTTGAAGACCTCCTCCTCGAGCTCCACGTCCCGGAAGCCGTGGGCGGACATCGAGCCCTCGGTCGGCAGGTTGTCGAGGTAGTGGGCGGAGGCGTACTTCGCGGTCTTCAGCGCGTACTCCGCGGAGGTGCCGCCGATGACCACCGCGAGGTGGTACGGCGGGCAGGCGGCGGTGCCGAGCGAGCGGATCTTCTCGTCGAGGAACTCCAGCATCCGCGTGGGGTTCAGGACGGCCTTCGTCTCCTGGTAGAGGAAGGACTTGTTGGCGGAGCCCCCGCCCTTGGCCATGAACAGGAACTTGTAGGCGGGGTCGCCGGTGCCGGGCGTGCTGTAGAGCTCGACCTGCGCGGGCAGGTTGGTGCCGGTGTTCTTCTCCTCCCACATCGTCAGCGGCGCGAGCTGGGAGTAGCGGAGGTTCAGCCGGGTGTACGCGTCGTACACGCCCTTGCTGATCCACTCGCCGTCGTCGGCGCCGGTGAGCACGCGCTCGGACTTCTTGCCCATCACGATCGCGGTGCCGGTGTCCTGGCACATCGGCAGCACGCCGCCGGCGGAGATGTTGACGTTCTTGAGCAGGTCCAGGGCGACGAACCGGTCGTTGCCGCTCGCCTCCGGGTCGTCGATGATCCGGCGCAGCTGCGCGAGGTGAGCCGGACGCAGGAAGTGGGCGATGTCGTGCATCGCCTCGTCGGTGAGCAGCCGGAGCGCCTCGGGCTCGACCTTCAGGAACTGCTGGCCGCCGGCCTCGAAGGTGCTGACCCCCTCGGTGGTCACCAGGCGGTACGGCGTCTCGTCGGCGCCGGTCGGCAGGAGGTCGGAGTACTGGAACTGAGGATCGCCGCTCATGTCGAAGGAGCCTAATCCCGCTGGATCCGAGCGATTAGGCTGGGCCGCATGGACGGACAGGGTGGGCTGCAGCGGCGGCCGGTGGGCCCGGTGGGCGACCCCAGCCGGCTGCGCATCTCCGACGACGACCGCCACAAGGTCGCCGAGGTGCTGCGCAAGGCCGCGGGTGAGGGCCGCATCGACCTCGAGGAGCTCGACGAGCGGCTCGAGGCGACCTACGCCGCCAAGACCTACGGCGACCTGGTCCCGATCACCGCCGACCTGCCCGTCGCCGGCGTCCAGCACGCCGTCGCGCCCGCCCCGCGCCCGCAGGCGCCGCAGGTGCCGGCCACCGTCCACGAGTCGTCGTTCTCGATCATGGGCGACTGCACCCGCCGCGGGGTCTGGCAGGTGCCGGCGAAGCACAACGCGTTCACGATGATGGGCAGCATCACCCTCGACCTGCGCGAGGCGCAGTTCTCCGCGCAGGAGACCGTCATCGAGGCCTACGCGATCATGGCCGGCGTCGAGATCGTCGTGAACCCGTGGACCCAGGTGATCGTCGAGGGTGTCGGCATCATGGGGGCGTTCGGCGAGGCGCGCTCCAAGGTCACGCCCGACATCCGCCCCGACTCGCCGGTCGTCCGGATCAAGGGACTGGCGCTGATGGCCGGCGTCGACGTCAAGCGCAAGGACCTCCCTGGCACGACCCGCAACCGGCTCGGCATCACCAACCGGTAGCGCTCACACCCGGGTCACGTGCACCAGCGTGACCGTCTCCGGCTTGCGCCGCGGCATCCAGAAGCCGCGCAGGTCCAGCAGGCTGCCGGTCGCCTCGTCCGTGCCGAGCGGGCCGTGCGCGGGCATCGGCGCCGACATGCTGACCTCCTTCTCGTCATACGGACCTTCCCACGCCAGCCGGTACGACGCTGTGGGGTCGAGGCCGGGGACCCGGACGTGCACGCCGCGGTTGTGCGCCGACTCGTCCATCTGCACGTGCGCGACCAGCGCCTCGGAGCCGTCCTGCGCGACGACGCCGTGCAGCAGCACGGCCGGGTCGGACGACTCCGGGCGCACCACCCGGCCGGAGTGCAGCAGCCCGCGGAACGTCTGGTAGCGCGCCACCCAGTGCGCGATGGCGTCGAGGTCCTCGTCCTGGGCCTCCATGAGGTCCCACTCGATGCCGAACGACCCGAACAGCGCCGTGGCCGCGCGGAAGTCGAGGGTCAGCGTGCGTCCGGTCGTGTGGGAGGTGTGCGAGGAGATGTGCGCGCCGACGTACTCCGGGGCCAGCAGCTGCGTCGTCCAGCGCTGGATCTGCTGCCGCGCGACCGCGTCGGTCATGTCGGAGGTCCAGAACCGCTGCACCCGCTCCGCGACACCGAGGTCGACGCGGCCGCCGCCGGAGGCGCAGGACTCCCAGGCGACGTCGGGGTGCGCCTCGGCGAGCGCGTCGAGCAGCCGGTAGAACCCCTCGGTCTGGGCGCGCGCGGCCGGCGCGCCGCCGACCCGGCCTGAGCCGGCCTCGAGCAGCTCGCGGTTGTGGTCCCACTTCACGTAGGAGATCGGGTAGGCGTCGAGCACGGCGTGCACCCGCTCGAACAGGAAGTCCCAGACCTCGGGCCGGGAGAGGTCGAGCACCTGCTGCTGGCGGTGCGGCAGCGGCATCCGGTCGCCGGAGGAGAGGATCCAGTCGGGGTGCGCGCGGAACAGGTCGCTGTCGGGGTTGACCATCTCGGGCTCGAACCACAGCCCGAACTCCATGCCCAGCTCGCGCACGTGGTCCACGAGCGGGGTGAGCCCGTCGGGCCAGACCTCCTCGTCGACCCACCAGTCGCCGAGGCCGGCGTTGTCGTCGCGGCGGTTCCGGAACCAGCCGTCGTCGAGGACGAACCGCTCGACGCCGACCCGGGCCGCCCGGTCGGCGATGCCCTGGAGCCGGTCGAGGTCGTGGTCGAAGTAGACCGCCTCCCAGACGTTGAGCACGACCGGCTGGCGCGCCGGGTGCGCGGCGAGGGCCCGCTGGTAGCCGTGGAAGCCCGCGGCGAGACCGTCGAGCCCGTCGTCGGCGGCGGCGACGATCACCCAGGGCGTCGTGTACGTCGCGCCGGGGGAGAGCGCCACCTCGCCGGGCTGGAGCAGCTCTCCGCCGCCCACGGTCGTCGCGGTGGCCGGGTCGCGCTCCACCCGCAGCAGCGAGTTGCCGCTCCAGGCGACGTGCACGCCGACGACCTCGCCGTGCGTCGTGCCGAAGCCCGGCGTACCGACGACGACCATCGTGGCCGCGGCCAGGCCCGGGCGGCCGCCGCGGCTCTCGCGCAGCCAGAGCCCGTCGGTCACCCGGTGCCGCTGCGGGGAGCGCTCGCGCTCGTGGCGGCCGGTGAAGTCGAGCACCTCGACGAGATGGTCGGCGACGGGCAGCGCGACCTCGAGCCCGTCGACGACGTAGCTGTCCGTGGCGTCGTTGGTCAGGGCGTAGCGGACCCGCAGCGCCCCGCCGGCGACCGACTCGACCTCCGCGACGAGCGACAGCCCGGCCGCCTCGTCGGCGGCCTCGACCCGCAGCCGGGCGCGGACCAGCGGGTCGTCCTCGACGGTGTCGACGGTCGTGGCGCGCGGCTCGAAGCGGGTCGTCCAGGACCGGCCGGTGCCGCCCTGGGGGTCCACCCGGTGGCCGCGCAGGTGCGGCCGGGTGAACCGGGCGTGCGCGTGCTCGCCCAGCAGCGGGGTGCCCGGACCGCCGTCGCTGGCGGAGCCGCCTCCGAAGCGGTCGTCCGGCACCACCCCGACCCAGTGGACGGACGGCAGCCCGTCGTCCTCGCGGAGGTCGAGGCCGGTGACCCGGGTCGCGTCGGGCGGGAAGAGCATGCTCGGGGCTCCTCGGTGCGGGAGAGGTGGTGGTCATGGCACGGGCGGCCGGGACAGTCGTCCCGGCCGCCCGCGTGGTCGTGCGCTGGTCGATCCTCCCGGAAGGTCAGCCCTTCACCGCGCCCGCGGTCAGTCCGCGGACGAAGAAGCGCTGCATCGAGAGGAACACGATGATCGGCACGATCATCGAGAAGAAGCCGCCCGCCGTCACGAGGTTCCAGCCCGCGCCCTGCTGCGACAGCAGGGTGTTCTGGATCGAGACGGTCATCGGGGAGTTCTCGCCGGGGCCGATGAACACCAGCGCGACGAACAGGTCGTTCCAGACCCACAGGAACTGGAAGATCGCGAACGACGCGAGGGCGGGCATGGACATCGGCAGGATCAGGCGCCAGAACGTCTGGAAGTGGCTGGCGCCGTCGATGCGTCCGGACTCGATGACGCTCAGCGGCAGCGTCCCCATGTAGTTGCGCAGGATGTAGATCGCCAGCGACATGCCGAACCCGATGTGGAACAACCACACCGCCGGGAACGTGCCCGAGAGTCCGAGGCTGCCGTAGAGGTCCAGGATCGGCACGAACGCGACGTAGTTGGGGATCACCAGCAGCGCGACCACGATCAGGAACAGCGCGTCCCGGCCGGGGAAGTGCATGAAGGTGAACGCGTACGACGCGAACGCGGAGACCAGCAGCGGGATGAACGTCGCCGGCAGCGCGATCGCCACGCTGTTGATGAACGCGTTCCCGAGATCGGCCGTGGCGTTCGCCTGGGTGTAGTTGTCGAACCCGACGAAGCCGAAGCCGCCGGGGTTGGTGAACACCGTCCACCAGCCGGTGCTGTTGGCCTCGGTCTCACCACGGAACGACGTGATGAACAGACCGACGACCGGCACGATCCACAGGAAGCAGATGACGGCCAGGGTGATCCGGGCGAACCAGCCGGCCTTGGCGGGGTTGCCCTCGCGGCTGCTCGGCGCCTTGCGCGGGGTCTTCTGCGACGTGGTGGCCGTCGCCGGGGTGGTGCTGGTCGTGCCGCTCATCGCGCCGCCTCCTCGCGGAAGTGCTTCACCTGGTAGAGCATCACCGGGAAGGTGGCGATCAGCAGCAGCACGACGATGGCCGAGGCCGCGCCGTTGTTGAAGTTGCTGGTCAGCTGTCGGTAGAACTCGACGCCCAGGATGTTGGTGTTGAACTGGCCCGACGTCATCACGTAGACCACGTCGAAGGTCTTCATGGCCGAGATCAGCGTGGTGATGAAGACCGTGACGATCGTGCCCTTGATCTGCGGCACGACGACCCGGAAGAAGGTCTGCCGCTCGTCGGCGCCGTCGATGCGGGCGGCCTCGAGCGTGTCGGTGGGCACGCCCTTGATCGCACCCGACAGCAGCACCATGCCGAAGCCGATCTGTGCCCACAGCAGCATCACCATCAGCAGCAGGCTGTTGAGGTGGAACTGGCTCTGCTGCAGCCACGGGACCGGGTCGCCGCCGAGACTGGTGATGATGGCGTTCTGGAGGCCCACCTGGTCCGACCCCGCGGGACGGTACGCGTAGACGAAGCGCCACACCGTGGCGGCGCCGACCATGCTGATCGCCATCGGCATGAAGACGATGGTCTTCGAGAGGTTCTCGTAGCGGGGTTGGAGCCGGTCGGCGAGCACCGCGATCCCGAGACCCAGGATGATCGTGACCGTCGGGACGATGATCATCCAGAGCACGGTGTTGAAGAGCGTCTGCTGGAAGCCGGCGTTGGTGAGCAGCGCCTCGAAGTTGGCGAACCCGACCCACTCCGTGCTCGTCGCGTCCTGGAAGCTCTTGATGAACGCGACGATCGTGGGATAGATCAGGTAGACGACGAGGGCGAGGTACGCCGGGAGGATGTAGAGCCAGGGCTTGATCTTGTCCTCGAGCCTCGACGGCAGGAGCTCTGCGATCTTGTTGAGGAGCCAGTAGAGCAAGACCGCCACGCCGATGCCGACGATGACGGTAAGGATCGTGTTGATGGCCTTGAGCCACATGAGCGGACCCTTTCTGTGCCGGCCGTCAGCCGGTGGTGGGAGACCGGAGCCGCGGGGACGGACGCCTCAGCGCCCGCCCCGCGAGCCCCGCGGACGTCAGCTGGCGGGCCAGCTGTCGTCGATGTTCTGCAGCGCCGTGTCGAGGTCCGTGTCGCCGGTCACCCAGGCGGTCATCTCGCTCCAGAACGTGCCCGCGCCGACCTCGCCGGGCATCTGGTCCGAACCGTCGAACAGGAAGGCGTTGGCCTCGGTCGCGGTGGTGTACGCGGTCTTCATGATCTCGTTCGGGTACGCCTCCGGGTCGAAGTCCTGGTGCGGGGAGATGTAAGCACCGGTCTTGGCCGCCTCGGCGCCGACGTCGGTCTCCGACAGCATCTTCATGACTTCCTTGGTGTTGTCGTCGTCGCTGAGCATGGTGGCGAGGTCGCCGCCGCCGACGACGTAGTTCTCACCGCCGGACTCCATGGGCGGGAAGCCGAAGACGCCGACCTCCTCGTCCAGGTTGCTCTGGACGTCGTCCGGGAAGAAGCCGGTGATGAACGTGCCCTGCTTCAACATCCAGCAGCCGGGCTTGTCCTCGAACATCGGGTTGCCGGCCGAACCGAAGTCGATGCTGGCGACGCCGCGCCGGCCACCGAGCACGTTGCCCTCGGCGAGCACCGTGTCCTCGAACCAGGTCGCGGCCTCCTTGACCTCGGGCGAGTTGAACTTGACCTCGCCGTCGACCCAGCCGTTGTAGGTGTCCTCGCCGCCGACCCGGGCCACGAGGTCCTCGATCCAGTCGGTGGCCGGCCAGCCGACCGCGCCCTCGGAGAAGATGCCCAGGCACCAGGGTGGGGTGCCGTCGCTCTTGATCTGCTCGGTCAGCGCCTCGAGGTCGTCGAGCGTCTCCGGGGCCTCGTAGCCGGCCGCGTCCCAAGCCTTCTTGGGGTAGAAGACCAGGCTCTTGACGTTGGCGTTGACCTGCAGGCCGTAGTACTTCCCGTCGACCATGCCGGCGTCGACGATGCCCGGCAGCATGCTGTCCTGGAGAGCGCCCATGTCGACCACGTCGTCGAGCGGCTGGGCGCCGCCGCGCTTGACGATGTTGGCGACGACGCCGGGCTGCGGCACGATCGCGATGTCCGGCTTGTCGCTCGCGTTGAGCTTGGTCATGATCAGCTTGTCGATGCCGGTGACGCGTTCCCACTTGACGTCGATGCCGGCCTCGTCGGCCTTCTCGCCCAGGCTCTTCTCCAGCCCCTCGACGATCGGCGCGTCCATGCTCGTCCAGATCGTGACGGTGTCGTCCTCGCTGCCTCCGCCACCCGACCCGCTGCCCAGGCAGCCGGTGAGCGTGAGTGCGGCGCCGGCTGTGGCGACGATCGCCACGCCACGCCGGACCCGGTTGGCGCGAAAATTCATGTGCCCTCCTCGGTTGGTGAGCCCTTGGACGACGTGCGTCGGCTGGGCGTAGTGTGACCCTCACCACATGCTGAATCGAATCAGCAGGATCATGGCGTCACCGTCGGACGAGTGTCAAGGATCAGGACATCTCGTGGCGGAACGGTGACCCAACCGTTTCTTCCTGCCCGGATCCCGCGCTTCCGTCGCGACGTCCGGGCCGACTCGCGGGTGGACGCGGAGGGGAGGTGGTGCGGCGGTGGCGACCGTGCGCAAGTCCACGTTGAGCGACGTGGCCCGTCGGGCCGGGGTCTCGGCGACCACGGCGTCGTACATCCTGAACGGGCGGTCGGCGCAGATGCGGATCGCGCCGGCGACACAGGACCGGGTGCTGAAGGCGGCGGCCGACCTGCGCTACCGGCCGAACCCGAGCGCGCGCAGCCTGCGCACCTCGACCACCCGCACCGTCGGGGTGATCTCCGACCTGGTCGCGGGCGGCTCCTTCGCGAGCCAGATGCTCACCGGTGCGAGCGCCGCGGCGCGGATGCTCGCCCACCTGATCGTCATCGGGGAGTCGCAGGGCGACCCGCAGCTCGAGGCGCTGCTCGTCGAGGAGATGCTCGACCGGCACGTCGACGGGATCATCTACGCCACGCTGGCCACGTCCGAGGTGAGCGTGCCGCGCCCCTTGCGCCAGCAGCGGGTGGTGCTGCTCAACTGCGTCGACCGGGCCACCCAGCTGCCCGCGGTGCTGCCCGACGAGTACGAAGGCGGCCGAACCGCCGTCGCCGAGCTGCTGGCCGGCGAGGTGCCCGGCGAGATCCACGTCGTCGGCGAGATGTCGAGCGAGGGCGGCTCGCTCGCCGGACCGCTGCGGCTCGACGGGATCAGGGACGCGCTGCGCGAGGCCGGCCGTGACCTGGCCGGCGTGCTCTCGTGCCCGTGGGACGTCGCGCCGGCGTTCGACGTCGTCGACGGGTTCCTGCGTGACGGCGGCCGCGCCGCGGGCCTCGTCTGCCTCAACGACCGGGTCGCCCTGGGCACGTTCCAGGCGCTGGCCGAGCACGGGCTCGTCGTGCCCGACGACGTGTCCGTGGTGTCGTTCGACGGCTCCGAGCTGGCCGGCTGGCTGCGGCCGAGGCTGACGTCGGTGGCGATCCCGTACGCCGACCTCGGGGCGCGGGCGGTGGAGATGCTGCTCGACACCAAGGAGCAGGGCCCGAGCGTGGTCCGGGTTCCGATGCCCGTGGCGCGGGGTACGTCCGTCCTGCGGGCCCGCTGATGGCGCGGTCGACGACCGTGCCGCTACTGTGAGCGCCGTCACTTCACTACGGATCGTCCGGCACGTACCTGCCGGTGAAGGGAGCACTACCCCATGGCCACGATCACTTTCGAGAAGGCCCAACGCTGGTACCCCGGCGCAGACAGCCCGGCCGTCCCGGGCATCGACCTCAAGATCGAGGACGGCGAGTTCATGGTCCTCGTCGGCCCCTCCGGCTGCGGCAAGTCCACGACGCTGCGCATGCTGGCGGGCCTCGAGGAGGTCAACTCCGGTCACATCTTCATCGGTGACCGCGACGTCACGAAGGTCCCGCCCAAGGACCGTGACATCGCGATGGTCTTCCAGAACTACGCGCTCTACCCGCACATGTCCGTCGCCGACAACATGGCGTTCGCGCTGAAGATGGCCAAGGTCCCGGCCGACGAGCGTCGCAAGCGTGTCGACGACGCCGCGAAGATCCTCGGGCTGACCGAGTACCTCGAGCGCAAGCCGAAGGCCCTCTCCGGTGGTCAGCGCCAGCGCGTGGCCATGGGACGCGCGATCGTGCGCCAGCCGCAGGTGTTCTGCATGGACGAGCCGCTGTCGAACCTCGACGCGAAGATGCGCGTGCAGACCCGCACCGACATCGCCAAGCTGCAGTCCGACCTCGGCGTCACGACCGTCTACGTCACCCACGACCAGGTCGAGGCCATGACGATGGGCGACCGGGTCGCGGTCATGAAGCTCGGCGAGCTCCAGCAGGTCGACACCCCGCTGCGGCTCTACGACAAGCCGGCCAACCTGTTCGTCGCCGGCTTCATCGGCTCCCCGCAGATGAACCTCATGGAGGGCGTCGCCGACAACGGCGAGGTCAAGCTCGGCAACTACCACGTGCCGGTCGACCCGACCGCCGCGAAGAAGATGCAGGGCAACGTCACCGTCGGCGTGCGGCCCGAGGCCTGGCGCATCGTCGGCGAGAACGACGGCGGCCTCCCGGTCACCGTCACCGTCGTCGAGGAGCTCGGCGCCGACGGCTTCGTCTACGGCACCAGCGGCGTCGAGGGCACCCCGCACGACATCATCATCCGGGTCAGCGCCCGCGACTCCGTGCAGAAGGGCGAGACGCTCTACGTCACGACCGACCCGGCCAAGGTGCACGTGTTCGACACCGAGTCCGGCGCGCGCCTCAGCGAGTAGCCAGATACCGTTCGACGCCCGGACCCGGCCACGCCGGGCCCGGGCGTCGTCGTCTCAGCGACCACCCCAGAGGAGGGGAGCATGCGCCAGCTCTCGTCGCTCGACGCGCAGTTCCTGAACGTCGAGTCGCCCACCACCGTCGGCCACGTGGGCAGCCTCATCGTCGTCGACCCGGCCACGGCGCCGGGCGGCGTGTGGAACGTCGAGACCGTCCGCGACCTGCTGGAGCCGCGGCTGCACCTCGCCGCGCCGCTGCGGCAGCGGCTGGTCGAGGTGCCGCTCGGCCTCGGCCGGCCGTACTGGGTGGACGACCCGCACTTCGACCTGGAGTTCCACCTGCGCGAGCTCGCGCTGCCGTCACCGGGCAGCCGGGAGCAGCTCGGCGAGCAGGTCGCACGCATCCACGCCCGCCAGCTCGACCGGTCGCGGCCGCTGTGGGAGGGCTACGTCATCACCGGCCTCGAGGACGGCAAGGCGGCGTTCTACTCCAAGATCCACCACGCCGCGATCGACGGCGTCTCCGGCTCCGAGATCATCGAGACGATCATGGACCTCACGCCGGAGCCGCGCGAGGTCGAGCCGGAGGCCGAGCCGTTCGTGCCGCGGCCGATGCCGTCGACGGTCGACCTGGTCGGGCGGGGGCTTCGCTCGCTGGCGATGAACCCGCTCGAGGTGGTGCGCAGCGTGCCGAAGTCGCTGAGCTACCTCGACCAGCTCCCCGGCGCCGCCGGCGTGCCCGGCGTCCGCCTGGTCAGCACCACGGCGGGCATGGTCGGCCGCGCGCTCGGCCAGCACGTGCCCGACCTCGACGCCCGTGACCTGCGCGCGCCGCGCACGCCGCTGAACGGGCCGATCACCGCGCACCGGCGGTTCGCCTTCGGGTCGGTGCCGCTGGCGGACGTGAAGCGGGTGCGCAACCACTACGGGATGACCGTCAACGACGTGGTCATGGCGCTGACCGCCGGCACGCTGCGCCGCTGGCTGCTCGACCACGACGCGCTGCCGACGTCGCCGCTGGTGGCCGCCGTACCCGTCTCGGTGCGCACCAAGGACCAGCGGGGCGAGCTCGGCAACCAGGTCTCGGTCATGGTCGCGGCGCTGCCGACCGACGTCGCGGACCCGGTCGAGCGCGCGGAGTCGATGCGCCGGTCGATGCTGCAGGCCAAGCGGCACTTCCAGGCGGTCCCGGCGACCTTGCTGCAGGACCTGTCGACGGCCATCCCGACCGCGCTGTCCGGTCTCGCCGCGCGGGCTCTGTTCCGCCTGGCGACGCTGCCCGGTGTGCCCTTCAACCTGTTCGTCAGCAACGTGCCCGGCCCGCAGCGGTCGCTGTACGTCGCCGGCGCGCGGGTCGAGGGGATCTACCCGGTCTCGGCCGTCACCGACATGACCGGCGGTCTGAACATCACGCTGTTCTCCTACGACGGCCACCTCGACTTCGGCTTCATCGCCTGCCGCGAGATGGTGCCGGACGTGTGGAAGATGGTCGGCTACCTCGCCGACGCCCTGGACGAGCTGGTGGCGTCGGTGCCCGACTGACCACCCGGGGTCAGGACGCCCGGCGCGCCGTGCGCTCGATCGCGTCGACGAACGTGACGTGCAGGTCCTTGGGCACGTCGTGGCCCATGCCCGGGACGAGCAGCAGCTCGGAGCCTCGCAGCGCCTGGGACGTCGCCCGGCCGCCCGAGACGTGGACCATCCTGTCGCTCGTGCCGTGGATGACCAGGGACGGGACGTCGAGGTCGCGGAGCGGGCGGGTCCGGTCGGGGGCGGACAGGATGGCCTTCATCTGCCGCGCCACGCCCGAGGCGCTCACGCCCCGGTCCCAGGTCTCGCCGGCCCGCTCCTGGACGTCCTCGGCGCGGTCGGGGTAGAGCGGCGAGCCGATCACCTTCCACAGCCGGGCCGATGCGGCGACGTACGACTCGCGGGTGTGTGCGCGGCGGGCGACCAACATCGGCAGCAGGCGCGGGTCCTGCCAGCCGACCGTGCGCCGGCCGGTGGTGGACATGATCGAGGTCAGCGAGCGGACCCGCCCGGGTCGGGCGACCGTCATGGTCTGGGCGATCATGCCGCCCATCGAGATGCCGACCACGTGCGCGCGCTCGCTGCCGAGGTGGTCGAGCAGGCCGAAGGCGTCGTCGGCCATGTCGACGAGGGTGTACGGCGGCGGGCCGGATCGGCCGAGGAACGACCCGACGATCCCGGGGAGGGTCACCCGCCCTTGGACCCGGCTGGAGCGGCCGGTGTCGCGGTTGTCGTAGCGGACCACGTGGAAGCCGCGATCGGCGAGGCGCTGGCAGAACGCCGCGTCCCACCAGGTCATCGGACCGCCAAGTCCCATGACGAGGAGGACCGTCTCGTCGGCCGGGTCGCCGAAGGTCTGGTAGCACAGCTCGAGGTCGCCCTGGGGTGTCCGCAGCGTGACGAACCGCTCGGGGGACGGGCAGGGATCCGTGGGGCTGGTCTGCGGGGCCGTCGACATCGCCCCGATTCTATCGACGTGGAGTTACACCCGGTCGGCGGCCGAGAGGGTGTTGCCCTCCGCCTGGATCGGCCCGGATACGCCTGTTAGATGTTTCGCATGGGGCGAATGTGGTTACCGTCACATATGTGAGTTCTCCGATGGCCGCCTTTCTGTGCCCGCCAGGCTTCGCCGGCCCGCGCGGGCTGCGCGCCATCGCCCGCGAGGGGAGCGCGGTGACCGAGGCGGCCCGCTTCGTCGGCCGCTCCACCCGCGACCGGCTGGCCCGCCACGACACGCCGTACGCCGCCCGCAGCCCGCAGCCCGGCCAGGCGCCGGTGGTGCTAGTGCCGGGGTTCATGGCCGGCGACGGGAGCCTCAGCCTGATGGCGCGGCACCTGCGGCGGCGGGGGCACCGCACGTACCGCTCGGCCATCCACGCCAACGTCGGCTGCACCCGCGACGCCACCGAGGCGCTGGAGCGGCGCGTCGAGGAGATCGCGACCAAGCGCGGCCGCCCGGTCTCGATCGTGGGCCACAGCCTCGGTGGCCTGCTCGCGCGCGGCCTCGCCGCGCGCCGGCCCGACCTCATCGAGGGCATCGTCACGCTCGGCAGTCCGTTGCTGGCGCCGGGAGCCGCACACTCCCTGCTGCTGCTCGACCTGGCCGTCCTGGTGCGGCTGCAGCGGGTCGGGCTGGGCGGCCTGATGGGGGCCGACTGCACGTCCGGTGAGTGCGCGCGGCTGAGCTGGGACGAGGCGCGCGCACCTCTGGTGGCGGGCACGCCGTTCACGTCGGTCTTCTCCCGGCGCGACGGCATCGTCGACTGGCGCAGCTGCCTCGACCCGCAGGCCCGCACCGTCGAGGTGCGCACCAGCCACCTCGGGATGGCGTTCGACCCGGGCGTGCTCGACCTGGTCGGTGACGCGCTCGCCGCCGCCCGCGCGCAGAGGGACGGCGAGCTCAGCCGGCGGGCCAGCCTGCAGGCAGTTCCTGACGCGTCGGCGGGTTAGCGCCGCGGCGCGAGCAGGTGATGCCCGCGACGCCGTGCGCCGCCCGGAGCAGGGCGGTCAGCCGGTCGTCGTCGAGGTCGAGCCCCCACTCGAGTGTCACGGCGATGAGCGCGCCCATGAAGGAGTCGCCCGCCCCGACGGTGTCGACGACGTCGACGGGCTCGGAGGGCACCGCGACCGAGCCGGTGCGGCTGAACGCCCGGGCCCCGCCCCCGCCCTCGGTCACCACGACCAGCCTGGTGCGTCCCGCGCCGAGCAGGTGGGCCGCCACGTCGGCCGGGGTGCTGCCGGGGGCGAACGCGTGCACGTCCTCGTCGCTCATCTTGACCAGGTCGGCGTGCGCGGCGACCTCGGTCATGTCCTGCCAGGCCTGCGCCGTCTCCGGCAGGAACGCCGGGCGGGCGTTGGGGTCGAAGCTGACGAACAGCCCGGCCGACACCGCCTGGTCGAGCAGGTCGACCACCGCGTCGCGGCCCGGGCGCAGCGAGGCGCCGATCGAGCCGACGTGGAGGCCGCAGGCGCCGCCGGGCAGGGTGCGCGGGCCGAGGGTCCAGGCCAGGTCGAAGTCGTACGTCGCCGCGTGGGCGGCGTCGAGGTGCGCCGTCGCCGAGCTCGTGCGGTGGCCCGGGATCCAGCTGCCCTCGTCGAGCGCGACCCCGCTGTCCTCGACGTGCTTGCGGACGAGGTGGCCGTACTCGTCGTCGCCGAGCTGGGTCACCAGCACGGTCTCGAGGCCGAGGCGGGACAGGCCGACCGCGACGTTCAGCGGCGAGCCGCCGGGCGCGTCGACCTGCTCGCCCTCGACCGGGATGACCACGTCGACGAGGGCCTCACCGGCCACGACGAACGGAAAGGGTCCGGACACGCGAGCTCGCTCCTCAGTGCTCGTAGTCGACGGCGGCGTACGACTTGAGCTTGCGGAGCTTGTGCTCGGACCGGATGGACCGGATCGTGCCGCTGCGCGAGCGCATCACCAGCGAGTGGGTGCTCGCGCCACCGGCGCGGTAGCGCACGCCCTCCATGAGCTCGCCGTCGGTGATGCCGGTCGACACGAAGAACACGTCGTCGCTGGTGACCAGGTCGTCGGTGAGCAGGACGCGGTCGAGGTCGTGGCCGGCGTCGATCGCCCTCTGCCGCTCCTCGTCGTCGCGGGGCCAGAGCCGGCCCTGGATGACGCCGTCGAGGCACTTCATCGCGCAGGCGGCGATGATGCCCTCGGGGGTGCCGCCGACGCCGAGCAGCAGGTCGATGCCGGTGCCCTGGCGGGCGGCCATGATCGCGCCGGCGACGTCGCCGTCGACGATGAACTTGATCCGGGCGCCGGTGTGCCGGATCTCCTCGACCAGGCCCTCGTGGCGCGGCCGGTCGAGCAGCACGACGGTGACGTCCTCCGGCGCGGAGCCCTTGGCCTTGGCGACCTGGTGGATGTTCTCGGCGACGGGGTAGCGGATGTCGACGACGTCGGCGGCCTCGGGACCGGTGACGAGCTTCTCCATGTAGAACACGGCCGACGGGTCGTACATCGAGCCGCGGGGTGCGACCGCCATGACGGCGATCGCGTTGGCCATGCCCTTGGCGGTCAGGGTGGTGCCGTCGATCGGGTCGACCGCGACGTCGCAGTCGGGGCCGGTGCCGTCGCCGACCTCCTCGCCGTTGAAGAGCATCGGGGCGTTGTCCTTCTCGCCCTCGCCGATCACCACCACGCCGCGCATCCCGACCGTCGAGATGAGGGCGCGCATCGCGTTGACCGCGACGCCGTCGGCGCCGTTCTTGTCGCCGCGGCCGACCCACCGGCCGGCCGCCATCGCGGCGGCTTCCGTGACGCGCACGAGCTCGAGCGCGAGGTTCCGGTCGGGGGCCACGTGGGCCGCGGACAGGCTGGGCGACAGCTGCGGCGACTCGTCGGTCATGCCCCGAACTCTAGCCCGAGAACGGCCTCACGAGACCAAGCCGCTCCAGGCCCCGCCCCACGCCCACAGCACGACCACGCCGAGCACCAGCGCGGGAGGCGTGACGGCGAACGAGAGCGCGTGGAACGTCCGCGCCGACGGCCGCGGCGAGCCCGGCCCGCCGTGCCGCACCAGGCTCCGCCGCCACAGCAGGTTCGCGAGCGAGCCGGGGTAGGTGAGCCCCGACCCGACGTTGAGCCCGACCAGCGCGGCGAGCACCGCCACCGTGCCGAGCGGGGCCACCAGCGGGACGAGCAGCAGCGTGGCCGGGAGGTTGTTGACGACGTTGGCCAGGACGGTCGCGACGAGGGCCACCAGCAGCAGCGAGGGCAGCGTGGCGTCGTGCGGCAGCGCACGCCGTACGACGTCGGCGAGGCCGCCGTCCGCGAGCGCCGCGACCACCACGCCGAGCCCCAGGACGAAGACCGCGAACGACGCGTGCGTCGCGTGCAGCACCTCCCGCACCCGCACCTGGCGGCGCCGCAGCGCGTGGACCGCCAGCAGCAGCGCCGTCGCCGCGGCCACCCAGAACGGCTCGATGCCCAGGGGCGAGGCGACCCCGAACCCGACGAGCATCGCGGCGACGTAGGCGACCGGGACGGCCGGCAGCGGCCGGGGCTCGACCGTCGACGAGGGGTGCGGCGGCACGGCGAGCTCGCGGCGGAAGAACAGCCGGTGCCCGACGTACTCCACGGCCAGCACCACCAGCCACACCGGTGCCATCAGCACCGCGAAGGCGTGGAAGTCGAGGTCCAGGTACGGCAGCGCGAGCAGGTTGGTGAGGTTGGAGACCGGCAGCAGCAACGAGGCGCTGTTGGCGAGCCGGACGCAGGCGTACGTCGACGGCCGCGCCTCGACCAGCGCCGACCCCGCCGCCGCCACGACGACGGGGGTGAGCAGCACGACGGTCGCGTCGAGGCTCAGCGCCGCCGTCACCGCGGCCGCCGTGACGAAGGTGATCGTCAGCGTCCGCACCGGTCGGCCGCGGGCCCGCGCGGCGACGAGCGACCCGACCGCCGCGAAGACGCCCTCGGCCGCGCACAGCGACGCGACCACCAGGATCGCCATCAGGAACCCGACGACCGGCAGCAGCTCGAGCACCTGCGCCCGGGCCACGTCGAGGTCGACCGCTCCGAGCGCGAGCAGGACCGCCGCGGCCGAGGCCCCGACCGTCGCCTCGACCCACTCCGGGGGGTGGGCGAAGGCGACCGCAAGCATCGCGACGAGGGCGACGACGGCGGCCGTCTCGACGAGCGGTGCGGGCACCGGCGAAGCCTAGGCCCCCGGCCCCCTGAGAGGATCGCACCATGAGTGAGCAGGCCGGCCGCTACCAGCGCTCCGCCGCCGGCATGGTCGGCGCGATGGTCGTCCTGGTCGTCGTGGTGATCGGCTTCGTGCTGTTCCGCGACCTCAACCGCAACGACCCGCCGAGCCCGGTGCGGACGGTCGACTACGCGCAGTCCGCGGAGTACGCGCGCGAGCAGGCCCGCTTCGACGTGCTCTCACCGGACACCCTGCCGGAGGGCTGGCGGGCGACGTCGGCCCGTTACGTCCCGGGCGAGAACGCGTCGTGGCACCTCGGGCTGCTCACCGGCGAGGGCCGCTACGTGGGCCTCGAGCAGTCGGCCTCCTCCGTCGACGCGATGGTCGAGCAGCACGTCGACCCGGACGCGGTCGAGGGCGACCCGGTCGACGTCGACGGCCGCGCCTGGTCGACGTTCAGCGACAGCGGCGGCGACCTCGCGCTGGTCCTGGGGACGGGGGAGACGACGACGCTCGTCGTCGGTCACGAGGTGCCGGAGGAAGCCCTCGCGGACTTCGCCGCGCGGCTGCGCTGACCTACTCGTCCGCGTCCGCGTCGTCGTCCTCGTCGGGGGCGTCGACCGCCATCGCGGCGTCGAGACGCCGGCGGGCGCCGTCGAGCCAGGACTGGCAGACCCGGGCCAGCTGCTCGCCGCGCTCCCAGAGAGCGAGCGACTCCTCCAGGGTGCCGCCGCCCGACTCCAGCGTGCGGACCACCTCGACGAGCTCCTCGCGGGCCTCCTCGTAGGACAGGTCCGGCAGCTGCTCCGCCGTCGGCTCGGCCTTGCTCATCGGGATGCTCCTCGGGTCGCGTCGGGTGGGTCGGTGGGTTCGTGGTGGGTGTCGGTGACCTCGGCGCCGATGCGGCCGTCGGCCACCCGGATCGTCAGGGCCGCTCCCGCCGCGGTCTGCGCGGGGGAGGTCACGACGTGGCCGTCGGCGTCCTGCACGACGGCGTACCCGCGGCTCAGCGTGGCCAGCGGCGACAGCGCCCGCACCCGGGCCAGCCGGTGCTCGAGGTCGTCGTCGGCCCGCTCGATCCGGTGCCGCAGCGAGCGCCGGACCCGGTCGCGCAGCAGGTGCACCTCGTCGAGCCGGTCGGCCAGCCCGCTCGCGGGGTCGGCGAGCGCGGGCCGCGCCCGCAGGGTGTCGAGGGCGTGCTGCTCGCGCGCGACCCAGGCGGTGAGCACGTGGCGCAGGCGGACCCGCGCGTGCTGGATGCGGTCGGTCTCCTCGGCCACGTCGGGCACGACGGTCTTGGCGGCGTCGGTGGGGGTGGCCGCGCGCCGGTCGGCGACCAGGTCGAGCAGCGGCGAGTCGGGCTCGTGGCCGATCGCCGACACCACCGGGGTGCGGGCCGCGAACACCGCCCGCAGCAGGCCCTCGTCGGAGAACGGCAGCAGGTCCTCGACCGACCCGCCACCCCGCGCGATCACGATCACGTCGACCTCGTCGTCGCGGTCGAGGCGGCCGAGCGCCTGCATCACCTCGCCGGCCGCCTGGGTTCCCTGCACGGCCGTGTGCACGACCCGGAACTGCACCGCCGGCCAGCGCCTGCGCGCGACCTCCAGCACGTCGCGCTCCGCGGCCGAACCGCCGCCGGTGATCAGCCCGACGCAGCGGGGGAGGAACGGCAACGGGCGCTTGCGCTCCTGCGCGAACAGCCCCTCGGCGGCGAGCAGCTGGCGGCGTCGCTCGATGCGTGCGAGCAGCTCGCCGAGACCCACCATGCGGATGTCGTTGGCGCGCAGCGACAGCGTGCCGCGGTTGGCGTAGTAGGACGGCTTGGCGTGCACCACCACGCGTGCGCCCTCGACGAGCGGTGGGTTGAGCGAGTCGAACAGCTGCCGGGAGCAGGTCACCGGCACCGAGACGTCGGCCACCGGGTCGCGCAGCGTCAGGAACACGGTGTTCATGCCCTGGCGGCGGCTCATCTGGGCGACCTGGCCCTCGACCCAGACCGTGCCGAGCCGGTCGATCCACTGGGCGATCGCGTTGGCGATCTGGCGGACGGGCGCGGGGCTCTCGGAGGTGGTCTCCAGCCCCATGTGCCCTCCGTCGCAGTGGTCGCGGTCGTCGGGAGCACCCTAAGGCCCACCACCTACGATGGTCGGATGAGCACCGACCTGGGGATCCCGCCCGTCCTGGACGCCGACGCCGCGCGCTCGGTGCTCCTCGCGGCGCCGCGCGGCTACTGCGCGGGCGTCGACCGGGCCGTGATCACGGTCGAGAAGGCCCTGGACCTGTACGGCGCCCCCGTCTACGTCCGCAAGCAGATCGTGCACAACAAGCACGTCGTGGCGAACCTCGAGTCGCGCGGGGCCGTCTTCGTCGAGGAGCTCGACGAGGTCCCCGAGGGCGCGACCGTCGTCTTCTCCGCCCACGGCGTGAGCCCGCTGGTCCACCAGCAGGCCGAGCAACGCTCGCTGAAGACCATCGACGCCACCTGCCCGCTGGTCACCAAGGTGCACCACGAGGCCCGCCGGTTCGCCGGTGAGGACTACGACATCCTGCTCATCGGCCACGCGGGCCACGAGGAGGTCGAGGGCACGGCCGGCGAGGCCCCCGACCACATCCAGCTCGTGCAGACCCCCGAGGACGTCGCGGACATCGAGGTGCGCGACCCGGCCAAGGTCTCCTGGCTGTCGCAGACCACGCTGTCGGTCGACGAGACGATGACGATCGTCGCGGCGATCCGCGAGCGGTTCCCGCAGCTGCTCGACCCGCCGTCGGACGACATCTGCTACGCCACCCAGAACCGCCAGATCGCCGTCAAGGAGATCTCCCGCGCGGCCGACCTGGTCATCGTCGTGGGCTCCGGCAACTCCTCCAACTCCGTGCGCCTCGTCGAGGTGGCGCTCGAGGCCGGCGCGAAGGCGGCGTACCGCGTCGACGACGCCACCGAGATCGACGAGGCCTGGCTCGACGGCGTGGACAACGTCTCGGTCACCTCCGGTGCCTCGGTGCCGGAGGACCTCGTCGAGGGCGTGCTGGCCTGGCTCGCCGAGCGGGGCTACCCCGACGCGCAGGCCGTGCACTCCGCCGAGGAGTCGCTGATCTTCGCGCTGCCGCCCGAGCTGCGCCGGGACATCCGCGCCGCCGAGAAGGCACGCGGCTGAGCCCAGGCCGCTGCGCGGGTGACGGGACTCACCGTCCCGTGACGGCCCGCAGACGTCGTAGTCCCCGTAGGGTGGGGGTAGCGGCCCCGTCAGTTCTGCCTCGGGTCGCTTCTCGACGCGTCATCCACCGAGCGCCGCGGGCACCGATCCCGCGCCGGGCAGGACGACCGACCTCTCTAGCACCGGAGCCACCCCATGGCGGATCGCCGCCCCTCTGTCCCTGCACCCACCGCCACGCCGACCTTCGGCGACTTCGACCTGCCCGCCCCGCTGCTCGCGGCCCTCACCGACGCCGGGCTGGTCTCGCCGTTCCCGATCCAGAGCGCCACCCTGCCGGACTCGCTCGCCGGACGTGACGTCCTCGGACGGGGGCGGACCGGCTCGGGCAAGACCTACGCGTTCGTGCTCCCGCTGCTGAGCCGCCTCGCCGGCAGTCCCCGGCGTACCCGCCCCGGCCGGCCGCGCGCGCTGGTCCTCGCCCCGACCCGCGAGCTGGTCACCCAGATCGAGGCCTCACTGGCGCCGCTCGCGGACGCGCTCGGGCTCCGGTCGACCACCGTCTTCGGCGGTGTCAAGGCCAACCGTCAGGTCCAGGCGCTGCGCCAGGGCGTCGACGTCGTGCTCGCCTGCCCTGGCCGGCTGGAGGACCTCATGCGCTCCGGCCACGTCGACCTCGGCTCCGTCGAGGTCACCGTGCTCGACGAGGCCGACCACATGGCCGACCTCGGGTTCCTGCCGGGCGTCAAGCGGATCCTCGACCGCACCCCCGACGGCGGCCAGCGGATGCTGTTCTCGGCCACGCTCGACTCCGGCGTCGACGTGCTGGTGAAGCGCTACCTGCACGACCCGGTCGTGCACAGCGTCGACTCCGACCGCTCGCCGGTGGGCACGATGACCCACCACGTCCTGCACGTCGACAAGACCGCCCGCCTCGACGTGATCACCGACCTCGCAGCCGCGCCCGGCCGCACCGTGCTGTTCACCCGGACGAAGCACGGCGCCAAGGCGCTGGCCCGCCAGCTCAACAGCCGGGGCGTCCCCGCCATCGAGCTGCACGGGAACCTCTCCCAGGGCGCGCGCACCCGCAACCTCGAGGCGTTCTCCTCCGGGCGGGCGACGACCCTCGTCGCGACGGACATCGCCGCGCGCGGGATCCACGTCGACGACGTCGGCCTCGTCGTCCACGCCGACCCGCCGGTCGAGCACAAGGCCTACCTGCACCGCTCCGGTCGTACGGCGCGTGCCGGAGCCTCCGGCACCGTCGTCACGATGATGCTCGACGCCCAGGTCTCCGACGTCCGGGCGCTGACCCGCAAGGCCGGCATCAAGCCGACCATCACCCGGGTGTCGGTCGGGCACGCCGTGCTCCAGGACATCGCACCGGGGGAGCGCAGCTTCGTCGCGCCCACCGAGAGGCCGGCACCCTCCGGCGGCCGCTCGAACGGTGGCACGCCGGCCGGCGGCGCCAAGCCCACCGGCCGCGGCGGTCAGCGGCGGCGACGCGGCGGCTCGTCCGGTCGCGGGACGACGGCGAAGACCGGGACCACCGGGACGACCGGCGGGGGCAAGCCCAGTGGCAGCGGACGCTCGGAGGGGCGCAAGCGTCCCGCGTCGTCGGGACGCAGCCACAGCGCGGCGTCGTTCTCGTCGAGCACCCGCGGGCGCTGAGCGGAGGGTCGGTCAGCCGACCCGGCGCGCGGACTCGGACGCGCGACGCTGCTGCGGCACGGTCGCGGGACCGTCGGCCGCCGGTGCGTGTGCGTGCGGGCGGGCGCCGTGCCGGATCGCGCCGGCGTTCTTGAGCGCGACCTGGCGGAGCGCGAGCAGGCCCAGGGTGAGGATGTAGCCCACGACCAGCGCGCCCGCGTGGTGCGCCAGGCCGGACACGGTCGCCTGCGCGAAGCCGTCGCCCGGGTCGGCCACCGCCGTGCGGTCGAACGCGGCGAGGACCGCGACGATCACCAGCATGCTCAACGGCGGGAGCACCCCGACGACGAAGAAGTCCCGCGGGCGGACGAGCAGTGCGGCCGCCACGCAGACCGCCACGAACGTGAGGTCGAAGATCCAGCCGAGCGAGTCGAGCGCGGTCGCCTCGACGAGGGCGACGACGAGCAGCACGGCGGCGGTGACCGTGCGGATCAGGCGACCAGGGTGGCGCCCTTCCTCCCAGAGGGTCCTCCTCCGAGCGGTGCGCGTGCTGCTCACGCAGCCCACGGTAGGGCCCTGCGCGTCCTCGGTCGTGGCGACGCGCCGGGGGACTCATGCGGTGCGTCGGGGGGTGCTGTCGCCCCGCGGCCCCTCGTCGGCGGCGTCGGGCAGCTCGGGTCGTGGCTCCGCGACGGCGTCGAGCAGCTCGGCCGCGCTGAGCTGGCGCGGGGCGTCGGTGACCGGCTCGGGAGCGGGGAGTGCGTCGGGGGTGACCTCCAGGTCGGTGAAGCGCCGGGCCGACACGAGCACGCGCGACTCCAGCGAGCCGATCGCGCGGTTGTAGGCGGCGACGGCGGCGGTGAGCCCGCGGCCGACCTTGTCGAGGTGGTCGCCCATGGTGGCGAGCCGCTCGTGCAGCTCGCGGCCGAGCACGTGGATGTCGTGCACCCGGTCGGCGAGGACCTCCTGCGTCCAGGCGTGGGCGATGGTGCGGAGCAGGGCGATGAGCGTGGTCGGGGTGGCCAGCACCACCTGGCGCGAGGCGGCGTGCTCGATCAGCGTGGGGTCGGCCTCGAGCGCGGCCGAGAGGAACGACTCCCCGGGCACGAAGAGCACGACGAACTCGGGCGTCGCCCGGAGGCCGCGCCAGTAGGCCTTGCCGCCGAGCGTGTCGACGTGCTGGCGCAGCTGGCGGGCGTGCCGGCGCAGGTGGGCGAGGTGCTCCTCCTCGTCGTCGGCCGAGGTGGCGTCGAGGAAGGCGTCGAGCGGCACCTTGGCGTCGACGACGACCTGCTTGCCGCCGGCGAGGTGGACCACCATGTCGGGCCGGAGGGCGGCCTCGCCGTGTCCTGAGCCTGTCGAAGGGTCGTGGCGCACGGAGACCTGCTCGTCGAAGTCGCAGCGCGCGACCAGGCCGGCGAGCTCGACGGCGCGGCGGAGGTGCAGCTCGCCCCAGCGGCCGCGGACCTGGGGCCGCCGCAAGGCGGTCGTGAGGGTCGACGTCTCGCGGCGCAGCGACTCG
Source organism: Nocardioides iriomotensis (assembly GCF_004168035.1). Lineage (GTDB taxonomy): Bacteria > Actinomycetota > Actinomycetes > Propionibacteriales > Nocardioidaceae > Nocardioides_B > Nocardioides_B iriomotensis. The sequence continues at coordinate 124,282 of NZ_SDPU01000012.1, read as the reverse complement.
GTGGAGAGCCGCATCTCGTCGACCTGCTGCTTGAGCTGGCTCTGCCACGAGACGCGGTGGTGCTCGAGGTCGCGCATGCGGTCGTGGAGCCGGTCGAGCCCCTCGCGGACCACGGCGTGGTCGGCGGCACGCGACTCGATCTCGCGCCGGGCGATGGCGGCGTCGTGCCCGGTGGCGCGGGTGCGGGCGAGGAGCCAGCCCACGCCGGTGCCGATCGCGACGCCGACGAGCAGCGTGACGAGGAGCGAGAGCGTCGTACCGAGATCCATGCCCCGAGGATGGCGGAGGCCGCCGACAGGATCGGGGAGCGGCGCTCGGTCAGTCCAGGTCGACGACCACCGGGGCGTGGTCGCTCGCGCCCTGGCCGGCCCGCTCGTCGCGGTCGATGAAGGCGGTGGTGACCCGGCCGGCGAGCGACGGCGAGCCGAGGACGAAGTCGATGCGCATGCCGCGGTTCCGCTCGAAGCGCTGGCGGTAGTAGTCCCAGTACGTGAAGACCCCCGGGCCCGGCGTGTGCGGACGGACCACGTCGACGTACCCGTCGTCGAGGAAGGCCTTGAAGGCGGCCCGCTCGGGCGGCGTGACGTGGGTGTCCTTGGCGTACGCCGCCATGTCGAAGACGTCCTCGTCGAGCGGCGCGATGTTCCAGTCGCCGACCAGGGCGGTGTCGGCGTCGAGCCAGGGCTTCGCGGCGTCGCGTAGCCGGGCCAGCCAGTCGAGCTTGTAGACGTAGTGCGGGTCGTCGATCTTGCGGCCGTTGGGGACGTAGAGCGACCAGACGCGGACGCCGCCGCAGGTGGCGCCGATCGCGCGCGCCTCGTCGGCGAGCGGCTCACCCCACTGGGGCATCCCGGAGAAGCCGCGCTGGACGTCCTCGAGCCCGACGCGTGACACCAGGGCGACACCGTTCCACTGGTTGAAGCCGAGCGTGGCGACGTCGTACCCCATCGCCTGCAGCCCCATCAGTGGCCACTGGTCGTCGCGGGCCTTGGTCTCCTGGAGGGCGAGCACGTCGATGTCGTGGCGCTCGACGAGCGCCTCGACGCGGCTGATGCGGGAGCGGACGGAGTTGACGTTCCACGTGGCGATACGCACGTGGTCACTGTAGGGACGGTGCTCAGGGGCGGCCGCGGACGGTCCGGGACGCGACCCAGGTCTCGAAGCGGCCGTCGCGGGTGTCGGCGAACTCGTGGAACTGCCGCTCGAACGAGAGGATCTCCTCGCGCAGCAGGAACATCCGGAAGTCGAGGCGACGCTCGGGGTCGCAGGCGTGGCTCTCCTGCTCGGCGCGCTCGACGGACCCGCCGCACTCGGGGCACGGCATGAAGCGGGACGGGAACACGGCCCACCTCCTTCGCCTCGGTGCCGGGAGAGTTTCCGCCGGGGCAAGGGCCCAAACACGCTATGGCCGTGGACCAGACCGACCCCTAGGTTCGTGGGTGGCGGGTGCCGGAGCGGAGGCTCGCATGGCAGACAACGTTTCCATCGCTCGGCGGCTGTACGACGGCTGGAACGAGCGCGCGTTCGACGAGATCGTCCAGTACGCCGCGGACGACGCCGAGCTGACGATCGTCGGCACCGGCGACGTGTTCCGGGGCAAGGACGGCGTGCGGAAGTACAACGAGAACTGGGCGACCGGCTTCCCGGACGGCCGGGTGGCCGTCGACCGGGTGCACGGCGACGGCGACACCGTCGTCGTGGAGTTCACCGGGCAGGGCACGCACACCGGGACCCTCGCCACGTCCATGGGCGACATCCCGGCGACCGGCCGGTCGATGACCCTGAAGCTGTGCGACGTGATCGAGTTCCGCGACGGGCTCATCGCGCGGCAGCGCAGCTACTTCGACACGGGGTCCATGATGGCCCAGCTCGGGCTGCTGCCCGAGAAGCTGACCACCTCGCAGAAGAAGTAGGAACGGCAGCGACGGCGGCCCCTCGGCTGGCACCCGTCAGGGGTCGCCGCGTCCGTCCCTGGCGCGCATCGGGGACGATGGGCGCCTCATGTCCCTCACCGACCTGCTGCCGCGCCCGCCCGTCGACGGCGATGCCCCCCACCTCGACGCCGACCTCGACACCGACGCGGTCTACGACGCCGTCACCGGCTGGGCCGCCGACCAGGGCATCACGCTCTACCCCGCGCAGGACGAGGCCTTCCTGGAGGTCCTGACCGGCAGCAACGTGATCCTGTCGACGCCCACCGGGTCCGGGAAGAGCCTGGTCGCGCTCGCCGCGCACGCGACCGCGCTGGCCCGGGGCGATCGCACTTTCTACACCGCGCCGATCAAGGCGCTGGTGAGCGAGAAGTTCTTCGCGCTCTGCGACGTGTTCGGTCCCGAGAACGTCGGGATGCTGACCGGCGACGCCTCGGTCAACCGCGACGCCCCGGTCATCTGCTGCACCGCCGAGATCCTCGCGAACCTCGCGCTGCGCGAGGGCCGCGCCGCCGACGTCGGGCAGGTGGTGATGGACGAGTTCCACTTCTACGCCGAGCCCGACCGCGGCTGGGCGTGGCAGGTGCCGCTGATCGAGCTGCCGCAGGCGCAGTTCCTGCTCATGTCCGCGACGCTCGGCGACGTGGCGTTCTTCCGCGACGACCTGACCCGCCGTACCGGACGGGACACCGCGGTCGTCTCGTCGATGGAGCGGCCGGTGCCGCTGAGCTACGAGTGGGCCGAGACGCCGCTGCACGAGACGCTCGAGGAGCTGCTGACGACGAACCAGGCGCCGGTGTACGTCGTGCACTTCACCCAGGCGGCGGCGCTGGAGCGCGCGCAGGCGCTGACCTCGGTGAACGTCGCGACGCGGGAGGAGCGGGACCGGATCGCCGAGCTGATCGGCGCGTTCCGGTTCGGCACCGGGTTCGGCAAGACCCTGTCGCGGCTGGTCAAGCACGGCATCGGCGTGCACCACGCCGGGATGCTGCCGAAGTACCGCCGGCTCGTCGAGACTCTCGCCCAGGCCGGGCTGCTCAAGGTCATCTGCGGCACCGACACGCTCGGGGTGGGCATCAACGTGCCGATCCGGACGGTGGTGCTGACCGCGCTGACGAAGTACGACGGGCGGCGGCAGCGCGTGCTCAAGGCCCGCGAGTTCCACCAGATCGCCGGGCGCGCGGGCCGGGCCGGCTACGACACGGCCGGGCACGTCGTCGTGCAGGCGCCGGACCACGTGGTCGAGAACGCCCGGCTGGTGAAGAAGGCCGGCGACGACCCGAAGAAGCTCAAGCGGGTGCAGCGCAAGAAGGCACCCGAGGGGCAGGTGACCTGGAGCGAGGCCACCTTCGACCGGCTGGTCGCGGCCGAGCCCGAGGCGCTGGTGTCGCGGATGCGGGTCACGCACGCGATGCTCCTCAACGTCCTGCAGCGCGACGGCGACGCGTTCGCCTCGATGCATCACCTGCTGCGCGACAACCACGAGGACGGCCGCGCGCAGGTGCGGCTGGTGCGGCGGGCCGTCGCGCAGTACCGGTCGCTCATCACGGCCGGCGTGGTGTCCGGCGGCGAGGACGGCTGCCGGGTCGTCGAGGACGTCGGCGACCGGCTCGCGCTCAACCAGCCGCTGTCGACGTACGCGCTGGCGACGTTCGACACCCTCGACCCCGAGGCGGCGACCTACGCCCTCGACGTCGTGTCCGTCATCGAGTCGACCCTCGACGACCCGCGGCAGGTGCTGCTCGCGCAGCAGTTCAGGGCGCGCGGCGAGGCGGTGGCGGAGATGAAGGCCGACGGCGTCGAGTACGACGAGCGGATGGAGCTGCTCGACGACGTCACCTGGCCCAAGCCGCTCGAGGAGCTGCTGACCGCGACGTTCGAGATGTACGCGCGGACCCACCCGTGGATCGCGGAGACGCCGGTGTCGCCGAAGTCGGTGGTGCGCGACATGTGGGAGCAGGCGATGACGTTCCAGGAGTACGTCGCCGCCTACGGGCTGTCGCGGTCGGAGGGGCTGGTGCTGCGCTACCTGTCCGACGCCTACCGCGCGCTGCGGCAGACCGTGCCCGACCGGGTGCGCACCGACGAGCTGGACGACCTGGTCGAGTGGCTCGGCGCCGTCGTGCGGCAGACCGACTCGTCGCTGCTCGACGAGTGGGAGCAGCTCACCGACCCGTCCGCCGTACCCGTGCAGCAGGACCCGCTGCGCCCGCCCGAGCCTTCGCTGCTCACCGCCAACAAGCGGGCGTTCACGGTGCTCGTGCGCAACGCGCTGTTCCGGCGGGTCGAGCTCGCCGCGCTGCGCCAGGTCGAGGAGCTCGTGGAGCTCGACGGCGAGGAGGCGTGGGAGCTGCTGGACGACTACTTCGCCGAGCACGCCGACGTCGGCACCGGCCCGGACGCGCGCGGACCCGGCCTGTTCGTCGTCGATGAGACGACGCTGACCTGGGACGTCGCGCAGATCCTCGACGACCCCGAGGGCAACCACGACTGGCGCGTCACGGCGACGGTCGACCTCGCGGCTTCCGACGCCGAGGGCGAGCTGGTGCTGCGCGACGTGCGGCTGGCGCTGCTGTAGCTACAAGATCGAGAAGCCGGCGGCGAGCGACTCACGACCGGTCAGGGCCATGAGCAGGTCCGGAGCCTTGCCGGTGCGTGCAGCGACGCGCGCGGCGAGCGTGACGGCCTCCTCGACCGCCCCGGGAGGGAGGTCGAGTGGCAGCCCCGTGGCGCGGGACAGGTCGAGACCGTGCACGACGAGCTCGAAGGTGCGCGTCGGCAGGTACGCCGCCGCGCGCATCCCGCCGCAGATCGTGTGCACGACGAGGTCCGGGTCGGTGCGGGCGGCGACCGCCTCGGCCTGGTCGACCAGCTCGGCGAAGCGCGCGGCCGGGTCCTCGCCGAGCGCGCGTCCGGCCTCACGGCCGCGCTCGTCCACGCTGCCGTCCGCGACGGCCAGCATCGCGGCCGCTGCGACGTAGTAGTCGGCCGCGTCGGCCAGCTCCTCGTGCTCGACGGGACGCTCGAAGTACTCGATGACGGTCACCAGCGAGCGGCTCGTGTGGCCCACCAGGTCGCGCACCGACCACGCGCCCAGCCCCGGCCCGTCCCAGGCGTCCGGGGCGATCCGCCGTACCAGGTCGGAGACGGCACGAGCGCTGGCGACGTAGGTCATGTCCGGAGTGTCTCAGCGGAAACGTAGAATCGCCGCCCGTGGCTCTCACCATCGGCATCGTCGGTCTCCCCAACGCGGGCAAGTCGACGCTCTTCAACGCCCTGACCAAGAACGACGTGCTCGCGGCGAACTACCCGTTCGCGACGATCGAGCCGAACGTCGGGGTGGTCGGCGTCCCCGAGCCCCGGCTCGGCAAGCTCGCGGAGATCTTCCAGTCGGCGCGGGTGCTGCCCGCGACCGTGGAGTTCGTCGACATCGCCGGCATCGTGCGCGGTGCGTCGGAGGGCGAGGGCCTCGGCAACAAGTTCCTCTCGCACATCCGCGAGTCCGCCGCGATCTGCCAGGTGACCCGGGTGTTCCGCGACGAGGACGTCACGCACGTCGACGGCGAGGTCAACCCCGCCAACGACATCTCCACGATCCAGACCGAGATGATCCTCGCCGACCTCCAGACGGTCGACAAGGCGATCCCGCGCCTGGAGAAGGAGGCGCGGATGAAGAAGGAGAACGTCGCCGTCCTCGAGGCCGCCAAGGAGGCCAAAGAGCTTCTTGAGGGCGGCACGCCGATCATCGCGGCAGACCGTCGTCGGATCGACCCGCACGTCATCCGCGAGCTCTCGCTGCTCACCGCCAAGCCGTACATCTACGTCTTCAACTGCGACTCCGACGAGCTCGGCGACGAGGAGCTCAAGCAGAAGATGCGCGACCTGGTCGCACCGAGCGAGGCGATCTTCCTCGACGCGAAGTTCGAGTCGGAGCTCGTCGAGCTCGGCGACGACGACGAGGCCCGCGCGATGCTCGAGGAGATGGGCATCGACGAGCCCGGCCTCGACGTGCTCGCCCGCGTCGGCTTCGACACCCTCGGCCTGCAGACGTACCTGACCGCCGGGCCCAAGGAGTCCCGCGCCTGGACGATCAGCAAGGGCGCGACCGCCCCCGAGGCGGCCGGCGTGATCCACACCGACTTCCAGCGCGGCTTCATCAAGGCCGAGATCGTGTCGTTCGACGACCTCGTCGAGGCCGGCACGATGGCCGCCGCGAAGTCCGCCGGCAAGGTGCGCATGGAGGGCAAGGACTACGTCATGCAGGACGGTGACGTCGTGGAGTTCCGCTTCAACGTCTGATGCGGCCCGGTCCGCAGGACCAAGGGCCCTGGCAGTCGCCGACCTGTCCGGCCAGGCTGGATGGCGGCGCCGACGCACTCCATCGCACGCCGTACGGGCGGGATCGCCGCGATTTCTCGCGGAAGGCCGCTGGAGGTGTGACGATGGGTTCTGCGTGGTGCGCCGGAACTTCGAGAGTCGGCCACCATCACGCGGGAGCCGCTGATGCGTCTGGGGCGCTTCTTGATCGCCGTCATCGTGGTCGGCCTGCTCGCGGTGTCGGGCTGCGGGGGTGCGGCCGAGCCCCGGGCGCAGGTCGCCGACTCCTCGGAGTGCCCGCACGAGCAGGCGGTGGTACGACGTGCGCTGGAGAGGTCGCACCTGCGGGTCGACGTGTCCGGTGACGGGAAGCCGGACACGGTGGCCGCCGCATCCGACCCCGGCGCTGCCGAGCCCTGCCGAGGCTTCGTCGGCGTCCGCGTGGACGGAGCAGGCATCTCCTCCACACACCTGATCCCGGCCGCTGTGCCGATCAAGGGCATCCGTGCCCGGATCGTCGGTCTCCCGCATCTCGGCGACCGGCACGGCGCGGAGATCGTCGTCGACACCGGGGCCGCGGTCGACGCCGTGCTCGCGCAGATGTTCACGTTCTCCGGCGGAGGGCTGCGGGCGCTGCACGTACCGGACCAGCCGGACGGTTCGTTCATCGTCGAGGGCGGCGGCGTGATCTACCCACGCGGAGCCGGTTGCACCGCCGATGGGCGGCTCATCCTCTCCCAGGCCGCGCAGACCAGCGATGGCAAGCGGTTCCGGGTGACCCGTCGGACCTATCAGCTGCGCCGCGACGGCCTCGGGTTCACCGGGCCGGAGGTGGAGGAAGCCACCGTTGCGCTGAACCGGCTCGGGGCACGGTTCCCCGAGTTCGTCGGCCCGCACTGGACCGCGTGCACGAGCTCTCCGGTCTGACCGCGACCGCTGGACGCGTCGACGGAGATCGGGCTCCTCTGGCCGCGAACAGCGAAGTCACACCCCACGGTTGCAGGTCCGGTCCAGCTGACCCAGCCCGTCCGGCGGGTCACGGGCTCGTCGTCTCCCCGTGGGGCGGGGCCGGTCTGTGCCATCGCGGCCGGACGTGGGGGGTGGCGTCCTCCGGCTCGGCCTCGGTTGCGCCTCGGCCCGGCTGCGAGGCCCACCACCGCGCGTAGCGGTCGGTCAGCGGTCCGGCGGTCAGTCCGTGCGCGTACACCGACAGCGCGACGGTGAAGGCGACCGCGCGGAGGATCTCGGTCTCGCCGTGGAGGCTGGTGTCGTCGAGCAGGATCACGCCGAACACGATCGACGCGAGCCCGCGGGGGCCGAACCAGCCGAGGAACGCGAGCGTCGCGGGACGGCTGTCGCTGCCGAGCATCGCCGCCGCGACCGGGACCATCCGGACCACGGTCAGGCTGAGGACGGCGTACCCGAGCAGCTGCCACGTGAGGTGGCTCAGGGTCGGGCCGAGGATGACGGCCCCGAAGACGATGAACGTCACCGCGTTGAACAGCTCGCCGGACTCGTCGACCAGGTGGGTGACCTGCGCGTCGTGCGCGCGGTGGTACCACGCGAACACCATGCCCGCGGTGAACGCGGCGATGAAGATGCTGCCGCCGAGTGCGGACGCGCCTCCTGCTGCCGCGGTGGCGGTCGCGACGGGGAGGACCTGGAGCCAGCCGGTCTCCCGGTGCTTCGGGCGCAGCGCCGTCCGGAGCGCGACGACCCCGAGTGCCCCGGCGACCGCGCCGGCGACCAGGCCGTACCCCAGCTGCTCGACGACGATACGCAGCGCGTGGTGACCGGACGTGTCGCCCTGGTCGGCCTCGGCGAAACCGATCGCGATCAGGAAGATCGGGACGCACAGCCCGTCGTTGAGCCCGCTCTCGACGTTGAGTCCCTGCCGGATCCGGGCGGGGAGACGTTCGTCGACCACGACCGCCTGCCCGAGCGCGGCGTCGGTGCAGGCGAGCATCACCGCCAGGATCAGCGTCTCGACGCCGGCCAGGTCGGGCAGCACCAGGGTGCCGACCGCGGTGCCGGCGATGATGGTCAGCGGGAGGCCGATCCCGAGCAGCCGGAGTGGGATCGCCGCCCCCCGGCGGAGAGCCCGCGGCGAGATCCGCGAGGCGTCGGAGAACAGCACCAGCACGAGGGTGATCTCGGCGAGGAGCTTGATCGCCTCGCTCCGGAGATGGAGGTCGAGCACGCCGAGCACCGGACCGGCGACCAGACCGGCCGTGGTGAAGAACATGGCGGCCGAGACGTTCACCGCGCCCAGCCGACGTACCCACACGGCATAGGCAAGGACGATCAGCGCGATCACCGCGAGGGCCCAGTTCATGGCCGCTCCACCCTCCGCCGACCAAGTCCCTCGAACATGCTAGGCGCTCCCGGCTCGAACCTCGTCGGATCGAGCCGACGGACCGGGGCGCTGCTATATCTTCCTTCCAAGGCGCGGGCAGGCGCCCGCCCAGAGGATGCCTGGAGCGCCGCCATGGGGCTGATCCTGTCGATCTTGCTGATGGGTCTGGTGGCAAGCCTGTCTCCCATCACGATCGTGGTGTTCATCCTGGTGCTCGAGTCGGCCAGAGCCGGCGTCAACGCGACCGCGTTCCTGGTCGGCTGGACAGCATCACTGACCGTCGTCTTCACGCTCGGGTACCTGCTGAGCTCGTCGAGGAGCGTGCAGCACAGGGACGGCCGGACCGTGGTCCTGGTCGTCGAGGTCGTGCTCGGATGCGCGCTCGTCGTCGCGGGCGTTCGTCAGTGGCGTAGCCGCGCCGAGGCCCCGGACACCACCGACGGCTGGCAGGCTCGTCTGCTGTCCGGGGGCGTGGACGACCTGAGCCCGCGCGGTGCAGCGCTGTTCGGCGTGCTCAAGCAGCCGTGGGCGATCACCACGGCCGCGGCCGTCCTGGTGGTGCACCACCAGCCACCCCGCCTCGTCGCCCTCATCGCCTTCGCCTGCTTCGCCGTCGCCTCCACCGCCAGCGTCGTGCTCATGTACCTCTTCTACGCGCGGAAGCCCGCCGAGGCGCAGGCGTACCTGGCCCACCTGCGCGATCGCGCCATCGACCTGGCGCCGGCGGTCTTCGCCGTGGTGGCAGGCGTCGCCGGGGCATTCCTCGTGCTCGACGGCCTGGTGGACCTGGCGTCGGTCCTCAGGTGATCCCGGGCTCCGGGCGAACCCGTCGAAGCGCTCGACGACGTGAACGCGACGACCCGCCCGATCCGCGGTACGCCGCTCAGGCGGGCCGTCATGTCGCTCGACGGTTTGCGAGGTGAGGGTGGATTTGGGCCTCGTCCGCCCACGTCCGGGCCACACGATCCCGCCTGCCTGGGCGGTTGTGCCTCGCCACGCGACCGGTGAATCCTCGGGGCTAGGACGTCGAGCAGCGGCGTCGAGGAGCGGTTCTCCCCGAGGCGTCGCCCATGACGACCGACTGCACGTCCGACGACGGGAACCCGCAGCTCAGCGGTCGCCGGGGCGATCACGTCTGACAGGAGTCCTCGGCATGACCATCGGTGACGACGCCGCGGCGGCGCTGTACGGCAACCGCTTCCTGACCCAGCCCGCACCAGCCACCCGGTTCCCGGACGTCGGGATGAGCCCGGTGGAGGCGATGCGGCTGGTGGGGGAGGACCTCGCGATGGAAGGAGACCCGCAGCGCAACCTCGCCACCTTCGTCACCACCTGGATGGAGCCGGAGGCGCAGCGGATCATCGCGGAGAACCTGCACCGCAACTTCATCGACCACGCCGAGTACCCGATCTCCGCCGAGATCGAGCAGCGGTGCGTGCGGATGCTCGCGGACCTCTTCCACGCTCCCGGAGCCACGGCGGGGTGCCGGACCCAGGGCTCGTCCGAGGCGATCATGCTGGGCGCCCTGTCCCTGAAGTGGAAGTGGCGCGAGCGCCGCACGGCGGCCGGCGAGCCGGTGGACCGGCCGAACCTCGTCTTCGGCGGCGACGTGCACGTGGTCTGGGAGAAGTTCTGCCGCTACTTCGACGTGGAACCGCGGATCATCCCGCTCGCCGAGAACAAGTACACGATCGGCCCCGACGACGTCGAGGCGCACCTCGACGAGAACACGATCGGCGTGGTGGCGGTCCTCGGGACCACCTTCACCGGACACATGGACGACGTCGTCGGCATCAACGAGCTCCTCCTGCGGGTCAAGCAGGAGCGCAGCCTCGACATCCCCCTCCACGTCGACGCCGCCAGCGGCGGCTTCGTGTGGCCGTTCCTCTACCCGGAGTCGGCGTGGGACTTCCGGCTCGAGCAGGTCCGCTCGATCAACGTCTCCGGTCACAAGTACGGCCTGGTCTACCCCGGCATCGGCTGGCTGGTGTTCCGGACGGAGTCCGACCTGGCCAAGGACCTGGTCTTCTACGAGAACTACCTCGGCAAGACGGACGCCACCTTCACGTTGAACTTCTCCACCGGTGCGTCGATGGTGCTGGCGCAGTACTACAACTTCGTCCGGCTCGGCCGGCAGGGCTACACCTACGTGATGATGCAGATGCAGGAGAACGCGCGGGCGTTGGCCCTCCACCTGGAGAAGAGCGGCCGGTTCGAGGTGATCGGCAGCGACCTCGAGCAGCTGCCGCTGGTCGCGTTCCGGCTGGCCCGTGCGCAGGCGTACGACGAGTCGGACATCGCCTGGCAGCTCTCGGCCGAGCGCGGCTGGATGGTGCCGGCCTACACCCTCCCCCCGAACGCGCAGCACGTGAAGATCCTTCGCGCTCTGGTCAAGGAGACGCTGAGCCGCGAGCAGGTCGAGCGCCTGGCCCGGGACGTGGACGACGCCTGCACCACGCTCGACCAGAAGGGCGGCGCGCACGAGAAGGAGCGGCAGCAGGTCAAGCAGGGCACCGGCTACTGACCCGGGTCGAGGGCTCGACGAGGCGCTGACCGGCAGACGGAGCGGGTGGAGGGTCGAGGTGGGCGAGGCGCAGGCGGCGCCGGCGAGTGACCCCGGCACGCTGATCAGGAGCAGCGACTACCGCCGGCTCCTCGTCGTCGCAGCGCTCGTCGGTGTCGTCGTCTCGCTGGCCTCCTGGGCGTTCCTCGAGCTGCTCCACTGGATCCAGGTGTGGGTCTACGAGGAGCTTCCGCAGGCGCTCGGCCACGACTCGGCGCCGATCTGGTGGCCGGTGCCGGTGCTGGTCCTCGCGGGGATCGTGACGGCAGGGGCCGTCCGCCTTACCGGCGGAGGGGGACACGTGCCCTACCAGGGCCTGTCCGGAGGGGTGACGCTCCCGAACGCGGTACCCGGCGTGTTGCTGGCGGCGCTGGCGAGCATCGGGCTCGGACTCGTCCTCGGGCCGGAGGCTCCACTCATCGCGCTGGGCTCCGGCCTGGCGATCTTCGCCGTCAAGGCGCTGCGCGACATCCCCGACCAGGCCGTGTCGGTGATCTCGGCCTCGGCCGCGTTCGCGGCGCTGGCCACGATCTTCGGATCCCCGGTGATCGGTGCCGTCATCCTCATCGAGGCGGCCGGTCTCGGGGGCGCGATGCTGCCGCTGATCCTGCTGCCGGGACTGATGTCGGCCGGGATCGGCTCCCTGGTCTTCGTCGGCATCGGCACGTGGACGGGGCTGGACAACAGCGACTACTCGCTGAGCCCGTTCTCCCTCCCGTCGTACCCGGTTCCCACTGCGGTCGACTTCGCCTGGACCCTGCCCCTGTCCGTGGCCGCCGCGCTCGCGGTGTTCCTCGTCGTCGAGGCGGCAAAGGTGTCCGCGCGCGTCGTGGCGAGGAGTCCCTGGGTGCTGACCCCGGTCGCCGGGCTGGTGGTCGCCGCGCTGGCGATCGTGTTCGTGGCCTCGACCGACCAGAGCGCGGAAGCCGTCCTGTTCTCCGGGGAGGACGCGTTCAGCGCCCTGCTGTCCCAGGCAGGCTCTGTCTCGGGTTGGACCCTCTTCCTGCTGGTCGCGCTCAAGGGAGTGGCCTGGGCGATCTCGTTGGGCAGCTTCCGTGGTGGCCCCACGTTCCCGGCCCTGTTCCTCGGGGCAGCCGGAGGACTGATGGCTGCCCAGCTCCCCGGTTTCTCGGAGACGCCGGCCGTGGCCGCCCTGATGGCCGCGAGCACGGTGGCGGTCCTCCGCCTTCCCCTCTCGGCGGTGGTCATCACGCTGCTGCTGACGTCCAGGTCCGGCGCCGGCGTGGGGCCCATCATCATCGTGGCTGCCGTGGTCGCCTACCTCACGATCGAGACCCTGGAGGCCGTGCGTACCCGGTCTCGTGAGGGCGGCGGCCCCCGTTGACGGCCCGGTCACGATCGTCCGTGGCCCGGTCATGCCGCGCAACCTCGCACCCGCAACCCATTCGCCCGATAACCGTCCAGACTGTCGATCCGGCGTATCGGGGGGCATAGTGGTGGCAGAGGGCTACGGACGCGGTGCTCCGGGCAGGGCCGCGACGGGGTCGGAGCCCGAGATGGGGGCGCATGATCGAGACTCTGCGGCTCGAGCACGACGTTCGGGCGCCGAGACGGGCGCGGCACTGGATCATCCAGCGCTGCGACGAGTGGCAGTGCGGCGCGCTCGCCGACTCCGCCGCGCTCATGGTCACCGAGCTGGTGACCAACGCCTTCCTGCATGCGCGCACCGACTGCGTGGTCCACGCCGCCTTCACCGCTCCCACGCTGCGGGTGACCGTCACCGACGAGGACAGCCGTGAGATCTCGGCGAAGTCGCTGAGCCACACCGAGGAAAGGGGGCGCGGACTCGTCATCATCGCGGCGCTCGCCGACACGTGGGGTGTGGAGCACCACGCCGGCACGAAGAGTGTTTGGTTCGACCTGAGCGGTTGACCCGTCGTTCGATGGGTACGTCGATCAGATGCAGACGACAAGGACGGTTCTCGTCGGCAGGGAGAGCGGCCGGTGACGGCGTCGGGTGGCTACCTGGAGCGGCCGGCTCCCAGCGGGCTCGCGGACGTGGTCGAGGTCCTCCTCGACCGTGGTCTGGTCATCGACGCGTACGTGCGGGTCAGCCTGCTCGGCATCGAGCTGCTCACGGTCGACGCTCGCGTGGTGGTCGCCAGCGTCGACACCTACCTGCGCTTCGCCGAGGCCACGAACCGCCTCGAGCTCGAGCCCAAGCAGGGGCGCGGACTCACGGACCTCGTCACGGACATAGGCGGCGAAGTCGTCGAGAACGTCGCGGCCAAGGTCGTCGAGAAGAAGATCGAGCCGGTCGCCAAGCCGGTTCGGAAGGTGGTGGGCGCGACCCGGGACGCCGTCGACGCGGTCAAGGACGCGGCCGAGCCTCAGTCGAGCGCCAGCAAGCGCAGCGCGCGGGTGGCCCGGCGCAGGTAGCGCGTGACGACCGCGCGCTCCTCGTCGGTGAGCTCGTGGTCGAGCTCCTCGAGCTGCTGGAACATCGGCATCAGGTAGGTCAGCACCTCGCGGCGCCCGGAGTCGGTGAGCCCCACTTCGGTGCGCCGGCGGTCCGTCGCATGAGGGGTACGGCGTACGTGGCCGCGCTCGACGAGCCGGTCGATGATCGTCGTCGACGCGGCCGTGGTGACCCCCAGCCGTCGCGCGAGCTCGGCCGGGCCGAGCGGGCCGGCGAACAGGTGCTCCAGCGCGACCAGCTCGGAGTGGCTCATCCCGGCGCGGCGGGCGAGGGCGGGTCGGGTCGCGGCGGCGGCGTCGGTGAGGTCGCGCAGCGCCTGGAGGCTGTCGGAGGCACCCCAGTCGTCGCGGTAGTCGTCGACGTCACCGGTGAGCACGCGTTGTCGTTCTCGGACCACCCTGCTACCTTTCCAGATTGCTAATCTAGTTAGCAATCTACTGAGAGGATCCGGACCCATGTCCCGAGGACACCGTAGTCGTCGCGGCCCCTTCGCGGTGCTGGTCGGCATGGTCACCGGACGCCGCACCGCCGGGCTCGTCGCGCTGATCCTGCTCGGCCTCGGCGGGTTCGTCGCCTTCGGCGTGGGCGAGGCCGAGCGCGACCCGGGGGCGCTCGACGCGCTGCCTGCGGGCTACGACAGCACCCGGGCCGTGGAGCTGCAGGAGCAGCTGCCCGCCCGGGACGCCTCGACCGCGGTGGTGCTGTGGACGTCCGGGGAGGGTGACGGACTGTCCCGCGCCCAGGTCGGCGAGCTGGCCTCGGTGCTCGACGGTGTCCGTGACGAGCTGGACCTGCAGCAGGGGCCGCCGCCCCAGCCGAGCGAGGACAGCACCGCCGCCGTCGGTGTGGTCACGCTCCCGGGCGGCAGCGCGACCGACAACGCCGACCGGGTGGAGGAGCTGCGCTCGCTGCTTCGGGCCGACGCGCCGGACGGGGTCGACGTCGCCGTCACGGGCCCGGCCGCCGTGCAGGCGGACCTCGCGGCCGTCTTCCAGGGTGCCGACGTCGACCTGCTGCTCGCGACCGCGGGTGTGGTGACGCTGCTCCTGCTGATCACCTATCGCAGCCCGATCCTCTGGATCGTCCCGCTGGCGGTCGTGGGCGTGGCCGACCGGCTCGCGGCCTCGGCGTCGACGCACACCCTCGCGCTCGCCGGCATCCCGTGGGACGAGTCCACCGTCGGGATCCTGTCGGTCCTCGTCTTCGGCGCGGGCACCGACTACGCCCTGCTCCTGATCTCGCGCTACCGCGACGAGCTGCGCGTCACCGACGACCGGTTCGCGGCGATGGCGCACGCGCTGCGGCGCACGGCGGAGGCGGTGCTGTCCAGCGCCACCACCGTCGTGCTCGGCCTGCTCACGCTGCTGCTGTCCGTGGTGCCGTCGACCCGCGGACTCGGCCTCGCGTGTGCGGTCGGCGTCGTCGTCGCGGCGGCCTTCGCGCTGGTCGTGCTGCCGGCCGCCCTCGTGGTGTTCGGCCGCTGGGTCTTCTGGCCGCGCGTCCCGCGGGTCGGCCAGACCCCGCTGGTGGAGAGCCGCACGCTGTGGGGCCGGGTCGGCTCGGTGGTCGCGCGCCGGCCGGTCCTGCTGCTGGTGTCGTCCGCCGTCGTGCTGACCGCCCTCGCGACGGGCGTGGTGCGCATCGACAGCGGGCTCGGCACCGCCGACCAGTTCCTCGACCGGCCGGAGTCCATCGCGGCGGCCGAGCGGCTGGCCGACTCGTTCCCCGCGGGCAGCACCGACCCGGTGCAGGTCCTGACCGAGGACGACCCCGGCGCGGTGCGTCGCGCCCTCGCGCCGCTCGACGTCGTGCAGTCCACGCGGGTCACGGCCCGCGAGGCCGGGCTCAGCCGCGTCGACGTCGTGCTCACCGTGCCACCCGGCAGCGACGAGGCCGAGCGTGCGGTGGGGGAGATCCGCTCGTCGCTGGCCGGCCTCGCCGACACGTTCGTCGGCGGGACCGACGCCGAGGCGGTCGACGAGCGCGCGGCGGCCGGCCGGGACCGCGCCGTGATCCTGCCGCTGATCGCGGGCCTCGTCCTGCTCGCCCTCGGGCTGCTGCTCCGCTCGCTGGTCGCGCCGGTGCTGCTGGTGCTCACGGTGCTGGCGACGTACGTCGCGGCCCTGGGTGCGTCGTGGTGGCTCTTCGTGTCCGTGCTCGGGTTCGACGCGCTCGACGTCGGCGTACCGCTGCTGGCGTTCCTGTTCCTCGTGGCGCTCGGCGTGGACTACAACATCTTCCTCGTCACCCGGGCCGCCGAGGAGGCGCGCGAGCACGGCGCGCGACGCGGCATGCTGCGCGCCCTCGGCGCGACCGGGGGCGTGATCACCAGCGCCGGCGTCCTGCTCGCGGCGGTCTTCGCCGTGCTGGGCGTGCTGCCGCTGGTCGTGCTCGCCCAGCTCGGCGTCGTGATCTGCGTGGGCGTCCTGCTCGACACCCTGCTCGTGCGCACGGTGGTCGTGCCCGCGCTGGGCGTGGTGCTGGGGGACCGGTTCTGGTGGCCCCGCCGCCCCGGGTCGGCGCCAAACCTCGACAAACTGGCGAAGTCAACTTCTTCAGTTTGACGAAGTTCCGGCCTACTGTGGGAGGCATGCCCGCCGAAGCCGCCACTGTCCCGCGGCGCCGGCCCGGCGCGGTGCTCGCCACCTGGGTGGACGACCGCACGGGCCTCGCCACGGCGTCGAAGAAGCAGATCCGCAAGGTCTTCCCCGACCACTGGTCGTTCATGCTGGGCGAGATCGCCCTCTGGAGCTTCGTCGTCCTGCTGCTCACCGGCACGTTCCTGACCCTGTGGTTCAAGCCGAGCATGGCCGAGGTCGTCTACGACGGTTCCTACGACCAGCTGCGCGGCCTGGAGATGTCCGAGGCCTACGCGTCCACGCTGCACATCTCCTTCGAGGTGCGCGGCGGACTGCTGATGCGGCAGATGCACCACTGGGCCGCGATGCTCTTCGTCGCGGCGATGCTGATCCACATGATGCGGGTGTTCTTCACCGGCGCCTTCCGCAAGCCGCGCGAGCTCAACTGGGTGATCGGCTGCCTGCTGCTGATGCTGGGCACGCTCGAGGGGTTCACCGGCTACTCGCTGCCCGACGACCTGCTGTCCGGCACCGGCCTCCGCGCGGCCGACGGCTTCATGAAGTCGATCCCGGTCATCGGCACCTACGCGTCGTTCTTCCTGTTCGACGGCGAGTTCCCCGGCGGCGCGATCATCTCCCGCCTGTACACCGTGCACGTGCTGCTGATCCCCGGCGTGCTGCTGGCGCTGATCGGCGCGCACATGCTGCTGCTGGTCTTCCAGAAGCACACGCAGTGGCCGGGTCCGGGCCGCACCAACGACAACGTCGTCGGCTACCCGATGCTGCCGGTGTACGCCGCCAAGGCAGGCGGGTACTTCTTCATCGTCTTCGGCCTGGTCGCGGTCATGGGCGGCCTGCTGTCCATCAACCCGGTGTGGCGCTACGGGCCCTACAACCCGTCGGAGGTCACGGCGGGATCGCAGCCCGACTGGTACATGGGTTGGCCTGACGGCGCGCTGCGGATCATGCCCGGCTGGGAGACGCACCTGCTCGGGTACACCCTGAGCTGGAACGTCTTCCTGCCGATCATCGTGCTGCCCGGCCTGATGTTCACGATCCTCCTCGTGCTGCCATTCGTGGAGGCCTGGATCACGGGCGACCGGCGCGAGCACCACCTGCTGCAGCGACCGCGCAACGCACCCACGAGGACGGCCCTGTTCGTCGCACTGATGACGTTCTACGGCCTGCTCTGGGCGGCCGGCGGCAACGACATCCTGGCGGTGGTGTTCAACCTGAGCATCAACAACATCACCTACTTCATGCGGGTGATGGTGTTCCTCGGCCCGGTGATCGCGTTCGTCGTCACGCGACGCTGGTGCATCTCGCTCCAGCGCCAGGACGAGGCGCGGCTGCTGCACGGCTACGAGACCGGCGTGATCACCCGCTCGCCCGAGGGCGGGTACGCCGAGAAGCACCTGCCGCTCCCGGCGGACGAGGCCTACCGGCTGACCGCCCGCGACCGCGACCCGCTGCTCCCGGCGCCCGACGCGACCGACGAGAACGGCGTCGCCGCCCGGCACCCCCGGCTCGGCCGGCTGCGGGCGCGCCTGTCGCGCGCGTGGTTCGCGCACAACGTGCAGAAGCCGACGGCGGAGGAGCTGGAGGCGGCGCACGAGCACGAGCAGCTCGAGCAGCGGGAGCAGCGGGAGCAGCACGCGCTCGAGCGGTGACGGGTCAGCGCGCGTCGAGGTAGTGCAGCGCGCGGTCGAGCAGGCCGGTCACGCTCTGCGGGTCGGCCGCGCGCACCGGCTCGCCGTCCCACCGCACCGCGAGCTCGCCGGCGAGGATCCGGACGTCCTCGTCGCCGACCGCGGCGAGGATGTCGGTGCACGCCCGGGCCGCCGCGAGCACCACGTCGGGGGCCGTGCTCCAGACCGTCTCGAAGCGCCGGTCGCCGTCGGGCACGCCGGCCTGGCCGGGCACCTCCCAGCCGGCCAGGCAGGCCTGGTGCGTGGCGCTCTGGCAGACCAGCACCCACTCACGCCGTACCGGCGAGTCGGGCGGCACGGCGACCCGCACAGGCGTCTCGTCGACGCTGCCGTGCCGGTCGAAGTCGGCGAGCACCACGACCCGCTCGGCGGTGCGGGCGAGGTCGGCGTACCGGCGGCTGGCCACCTCGTAGAACCGCGCCTCCTGGAAGCTCGCGAACAGCACCGGACGCTGCGCCCGGGCAGCGCTCTCGTCCTCCATCGCGTGCGTGAGCGCCAACAGGGTCCGCTTGCTCAGCGGCTGGCTGCGCAGATGGGGGTGGGTGGCGCGCAGCGCGCCGACGATCGACTGGTGCGGGGCCGTGGCGGTGGTGCGGGCCTGCTCGATCGCGGCGTGGACCCCCAGGCCCTGGGCGCGCAGCCGCAGCACCACGCCGATCTCGGCGACGTGCCGCTCGGTGTAGCGGCGGTGACCGCCGGGCCGCCGGACGGGCTCGGGGAAGCCGAAGCGGGTCTCCCACGTCCGCAGCGTCGCGGTGCTGACGCCGGTGCGCTCCGCGAGGTCGCCGATCGAGAGCACGGCGTCACCGCTCCGCTCCCGCTCGTCCATGGGGGAACGCTAGCCGTCCGCGGCCCCCGGGTCGCGTCAGCGACCCGAGTTCACCGTCACGTCCTGCACGGCGCCGTCCTCGACGCCCCAGTGGGCCAGCACGTCGGCGTAGACGCCGCGGTCGACGAGGACCTCCAGCGCCGCCTGGACGGCGTCCCGCAGCCCGGGCAGGTCCTTGTCGACGGCCACGCCGTACAGCCCCGGCTCGAGCTGCGCGGTCGAGGCGAGCTGGTAGTTCGCCTTGGTGTCGGGATCGGTGACCAGCAGCGCTGCCGGGGGCAGGTCGTTGAGGACGGCGGCGGCGCGGCCGGTGCGGAGCTGGACCAGCGCATCGGAGTTGGTGCCGTAGGTGCGCACGTCGATCGGCTCGTCGTCGCACCGGCCCTGCGCGCGGTCGAGCAGGTCGACCTGCGTGGTGCCCTTCTCGACCGCCGCGACCTTGCCGCACAGGTCCTCGAGCTCGAACACGCCAGCGGGGTTGCCCCGCTGCACCAGGATCGAGGTGCCGGCGCTGAAGTAGTTCACGAAGTCGACCTGCTCCGCGCGCTCCGGCGTGTCGGTCATGGCGGACATGCCGAGGTCGAGGCGGCCGGTGTCCACGTCGGGGAGGATCGTGGTGAAGTCGGTGTCGACGAAGCGCACGTCGACGCCGAGGACGTCGCCCAGCGCGTCACCGAGGTCCGGCTCCATGCCGACGATCGTGCGGCCGTCCTCGCCGTACGACGACATCGGTGCGTACGACGGGTCCGTGCCGATGCGCAGCACGCCGCGCTCGCGGACGTCGGCGGGGAGCAGCGCGTGCAGGTCCTCGTCGACGCTCAGGCTCGGCGCGTCCTGCTGGTCCGGCTCGGACCCGGCGGCGGCGCAGCCGGCGAGCAGGAGGGCGGGCAACAGTGACGCGAGGGCGGTCCTGCGAACGAGCATGGTGGTGCCTTCCGGGCTCAGGGTGCGGGTGACGCGGGGAGAGCGGTGCCGGACGCCTCGCCGGCCGGGACGATCTCCTGCCAGGGCGAGGGCCGCAGCCACAGGTACCCCTGGCCGTGGTCGCAGCCGGCGTCGGCGAGCCAGTCCGCGACCTGCTGGGTCTCGACGCCCTCGGCGGTGACGGTGCAGCCGAGGCCGTGCGCCAGGTCGATGACCGACGCGACGATCGCGCGGTCCTGCTGGCTCTCCTCGAGGTTGGCGATGAACGCGCGGTCGATCTTGATCTCGCGGATCGACATGGCGCGCAGCTGGGAGAGTCCGGTGTAGCCGACGCCGAAGTCGTCGACCGACACCGAGATGCCGATCTCGGCCAGCCGCTCGACCACCTCCCGCACCTGCCCGGCGTCGAAAGCGACGGCGGTCTCGGTGATCTCGAGGTACAGCCGCTCCGGCGGTACGGCGGTCGCGGCGAGCGTCTCGCGCACGACCTCGACGAACTCCAGGGTCGCGAGGTTGCGAGCCGACACGTTCACCGCGACGGACCACGGCCGGCCGGCCTCGGCCCAGCGCGCGCAGTCGGTGAGCGCCTGGCGGAGGACCCAGCGGGTCAGCGGCTCGATGAGCTCGCTCCGTTCCGCTACCGGCAGGAAGTCGATCGGCGGGAGCAGGCCGCGCTCGGGGTGCTGCCAGCGGACGAGCGCCTCCACGCAGCTGACCTGGCCGGTGCTCAGGTGCAGCTTGGGCTGGTACTGCAGGAGCAGCTGGTCGTCGGCGATCGCGCGGCGCAGCTCGCGCTGGAGCACGAGCGAGTCGGTCGCGGGACGCGCCGCCGACTCCTCGTAGACGACCACGCCGGTGGGTCCGTGCTTGCCCTGGTACATCGCCGCGTCGGCGTTCTTCAGCAGGTCCTCGACGGTGTCGGCGTCGTCGGGGAAGAAGCAGATGCCGAAGCTGGCGTCGACGGTCAGGGTGGAGTCGTCGAGGGTGATCTCGGCGCCGACGGCCTCGCGCACGCGGGTGAGCAGCTCGACGGTCGCGGCCCGGTCGGACTCACCGGGCAGCAGGATGCCGAACTCGTCGCCGCCGAGCCGCGCGACCGTGTCGTCGGTGCGCAGCGACTCCTGCAGCCGCCGGCCGACCACCTGCAGCAGCTCGTCGCCGGCGTGGTGGCCGAGGGTGTCGTTGACCTCCTTGAACCGGTCGAGGTCGACGAGCACCAGGGCGCCGCGGCCCTGCGCGCGCTCCACGGCACGCTCGGACACCCGCCGGAACAGGTCGCGGTTCGGCAGCCCGGTCAGCGGGTCGTGCAGAGCCTGGTGCTCCTTCGCCGCCGCGTGCCGGCCGAGGGCCCGGGTGGTCCACCAGGAGATCAGGCCCAGGACGGCGTAGAGCGCGGCCAGGCCGATCGCGAGCCGGATGATCGCGGCGCGGGTCTCGGCGGCGATCTGGTCGGCGATCTTGTCGTAGGTCAGCTGGACCTCCAGCACGCCGAGCGCGCGACCGGTGGCCTCGGGAACCACTTGCGCGAGCACTCGGATGACCGCGCCACGAGAGCTTGCGTCGCCCGAGTCGAGAAGCGTCGCACTTGGCTTGCCGTTGGCGGCTCGCTGGAAGGCAGGGTCGTCCGCGAGGACGGTGCCTGTGTCGCCGTTCTCAGCGAACACCACGTGGCCGTCGAAGTCATAGAGGCGCAGTCGCGCCACTCCGCCGTCGTAGACGGCGAGGTCGGTGGAGAGCCGGAGCGAGTACTCCTCGGAGTCGGTCAGACCCTGGCTGAAATCGGCGTCGCGAAGTGCGGGTGAGACGACCATCCGCTCGATGACCGCCACCTGGTGCAAGGCTTGGGAGGTGGCGCGCGTGATGCCGGCGTCGTGGTACCCGCGCACCAGGGTGACACCGAGGGCGAGCACCGGGACGAGGCTCGCCGCGGCATAGATCGCCAGCAGCGTCGTGCCCTTGTGCACGCGCCGCCGCGCCGCGCGCTGCGACCACGCCATGCCTGTTCTCCCCTCGGACTGATCCGCCGGAAGCCCTCATCGGCAGGCGGGCGCGGGACCTGAGGAATACGAGACGAGTGGGTGCGAAGCGGCTCGTGGCCGGGGCACCGACACGCGGCCCCGGTGTGGCGTCCCGCGTGCACCATGAGTCACACTCTTTACTTCTGTGTCCGTCCCATACCCCGGGGGAGATCGTGGTGCGCCGATCCCGAGTCCGTCCTGTCGCCGCCGCCGTCGGCCTGACCGCCCTGGTGGCGGCGTCGCTGACCGCCGGCCCGGCCCAGTCCAAGAACACCGGGCTGCCGCTCGGTGACCCGGCGCTGCCGGAGACGCGCACGGTCACCCCCATCGCGCCCGGCGTGAGCCTCACCGACATCACGCGCGGCACCGGAGAGGCGAAGGAGAAGGACTACCAGACCACGCGCACCGGCCCGTGGCGCGTGCGGATGGTGACGATCGACCCGGCCGCCGGGGCCGTCGGCAGCCTGCGCGCCACCTACGGCCCGACGCTCGCCCCGACCGAGACGGTCAGCCAGCTCGCGGCGTACTCCGGCGCCCAGGTCGCGGTCAACGCGTCGTACTTCACCTTCACCGCGAGCCGGTCGTTCCCCGGAGACCCCGTCGGTCTCGGCCTGTACGACGGGGACCTGCTCAGCGAGCCGAGCAGCGGCACCGCGGAGGTGTCGATGCTCATGGACGCCCGCACCAACCAGGTGACGTTCCCCGGCAAGCTCGCGTGGCAGGAGCGGATGGTCAACAAGCGCTCCGGCAACGGCCTCAAGCTCGAGTTCCTCGGCCACCCTCCGGTCGTGCCGTCGAAGTGCGCCAAGAAGAAGGACCCGACCAACTGCCGCCAGGACGGCGACGTGGTCAAGCTGCCGGCGAAGTTCAGCGAGACCACGCCCGCGGGCAAGGGCGTCGAGGTCGTGCTCGGCCGGAGCGGCTGCGTGGTCAGCCGGGAGAAGGAGCGCGGCACCACGCTCACGCCGGTGCAGACGTCGCTCCAGGCCACCGGCAAGCAGACCGAGCGCCTCTGGACGATCAGCCGTGCCAAGAAGAAGGCCGGCGAGAAGAAGGCCTGCCTGCGGAGCACCATGCGCCTGCGTGACGCGCTCGGCAACCGGATCCCGACCGGCCCGTGGGTGTACGGCGTCAACGGCCGCTTCACGCTGACCCGCGACGGCGTGGCGGTCGTCCCGCGCGGCGACACGTCGCTGTTCATGCGGCACCCGCGCACCTTCGTCGGTCGCACCGACGCCGGGCAGATCGGCATCGTCACCATCGACGGCCGGCAGCCCAGCAGCGTCGGCGCCAGCCTGCGGGAGACGGCGCAGGTCGCGCTGTCGCTCGGCCTCACCAACGCCATCAACCTCGACGGTGGCGGCTCCACGACGATGGCCATCAACGGCGCGGTCGCCAACTCGGTGAGCGGCGGCAGCGAGCGCTCCGTCGGCGACGCGCTCATCTGGTCGCCCACGCCGTACGCTCGGTCCAAGCGCTGAGCCGACGCCTCCCGAGGGGTCGGCGGGACCCCGAGGGAGCGTCATGCGAGCGATCGTCTTCGACCAGTACAAGTCGACCCCCGTGCTCAAGGAGGTCGACCGTCCCGCACCCGGCCCGGGTGAGGTCCTGCTGAAGGTGGCCGGGGCGGGGGCGTGCCACTCCGACGTCGCGGTGTACCGCGACTTCGACGAGTCGTTCGGTCCGCCGCAGCTGCGGCCGTCGTTCGTGCTCGGGCACGAGAGCTCCGGCTGGGT
Organism: Nocardioides iriomotensis; assembly: GCF_004168035.1. Taxonomy (GTDB): domain Bacteria; phylum Actinomycetota; class Actinomycetes; order Propionibacteriales; family Nocardioidaceae; genus Nocardioides_B; species Nocardioides_B iriomotensis. The sequence continues at coordinate 100,880 of NZ_SDPU01000012.1, read as the reverse complement.
CGAGGAGCTCGGCCCGGGTGTGGAGGGTTTCACCGTCGGCGACGCCTTCCTCGTCTACGGGCCGATCGGGTGCGGGCACTGCCGCGCCTGCTCGCGAGGGCAGGACACCTACTGCGAGAACGCCGCGACGATGCCGTACCTGGCGGCCGGCCTCGGCCGCGACGGTGGCATGGCGGAGTACCTCGCCGTGCCGGCGCGCAACCTGGTCCCGCTCGGGCAGGCCGACCCCGTGGCCGCCGCGCCGCTCGCGGACGCCGGGCTGACGCCGTACCACGCGATCAAGAAGTCGCTGCCGGTGCTGGCGGGCGGCGGCCGGTCCGCTCTGGTCATCGGCCTGGGCGGCCTGGGCCAGGTGGCGGTGCAGATCCTCCGCGCGCTGACCGGCGCGACCGTGATCGCGACCGACCAGAAGCCCGAGGCGCTCGCGCAGGCGGAGGGGTACGGCGCGGTCACGGTGCCGGGCGGGCCCGACCAGGCCGGCGCCGTCCGCGAGCTGACCGGTGGCCGTGGCGTCGACGCGGTGTTCGACTTCGTCGGCGTGGATCCGACGCTCGCGCTGGCGATGTCGGTGGTCGCGCTGCAGGGGCGGGTGACGATCGTCGGCATCGGCAACGGCAGCTACGCCTGGAACTTCTACGGCGTGCCCTACGAGGTCGAGCTCACCAGCACCTACTGGGGCACCATCGAGGAGCTGCACGAGGTGGCCGACCTGTACCGGGCGGGGAAGGTCACGCCCCAGGTCGAGCTGTTCGGCCTCGACGACGGGCTCGAGGCGTACCGCCGCCTGGAGGCCGGCGAGCTGAACGGCCGCGCGGTGGTCATCCCGCACGGTCACTGACCGGCGACAACTCAGCCCTCGGTGGCCTCCTCGAGGGGCGCGGCCGGTCCCTGGCCGAGCAGGGCTGCGTAGCTGAAGCCGGCGAGGAGCGCACCGGCGATCGGCGCGAGGATGAACAGCCACAGCTGCGCGATCGCGTCGCCGCCGGCGAAGAGCGCCGGCCCGATGGACCGGGCCGGGTTCACCGACGTGTTCGTGACCGGGATGCTCACGAGGTGGATCAGGGTGAGCGACAGGCCGATGGCCAGCGGGGCGAAGCCCTTCGGCGCCCGGGTGTCGGTGATGCCGAGGATGACGAACAGGAAGACGGCGGTCAGCACGACCTCGGCGACCGCGCACGCGAGCAGGCTGTAGCCGCCGGGGGAGCGGTCGCCGTACCCGTTGGTGGCGAAGCCCGACTCGCTCGCCGAGAAGCCGGCGACCCCGGACGCGATCACGTAGAGCACGGTCGCCGCGACGATGGCGGCGACCACCTGGGTCGCGATGTAGGCCCCGCAGTCGCGCCAGGTGAACCGGCGCGAGGCGGCCAGCCCCAGCGTGACCGCCGGGTTGAAGTGCCCGCCGGACACGTGCCCCACGGCGTACGCCATGGTCGTGACGGTCAGGCCGAACGCGAGCGCGACGCCGAGGAAGCCGATGCCGAGCTGGGTGTCGGCGTCGTCGAGGAAGACGGCCGCGAGCACCGCGGAGCCGCAGCCGCCCAGGACGAGCACGAAGGTCCCGAGGAACTCGGCGGCGAGCCGTTGCGCCGTGGTGGGCGTGGTGGACATGGTGAGCGGGCTGCGTGTGGACGGCATGGGCTCTCCTCCCGACGGTCGGCGCGGTCACCGATCTCGCCTACAGGCTAGGAACGCCAGACCGGACGTCGGATCCTCCGATCGCATGATCTTCGGCTGCGCCGACACGCGCCCGCCAGATGGGACGGCCGGCTTGCGTCCGAACTTTAGTGTAGTAATTTAGGTGACTTACTGAGAACAACGTCCCGAGGAGTCCCCCATGCCATCCCCTGGAACCACCCCGGCCCGCCTCGCGGCCCGGTCTCCCCGACTCGTGGTCCTCTACGCGGTCGCGGTCTTCCTGGCCGTGTTCGGTCTGACCGGCTGCGGCGCCGAGGAGAAGGGCCCGCACCTGGAGCTGACGGCGGCCGTGCCCGACAAGCCCGAGGAGGGCACCGTCCTCCGGGTCGGTGACCCCGCCACCCAGACCGCCCTCGAGCTCTCCGGCCTCGACGACGAGCTCGACGTCGACGTCGAGTGGGCCAACATCAGCGGCGGCCCCAAGACGCTCGAGGCGTTCCGCGCCGACGCGATCGACGTCGGCGGTGTCGCCGACATCCCGCCGCTGTTCGCGCACTGGACCGGCACCGACATCAGGATCGTCGCCGCCCGTGAGACCGTCGACCCGCTCGAGCACCCGACGTACGAGCTCGGCGTCGCCCCCGGCCAGACGGTCGACAGCCTCGAGGACCTGAAGGGCAAGAAGGTCGCATACAGCCCGGGTCAGGCGCAGGGCGCGCTCGTCCTGCGCGTGCTCAAGCAGGCCGGCCTCACCCAGGACGACGTCGAGCTCGTCGAGATGACCAGCGTCGACGACTCCTACGTCAACGCGCTGGCCAGCAAGCAGGTCGACGTCGCCCCGCTCGGCCAGAGCCTGGTCAAGACCTACCTCGCCAAGTACGAGCGCGACGGCGCCACCACCATCAAGCCCGGGGTCCGCGACGACTCCTGGACCCTGTACGCGCCCGTCGAGACCGTCGAGGACGCCAACAAGGCCGCGGCGCTCAAGGAGTACGTCGGGGTCTGGGCCAAGGCTCAGCAGTGGATCTCCGAGCACCCCGACGAGTTCGCCCAGGGCTACTACGTCGAGCACGAGGGCCTGTCGCCCGAGGACGCCGAGTTCGTCGTCGAGACGCTCGGGAAGTTCAACGTCCCGACCAGCTGGGACGACTTCATCGCCCGTCACCAGGAGACCGTCGACCTGCTCGTCAAGGAGCAGAAGCAGGAGCCGCTGAACGTCGAGGACCTCTACGACCGCCGCTACGAGGAGGCCATCGCGCAGGCCCTCGGAGGTGACTCGTGACCACGATCGAAGCAACCCGTCCCCGGCTTCCTAGCGCCGAGCCGGCCGACGACCGCGTGGTCCGTCGGCGGCTCGGCCCCGGCCGGCGCATCCGGTTCGGGTACGCCGTCGGCCCGGTCGCGCTGCTCGCGCTCTGGGTCGTCGGCTCCGCCACGGGCCTCATCGACCCGCGCACGCTGTCGGAGCCGTGGACCGTCGTGGCCACCGCCGGTGGCCTGATCGAGAGCGGCCGGCTCCAGGAGAGCCTGGCCACCTCGGCGGTCCGCGCGGTCCTCGGCCTGCTCATCGGCGTCGCGGCCGGCACGGTCCTCGCGATCGTCTCCGGCCTCTCCCGGCTGGGTGAGTCGTTCATCGACGGTCCCGTCCAGATCAAGCGATCCATCCCCAACCTGGCGCTCATCCCGCTGCTGATCCTCTGGTTCGGCATCGGCGAGGAGATGAAGGTCATCACGATCGCGCTCGGCGTCTTCGTGCCGATCTACATCCACACGCACAACGGCCTGCGCAGCATCGAGGGCAAGTACGCCGAGCTCGCCGAGACCGCCGGCGTCAGCCGGGGCGAGTTCGTCCGCCACGTCGTGCTCCCCGGTGCGATGCCCGGGTTCCTGCTCGGCCTGCGCTTCGCGGTGACCGGTGCGCTGCTCGCGCTGGTCGTCGTCGAGCAGATCAACTCCACGAGCGGGATCGGCCACATGATCACGCTCGCGTCCAACTACGGCCAGACCGACGTCATCGTCGTCGGGCTCGTCGTCTACGCGATCCTCGGCCTCGTCGCAGACGGGTCCGTCCGGCTCATCGAGAGGAAGGCACTGTCATGGCGACGCACCCTGGCCGGCTGACCGACCGCACCGCGGCGGTCCGCGTCCGCGGCCTGCACCGCAGCTTCAGCAGGGCGGGAGGCGTGCTCAACGGGCTCGACCTCGACATCGCACCCGGCGAGTTCGTCGCCCTGATCGGCCGCAGCGGCTCCGGCAAGAGCACGCTGCTGCGTGCCCTCGCCGGACTCGACCGGGACGTCGCCGGGCACGGCGCGGTCGACGTACCCGACAAGGTGTCGGTCGTCTTCCAGGACTCGCGGCTGCTGCCGTGGAAGCGGGTCCTCGACAACGTCACCTTCGGCCTGCGCGACAAGGACGCCGCCCAGCGCGGCCAGGTCGCCCTCGCCGAGGTCGGCCTGGAGGGCCGCGAGAAGGCGTGGCCGCACGAGCTCTCCGGCGGGGAGCAGCAGCGTGCCGCCCTGGCCCGCTCGCTCGTCCGCGACCCCGAGCTGCTGCTCGCCGACGAGCCGTTCGGCGCGCTCGACGCGCTGACCCGGATCCGGATGCACGTGCTGCTGCGCAAGCTCTGCGAGGCGCACCAGCCCGCCGTCCTGCTCGTCACCCACGACGTCGACGAGGCGATCGTGCTCGCCGACCGGGTGATCGTGCTCGACGACGGCGTCGTCGCCCGCGACCTGCGTGTCGACCTCGACCGGCGGTCCCAGGCCGACCCGGAGTTCGCCGCGCTGCGCGCCCAGCTGCTGGCCGAGCTCGGCGTCGAGGACGACTCCGCGCCCGCGCCGCGGCACGCGCACACCCGCTACGACCGGAAGGCCGCATCGTGACCCTGCACCTCAACCTGTTCATCTACCCCGGCGGCCACCACGAGGCCGCCTGGCGGCACCCGGACTCGGCGCCTGAGCGGGTGCTGGACATCTCCTACTACCAGGAGCTCGCCAAGAAGGCCGAGGCGGCGACGTTCGACGCCGTCTTCTTCGCCGACGGTCCGGCGCTCGCCGACAACATCAGGTACGCCTCGCGGTTCCGCCTCGAGCCGTTCACCTGGATGGCGGCGCTCGCCGCGGTGACCGAGAAGATCGGCTTCATCGGTACGGCGAGCACGACGTACTCCGAGCCCTACAACCTCGCCCGCCTGTTCGCCTCGCTCGACCACCTGAGCAAGGGCCGGGCCGGCTGGAACATCGTGACGACCGGGGCGCCCAACGCCGCCCAGAACTTCGGCCTCGCCGAGCACCCGGTGCACGCCGAGCGCTACGCCCGTGCCGAGGAGTTCGTCGAGGTCGTCACGAAGCTGTGGGACTCGTGGGAGGACGAGGCGTTCGTCGCCGACGCCGAGTCGGGGTTGTTCGCGGACACCGACCGGATCCACCCGATCGACCACAAGGGCCCGCTCTTCGACGTGGCCGGTCCGCTCAACACCGCCCGCTCGCCGCAGGGCCGGCCGGTCTACGTGCAGGCCGGCTCGTCCGAGGACGGGCGCTCCTTCGCCGCCCGCTGGGCCGAGGCGATCTTCACCGCGCACCAGACGCTGGAGAGCGCGCAGGCGTTCTACGCCGACGTGAAGTCCCGTGCCGCGCGTCTCGGCCGCGACCCCGGCCAGGTCAAGATCCTGCCGGGCATCAGCCCGTTCATCGGCTCCACGACCAGGGAGGCGCAGGACAAGCACGACGAGCTGAACGGCCTCACCCAGCCGGCGTACTCCCTCGACGTGCTGCACCGGCTCACCGGCGCCGACCTGTCGTCGTACGACCTCGACGGGCCCTTCCCGCGCGAGCTCGTCGACGAGTCGGGGGAGCGCGGCGTGAGCAGCCGCTCGCGGCTCGTGCTCGACATCGTCGACCGCGAGAAGCCGACGATCCGCCAGCTCATGCACCGCCTCGCCGGCGCGCGCGGGCACCGCGTGGTCACCGGCACGCCGGAGTACGTCGCCGACCAGATCCAGGCCTGGTACGAGAGCGGTGCCGCCGACGGCTTCAACGTGATGCCGCCGTGGCTGTCCGGCGGGTTCGACGAGTTCGTCGAGCACGTCGTGCCGATCCTCCGCAAGCGCGGCCTGTTCCGCGAGGAGTACACAGGAAGCACGCTGCGCGAGCACCTCGGCCTCGACCGGCCGGTCAGCCAGTACTCGCCGGCGCACCCCGACCGACAGGCCCTCACGAAGGAGACGGCATGAGCACCCAGCAGTGGCGCAGTCTCGGCACCACCGGCGTCCAGGTCAGCCCGCTGACCCTCGGCGCGATGATGTTCGGCGCCTGGGGCAACACCGACCACGACGAGTCCGTCCGGATCATCCACCGTGCGCTCGACGCGGGCATCAACGTCATCGACACCGCCGACGTCTACGCGCGCGGAGAGTCGGAGGAGATCGTCGGGCGGGCCCTCAAGGGCCGTCGCGACGACGTCGTCCTCGCCACGAAGTTCCACGGCGCGATGAGCGACGACGACCCCAACCAGGGCGGCAACTCGCGGCGCTGGATCGTCCGCGAGGTCGAGAACAGCCTCCGCCGGCTCCAGACCGACCACATCGACCTCTACCAGGTGCACCGGCCGCGCCCGGAGATCGACGTCGACGAGACGCTCGGTGCGCTCACCGACCTGGTCCGCCAGGGCAAGGTCCGCTACATCGGCACGTCGACGTTCCTGCCCTCGCAGATCGTCGAGGCGCAGTGGGTGGCGGAGAAGCGGCACCGGGAGCGCCCGGTGACCGAGCAGCCGCCGTACTCCATCCTCGCTCGCGAGGTGGAGCGTGACGTGCTGCCGACCGCGCAGAAGTACGGCCTCGGGATCCTGCCGTGGAGCCCGCTGGCCGGCGGCTGGCTGTCCGGCCGGCACCGCAAGGGGGAGCAGGCCCCGGTGTCGAGCCGCCAGCAGCGGCAGCCGGCACGGCACGACCCGACGCTGCCGGAGAACCGGCGCAAGCTCGAGGCCGTGCACGCGCTGCAGGACCTCGCCGACCAGGCCGGGATCTCGCTGATCCACCTGGCGCTCGGCTTCGTGCTCGAGCACCCGGCCGTGTCCTCGGCGATCATCGGGCCGCGCACGATGGAGCAGCTCGACTCGCAGCTGGGGGTGGAGAAGGTGACGCTCTCCCCGGACGTGCTGGACCGGATCGACGAGATCGTGCCTCCGGGGACGACGCTCAACGAGGCCGACCGCGGTTACGCACCGCCGTCGCTCGTCGACCCGGTGCGGCGCCGGGGTGGCCGCGGCTGAGCGAGAAGTTTTACCTTCGATCTGTCCTGGATCGTCCGGTTCTGCCCGGAACCTCCGGCGATGCCTCATCAAAACGGGGGATAGCCGGACCGGGCCGAACCAGGATCATCTCTTCATGGATCTCATGCAATTCCACCGCATGCGGACGGCGATCCAGGACAACGCCTCCCCTGGGCCCGAGCAGGAGCTGGTGACCGTCGAGGGCTCGCTGCGCTACATGCTGCTCACCAGCGGGCTGTTCGAGGAGGTCGAGGTCGAGCACACAGACGACCCCGACCAGCTCGTGATCGCGCTCTGCCAGTTCAAGCCCGAGGTCGCCGCGGCCGACGTGGCCCGACGGCTCGAGGAGATCTGGGCCGACCGGGTCAGCTACTCGTTCTGGGAGGCGCACGCGACCGACGTCATGTCCGACCACGTCGAGTTCGAGGCCGCGACCCGGCCGAGCACCGTCGGCGGCTACGTGACGGTGCACCTCGTCGCGCAGCGGGCGGTCATCCCGGCGCAACGCTCGGCGCACGACGCCGCGGACAACCGGCAGTCGTCGCTGTCGTGAGCGTCACCCGAACCAGGCGCGGCGCATCGCGAACACGTAGCGGTGCCCGGGGTACTCGCTGAGCGACCACAGCTCGTCGGTCGAGGGCCAGTAGGTGATGTCCTCGGGCCCGACCGGGATCGCGAACCGGTGCCGGCGCAGCGCGCCCGGGGTGCCCGACCAGACGCTGCCGAGGCGGTAGCGGCCGGCGCTGGTCGTCAGGTACCAGCGACCGCCCACGACGACCGCCCCCTGCATGTGCCCGATGCCGCGCTCGTCGATCAGCAGCGGCCGGGCCGAGCCGTCCTCCTCGGCCCGCAGCAGGTCGGTCTCCGGGTCGATCTCGTAGCGCGCGAGGCGGGTGGTCATCGCGTCGCGGCCGTACTCGCCGGCGACCAGCTCGTGCGGTGTGGTGCTCCGGTCGAGCGACAGGAACGAGTAGCGCAGCTGCTCGTGGCCGTCGGCCGTGACAGCGTCGTACCCGAACCGCAGCGGCAGCACGTAGCGGTAGCCGGCGACGTCGAGCCCCGCGTCGTCGGGCACCCGGAGGAGGTCGGCGAGCCGGAACGTGCAGAAGCCACGGCGGGTGCCCGCCACGTGCAGGTGCTCGCCGTGCCACACGATGCCGCCGGCGTGAACGTGCAGCGCGCGGGCCGCGCCCCGGCCGTCGCCGTCGACGTACGGCTCGACGAGCAGCACGTGCCGGTAGCGGATCGCCTGCGGGTCGGTGACGTCCACGACCGAGATGCGCGAGCCCCAGGAGACGCCGTCGACGCGCTGGCTGTAGGCGCTGGTCATCACGACCCGGCGCCCGGCGAACGTCTCGTCCGGCCCCGCGTCGGCCGAGGTGGTGATGCCCTGCGGCCACCACCGCCGGGTCGTCTGGTCGTCGTGCTGCCACCTGAAGCCCGCGTGCACGGCGAGCCCGGGGACGCGGACCGGCTCGGCGACCCGGTTGAGGTCCGCCAGCACGCCGTCGAGGCCGACCCGGCCGCCGAGCCGCGTCGCGAGGGCGTCGACCTCGTCGGACCGCTCCGCGCCGCGGACGAGGTGGACGCCGGGGGGATCGTGCACGGGCCCCATCCTTCCCGATCCGCCCGCGACCTCATGGCACCATGACGCGCATGACGGCTCCGGACGGCATCCTCGTGGTCGGGGCCGCGATCCTGCACGAGGGCCGGGTGCTGGCGGCGCGCCGGACCACGCCGCCCGAGGCGGCCGGGGCCTGGGAGTTCCCGGGCGGCAAGGTCGAGCCGGGCGAGGACGCCGCGACCGCCGTCGTCCGCGAGGTCCGGGAGGAGCTCGGCTGCGGCGTGGCTGTGACCGGCCGGCTCGCCGGGTCCCAGCCGGTCAAGCCCGGCTACACGCTCGAGGTGGTCACCGCGGTGCTGGTCGACGGCGAGCCGGTGCCGCACGAGCACGACGCCGTGCGCTGGCTGGCGGCCGACGAGCTCGACGCGGTCCGGTGGCTGGCGCCCGACGTACCCTTCCTCGCCGAGCTGCGCGTGCTGCTCGACGATGCGGAGGAGGCGGCCGGATGAGGGCGGTGTTCCACGGGCAGGACGACGCCGAGACAGTCGTCGCCCGGCTGCGGCGCGAGGGCTGGGACGCGATGGTCGCGCAGGACCGGTTCGCCGGCGAGGACGACGACGAGGACCACGCCTGGGCCGTGCTCACCGACGCGCCCGAGGTCGTGCTCGAGCTGCTCACCGAGGAGCACGACGGCTGGGTCGACCACGGCGAGCCGCCGGCGTCGCGACCGGCGTCGCCGTCCCCGCTGGACCTGCCGGACGGCCCGCGGCGGATCAAGGGTCACTTCACCGAGTAGTCGGAGCCCGGCCGTAGGCTCAGCGGCATGGACCAGAGCCTGCTGCTCGTGCACGCGCACCCCGACGACGAGACCATCAACAACGGCGCCACGATGGCCAAGTACGCCGCCCGCGGCACCCGGGTCACGCTCGTCACCTGCACGCTCGGCGAGGAGGGCGAGGTGCTCGTCCCCGAGCTCGCCCACCTGGCCGCCGACCGCGACGACGCGCTCGGTCCGCACCGGATCACCGAGCTGGCCAACGCGATGCGCGAGCTCGGCGTCACCGACCACCGCTTCCTGGGCGGCGAGGGCCGCTACCGCGACAGCGGCATGGTCTGGCACGACGAGGGCCACGCCGTCGCGGGCGAGGACGTCAAGGAGGGCACGTTCTGGCGGGCAGACCTCACCGAGGCCGCCGACCACCTGGTCGACGTGATCCGCGAGGTCCGGCCCCAGGTGCTGGTCACCTACGACGAGTTCGGCGGCTACGGACACCCCGACCACATCCAGGCGCACCGCGTCGCGACCTACGCCGCCTCGCTCGCGGCCGTCCCGTCCTACCGCGAGGACCTCGGCCCCGCGCACGACGTCGCCAAGATCTACTGGGTCGCGATGTCGGAGAGCCGGCTGCGCGAGGGCATCCGGCACCTGCGCGAGGCCGGTGACACCACCACCTTCGAGGGCATGGACCCCGACAAGCCGCTGCCGCGCTTCGCGATCCCGGACGAGCACATCGGCGCCGCCGTCGACGCCAACGACTTCGTCGACGCCAAGCTGCGGGCGATGAAGGCGCACTCCACGCAGATCCAGGTCGACGGCCCCTTCTTCGCGCTGTCGAACAACCTCGGCAACGAGGTCTGGGGCACCGAGTTCTACCGCCTGGCGAAGGGACAGCAGGGTCCGACCGGGGAGCACGGCTGGGAGACGGACCTGTTCGCCGGGCTGTGACTCGCGGCCCGGTCGCGGTCGGGCGCTACGTCGGTGCGCTGCTGCTCGGCGGGGTCGTCGGGCTGGCGGCGACGGCCGTGCACCGCTGGGTGGTGCTCGGCGTCCCGGCCGGGCTGCTGCTCGCCGTGGCCGTCTCGCTGCTGACCGCGTGGCACGTCCGGCGCGGCCCGGCGCCCAGGAGTGCGGCGGCGTACTGCCTGGGCTGGGTGGTCGTCGTGGGCGTGGCGCTCGGTGGGCGGCCCGAGGGCGACTACGCCGTCGCCGCCGACGTGCCCGGGTACGCGCTGATGGGCACCGGCTTCGCCCTCGTCGTCCTCGGCGTGGCGTCGCTGGCCGCCCCCGGAAGGGCCCATCCCGGCCCGTAGGCTTCTCCGGGTGAGTCGAGACCGCGACCCCTACCGCACCAACGACCGCAGGGTCATCCCGTGGCTGCTGCTGGGCCTGGTGCTGCTCTTCGGTGGCGCGTACCTGGCGGCGTACGCCGTGACCGGAGACCGGGTGCCGCGCGGGGCGACCGTGGCCGGCGTCGACATCGGCGGGTTGGAGCCGGCCGGGGCGCGTGCCGCGCTGGCCGACGGCCTCGACGACACCCGCGGCGCGCCGGTCAAGGTCCGGGCGCTCGGCGAGCGGGGCCGGATCGACCCGGGCCGCGCAGGCCTCGACGTCGACGTCGCCGCCTCGGTCGCGCAGGCCGGGGGAGGCCGCTCGTGGAACCCCGCACGGATCTGGGACTCGCTGACCGGCGGCGACGACTTCGACGCGATCGTGACCGTCGACGAGCCGCGGCTCACCAAGGCTCTCGACGAGTTCGGCGACAAGGTCGACACCAAGCCGCGCGACGGGCGCGTGCTGTTCAAGGGTGACCGGGCGGTCGCCAAGGAGCCACGCACCGGCCAGGTCGTCGACCGTGACGGCTCGCTCGGTCCGGTCACCGACGCCTACCTGGCCGGTCTCACCGAGCCCGACGTGGAGCGGGTCGAGCTGCCCACGACGACGGCCGACCCCGACATCGGCAAGGCCGACGTGTCCACCGCGATGCACAGCTTCGCGAACCCGGCCGTGTCCGGTGACGTGAGGATCGAGCTCGAGAACGAGCAGGTCGTGCTGCGGCCCGTGGACTTCCTGCCCGCGCTGTCGATGAAGGTCGAGGACGGCGACCTCGCGCCCGTGCTCGACCGGGACGTGCTGCTCAAGGCGGTCGACGACCGGATGGCCGGCAACCCGCTGGCCGCCAAGGACGCCACCGTCGTGCTGCGCAACGGCGCCCCCAAGGTGGTCAAGTCCCAGAAGGGCGTCACCTACAACCCCGACGAGCTCGTCGGCGGTTTCCTCGACGTGGTGAAGACCACCGGCAACCGCACGCTGCGCGTGTCGTCGGTCGTGTCGAAGCCGGACTTCTCGACGAAGGACGCGCGCAACCTCGGGATCAAGGAGGTCGTCTCGGAGTTCACGACGTACTACCCGCACGCCTCCTACCGCAACACCAACCTGGGTCGCGCCGCCGAGCTGGTCAACGGCACCGTGCTCAAGCCCGGCGACGTCTTCAGCCTCAACGACGTCGTGGGCGAGCGCACGAAGGAGAACGGCTTCACCGAGGGCTTCATCATCAGCGACGGCGTCTACAAGGAGGACTTCGGCGGCGGCGTCAGCCAGGTCGCCACGACGACGTTCAACGCGATGTTCTTCGCCGGTCTCAAGGACATCGAGCACAAGCCGCACTCGTTCTACATCGACCGCTACCCGGTCGGGCGCGAGGCGACGGTGGCGTGGCCGTACGTCGACCTGCAGTTCCAGAACGACACCGACCACGGCGTGCTGGTGCAGGCGTACATCACGCCGAGCACCCCGTCCCGGTCCGGCGCGATGACCGTGAAGATGTGGTCGACCAAGACCTGGGACATCAAGGCGTCCACGAGCGACCGCTACAACCAGACGCAGCCGGAGACCCGGCGGCTCTCCGGCGACGACTGCGTGCCCAACGAGGGGTACGGCGGCTTCGACATCGACGTCTTCCGGTCGTTCTTCCAGCCCGGCGGCGACGAGCTGGTCAAGCGGGAGACGTTCCACACGACCTACACCCCGTCGGACACGGTCATCTGCTCCTGAGCACGTCGAACCCCAGCTGGTCCGGGCTGCGCTGACCCGTCGTCAGCACGACGCACGTGGTGTCGTCGGCGACGGAGAAGCCGGCCCAGCTGCGGGCGCCGCCGGTGCCGCCGTTGTGCCAGTGCACGACCGGGCCGCCCTTCGGCATCGGGGACACCAGCCAGCCGAGCGCGACCTGCATCGGCTCCCTGCCCGCACGCGGCTCGCGGGTCATCCGGATCGCCTCGGCCAGCGGGGTGCTCTCCGGGTCGAGCTGGGCGCGCAGGAACGTCGTCAGGTCCGTGACGGTCGAGTGCAGCGCCCCCATCCCGGGCATCGCCGGCATCGACCAGTCGTCGGTGGGTCTCCCTCGCCGGGTGTGGCCGTGGGCGCGCCGGTCCTCCTGGTCCGGCCGCAGGGCGAGCACGGTGTCGGCCAGCCCCAGCGGTCCGGTGACCCGCTCCGCGAGCAGCCGGTCGTACGTCGTGCCCGCCCGCCGCGCGAGCGCGTGCCCGAGCACGGCCGCCCCGAAGTTGGAGTAGGACCACTTCCCGCCGGGCTCGCGCTTCGGCTTCACCCGCTCGAGCGCGGCGTGCAGGTCGTCCTCGGTGAACCGCGCGTAGGGGTCGTCCCGGTGACGCAGCGCCTGCCGCACCAGGCCGGGTGGCAACCGCGGGAAGCCGCTCGTGTGCGTCGCCAGGTCGAGCAGCGTCACCGGGCGGCCGCGCACCGGGATGACGACGTCCGGCAGCAGTGCCTGGAGCGGCTCGGCCAGCACGACGGCGCCCGCGACGACCTGGTCGGCCAGCAGCAGCGCGGTGAACACCTTGGTGACCGAGCCGATCTCGAACACGGTGTGCTCGTCGACCGCGCCGCCCCGCTCCGCGTCCCGCACCCCGCTCGTGAGGGACGCCGTCGCCCCGGCCCGCGTCGCGGCGGCCGCCACGGCGACGTACCGGCCGGCCGTGGGCGCGACCACGCGCTCGAGGGTCGCTGCCAGGTCGCCGGACACGCGGCCAGCATGCCGGACCGCACCCAGCCGCCGGTGGGACAGTGAGCGCATGTCGACGCTCGCCGCGGTGCTCGTGGTCCTCGCCGCCGCCCTGCACGTCGGGTTCTTCGTGATGGAGAGCCTGCTGTTCACGCGGCCCCCGGTGCGGCGCCGGTTCGGGCTGTCCGCGGCGGACGCCGAGGTGGTCCGGCCGATGGCGTACAACCAGGGCTTCTACAACCTGTTCCTCGCCGTCGGCGCCGTCGTCGGCGTCGTGACGTCGAGCGTGCCGGTCGCGGCCTTCGCGTGCGCGGTGATGGCCGGCGCCGCCGTCGTGCTCGTGACGACCGACCGGAAGTTCCTGCCCGCTGCCGCGGTGCAGGGCGTGCCGCCGCTGCTCGCGCTGGTGCTGCTGGCGGCGTGACTCAGGCCCGGACCACGACGCTGACCCGGGCGTCGTACCCGAGGGCGAAGTGCCGGCGCCACGCCCGCCACAGCTCGCGCAGGTCGCCCGGCGACAGCTTGATGCAGCCGTAGGAGCGGTAGTCGTCGATCCGCGGGTACTCCCACCGGCACGCCTGGTCGCCGCGGGTGTCGGGGCACTGCCGCGAGCGGGCGCCCTGCTCGGTGTGGATGAACAAGTCGGTGCGCATCGTGCCGTTCGCGCAGGGCTTCTGACCGAGGCCGATGGCGCGGCCCTTGATCAGGCTGCCCCAGTAGTCGGCGTACAGCCGCGGCCGGTAGCTGCCGTCGGGGAGCCACCCGTCGTTGCGGCGGCACGCGTCGGTCGAGCGCTTGGTGAAGCCGGAGCCCGCGCGCCAGGTGCGCCGCTCGACGACCTCGGTGCCCCGGCGGACCTCCCAGGTGAGGGTGGAGCGGTGCGGATCGCGCCAGTTCTTGTCGAACGTGATCGTCGCCCGCAGCGGCCGGGTGTCCGCGGAGACCGCGCCGGACGGCGTGAGGACGGCGAGCGCCACGATCAGGCCGGCCAGGAGGGTGCGCACCCGCGCAGCCTACGGCGCGAGGTACCGGTACTCGTGGTGCGTGACGAAGCCGAGCCGGTCGTACAGCGCGAGCGCGGCCGGGTTGTCGCCCCGCGTCTGCAGGTACGCCGTGCCGGCCCCGCGCTCCGCGGCCCAGCGCACGAGCTCCTGCACCACGACCAGGGCGAGACCGCGTCGGCGCTGCGCTGGGTCGACCCACACGTCGGTGAAGCCCGCCCAGTCGTCGGCGGCGCTGACCCGGCCCTTGGCCCACACGTCGTCGGGGGTGGGGCCGACGGTCACGAAGCCCACGTCGGCCGGACCCTCGAGCACCGCCCGGGCGACGCCAGGGGAGCGCAGGGCGCGGCTGTCGTTGGCCAGCCAGGCGTCCGACGCCGTCGCGGCCAGGTGCGCAGGCGGCGCGTCGGCGGGGACCAGCGGGCGGAGCGCCCGCGCGACCTGGGCGGTCGAGGCGATCTGGAAGCAGGAGTCGGCCTCGCCGGGACGGGCGTGCATCCACCCGGCCTCCTCGAAGCCGCGGTGCTCGTCCGTGCCGACCACGACCTGCACCCAGGCCGGCAGCCCGTGTGTGTCGTAGAAGGCGCAGACCGCGGCGACGGCCTCGGCGAACGGCACGCCCGGGGAGCCCGAGGCGAGCGCGGAGTTGGCGCGCGCCGAGAAGCCGCCGGCGGCGCGCAGCACCCAGTCGCCCAACGGCTCGCTGTCCGGCGCCGGCCACCCGGCGAGCGCGAGCCGCTCGGCACGGTCGGGCGAGACCCGCAGCCGCACCGACGGCCGGGGCGGCACCGGCTTGCCGGAGACGATGTCGGCGAGGGCGATCTCCACCAGGCTGCCGTCCTCGGCGCGCACCGTCGTCGACGTCGCCGACCACGCCGTCATCTCGCCCAGCAGGTCGGTCATCGCGGGACCCCCGGAGGGTCCGGTCTCGCCGCGGACGACCCGCCGTACGACCACCCTCTGCCCGACGCAGTGCGGACCGAGACCGGGCGGGGACGCGGGCGGCACGGGGACCTCCGGAGGGCCGGGGACGGCGGGGCGACAGGTGGCGGACCGGGGCGCCGGTCCGACCGACCGACACACTAGGCTGTGAGGACCGGTAACACAGAGGAGGAACCAGGTGACCTACGTCATCGCGCAGCCGTGTGTGGACCTCAAGGACCGCGCCTGCGTCGACGAGTGCCCCGTGGACTGCATCTACGAGGGTTCGCGGATGCTCTACATCCACCCCGACGAGTGCGTCGACTGCGGTGCGTGTGAGCCGGTGTGCCCGGTGGAGGCGATCTTCTACGAGGACGACACCCCGGAGCAGTGGAAGGACTACTACACCGCCAACGTGGACTTCTTCTCCGACCTCGGCTCGCCGGGCGGCGCCGCCAAGATGGGCGTCATCGAGAAGGACCACCCGCTGATCGCCGCTCTGCCGCCGCAGAACCAGGAGTGACGGGGCCGGTGGGCCGCGTCAGCGAGCGCCTGCCGGACTTCCCGTGGGACAAGCTCCTCCCGTACGGCGAGCGGGCGCGCGCCCACCCCGACGGGATCGTCGACCTCTCGGTCGGCACTCCCGTCGACCCGACACCGCAGGTCGTGCGGGCGGCGCTGGCCGAGGCGTCCGACTCGCCCGGCTACCCGACCACCGTCGGGCTGCCGACGACCCGGCAGGCGGCGGCCGACTGGCTGGCCCGCCGCTTCGGAGTCACCGGGCTGGGCCTGGACACGGTGCTGCCGACGATCGGCTCCAAGGAGCTCGTCGCGTCGCTCCCGATGTTGCTGGGCCTCGGCCCGGGTGACCTGGTCGTCCACCCCGAGCTCGCCTACCCGACCTACGAGGTCGGTGCCCGCCTCGTCGGCGCACGGACGGTCGCGACCGACGCGCTGACGTCCGTCGGCCCGGAGCGGGTGTCGATGGTCTGGGTCAACTCGCCGTCCAACCCGACCGGCCGCGTCCTGCCGGTCGAGCACCTGCGCAAGGTCGTCGACTGGTGCCGCGAGCGCGGCGCCCTGCTCGTCTCCGACGAGTGCTATCTCGAGTGCGGCTGGGAGATCCGGCCGGTCAGTGTCCTGCACCCCGACGTGTGCGGGGGAGACCCGACCGGCATCCTCACCGTGCACTCGCTGTCCAAGCGCTCCAACCTCGCGGGCTACCGCTGCGCATTCGTCGCCGGCGACCCGGCCGTCGTCGGGGAGCTGCTCGCGGTCCGCAAGAACCTCGGGCTGATGCTGCCCGGCCCCCAGCAGGTCGCGATGCGCGCGGCGCTGGAGGACGACGTCCACGTCGAGGAGCAGCGCACCCGGTACGCCGCGCGGCGCGCCGGGCTGCGGGCGGCGCTGGAGCGCGCCGGCTTCCGGGTCGACCACTCCGAGGCGTCGCTGTACCTGTGGGCCACCCGCGGCGAACCGTGCTGGGACACGGTCGCCGCGATGGCCGAGCTCGGGATCCTCGTCGCCCCCGGCGACTTCTACGGTCCGAAGGGGGCCGAGCACGTCCGGGTCGCGTTCACCGCGACGGACGAGCGCGTGGAGGCTGCGGTACGCCGCCTCGCCGAGGTGGCTGCGTAGGGTTCAGGCGCCCGCGGCCGCGGCCGCGGCGAAGGCCATCGGACGCGGCCCCATCGGGGTCGCCTCCTTGGGGATAGGGGTGCGCTGGGGCGCCTCGCTGAACACGCGGACCGCCGCGACGTTCTCGACGCGGATGACCGAGTGCTCGAGCTCGTCGGAGTGCAGGACCAGGCCGTGACCGTCGACGGCCGCGACGCGGCCGGACAGCCACTGGCCCTCGACGAGCACCTGCACGGGCACGTCGTTGTCGTGCGCGCGGTTCAGTGCGGTGCCGATGGTGTACAGGATCGAGCTCATCGTCTGCCTCCCCTCAAGTCCCGAGATGGACCCCCACAGGTCTGACTTCTGGAAATGTAGACGCCCGGAACGTCCCCGCATGACGGCGAGACACGCGGATCCACCGCCTGACAGGCAAGGAATGTCCGTTTGGCCGATCCCCGACTCCGATCGGGTGGCTCACCCGTCCAGGAAGCGTTACCCCACGTCCACGTGGACGTGGTCCCGGTGCAGCCGGACGGCCGGGTCGCCGGGTCCTTCGCCCGGGTCGTACGTCCGCCAGCCGTCGT
This sequence comes from Nocardioides iriomotensis, assembly GCF_004168035.1. GTDB lineage: Bacteria > Actinomycetota > Actinomycetes > Propionibacteriales > Nocardioidaceae > Nocardioides_B > Nocardioides_B iriomotensis. The sequence goes on along the minus strand of NZ_SDPU01000012.1, from coordinate 83,479 downwards.
CGGAGTGCCGGGCGGACCAGATCCGGGCGTCGAAGATGACGGTCGCGATGTCCAGCCGCTCGGCGTGCGCGACCAGGTACTGCGCCATCGCCCAGCCGAGTCGCTGGTTCTCGGCATTGACCGGCCGGAAGAACACGTCGACCGCCCGGCCCTCGTAGTGCGCCGACCCCTCCTGGTGGCCGTCCTGGACGCCGCCGGGCGCGAACCCGCCGAGCGACTGCGAGCCGAAGGCGCGCTCCAGCGTGCGCCGTACCTTCGCCGCCCGCGGGGTCAGGCCGGCCGGGTTGAGGTCCTGCTCGTCCATGCCGTCGACGTCGTCCACCTCGCACGTGAACGCGTGCGGGCTGTAGCCGGTCAGCGCGGACGCGAGCGCGCGGCCGTCCTCGGCGTGGTCCTCGTAGGCCTCGGGGAAGCCGGACCGCTGCACGATCTGCGCGGCCTCGGTGATCCGCATCGACTCGTAGCCGTCGACCTTCTGCAGCTCGTCGTAGAACTTGTTCGTCGCGTAGCGGACGTTCTGGATCTGCTCCTCCGTGCCCCAGCCCATCGACGGCCGCTGCTGGAAGATGCCCAGCGAGTCGCGGTCCCCATGGTCGAGGTTGCGGATCTTGCTCTCCTGGTACGCCGTGGCGAGGGCGATCGACACCGCCCGCGCGGGCATGCCGCGGCGGACGCCGATGGCAGCGATCGTCGCGGCGTTCTCGGCCTGCTCCGTGTCGAGGTCCACCACCACGCCGCCGACCTCGGCCGTGCAGCCGTTGAGGTCGAGCAGCGGGGGACCGCCGCGCAGGTACCACCCCACGCCCGCGACGACACCGACGGCGAGGAGGAGGGTGATCACGACAGCCCCCGCACGCCTGGCCCGCAGGCGCGCGGGGCTGGGTCGGCTAGTTGGCATGGAGGTCCGCGTTGAGCTCGATGCCCTGGCCCTTCCACGGCACGGCCTCCACGGCGCCGGTGGTCGAGTTGCGGCGGAACAGGACGTTGGAGGCGCCGGACAGCTCGAGCGCCTTGACCACCTTCGGCTCCGCGCCGGTGTGGTCGGTGAGCAGCACCTTGGTGCCGGCCGTGACGTAGCAGCCCGCCTCGACGACACAGTCGTCACCGAGCGAGATGCCGATGCCCGCGTTGGCGCCGACCAGGCAGCGCTCGCCGATCGAGACGACCTGCTTGCCGCCGCCGGACAGGGTGCCCATGACGGAGGCGCCGCCGCCCACGTCGGAGCCGTCGCCGACCACGACGCCGGCGCTGATCCGGCCCTCGACCATCGACGTGCCGAGCGTGCCGGCGTTGAAGTTCACGAAGCCCTCGTGCATGACGGTCGTGCCGTCCGCGAGGTGGGCGCCGAGACGGACCCGGTCGGCGTCGGCGACCCGCACGCCCGCCGGCAGCACGTAGTCGACCATGCGCGGGAACTTGTCGACGCCGTACACGGTGACGTGGCCGTGCGCCTCCCTCAACCGCATCCGGGTGAGCTCGAAGCCGTCGACCGCGCAGGGGCCTGCGCTGGTCCACACGACGTTGGTGAGCAGGCCGAACACGCCGTCGAGGTTGACACTGTGCGGTGCCACCAAACGGTGGCTGAGCAGGTGCAGCCGCAGCCAGACGTCGTGGGTGTCGACCGGCGGCGCCTGGAGGTCCTCGATCATCGTGAGCACGACCGACCGGCGGACGCCGCGCGCCTCGTCGACACCCTCCAGCCTCACCAGCTCGGCCGGCGCCTCACTGGACGCCTTGTCGTCCTCTGCGCGGCCCAGCGCCGGCATCGGGTACCAGGTGTCGAGCACACGCGCACCGGACGGGGCCTCGCCCTCGGTGCCGGCGAAGGTCGCGAGGCCGTAGGCCCAGGCGGTCGTCGGGGCAGGCGTCGTAGGCGCGGCGTTGTCCGTCATCTGTGCAACGCTACCCAGGCACGCCGACCCGCCGCCGAGAGGACCGCACTGCGATGACCCCCGCCACACCCGACGCCCGCTGGCTGGAGCTGTGCATGGACACGCAGGAGAACGGTCCGCGCCTGGGTGCGTTCTGGGCGGCCGTGATCGGCGGCGAGCACCGCGCCTCGGCCGACGACCCGGCCGGCGACGTCGTCGTCGACGTGCCGGAGGGCGGTGGCATCGCGATGTGCGTCGTGCCCGAGGGCAAGACCGTCAAGCACCGCGTCCACCTCGACGTCTACACCGCCTCGATCGCCGACCTCGAGGCGCTGGGCGCCACCGTGCAGATCCCGGCCGAGGAGTCCGGGCTCGGCTGGACGGTGATGGCCGACCCCGAGGGCGGCGAGTTCTGCGCCTTCCTGCGCGAGCCCGACAAGCTGCCGCCGTACCGCCTGCACGGGGTCGGTATCGACTGCGTCGACGCCGAGGCGACCGCGCGGTGGTGGGGCGAGCGCTTCGGCGTCGAGCCGGTCAACCCCGAGGGCGAGGACTGGTGGACCCTCGAGAAGGTCACCCACGACCCGGTCATGACGCTCGACTTCGCCCCCGTGCCCGAGCCGAAGACGGTCAAGAACCGCGTGCACTGGGACGTGTACGGCGACGTCGCCGCGTTCGAGCGAGCCGGCGCGACCGTGCTGTGGGAGATGCCGAAGTGGATCACGATGGCCGACCCCGAGGGCAACGAGTTCTGCGTCTTCCCGCCGGTCTGACGTGGGCCTACGCAACTACCTGGTCGAGGGCGTCTCGGGCACCGGCAAGACGTCGGTCTGCCACGAGCTGCGCCGCCGTGGCTTCCACGCCGTCAACGGTGACACCGACCTGGCCTACCAGGGGGACCCGGAGACGGGTGAGCCCGCGAACGGCACGCCGTCGCACTTCCATCACATCTGGGACGTGGACAAGGTCCGAGCGCTGGTGGCCGACCAGGGCGAGCCTGTCACCTTCTTCTGCGGCGGCTCGCGGAACTTCTCGAAGTTCGTGGACCTGTTCGACGGCGTCTTCGTCCTGGAGGTCGATCTCGACACCCTGAACCGGCGACTCGACCAGCGGCCGGACGACGAGTTCGGCGCGCGGGAGTCAGAACGCGACCTGATCGTGCGGCTGCATCGCACGGGCGAAGACATCCCCACGGACGGCATCCCGATCGACGCGACCGCACCACTCGACCATGTCGTCGACGAGATACTCCGCCGAGCGGGGGCGATCGACGGCAGCAACGCCGATCCGATGTGAACCCGATCGCTCAACGGCTCGGTCTTCTCGGGCGTTGCCGTCCGCACGGAACGGCATGTCGGTGACTGGGCTACCGAATGACTGTGAGCGGGCCTTCGTCCGGCGTCGGGGTCTCGAAGTGGTCGAAGTACTGGGCGACGAGGTCTTCGGTGAGCACGAAGTCATCGGAATGGCCGCCACGCCTGGCTCTCATGCGCCTCAGGGCCGTTTCGCGATCGGTCGCAAGGTAGATCGTCTCGGGTACGACGCCAGTCGGCTCGAGCAGCTCGCGGTAGTCGTCGCGCATACGTCGCGACCAGAACGAGAAGTCGAGGACGACGTCGGTGCCCGCCGCGACAAGCTCCAGCAGCCGAGCCCGCAGGTCAGTCTCGATCTCGTCGCGTACGTCTGGGGGTAGGGGCACCGTCGAGATCCCGCGACGCCACATCTCCACGTCGAATGAGAGCCGAACCATCCCCTCGCCTTCCAGGCGCTGGGCGTATGTCGACTTCCCGGCCCCCGAGGGCCCGCACATGAAGACCACGCGGCTCACGCATGGACCCTACGTCGATCTTCGGGAGGCTCGAGGGTTGAGCCTCCTAGCACGCAGGCTGCGACGATCGTCCGGGTGGGGCCTAGTCCGGCGTTCTCACCCTGCGGCCGGAACGAGCGCGCGGGCTTGGCGTCGAGTGAGGTGCACCAGCATGAGCTCGCTGGTCCCGTTGTCGTGGGTGGAGGCCGGCACGACCCGAGCACCCACCGGGAGGCCGGGCACGTCGACCGCAACGATGCGCTTCGCGCCCTTGTTGCGGCCGTAGGGGCCGCCGCGGTCGTGGAAGGAGAAGCCGCCGTTAGACGCTCCTCGGGCGGGGTGGGGTCGATGACCACCACCATCGACGGCGTCGCATCGGCCCGGCCTTCCGCTGCGCGCGCGGCCTCGTGCAGCACCGTCAGCGCTCGCGCCCAAGTGCCGTTGCGTGTCCAGCGACGGAACTGCGACCAGACCCGAGTCCAGGGTCCGAACGACTCCGGGAGGTAGCGCAACTGGCAACCGGTCTGGGCGATGTAGAGCATCGCGTCCACCACGGTGGGCAGGTCATCGGCGTGCTTGCGGCCACGCTTGCCCGGCGCGTTGAACACCGGCTCCAGCAGCCCCCACTGGTCATCGGTCAGGTCACTTGGGTACGACATGCCTCGCACGGTGACCATCGGCTCCGTCCGTGCGATAAGGACACACGCAGGAAGGGGCGCGGTGATCAGGGGTCGGAGACGACGAGGAGATGGCCGGCGTGTCTGCCTGACGGTCGATCGGGCGGCGTCACGTCGATCGTGCCGGTGCGGTCCCGGAGGAATCCCAGTCCGTGCGGGCTGGTCCACAGGTAGCTGCCGCGCTCGAGGACGTCGTAGTGCCAGGCGGTGTGGGTCTTGAGCCGGTGGTGCCGGCGGCAGAGCCTCGCGATGTTGCAGGAGCAGGTGGTCCCGCCCTCGGCATGCGGGACGACGTGGTCGCAGTCGGTGCCGTGGGTGCTGCGGGCGGGGCGGGTGCACCAGGGGAACACGCAGGTGCCGTCGACGTGGGTGGCCTGTTCGGCGAGCCGGTCGGGGGTCTCGTAGGCGGTGCTACTGATGTGCTCGTCGAGGTCGAGCACTGGCCGGACGGTGACGGTGGTGCCGGGGGTGCCGCACCAGGTGCGGACCTGGTCGGCGTCGACGAAGCTGCGGGTGTTGTCGACCCGCGCGAGGTGAGTGCCGTCGTGCCCGTTGAGGGCGTCGGGGGTGATGTGGACGTGGAGCACGACCTCGCGGCCGTGGCCGGGCTGGTCCAGGTCGAGGGTCGGGTCGGTGCCGCGGGCGAGCTCGCCGAGCGTGTGCGCGCGGCGGACGTCGAGCGAGTCGGTGCAGCCCAGGTCGGCCAGCCGAGCCGCGCCGGTGATCAGGGCGGCGTCGAGGTCGAGCGCGTCGGCGAGGTCGAGGTCGCCCTCGACGTGCACGGTGCCGTCGTAGCCGACCTGGTCGGTGTGCACCGTGACGTGCCGACCGTCGGCGGCCGCGCGGCGGCGGGCGTCGGCGAGGTCGGGCTCGAACCGGACCAGGGCCTCCTCGACCAGCCGGTCCAGCTGCGCGGGCCCGACCTTGTGCGCGAAGGAGGCGACGTGCCGGTCCACGAACGCCGCCCCCTCCCGGGTCAGCGCGAGGGTGGACCGCGCGACCCGCCGGGCCCGCCAGGCGGGCAGCTCACCGGCACGGACCCGCCGCCAGGTTTGGGGGAGTCGGTGGGCCAGCTCGACCGCTTCGGCCAGCAGGGTCCGGCCGGCGTCGGTGCTGATCCGCAGCGCGGAAGCGAGCTCGGCGACACAGAACTCGCCGACCGGCGGTGTCCCGGGGCCAGCAACGAGCGTCGACCGCTCCATGCCCAGCGGATCGAGACCATCGGGAGCGTGCATCGCCGCCCAGTCCTGGGCCAGCTCCAGGACCCGGCACTCCGCGCGATCCGCGGCCTCACGCTCGGCGCGGACCGCAGCCAGCACCGCGGCAGGGGTGTCCGCCTGCTCGGGTGCCGGGATCTCTGCCATGACTCATTCGACCACCGAGCACCGACAGTTCTGGATGGCAGGAACCACGGTCCTGGGGCGGACCACCGGTTGCGCTGGCAGGATGACCCATATGTCTCTCGACCTCACGCAGGACGCCGTCAGCCTGACCCGCGACCTCGTCGACATCGAGTCGGTGAGCGGCAACGAAGCGGCGATCGCCGACGCGATCGAGGCCGCGCTCGGCGGGCTCGACCACCTGACGGTGCAGCGCTTCGGCCACACGCTGGTGGCGCGCACCGACCTCGGCCGCGACGAGCGCGTCGTGATCGCCGGGCACATCGACACGGTGCCGCTCAACGACAACCTGCCCGCCAAGCTGACCGACACCGACCTGCACGGCCTCGGTGCTTGCGACATGAAGGGCGGGGTCGCGGTCGCGCTCCGGACGGCCGCCACGGTGCCGGCTCCCAACCGCGACGTGACGTACGTGTTCTACGAGTGCGAGGAGGTCGAGGCCGAGCGCAACGGCCTATTCCTGCTCTCGCAGAGCCACCCGGAGCTGCTGCAGGCGGACTTCGCGATCCTGATGGAGCCGTCCGACGCGGTCGTCGAGGCCGGCTGCCAGGGCACGATGCGCGTCGACGTGATCACGCGCGGCGAGCGCGCCCACTCGGCCCGCTCCTGGATGGGCGTCAACGCGATCCACGGCGCCGCCGAGGTGCTCGCGCGGCTCAACGCGTACGAGCCGCGCCGACCGGTCATCGACGGGCTGGAGTACCACGAGGGCCTCAACGCCGTCTTCATCTCCGGCGGCGTCGCCGGCAACGTGCTCCCCGACGAGTGCCGGGTCTCGATCAACTACCGCTTCGCGCCCGACCGCACCGAGGAGCAGGCGCTCGCGCACATGCGGGAGGTGTTCGACGGCTTCGACATCGAGGTCAGCGACTCAGCGCCCGCCGCGATGCCCGGGCTGAGCGTGCCCGCGGCGGCCGCCTTCGTCGAGGCGGTCGGCGGCACGGCCAACCCGAAGTTCGGCTGGACCGACGTCGCCCGCTTCAGCGTGCTCGGCGTGCCGGCGGTGAACTTCGGCCCCGGCGACCCGCACCTCGCCCACAAGCAGGAGGAGTTCGTGCCGCTCGACCACATCCGCTCCGTCGAGGAGCAGCTGCGCACCTGGCTGGGGGCCGCGTCGTGAGCGACCTGACCGAGCAGCCCCACGAGAAGTACCGCGGTCGCACCCGGCTCCGCGGCGGCGAGCTCGACACGAGTACGACGGACCAGCGGCTGCTGGACTCGCGCGGCCCGACGGACTGGGTGCACACCGACCCATGGAGAGTGCTGCGTATCCAGAGCGAGTTCATCGAGGGCTTCGGCTCTCTGGCCGAGCTCGGACCGGCCATCTCGGTGTTCGGCTCCGCGCGCACGACCCTCGACGACCCGTCGTACGCCCTCGGGGAGGAGATCGGCCGCAAGCTCGTCGAGGCGGGCTTCGCGGTGATCACGGGCGGCGGTCCCGGCGTCATGGAGGCGGCCAACAAGGGCGCCCGCGCCGCGCGCGGCCACTCCGTCGGGCTCGGCATCGAGCTGCCGTTCGAGTCGGGGCTCAACGAGTACGTCGACCTCGGCCTGAACTTCCGCTACTTCTTCGCGCGCAAGACGATGTTCATCAAGTACGCCCAGGGCTTCGTCGTGCTTCCGGGCGGCTTCGGCACCTTCGACGAGCTGTTCGAGGCGCTGACGCTGGTGCAGACCCGCAAGGTCACCTCGTTCCCGATCGTGCTGATGGGCACCTCCTACTGGGCCGGACTCGTCGACTGGATCCGCGGCACCGTGCTCGCCGAGGGCAAGGTCAGCCCGGCCGACCTCGACATGTTCACGGTCACCGACGACGTCGACGAGGCGGTCGCGCTGATGGTCGAGGCGCGCACCCGCCGCCCGCGGGGCAGCGACCGGGCCAAGGCGGAGCCGGGCGACGCGACGGTGCCGCCCGAGTGACCGTCAGGGTGAGTAGCGCAGGATGGGCCTCATGACCTGGGTGTTCGCGATCCTGATCGTCGCGCTGATCGGCGTGGTCGCCGTCGCGGCGACCGGGCGCGGCGGGGCGATGGCGGAGACGTTCGACGACCGGCCCGACAGCCGCGTCCAGGCCGACGGCCCGCTGACCTCGCAGGACCTGCGGCGGGTGCGCTTCTCCACCGCGTTCCGCGGCTACCGGATGTCCGAGGTCGACGCGCTGCTCGACCGTCTCGCCGCCGAGCGCGACGCGGCCGAGATCGGCGACGCCGACCGCGACGAGGGGGTACGGCGCGAGGACGGGGCGGGCTGATGCGCGCCCTGATCCGGCGCGAGGTGCCCCTCGCCGTGCCGGCCGCGGCGGCGTGGGAGTACGTCACCGACTGGCCGAGCCAGAGCGACTGGGTGCCGCACACCCGTGTCGAGCACGCCGACCCCGCCGCACCGGCGCGCGGCGTCGGGGGACGGATCCGCGCCTGGTCCGGGCTGGGCCGGATCGGGTTCTGGGACACCATGACGATCACCTCCTGGGAGGTCCGGCCCGACGGGGGCGGCCGCTGCGAGGTGCTGCACACCGGCACGGTCGTGCGCGGCGAGGGCGAGTTCGAGGTCGTCGCCGACGGCCCCGACGCCTCGCGGTTCCTGTGGTCCGAGCTCGCGGTCGTGCCCGGCGGGCGCCTCGGGGCGCTCGGCTGGAAGGTCGCGCGGCCCGTCATCGAGCGGCTCCTCGACCAGGGGCTGGCCGTGCTCAAGGAGCGCCTCGAGGGCGGCCCCGAGGAAGCCGCCCGGGCCTAGCCGCGGCCCCGGAGAGTCCCGGAGAGCACCACCGGTTCGGACCGCGACGGCAGGTTGCGTGCAGGTGACCAGGGCGTTACGGCAGGATCGTCGCGTGACTCCGTACCGCATCACCCTGGTGCTCACCGTCCTCGCCGCGGTCGTCGTGGTCCTCACCCGCGTCCGGCTCGCGAAGGACGAGGGCGCCGGACGACTCTCGATCCCGCGTGGTCTGCTCAACACGCACACGTTCTCGGGCGTGCCGGCCGTCATCCTGTGGGTCGCCTTCCTCGTCACCGGGAACGCCCTGCTCGGCTGGATCGCGCTGCTGTTCTGGTGGGTCACCGTGGTCGCCGGCCTGCTGATCCTGGCGCGCTGGCTCCCGGCCCGGGGGCGGCACTCGTCCGGACCGACCGCGGACACCTGGGGCGAGGGCCCCGGGCTCTCCGCCCTGGCCCATGTCGGTCTGCTGGTCGGCGTCCTGCTCTTCACCGGCTTCCTCGCCACCGGCAACATCTAGGTCATGCGCCGCGCTCTCGGGACCGCCCTCGTCGTCCTCGCCGCCCTGCTCGTCGTACCCCCGCCCGCCGGTGCGGTCCGCGCCGCCGGGGAGGAGCGCTCCGCAGTGGTCCAGACCCGCGTGGTCGGGCTGTCGGTCAAGGGCCGCAAGATCATGGCCTACCGGGTCGGCAACCCGGACGCGAAGGTCACCGCCGTCGCGATGGCGACCATGCACGGCAACGAGCCGGCCACACGGCACATCCTGCGCGGCATCCGTGACGGCCGGAAGGTCAAGGGGCTCGACCTCTGGGTGATCCCGACCTACAACCCCGACGGTCTGGCCCGCCACACCCGCCGCAACGCCCACGGGGTCGACCTCAACCGCAACTTCCCCTACCGCTGGGCCGACCTCGACGGCAGCTACGAGTCCGGGCCGCACGCTGCGTCGGAGCCGGAGACGCGGGCGGTCATGGCCTTCTTCGACGAGATCCGGCCGCGGTACGTCGTCAGCTTCCACCAGCCGCTGCACGGCGTGGACACGTCGGTCCCGTCGGTACGGCGGTTCGCGCTGCGGCTCTCGCGCGGGCTGAACCTGCCGCGCAAGCGATTCGTCTGCGGCGGCGTCTGCCACGGCACGTTCACGCAGTGGTTCAACCACCGGTACCGCGGCAAGGCCGTCACCGTCGAGTACGCCGCCCGTCCCGGCCAGCACCGGATGCGGCACCGCGCCCCGCGCCAGCTGGTGCGCACGCTCGGCGGCCACTACTAGTAGCGGCGCTTCACCCAGTCCGTCGGGCCCATCACGATCCGCGGCGAGGCGGCCGGGTCGAGCCGCCGCACGATCCAGCGGACGTCGTCGAGCGGCGCCGCCACGCAGCCGGCGGTGTACGTCGAGCGCTGCACGTGCAGGAAGATCCCGCCGCCCCGCCTGGTGTCGGCCGGCGTGCCCGCGACGTACTGCCGCCGCTCCGACGACCAGCGCACGTCCCGGGGCAGGTTGAACCCCAGCACGACCGCGTAGGAGTACTCGTAGCCGTAGGACCGCAGCCGCTCGTGGTAGTCGGGCCGCCAGTGCGAGCCGGCCGCCCGGCGCGGCTGCAGGATGTTGTAGGTCGCCGGGTCGCGCGGCTCGTAGGGCCAGACGTCGTCGCGGTCGACGTGCCGGTAGTCCAGCGCGGTGCCGGGACTCGTGCGGGTGCCGAAGGCGCGCTCCATGGAGTACGACCCGGCCGGCGTCGTCCCGGTGTTCTGCCGCCGCCTGCCGCCCGGCACCCAGCCGTTCCAGCCCAGCCGCACCCGCACCGGGCCGCGGACCCGCTGCCAGTCACCGCCCGCTGCGCGCTCCCACACCGACAACCGCGCCCGCGTGTCGCTCCACCGGTCGCTGGTGACGGTGACGAGCTGGCGGACCCCGTCGCCCACCTGGAGGTACGACGGCAGCGAACCGGCGGCCGCGGCGGGACCGGGCACCGCCACGGTCGTGACGAGCAGGACCGCGCCGAGGCCGGCCGCGAGCACTCCCGAGAGGCGGCCCACGATCAGCGGCCCTCGAACGACGGCTTCTGCTTGCCCACGAACGCCTCGACCGCGTGCCGGTGGTCGCGGGTACGGCCGGTCAGCGCCATCATCTCGGCCTCGAACGCGACCGAGTCGGCGAAGTCGTGCTCGGAGGAGTGCGTCACCGCGCGGCGGACCGCGCCGTAGGCCACGGTCGGGCCCTCCGCCAGCCGGGTGGCGAGCTCGGCCACCTCGCCGGCGAGCTCGTCGGCCGGCACCACCTTGGTGGCCAAGCCCAGGTCGAGCGCCTCGGCGGCCGGGATGGTGCGGGGGAAGTAGAGCAGCTCGAGCGCCTTCGCCCGGCCGACCAGGCGGGGGAGGGTCCACGAGGAGCCGGTGTCGCAGGACAGCGCGATCCCGGTGAACGCCAGGTTGAACCCGGCGGTGTCGGCGACGACGCGCAGGTCGCATGCGAACGCCAGGCTGCAGCCGGCGCCGGCGGCGACGCCGTTGACGGCGGCGACGACCGGCTTCGGCATCGTGACGAGCGCGGTGACGATCGGGTTGTAGTGGTCCGGGACCGTGGTGAACAGCGAGTCCGAGGTCCCGCTCTCCAGCAGCCCGATGTGCTCCTTGAGGTCCTGGCCGACGCAGAACGCACGGCCGCTGCCGGTCAGCACCACGCAGCGCACCGCGTCGTCGGCGGCGACCTGCTGCAGGGTGTCGCGCAGCAGCTCCTTGGTCGCGACGTCGAGGCTGTTCATCGCCTCGGGACGGTTGAGCTGCACGGTCGCGACGCCGTCGCTGACGTCGAGCAGGACGGGCGGCTGGGTCGGGTCGGACATCGGCAGGTGGCCTCTCGCGGTGGTGGCGGGGGTCGTCTGGACGCAGTCTGCCGCACGCCGCGGACACCGATCCGGCCGCCGTTCGGGAACTCGACCGTCGAACCGGGTGTCTTTGGGGAATAATGGACCACGAAGCAGCGCCACGGTCGGTTCACACCCGGGTGGGATCAGGCCACGCACAGCAACGGCGCACTGAACTGGTACAGGAAGAGGTGTGCGCATGGCGGCGATGAAGCCGCGGACGGGCGACGGTCCGCTCGAGGTCACCAAGGAGGGTCGGGGCATCGTGATGCGGGTCCCGCTCGAAGGCGGTGGCCGCCTCGTGGTCGAGCTCAACGCCGAGGAGGCAGGTGCCCTCGGCGCGGCGCTCAACGAGGTCGTGGGCTGACCCCCACCCCGCACAACCACTGATCATCGGATCGCCAGGACCCCGTCCACCCTCAGGGTGGGCGGGGTCCTGCCGTGCCGGGACGGCGGTCTCCGCGAGTAGGGTCGGGGCCACCCCGGCGTACGCCGGCCACCCCGCCCCGCAGCCGTCAGGAGCCCGCGTGTCCCTCCCCGCCCAGGTCAGCCCGCCGCAGATCGCGCTGAGCGACGTGGCGCCGTCCGCGGTGGTGGGCGCCGACGTCGTCGCGCTCCCCGTGCTGGCCGACCCCGGCGACGGGGCCGAGGCCGCCGGACCGACCCTCGGGCCCGGTGCGGCCGAGCTGCTCGACGAGCTCGACCTCGACCTGTTCTCCCTGCTCGAGCTGCACAAGGCGACGGGGGCCGTCGGTGAGGTCGTCGAGCACGCCGTGCTGTCGCCGTCCGGGCTCACCAACGACGCGCTCCGCCTCGTCCTGCTGGTCGGGGTCGGCGGCGGCTCGCCGTCCGAGCTGCGCCGCGCCGGCGCCGCCCTGGTCCGCCGCGCCAAGGGCCACGAGACCGTCGCGACGTCGCTGGCGGCGCTCGCCGACGACGGGGGCCTCCGCGCGCTGGTGGAGGGCCTGGTGCTCGGTTCGTTCGAGTTCCACTGGCGCTCCACGGGGGCGCTGAAGGAGCCGGTCGAGCGGGTCGTGCTCGCCGGCGTCTCCGACGCGGCCGGGCGCAAGGCCGCGCTCGACCGGGCGGTCGCCGTGGCCGGCGCCGGCTGGATGTCCCGCACCCTCGCGCTGGTGCCCTCCAACGAGAAGTCGCCCGAGTGGCTCGCCGACCAGGCGCGGACCGTCGCGCGCAACGCCGGCCTGACCGTCAAGGTGTGGGACGAGAAGCAGCTCGCCGCCCAGGGCTTCGGCGGGATCCTCGGCGTCGGCCAGGGCTCGGCACGCCCGCCGCGGATGGTCCGGCTCGACTACACGCCGGCGTCGGGCGCCCGCAAGGCGAAGCACGTCGTCCTGGTCGGCAAGGGGATCACGTTCGACACCGGCGGGCTGTCGATCAAACCCAAGGACAACATGATGCTGATGAAGCGCGACATGACCGGCGCGGGCGTGGTGCTCGCGGTCATGGGTGCGCTGGCTGCCGTCGACTGCCCCGTCCGGGTGACCGGCCTGCTGCCGCTCGCCGAGAACTCCGTCGGCGCGAACTCCATCCGCCCCGGCGACGTGCTCGTCCACTACGGCGGCCGCACGTCCGAGGTCACCAACACCGACGCCGAGGGCCGGCTGGTGCTCGCCGACGCGATGGCGTACGCCGTCGACGAGCTCGCGCCCGACGCCCTCGTCGACATCGCCACGCTCACCGGCGCGATGAAGATTGCGCTCGGGCAGAAGACCGGCGGCTACTTCGCCACCGACGAGGCGCTCGCCGACCTGCTCCGCACCGCCTCGCTCTCCGCGGACGAGCCGCTGTGGCGGATGCCGCTCGTCGACGACTACGAGGAGCGGCTCTCCTCCAAGGTCGCCGACGCCGACAACGCCGCCGGTCCGCCCGGCGCGATCACCGCCGCGCTGTTCCTGCGCCACTTCGCCGGCGACGTGCCGTGGGCGCACCTCGACATCGCGTCGGTCGGCGACGCACCCAAGGACGAGTACGAGTACACCAAGGGCGCCACCGGCTTCGGCGCCCGCGCGCTCCTGCACTGGCTGGAGCTGCGCGAGCCGCTCGCCGGCGTCGGCGGCTGACCCGACGACCCACCCCAGAAGCCGAACGAAGGAGCCTCCCATGCACGGCCTGACCGTCCGCTGGTCGCTCGAGGACGCCCCCGGGGGTGCCGCCGAGGCGCTCCGGGGGTACGTCGAGTCGACCTCCCACGCCCGCTTCACGGGCAAGGAGGGACTGCGCTTCAAGACCTGGCGGATGCGCGAGGGGGAGTGGTTCGAGGGCTGCTACGTCTTCGAGTCCCCCGACCAGCGCGACACGTTCGAGCGCGAGTTCACCGCCGTCGCGGCCGAGTCGCCCGGCTCGCAGCTGGTCGGCTCCGCCCCGGTCCTGATCGAGCCCTGCGAGGTCGTCGCGGTCGCCGAGGGGGGCTCCGGGTTCCTCGCCGCGCCGTCCTACGCCATGTGATCCGTCAGGGCCGGGTCCGTACCCAGTAGCGCAGCTTGCCCTCGCGGGTGTCCTCGTAGACGCCCCCGTTGCGCTCGATCGTGCGCCGCGAGGCCTCGTTGTCGACGTCGCACGTGACCAGCGCCCGCGCGATGCCGCGCCCGCCCGCGACCTCGAGCATCGCCCGCAGGGCGTACGTCGCCGCGCCCCGGCCGCGCGCGCTCGGCCGGACGCCGTACCCGATGTGGCCGCCCCACGTGAGCAGGTCGGGGGTGAGCCGGTGGCGCAGGCTGACCCGGCCGACGTACTCGTCGTCCTCGACGATCCACTTGACCGTCGCCGGCACCCAGCCGTCGGGGCGGGGGGAGTCCTCGCGCCGGTCCCCGAGCAGGTAGGCGACCAGCCGGGCGAACTCCGCCGGCTCCTCCAGCCCCTCCCGGGTGAAGACCACGCCGGCCTCAGGCAGGTGCACGATCCCGGCGTACGACGGCTGCCCGGACGCGACGAACTCGTCGGCCGCGTCGAGGAACGACCGCTGGAAGCCGGGGTCCGGGTCGACGAGCCGGAACGTGCCCACGCGGCTCAGGTCTCGGGGGTCCAGACCTTCTTGGCGACGAGCAGGCCGTCGCCGACCGGCAGCAGCACCGGCACCAGCCGGTCGTGCTCGGCCACGGTGCGGACCAGCTCGCGGATCGCCACGGTCTCGCCGTCGCGCTGGGCCGGGTCGGCGACGCGGTCGTGCCAGAGGGCGTTGTCGAAGGCCACGATGCCGCCGGGCTTGACCAGGCGGAGCGCCTCGTCGAGGTAGGCGGGGTACTCCTCCTTGTCGCCGTCGGCGAACACGAGGTCGTAGTGGCCGTCGGTCAGCCGTGGCAGCACCTCCAGCGCCCGGCCCGGGATGAGCCGCACCCGCTGGGACGGGATCCCGGCCTCGGTGAACGCCTCCTTGGCCAGCCGCTGGTGCTCGCCCTCGGTGTCGACCGTGGTCAGCACGCCGTCGGGACGCATCCCGCGCAGCAGCCAGACCCCGGACACGCCGGTGCCCGTGCCGATCTCGACGACGGCCCGCGCCTCGGTGATCGCCGCGAGGAAGCGCAGCGCCGCGCCGCCGCCGGGGCCGATCGGCGCGACGCCGACCTCCTGGGCGCGGGCTCGGGCGTTGGCCAGCACCTCGTCCTCGGTGACGAACTCCTCGGCGTAGGCCCAGCTGGCCGGCTTGAGTCCCGAAATGGTGGCCTCCTCGGTCCGAATCCTGCGCGGGACTCTACCGGCATCGAACCCGGGAACACCGGAACGGCGTCACACGTTCAAGAGGGAACAGCTGGGGGAACTCCCAGCATGATCGAGCCTGCTCCTCAGGTCGCTCTCAGGCGCAGATCCTAGGTTCAGAGGAGGACGAACCGCTCCGGTGAGTACCCGACGTCGAGGAGACGCCATGTTGGACAGCACGAGCCCTGCCAGTCCGGCCGACGGGCGTGCGCCCGACACGGCCGCTGCGTCGCCCGCTGCCCCGGCCGTGCCCACCTGGGACGAGATCGTCGAGCAGCACTCCGCCCGGGTCTACCGGCTCGCCTACCGCCTGACCGGCAACAAGCACGACGCCGAGGACCTCACCCAGGAGGTCTTCGTCCGGGTGTTCCGGTCGCTGTCCTCCTACACCCCCGGCACGTTCGAGGGCTGGCTGCACCGCATCACCACCAACCTGTTCCTCGACGGCGCCCGCCGCAAGGCGAAGATCCGCTTCGACGCGCTCGCCGACGACGCCGACACCCGGCTGCCCAGCCGGGCCGTGACGCCCGACGCCGCCGTGCTCGCCGGCCTGTTCGACGACGACGTCGAGGCGGCGCTGTCCGCGCTGTCGCCCGACTTCCGCGCGGCGGTCGTGCTCTGCGACATCGAGGGCCTCAGCTACGAGGAGATCGCCGACGTGCTCGGGCTCAAGCTCGGCACCGTCCGCTCCCGCATCCACCGCGGCCGCTCGATGCTGCGCAAGGCGCTGGCGCACCGCGCCCCCGGCGCCGGCCGCTCGCGCTACTCCGGCCCGCTCGACGTACCCTCGCCGCGGCGCGGGGGCCTGACCGCCCAACCGACGTGATGGGCGGCGGCTGGCGACTCGGACCCCTCGGCGGTCACCTCGGTGGCCCGACGGTGAGCGCCCTCGTCGACGGTCAGCTCGACGAGGAGTCCACCGAGCGGGCGTGGACGCACGTCCTGCACTGCCCGTCGTGCCGTCGCGCCGTCGAGCGCGAGGGCTGGGTCAAGTGCCAGCTCGCCCGGATGGCCGGCAGCAGCCCCGAGGCCGACGTGCCCGACGGGCTCCTCGGCTCCCTCCACGCCCTGCATCCCCTGACGGACCTCGACCCCGTCGAGCGCGAGACGCGCGAGGCCTGGGCCGCGGTCGGTGAGATCGAGGAGCGCGGCCGAGGCCGTCGCCGGGCCGGCCTCGCCGCGGTGGGCGTCGGCTCCGTCTCGGCCGCGGTCCTCGGCTTCACCGCCCTGAGCGGCTCCCCGCTCGGCATCGGCGGCGTGCCCTCCGGGCCGCCACCCTCCGCGCTGACGCGCAACACCCCCACGACCGGCCCGCTGGCCCAGCTCGGCTCGACGCTCGACGTCCGTGGCCGGCGCTCGGCCGACCCGTCGACGGGCGCCACCGTGCCGTCGTCGTTCGTGCCCTTCTCCGGCTGGAGCTTCTCCACCCCCGTGGCGGCGCGGGTCGCCGGCGCCGCGGTCGAGACCCCCCGCTGACCGTCCCGGGCGGGCGTTTCGCCGTTGGGCCGGTGGTCCATCATGGAGGGGTGAGCCAGTACGACGACCGCGACCAGCCGCCCGTGTCCGGTGACGACACCGGGCAGGCAGGCGACCGCGGCGCCTGGGACGACACCCAGCCCATCGCCGGCGCCGACCCGCACGCGCCGAGCCCTGAGACCGACCCGCCGGCTGACGCCCCGACCGGGCAGGCGCCGCCGATCTGGCAGCCGCCGGCCGGTGACCCGGCACCCGACCAGCACACCCCGGCCTGGCCCACGTCCGCCTACGGCACCTACGACCAGCAGGCCTACGGCGAGCCCGCGCCCACCGGCGGAACGTCGTCGAGCAGCGGCCAGCCCGGCTGGTTCTGGCCCGTCGTCGCCGCGGTAGCCCTCGTCGTCGGGCTGCTGGGCGGCACGCTCGCGTCCGTGGCGGTCTTCCGGTCCCTCGACGGCACGGGCTCGGTCAACGTGCCGACCATCGAGTCCGACGAGCAGGCCGCCGAGCCGCTCGCGGCCGACAACGGCAGCATCGCGGCGGTGGCCGCCAAGCTGCTCCCCAGCACGGTGCAGATCCTCGCCGCCGGCGGGGCCGGCAGCGGTGGCGGCGCGACCGGCTCCGGCTTCGTGCTGGACGGCAAGGGCCACGTCATCACCAACAACCACGTCGTCGCCGAGGCGACCGGGGACGGCGAGATCACCGTCGTCGACAACAAGAGCGAGGAGCACGCGGCGTCGATCGTGGGCCGCAGCCCCGTCTACGACATCGCCGTGCTGCAGGTCGAGGACTTCGAGGGGCTCCGCCCGGCGTCGCTCGGCTCCTCCCGCTCGATGCGCATCGGCGAGAGTGTCGTCGCGATCGGCTCGCCCCTCGGCTTGAGCAGCACGGTCACGTCCGGCATCGTCTCGGCGATCGACCGGCCGGTCACGACCGGCACCGAGGACGAGTCGTCGTACATCAACGCCGTGCAGACCGACGCCGCGATCAACCCGGGCAACTCCGGCGGCCCGCTGGTGAACCTGCGGGGGCAGGTCGTCGGCGTCAACTCGGCGATCGCCACCACCGGCGGGTCGTTCGGCGGCGAGTCCGGCAACATCGGCGTGGGGTTCGCGATCCCGATGGAGCAGGTCAAGGTCACGGCGGCCCAGATCCTGTCGAGCGGCGAGGCGAAGTACCCCGTCATCGGCGCCAACGTCAACACCGGCGAGCAGCGCGGCGGGGCCGAGGTGGTCGACGTCCCGTCCGGCACGCCGGCGGCGGTGGCGGGTCTCGAGGAGGGCGACGTGGTCACCTCCGTCGACGACAAGAGGATCACCGACGGCATCGGGCTGATCGTCGCGATCCGCAGCCACCAGCCGGGTGAGACGATCCGGCTGACCGTGCTGCGCGACGGCGACGAGGTGCAGGTCGACATCACCCTCGACGCGAAGGTGGGCTGACCGGCCACCGAGGGACGGGAGGTGCGGGGTGCCCTACGACCTCCTCGTCGTGGCCGCGCTGGCCGCGCACCTCGCCTTCCTCGGGTACCTGACGCTGGGCGGGTTCCTCGCCTGGCGCTACCCGCGCACCCTGCCCGTCCACGTCGCCGTCGTGGCGTGGGGTCTCGGCTCGGTGGTGATCGGGTACCCCTGCCCGCTCACCGCGGCGGAGCAGTGGGCCCGGGAGCGGGCGGGACGTCCCGCCCTGCCCGCGGGCGGCTTCATCCAGCACTACCTGACGGGTGTGGTCTACCCGGAGCGGTACCTCGCCGTCGTGCAGGTCCTCGTCGGGCTGCTCGTCGTGGCGTCGTGGGTCGGCTTCGTCAGGTCGCGTCGGCGTCGTACGGCGGTCGCTCGCCCGCAGCCAGGGGGCGAAGGCCCGGCCGCTCCGGCTCGCGGGCGGAGGCCGTCTGGTCGTCGTCGTTCTCGTCCCACGCCTCGTTGATGTACTTGCGCACCGCGCGGCGGGGGTCGAGGTCGCGCAGCTCGAAGTCGGCGTAGTCGGGGCCGAGCTCGGAGCGGATGTCGTCGCGCGCGGCCTGCGAGAACTGCCGGACCTGGCGGACCATGCGGCCGGCCTGCTTCGCGAACTCGGGGAGCCGGTCGGGACCGAAGATGAGGAGTGCCACCACTGCGATGACTGCCATCTCCGGCAGGCCGACTCCGAACACGCCTAGAGCCTACCGGCGGGCGTGAGCCCGAGCTGCAGGCCGGCCAGGCCGCGGCCGCGGCCGGACAGCGTCGCCGCGACCTTCTCGAGGGCGGCCGCCGAGGCCGAGCCGGGGGCGGTCGTGACGATCGGGCGGCCGGAGTCGCCGCCCTCGCGCAGGTCGAGGTCGAGCGGGATCTCGCCGAGCACCGGGACGTCGTAGCCGAACCGGCCGGACAGGGTGGCCGCGACCCGGGCTCCGCCACCGCTGCCGAACACCTCGAGGCGGTGCTCCCTGCCCTCCTCGGCGCAGTGCGGGCAGGGCAGGAACGACATGTTCTCGACCACGCCGACGACGCGCTGGTGCATCATCGACGCCATCGTGCCGGCGCGCTCGGCGACCTCGGCCGCGGCCTCCTGGGGGGTGGTCACGACGACCACCTCGGCGTTGGGCAGGTGCTGGCCGAGCGAGATCGCGATGTCGCCGGTGCCCGGGGGCAGGTCGAGGAAGAGCGCGTCGAGGTCGCCCCAGTACACGTCGCTGAGCATCTGCACGAGTGCCCGGTCGAGCATCGGGCCGCGCCAGGCGACGACCTGGTCGCGCCGCGGCTTGAGCATGCCGATCGAGATCACCGACAGCTCCCCGGCGTACTCCCGGGTGAGCGGCGTCGGCACCGGCATGATCATGTCCTCGACCTGGGTGGGCCGGGTGTCGCCGACACCGAGCATGGCCGGCACGGAGTGACCGTAGATGTCCGCGTCGACGATGCCGATCTTGAGCCCCTGCTTGGCCATCGCGGCCGCCAGGTTGACGGTGACCGACGACTTGCCGACACCGCCCTTGCCGCTGGCGATCGCGTAGACCTTGGTCAGCGAGCCGGGCTGGGCGAACGGGATCTCCTTCTGCGCCTGGCCGCCGCGCAGGGAGTCCTGCAGGCCCGAGCGCTGCTCCGCGGTCATCACGCCGAGGCTCAGGTCGACGCCGGTGACGCCGGGGACCTTGCCGACGGCGGCGTTGACGTCGCGGGTGATGGTGTCCTTGAGCGGGCAGCCGGCGACGGTGAGCAGCACCTTGACGTGCACGACGCCGTCGTCGCCGACCTCCACGGAGTCGACCATCCCGAGGTCGGTGATCGGCCGGCGGATCTCCGGGTCGTTGACCGTGGCCAGCGCAGCCTGGATCGCGTCGAGAGCGGGGGAAGCCATACCGAAAGGGTACGTGGCGGGATCAGTGGAGCGGGTCGCGGTCCGGGTCGCCGGACTCCGCCAGGTCGCGGGCCTTGCGGTCCTTCTCCTCCAGCTCGGCCAGCAGCGCCCGCAGCTCGGAGCGGACGTAGTCGCGGGTGGCGACCTCCCCGAGCGCCATGCGCAGGCTCGCCATCTCGCGCGCGAGGAACTCCATGTCGGCGTGCGCCCGGGTGTTGGCCTGCCGGTCCTGCTCGGCGATGACCCGGTCGCGGTCCTCCTGACGGTTCTGCGCCAGCAGGATCAGGGGAGCGGCGTACGACGCCTGCAGGCTGAGCATGAGCGTCAGGAAGATGAACGGGAAGCCGTCGAACAGCCACGAGGCCGGCGCGAGCCAGTTCCAGAGCAGCCAGACGACCACGAACAGCGTCATGTAGAGCAGGAATCGCGCGGTGCCCATGAAGCGCGCGAAGTTCTCCGCGAACCGGCCGAACCGGTCGCTGTCCACGTCCGGCCGGCGGATCAGCTGCCGCCGCGTCTCCTTCGGCTGGTCGAGCCGCGGACCACGGTCCTCCCGGCGGCTAGCCACGGAGGTTCCGTCCGTCACCGAGCCCGCGCAGCGGGGCAGGGGTGTCGCGCCAGTTCTCCGGGAGCAGGTGGTCGAGCAGGTCGTCGACGGTCACCGCGCCGACCAGGCGGTTGTCCTCGTCGACGACCGGGGCGGCGACCAGGTTGTACGTCGCCAGGTGGCGCGCCACCTCCTCGAGCGTCGAGTCCGGGCGCAGCGGCTCGATGTCGGTGTCGAGGGCGGCCCCGACGAGGGACGACGGGGGCTCGCGCAGCAGCCGCTGGATGTGCGCGACGCCGATCAGCCGGCCCGTGGGCGGCTCGAGCGGCGGGCGTACGACGTAGACGAGGGCGGCGAGCGACGGGCTGAGCTCGGCCTGCCGCACGTGCGCCAGGGCGTCGGCGATCGTCGCGTCGGGAGGCAGGATCACCGGCTCGGTGGTCATCATGCCGCCGGCGGTGTGCTCCTCGTAGGACATCAGCCGCCGGACGTCCTCGGCCTCCTCCGGCTCCATCAGCTGGAGCAGCGTCTCCGCGGTCTCGGGCGGCAGCTCGGCGATCAGGTCGGCCGCGTCGTCGGGGGACATCTCCTCGAGGACGTCGGCGGCCCGCTCGCTGTCGAGGGCGCCGAGGATCTGGACCTGGTCCTCCTCCGGCAGCTCCTCGAGCACGTCGGCGAGGCGCTCGTCGTTGAGGGCCGCGGCGATCTCGCCGCGGCGCTTGGGCGGCAGGTCGTGGATCACGTGGGCCAGGTCGGCCGGGCGCATCTCCTCGAGCGCGGCGAGCAGGTGGGTGGCTCCCTGGGCTTCCTCCGGCGGGGCGAAGCCCTCGATGTCGCGCCACTCGACCTGGTGGGTCTGGCCGCGCCTCCCGAACCGCTTGGCGGTGCCCTCCTGCAGGGCCACCCGGCTGATCACCCAGTCGCGGTTGCGGGCCAGCTCCATGGCCATGTCGTAGACGAGGCCCTGCGCGCCGGACTCCCTGATCGTCACCCGGCGGTCGAGCATCTGGCCGAACACCAGGGTCTCGGTCGGGCGCTGCTCGAAGCGGCGCATGTTGACCAGCCCGGTGGTGATGACCTGGCCGGAGTCGATGCTCGTCACCCGGGTCATCGGCACGAAGATCGAGCGACGGCCGAACACCTCGACGACGAGACCGAGCACGCGGGGCGGGAGGCCGCTGGGTCGGAGCACCACGACGAGGTCGCGGATCTTGCCCACCTGGTCGCCGGCCGGGTCGAACACCTGCACGCCGGCGAGGCGTGCGACGAAGACTCGGGTCGGGGAGGTGCTCACGTCCAGACAGGCTAGTGGGTGAGGGTCTGGTTCACTTGCCGCCATGCGGCTGGCCTACGACATCGTCGACGTCTTCACCGATCGTCCCTTCGCCGGCAACCAGCTCGCCGTGGTCCACGGTGGCGGCGACCTGACGACGGCGCAGTGCCAGCAGATCGCGCGGGAGTTCAACTTCTCCGAGACGACGTTCCCGGTGCCGCAGTCCGACGACGCGTACGCCGTGCGCATCTTCACGCCCGGCTCGGAGATCCCGTTCGCGGGCCACCCGACGCTCGGCACCGCCTGGGTGCTGCGCTCGCAGGGCCGGCTGTCCGGGGAATCCGCGACGCAGCACTGCGGCGCCGGCGAGGTCGGGGTGCGCTTCAGCGGCGACCGGACGGTCGAGCTGTCCGCGCGGCCGCGCGACTCGGTCGGCCACGACGGGCGGTTCGTCGCACGCCTGCTCGCCGACCTCGGCCTCTTCCCGAGCGACCTCGACGGGCCGGTGTGGGTGGCGGGCTGCGGCCTGACCTTCGCGTACGTGCCCGTCGCGGACGACGCGCTCGGCCGGGTGCACGTGCCGCCGCGTGCGCTCTCGGAGTACGACGACCAGCCCGACGTCCGCGACCCGATGGACGGCGTCGACGTGTACTCGGTGGCGCGCTCCGGCGACGACCTCGCCGTGCACGCCCGGGTGTTCGTGCCGGGCCTGTCCGTGCCGGAGGACCCGGCGACCGGCGCAGCCGCGGCGGGCCTGGGTATCGCGCTGGTCGAGACCGGGCGGCTCGCCGGGGGCGGGTCCTACACGATCCGTCAGGGCCTCGAGATGGGTCGGCCGTCCACGCTGCACGGGCGTGTCGACGTCGACGCCGACGGCCGCCCGGTGCTGTGCCACGTCGCGGGCGAGGTGCAGACGGTCGCGCGTGGCGAGATCGAGGTCCCCGCTCCGTGACCTACGTCGAGGTCGACGGCGTCGTGCCCGACGCCGACACCCTCGCGCGGCTGCTGCACCGCGGCTACGGCCACGTCACCGCCTTGCAGGTGCGGGGCGGCGCGACCCGCGGGCTCGACCTGCACGTCGACCGGCTCGAGCGCCAGCACCACACCGTGTTCGGCGAGCTGCTGGACGGCGAACGCGTGCTGCGGATGGCCGGACACGCCGTCCGCGACCACCCGGACGCGTCGGTCCGCGTCGTCGTCACGGAGGGACCGACCGTGACCGTGGTGGTCGACGACCCGGCACAACCGCCGACGACCCCGCAGCGGCTGCTGACCGTGGGTGCCGAGCGGCAGGTGCCGGAGGTCAAGCACCTCGGCACGTTCATGCAGGGCTACCAGGGCCGCCGGGCCGCGGCGGCGGGTTACGACGACGCGTTGTTCGTCGGCCGCGGCGGGCGGGTGCTGGAGACCACCATCTGGAACGTCGGCTTCGTCGAGGACGGCACCGTCGTGTTCCCCGAGGGCGCGCTGCTGCCCGGGATCACGATGCTGCTCCTGCTGCGGCACGCGCCCGCCGCGGGCGTCCCGGTCACCAGCCGCCCGGTGCGGGTGCAGGAGCTGGTCGACCTCGACGCGGCGTTCCTCTGCAACTCGTGGGGCGTCGTCCCCGTCGCCGAGGTCGACGACGTGGCGTGGCCGGCCGCCCACCCGGTCGTCGACCGGCTCGTGGCGACGTACCGCGACGTGCCGCAGGACCCGCTCAGCTGAGCCGGGGCCGCCTCTTCACGCGCCGGTGCAGCACCCGCGGCAGCGGGCCGCGGGTGGTCGCCTCGGTCTCGCGGGGGACCGCTCGGTGCGACGCGTCGGTCAGCTCGCCCGGCCGCTCGACCGTCTCCCCGGTGGGCGCCAGCCGGGTCACCACGCTGGTCGCCGCCCACCCGTCGGCGGCGGTGGCGAGGTCGTCGAGGTTGAGCCGGCCCGCGACCAGGGCGGCCGTCACGGTGCCCCAGCTCTCCTCGTCGGGCGTCACCCGGGACGCGTCGGCCACCCAGGTGACCAGGCGGCCGCCGTTCTCCTTGCTACGCATCGTCACCTCGACCCGGCGGGCCTGTTCGATGCCGGGCAGAGGCTGCTCGTCGCCGCCGGACACGACGTACAGCGCGCCGCCGTCGTCGGTCTCCACCCACGCGTGCCACGCCGCGTGGGTGGCGCGGACCTGGTCGTAGCCGCTGGCGTAGGTCAACCAGGACACGCCGGTCTTCTTGCCCAGCTCGGCGACCAGGGCGGGGACGAGATCCGGCTCGCTCACGCCGTCGAGCGTGCCAGACTCCTGCCCCGTGCGCACGCTCCTGCTGATGGCCGTCGGGGTCGTGGCGGTGTCGCTGTCGGGCCCGCTGATGGCCTACGCCGTCGTGCCGCCGCTGGCGATCGCGTTCTGGCGGAACGCGCTCGCCACGGCCGTGCTCGCCCCCGGCGCGGTGGTACGGCGGCGCGACGAGCTGCGCGAGATGCGGGGCCGGCGGCTCGGGCTCGTGCTGCTCAGCGGGCTGATGCTCGCGATCCACTTCGGCACCTGGGTGACCTCGCTGTTCCTCACGTCGGTGTCCTCGGCGACGGCCATCGTGTGCCTCCAGCTGGCCTGGATCGTGCTGTGGCAGATGACCCGCGGCGAGCGCTTCGGCGGCCGGGTGCTGACCGGCCTGGCGCTCGCCTTCGCCGGTGTCCTGGTCGTGTCGGGCGTCGACTTCACGCTGTCCACGCGGGCCCTCGTCGGCGACCTCCTCGCGCTCGTCGGCGGGATGGCCGCGGCGGCGTACACCGTGATCGGCGGGCACGCCCGCCAGCACACGAGCACCACGACGTACACCTTCGTCTGCTACGGCTCCTGCGCGGCGCTCCTCGCGGTCGCCTGCCTGGTCGCGGGACAGGACCTCGCCGGCTACCCGGCGTCGCAGTGGGCGCTGCTGGTCGCCGTGACCGCGACCGCGCAGCTGATGGGGCACTCGGTGTTCAACCACCTGCTTGCCACGACCTCGCCGGTCTACGTGTCGCTCGCGCTGCTGCTCGAGGTGCCGGGCGCCTCGCTGCTAGCCGCGCTGATCCTCGGCCAGCAGCCGCCGGCCGCCGCCCTGGTCGGGCTCGCCGTGATGGTCGCCGGGATGGCGCTGGTGATCGTGAGCAACCGGACGCCGTTGCCGGAGGAGGCGCCGCCGGCCTGAGGCACCTGTGGGATATGCCACGGGCCGCGGGGGTGCCGCTGCGCGCGTGCCGGTGGCTACATTCCCGGTCATGGCCACCGAGACGAAGTCGCTGCGCTCCCGCCGCTCCTGCCACGCCGTACCCGGATCCAACCCGCGGTTCCTGGAGAAGGCCCAGGGCCTCGACTCCGACCAGGTGTTCCTCGACATCGAGGACTCCGTCGCGCCGCTGGCCAAGCCCGACGCCCGCAAGAACATCGTCGAGGTGCTCAACACCGGCGACTGGGGCAGCCGGGTCCGCACCGTCCGGGTCAACGACTGGACGACCCAGTGGACCTACAAGGACGTCATCGAGGTCGTCGAGGGCGCCGGCGCGAACCTCGACTGCATCATGCTGCCGAAGGTGCAGACCGCCGAGCAGGTCGTCGCGCTCGACGTGCTGCTCACCCAAATCGAGACCACGATGGGCTACGAGGTCGGCCGGATCGGCATCGAGGCGCAGATCGAGAACGCCCTCGGCCTGATCAACGTCGACGCGATCGCCACCGCCTCGCCGCGCGTCGAGACGATCATCTTCGGCCCCGCCGACTTCATGGCGTCGATCAACATGAAGAGCCTGGTGGTCGGCGAGCAGCCGCCCGGGTACGACGTCGGCGACGCGTACCACTACATCCTGATGCGGATCCTGATGGCGGCCCGCGCGCACGACAAGCAGGCCATCGACGGGCCGTACCTGCAGATCAAGGACCTCGACGGCTTCAAGCGCGTCGCCGGCCGCGCTGCCGCCCTCGGCTTCGACGGCAAGTGGACGCTGCACCCGGACCAGATCGCCGCCGCCAACGAGGTGTTCAGCCCGCTGCAGTCGGACTACGACCACGCCGAGAACATCCTCGACGCCTACGACTTCTACACCTCCGAGAAGGGCGGTGCGAAGGGCGCGGTCATGCTCGGCGACGAGATGATCGACGAGGCCTCGCGCAAGATGGCGCTGGTCATCTCCGCCAAGGGCCGCGCCGCCGGGATGGAGCGCGGCGACGTCTGGACGCCGCCGGAGGCGTGACTACCGATATCGGTAGTCGAAGAGTGACCCATGGGTCACGCACGGGCTACCGATATCGGTGTCGTTAGCATGGCGGCCGTGACGATCCCGGTGACCGACGTGCGCGTCGACGACGACGGGATCTTCGCGCGGTGCGACGGCGAGCTCGTCGTCGACGTCCTCTTCGACGAGCGGCGGATCTGGTCGTTCTGGCTGCCGCGCGACGGGAAGCCGAGCGGCGGCGGCTACGTCGTCGAGTGGCCGAGCGCGCTGCGCCGCTTCCTCCACGGCACCACCCGCCTCCAGCTCGTCACCCACGTCGAGCAGCAGACGGCGTACGACGCCGAGGTCCAGCTCGGCGAGGGGAGCGACCGGATCGCCGTCGTCAACGACCGCGGCCTGCCGCTCGGCATCGACAAGAGCCTGAGGCTCGCACAGACCTTCGACACCCGCTCCGCCGAGCACGTCGCGCCGCTGCTCGACTCGATCGACGAGGTGCTCGGAGCGCTGCAGAAGGCCGGCATCGAGCCGTTCATCGCCTACGGCACGCTGCTCGGCGCGGTGCGCGGCGGCAAGCTGATCGGCCACGACAGCGACGCCGACCTCGGCTACGTCAGCCGGCACAGCCACCCGGTCGACGTGATCCGCGAGTCGTTCGACCTCCAGCGCGCGCTCGCCGACATGGGCTACGCGATCACCCGCTACAGCGGCATCGCGTTCAAGGTCGACGTCCGCGAGGCCGACGGCTCGATCCGCGGGCTCGACGTGTTCGGCGGCTTCATCGGGCCGAGCGAGGACGACGGCTACCTGCACCTCATGGGCGAGATCCGGACGCCGTACAAGCGGGAGTGGATCTTCCCCCTCGGTACGACGACCCTCGAGGGGCGCGAATACCCCGCACCGGCCGACACCGACCGGTTCCTCACCGCCACCTACGGCCCGAGCTGGCGCGTGCCGGACCCGGCGTACGTCTTCGAGACGCCCGAGTCGACCCACCGGCGCCTCAACGGCTGGTTCCGCGGCACGCGGGTGAAGCGCGCCGAGTGGGACCGCACCTACTCCGGCCACAAGCTCGAGGGCGAGCTCGACCAGACCGCGTCGGCGTTCGCCAAGTGGGTCGTGCGCGAGCACGGCGGCGTGCCGGAGCGCATCGTCGACCTCGGCTGCGGCCGCGGCGTCGACGAGCTGTTCTGGGCCCGCAAGGGCGCCCGCGTCACCGGGCTCGACTTCGTCATCCGCGGCAGCGAGGCCGCCGCCGAGGTCGCCGCGCAGGAGGGGCTGCCGGTCGACTTCCGGATGCTGAACCTGTGCGAGCTGCGCAGCGTGCTCGCCGAGGGCGGCCGGCTCGCCCGCGAGCCCGGGCCGCGCGTGGTGACCGCCCGGCACCTCGCCGACGCGACCGACAAGGTCGGCCGGGCGAACCTCTGGCGGATCGCCGACATGCTGCTGCGTGACGGCGGCACCCTCTACCTGGAGTTCCTCAACACCCGTGGCGAGGACGACCCGTTCGCGCGGCAGCACCACCTGCGGCCGCTGCCGGTCGACCTGGTCGAGCACGGGCTACGGGAGCGCGGGGCCACGATCGTGTCCCGCAAGGTCATCAAGGACGGCGAGACGAGCCGTCGCATCTGTCGAATGGTGGTCGCATGGCAACGATGAACCGCTTCAAGTCCGGTCTCCGCACCGGCGCCGAGAAGGTCGCCCGGCTCGGTGCCGGCGCGCAGATCGACGAGCTGCGCGACCGCGTCACCGTGCTCGAGGAGGAGGTGCAGGAGGCCCGCCAGGTCAACCTGCGGCTCGCCGAGCTGGTCGACGTCGTCCAGGAGCTGCTGCTCCCTGTCGCGCAGCGCGACGAGGCCAAGGTCGCCGAGGCCGTCGAGCGGTTCGAGAAGTACAGCAAGGGGCTCTAGGCCTCCGCATGGCCCGCACCGTCTTCTTCCACGTCGGCCTGCCGAAGACCGGCACGACGTACCTCCAGACGATCCTCTGGAACAACCGCGAGGAGCTGCTGCGGCAGGGGATCCTGCTGCCCGGCTTCGGCCCGCGCCAGCACCTGTGGGCCAGCGGCGTCGTCCGCGAGGAGCCCGACCTGACCAAGCGGCACGCCGACGCCCCGCAGGCGTGGGACGTGCTCGTCGACGAGGCCACCGCCCACCCCGGTACGGCGGTCGTCAGTCACGAGTTCTTCGCCGCCGCGTCCGCCGAGCAGGCCGCGCGCGCCGTCGCCGCGCTTCGTGACGCCGAGGTGCACGTCGTGCTCACCGCCCGCGACACCCTGAGCCTGGTCACGGCGCGCTGGCAGGAGTTCGTGAAGAACGGCTCGACCGTGCCGATCGACGGCTACCCGGTCAGCGAGGACACCGACCCGCGCGACGCCTGGGACTGGGGGTCGCTCGACGTCGCCGACGTGCTGCGCCGGTGGAGCACCGCCGTGCCGCCCGAGCGGGTGCACGTCCTCACCCTGCCCAAGCCCACGGAACCGCGCGAGACGCTGTGGCTGCGGTTCGCTGCGCTGCTCGGCATCGACACCGAGCGGTGCGACGCCAGCGGCTCCGAGGCCAACGAGTCGCTCGGCGTCGTCGAGGTCGAGCTGCTCCGCCGGGTCAACGCCGACCTCACCGGCTTCACCAAGCCGCTCGACCGCGGCGTGTGGATCCGCGGCTACCTCGCCCAGGGCAAGCTCGTGCCGCGCAGGGGCGAGAAGTTCTGGCCCTCCCCGGAGCGCGTCGACGAGCTGCGCGCCCGCGGCGACCGCGCCGTCGACGAGATCGCGGCGCGCGGCTACGACGTGATCGGCGACCTCGAGGACCTGCGCACCCCGACCGCCGTACCGGAGCGGCGGCACCCGTCCTCCGTCACCGACGCCGAGCTCGTCGACGTCGCCTCCGCCACGATCGCGGCGATGCTCACCGACGTCCGGCAGCTCACCCAGGAGCGCGACCGGGCCCGGCGGAGTCCCGGTCGTGGTCTCGACAGGCTCGACCAGCCGAAGGCCCTTGTGAAAAAGGCCGCACGCCGTGCGCGCCGATTGTGGCGCCGACCACAGACTCGCTGACGCCGCGACGGCCATACTCCCGGGTAACGCGACCGAGAGGACGAACCATGGGCCGGCTGTGCAGCACCGAGGGTCTGACCGACATCCAGGAGGAGATCCTCAAGACCGTGCGGTCGTTCGTGGAGGAGAAGATCCTCCCGGTCGCGACCGAGCTGGAGCACGCCGACGAGTACCCGACAGAGATCGTCGAGGGACTCAAGGAGCTCGGGCTGTTCGGGCTGATGATCCCCGAGGAGTACGGCGGTCTGGGGGAGTCGCTGCTGACCTACGCCCTGGTCGTGGAGGAGATCGCCCGCGGCTGGATGAGCGTCTCGGGCGTGATCAACACGCACTTCATCGTCGCCTACATGCTGATGCAGCACGGGACCGAGGAGCAGAAGCAGAAGTACCTGCCCCGCATGGCCACCGGCGAGGTGCGCGGGTCGTTCTCGATGTCCGAGCCCGGGCTCGGCTCCGACGTGTCCGCGATCAAGACCAAGGCGGTCAAGGCCGGGGACGGCTACGAGATCACCGGCCAGAAGATGTGGCTGACCAACGGCGGCTCGTCCAACCTCGTCGCCGTACTGGTGAAGACCGACGAGGGCGCCGACTCGGTCTACCGCAACATGACCACCTTCCTCGTGGAGAAGGAGCCCGGTTTCGGCGAGACCGCGCAGGGCGTCACGGTCCCCGGCAAGATCGACAAGATGGGCTACAAGGGCGTCGACACCACCGAGCTCATCCTCGAGAAGCACGCGATCTCCGCCGACCAGGTCCTCGGCGGCGAGCCCGGCAAGGGCTTCTACCAGATGATGGACGGCGTCGAGGTCGGCCGCGTCAACGTCGCCGCCCGCGCGGTCGGCGTCTCCAACCGTGCCTTCGAGCTCGGCATCGCCTACGCCCAGCAGCGCGAGACGTTCGGCAAGCCGATCGCGCAGCACCAGGCGATCATGTTCAAGCTCGCCGAGATGGCCACCAAGGTCGAGGCCGCGCACGCGATGATGGTCCGCGCCGCCCGCCTCAAGGACAAGGGCGAGCGCAACGACGTCGAGGCCGGGATGGCCAAGTTCCTCGCCGCCGAGTACTGCAACGAGGTCGTCGAGGCGTCGTTCCGGATCCACGGCGGCTACGGCTACTCCAAGGAGTACGAGATCGAGCGCCTCTACCGCGAGGCGGCGTTCCTGCTGATCGGGGAGGGCACGGCCGAGATCCAGAAGATGATCATCGGCCGGCGCCTCCTCCAGGACTACAAGGCGTAGCTCCGGGCGTCAGCCCGTGTACGCGCGGCTGCGCGGGTGCAGGGCGGCGGCCAGGACGCCCAGCGCGACGACACCGAACGGGATCGCCTGCAGCTCCTGGATCGTCAGCACCTTCATGACCGTGAAGCCGATCATGAAGATCGCGTAGGCGGCGACGCCGACGCGACCGTGGGCGTTGCCGAGGAACATCGCCCAGGCGGAGACGAGCCCGAACAGGGCGATCGCGTCGTACGTCGTCACGAACGTGATGCCCGCGGCGTCCCAGCCGTCGAGGCCGGTGAAGAAGATCGCGCCGTAGCCGCCCACCAGGGCGAGCAGCGTCGTCAGGGCGGTCGCGGTGACGACGGTGGCCGGGCGGCGCGTGGTGCTGAGGGTCGTGCTGGTCATGCTGGCTCCTTGGTCGAGGTGGTCGAGATGTGGTGACGGGGACGACCCTGCCGCCGGTCCTGTCCCGGCCACGACGGTCCCGGGTCACGACCTCGCTCGGGACTTCTCGTCCCGTGACGACGGGACAGCGCGCCGCCGAGAATGGCGTCGTGCACACTGCTGGTGGTCTCCTCGCGATCCTCCTGGGTCTTGTCGCCGCCGTTCTCCACGCCGTCAACGCGGCGGCCGGGCGGACGGTGTCGCCGTCGTTCTGGCTGATGCAGGTGGCGGTCGCCGTCGCCTACGGGGTGCTCGCGCTCGCTCTCCGCCGCGCCGCCACCCCCGCGCTGCGGTGGACCGTGACCGGCGTCGCGGTGGGTGCGGGTGTGTCGGTGCTGGCGTCCGAGTGGGCGCTGGCGTGGCCCGGCACCTGGCCGCTGTGGCTCGGGTCGTGGTCGTGGGCCCCGGGGTTCGTCGCGATCCTGACGCTGCTGCCGGCGCTGCTGCCGGACGGGCGGGTGCTGTCGCCCCGGTGGCGGCTGCTGCCGGCGTTCGGGGTCGCGGCGGTCGCCCTCACCGGACTGGCCTGGGCGACCACGCCGTACGACGCCCAGGACTTCCCCGAGACCCTCGCCGGCGCGCGCAACCCCGTGGGGCTCGACCTCGCCGCGGGCACGGGCGTCTCGGTGGTGGTCGGAGTGCTCGTCGTCGGCACGGTGCTGGCGTCGGCCGCCTCGCTCGTCGCGCGCTGGCGCGGCGCGGCGGGCGTGGCCCGGCAGCAGCTCAAGTGGGTGCTCCTCGGCGTCGGGGCCACCCTGCTCCTGGTCGTGGCGGCCCGGCTGGTGCCGCTGGACTGGCAGGAGGGCGTGGCCGCCCTGGCGATGCTGCCGCTGCCGGCCGCGGTCGGGGTCGCCGTGCTGCGCCACGGCCTCTGGGACGTCGAGGTCGTGCTGTCGCGCTCGCTGGTGTACCTGCTGGTGTCCGCGGTCGCGGTGGGGGGCTACGTGGGGGTCGTCGGGCTGGTCGGCCTCCTCGGCGACGGCGACGGCGACGTCTCGCTGCTCGCCGTCGCGCTCCTCGCGCCGCTGCTGCTGCCGGTCCACAGCCACCTCCAGCGCCGGGTCAACCGATGGGTGCACGGGGGCGACGACGAGCCCTGGGAGGAGCTGGCGCGGCTCGGCGAGCGGCTCGCCGCCGCGGCCGACCCGGACGACCTGGCCGAGCGGGTGCTGCCCTCGGTGCTGGCCCGGGTGCGCCGGACCCAGCGCGCCGGCGGGGCCCGTCTGCGGCTCGTGGACGGCACCGTCCTCGTCGACGGCGTCGAGCCCGAGGGCGGGGAGGTGCTTCCCCTGGAGTACGGCGGCGAGCGGCTCGGCCAGCTGGAGGTGACCCGGACCGGAGGCTTCGCCGGCCCCGAGCGGGAACACCTGCAGCACCTGGCCACCCAGGCCGCCGTCGCGGTGCACACCGTCCTGCTCTCCCGGGAGTCGCGGCGGTCGCGCGAGCTGGTGGTCGTCGCCCGTGAGGAGGAGCGGCGCCGGCTGCGCCGCGACCTGCACGACGGGGTCGGGCCCTCGGTGGCCGCGCTGGCGCTGCAGGTCGAGACCGCGCGTGACCTGGCCCAGGCCGACCCGGCCGCGGCCTCCGCGATCCTCGACCGGCTCGCCCCCCGGATCAACGCCGTGGTGGCAGACGTCCGGGCGCTGGTGCACGAGCTCCGCCCGCCGACCCTCGACGAGCTCGGCCTGGCCGCCGCGGTGCGCGAGCTCGGCGCCCGGCTCAGTGGGACCGCCACGGTCGAGGTGGCGGCCGGCGACCTCGGCGAGCTGCCCGCGGCCGTGGAGGTGGCGGCGTACCGGATCGCCGGAGAAGCGGTGGCCAACGCCGTGCGCCACTCCGGTGCGCGGACGGTGCGCGTCGACATCTGCCGGGACGCCGACGCGCTCAGCCTGATCGTGTCCGACGGCGGCACCGGGCTGGCGGACGGAGCCCGGGACGGGGTCGGTCTCGCGTCGATGCGCACCCGCAGCGAGGAGCTGGGCGGTACCTTCTCGCTCGTGAGCGACGAGAGCGGCACGACGCTGCGTGCCCGGCTCCCGTTCGCCGTGACGGGGGAGACAGTGCGGCAGGACGTGACGTCATGAGCGGGGAGACCATCCGCGTGCTCGTCGTCGACGACCACCCGCTGTACCGCGAGGGGCTCGTCGGCGCGATCGACACCATGCCCGGCAAGGAGGTGGTCGGTGAGGCCGCCGACGGCGCCGAGGCGGTGCGCCGGACGGCCGAGCTCGCCCCCGACGTCGTCGTGATGGACCTGCACATGCCCGAGCTCAACGGCGTGGACGCCACGCGCGCGATCACGGCGTCGCACCCGGACGTGGCGGTCCTGGTGCTCACGATGCTGGAGGGCGACGACTCGGTGTTCGCCGCCGTCCGGGCGGGAGCCAAGGGCTACCTGCTCAAGGGTGCCGACCGTGCCGAGATCGGCCGCGCGCTCGACGCCGTCGCCCACGGGGAGGTCGTCTTCTCCTCGTCGATCGCCCAGCGGGTGCTGGCCTTCTTCGCCGGCGGCCGAGCCGCCGGCGCCACACCCTTCCCCGAGCTGACCGACCGCGAGCGCGAGGTGCTGGACCTCGTCGCCCGCGGTCTCACCAACGCCGAGATCGCCCGCCGGCTCGTGGTGAGCGACAAGACCGTGCGCAACCACGTCTCCAACGTCTTCGCCAAGCTGCACGTCGCCGGCCGCGCCGAGGCCGTCGCGCGAGCCCGGGACGCCGGTCTGGGAGTCTGACGGCGTGCAGAAGCAGGCCGAGCTGACCCGCTGGCAGGCGCAGGCGTGCCGCCGGCTGGGCTCCCCGATGTACGGCGACCTCCTCGAGCGGGTCGCCGACGACCTGCTCGACGGTGGACCGGCCGCGGAGGTGCTCGCCGGCCACGAGGACGACCCCGGACCCGCGGCGCTCGCGCTCCGGCTGGCCGGCAGCGTGCACCGGCTGGTGCTCGAACGGCGGGCCGGCGGGCTCGCCACCTACTACCCGTCCGTCGGGGGCGCCTGGGAGCCCGAGGGCGGCTGGGCGGCGTTCCGCGCGCTGCTCGCCGAGCAGCCCGACGCCGTGCGGGAGTGGCTCGACCGGCCGCCGCAGACCAACGAGGTCGGCCGCGCGAGCGCCCTGATGGGCGGCCTGCTCCGCCTCCCGGAGGCACACCGGCTGCCCGTGCGGCTGCTGGAGATCGGCTCCTCGGGCGGGCTGAACCTGCTCGCCGACCGCTTCCGGTACGTCGAGCCGGCCACCGGCGCCGTGCACGGCGACCCGGCCTCACCGGTCGTGCTCGACCCGGCGTGGCAGGGGGAGCCGCTCGAGCCCTGGCCGGACCTCACGGTCGTCGAGCGGCGCGGCAGCGACGTCAGCCCGCTCGACGTGACGACGACCGAGGGGCGGCTCGCGCTGACCGCCTACGTCTGGCCCGACCAGACCGCCCGGCACGAGCGGCTTCGCGGCGCGCTCTACCTCGCCGAGCGGTACCCCGTCGCCGTGGAGCGCGCCGGGGCCGGAGAGTTCGTCGAGCGGATCGAGCTGCGCCCCGACACGACGACCGTGCTCTGGCACAGCGTGATGTGGCAGTACCTCGACTCTGCCGAGCAGGACCGCGTGCGGGCCCGGATCGACGCGCTCGGCGCGGCCGCCTCCGACGACGCGCCGTTCGCCCACCTGTTCCTCGAGCCGACCCGCCGTACCCCGGGGGCGGAGCACGAGTTCCTCGTCGTCCTGGAGAGCTGGCCGGCGGGGGAGCGCCGGATCCTCGGCACGAGCGTGGGGCACGGCCTGCCCAGCACCTGGGAGTAGGCGCTGCCTTCAGGAGGGCGGAATCCTGGTGTCGGACTAATGTCTAGTAAAACAGTCGGCTAACATTTGTTCACGTCATCCGGACGCCGAGGAGGAACGTGAACACCATCGCACCCGCCGCCGTACGCACCCGCCCGACGGCGACGCCCGTCCGCCCGGTGTCCGACCGCGCGCACCACGACTACTGGGACCACTTCTACGCCGGCGCGGTCAGCGCCGACGTCCCCGAGGAGCCCTCGGACTTCGCGACCTGGGTGGCCCGGCGGCTGCCGGCGCACCAGCCGATCGTCGAGGCGGGGTTCGGCACCGCCAGGGACGCGCTGTGGCTCGCCGGGCGCGGGCACCCCGTACTCGGCCTGGACTTCTCGGAGAACGCCGTCGCGCACGCGAACGACACGGCCCGCCGTCGCGCGGTCCCGGCGCTGTTCGACCTGCTCGACCTGGGTGACGCCGCCGCCGTCCGTGCGGCGACGCGGCGGCTGGTGCGGGTGCGCGGTCCGCGGGCGGTCTACGGCCGGTTCCTGCTGCACTCGCTGGAGGGGGAGGGGCGCGCCCACTTCCTCGGGCTGGCGCGACGGTTGCTGCTCGACGGGGGTGAGCTGCTGCTGGAGTTCCGCACCGGGCTCGACGTGGGCGGGCACCACCTGTTCGGCGACGACCACTTCCGGGCCTACCTCGACCCCGACGTCGTCGTCGCGGAGATCGAGGCGCTGGGCGGCGAGGTCGTCGCGCGCGAGGAGGGTCGCGGCCTCGCGGTGTACCGGTCGGAGGACCCGCACGTGGCGCGGCTGGTCGCCACGTTCGCGGCATGAGCGCCGGCCCGGCCGCACGGCTGGCGGGCGCGACCCTGGGCCGGGTCGCGCCCGACCTGGCCGACGACCTCCGCCGCAGCCGTGTCGGCCGGGGATCCCCGGGCGGGCTCCGGCTGCGACGGCGCGTGCGGGACCTGGAGCGTGAGGTCGACGAGCTGCGTCAGCTCAGCCGGCGCCTCGCCGACGTGCTCGACGTGGTCGAGGAGCTGCTCGTGCCCGCCCTCGACCGCGAGGACGCCCGGGTGCGGGCCGCGCTGGAGCGGCTCGGCTAGCGCCACTCCGCGACGTAGCGCCGGGTGCCCGGCCCCGGCTCCTCGTGCACGACCCGCCCGCCCTGCGCCGCGACGGCCCGGGCGAGGCGGGGGCCGTCCCGCCGTACCTCCAGGAAGAGGCGGCCTCCACGGCGAGTGACCATCCGGCTGAACCGGAGCAGCTCCCCGCGGGCGGCGTCCTCGAGCTCGTCGGCGAGCAGGCGGGCGTACGCGTGCCGGACCCGTCCCTCGTGCGCGATCCGCGCGCCCTCGGCGAGCACGGTGGCGGCGTCGTTGAGGTTGAGCCGGCGTACGTCGACCGTCTGCCCGGCGCGCCGGGCGGCGCGACGGGTCAGCACGCGCGCCCGGTGGGCGGCGTCGAGCGCCACCGCCGGCCGTCCGCGGCGGGCGAACCAGATCGCGTCCCGGCCGGTGCCCGCGCCGATGTCGGCGACGCCGCCGGTCGTGTCGCCGGCTCGCCGCAGCCGCCGGTGCACCCAACGGGCGAAGTCGGACGGTCCGGTCGGCA
The DNA here is from genome assembly GCF_004168035.1 of Nocardioides iriomotensis. Taxonomy (GTDB): domain Bacteria; phylum Actinomycetota; class Actinomycetes; order Propionibacteriales; family Nocardioidaceae; genus Nocardioides_B; species Nocardioides_B iriomotensis. Next base: position 47,530 of record NZ_SDPU01000012.1, on the reverse strand, counting down.
CCTCGCCCGCCCGCGGGCTGTCGTAGAACTCCGTCCAGCGGTTCAGGCCCTGTCGCGCCCCGCGCCAGTAGCCGTCCATGTGCCGGTCGAGGTCGGCCGGCTGCGTGAACCGGAACGACGGGTCGGGCGTGCGCCACGACTCGCCGTACGTCGCCGCCAGGAGGACCTCGGGGCGCGCGGGGGCGACAACCTCGCGTCCCTCGAGCCGCACCGTGCCAGTCGGCAGCAGGTCCTCGCGGCGGACCTCGCCGCGGACGGTCGGCAGCAGGTGGAACGCTCCGCCGAGGTGGTACCCGGCGAACACGTCGACCCCGCAGCGGCGCCCGTCCGGCAGGGGGACCCAGATCTTGAAGTCGGCGTCGGACATCCGCACGACGCGATGGCCGAGGTCCTGCATGACGCGGCAGGCGCGGCGGTTCTCGCGGATCACGTCGAGCGGGTGGTCGTGCCGGCTGAGGTAGGCGATGTCGGCGTCTGCGTCGTGGCCGATCATCCGGCCGTCGCGGACCGCGCCCAGCAGGCAGCCGAACGCCAGGAAGGCCTCGAGCCCGGCCTCGTCGCGGAGCTGGTCGACGATCACCGTAACGGCGTCGACGACGTGGCCGCGGACGGCGTCGTCGGTGCGGTCGAACATCCGCTGCAGCCGGCCGCCCTTGTCGACCGTGAGCAGGTGTCCTGCCGCGTCGGCCACGTGCGTGCGCCGATCCGCGTCGGTGAAGGCCACCTCGGCCTCGTGCAGCACCCGGCCGTCGGCGTGCGCCACGAGGCTCAGCGTCGTCCGGCCGACCAGGTGGGGGACCAGCCGCTCGGGCCACGCCACGAACCGGCCCAGCGGCGTGCGCAGCGCGTCGGAACGCGGCCGGAACGACCACACCCGGTGCCCGTCGAGGCGCACGTCGACGGCGTCGTCGCGCAGCCCGTGCCGCCCGGTCCAGCCCGGCGCCAGGCGCAGGCCGCGGCGGCTCGCGTCCACCCCGCCGTACCCGGGTGAAAGTCGACTGATCATATAGACAATGTAGTGCCTCGGGCCGCAAACCACTCGACCGCGTCACCAGCGTCGTGCCAGGGTTGGGGGAACCGACCGACACGCACCGCGGAGGAGCACCCCATGGCTGAGCAGAACGGCAACGAGGACCTCAAGGCGAAGATGCGGGAGGCCCTGGAGCGCAAGCAGGCGAACCACCACCCCGACGACTCGGCCGACTCGAGGTCGAAGGCGCACGGTCCCGAAGTGGCCGGTGGCGCCGCGCCCAAGGTGCACCGCCGCAAGGCCGGGGGCGGCGGGGCCTAGTCAGCGAGGGCGGGCACGCACCAGCGGCGCCAGGACGCGCACGGCCACGGCGGCGAACACCACCGACGCCGCGGTCAGCAGCACGACCGTGCCGACCGACGCGTTCGGGTCGTCGCGCGCGAGCATGACGAGCGCCATCGCGGCGACCGACGGCGGCACGAGGGCGAACCAGCCCACGACCGCGGCCACGCCGCGCCGGCCGGCGTCGGTACCGCGCCACGACCCGAGCGCCGCCGCCAGCGTGGCCGGGACGACCACACCGAGGTCGAGCAGGTAGATCGACCAGAAGAACGTGCGGGCGTCCTCGAACTCCGCGCCGATCGGCGCGTTCTCGAACGCGCCGACGACCGACCCGGCGTACCGGAGCAGCACGAAGCCGGCGTACCCGACCAGCAGCAGCGCGCGCAGTCGGTCGCTGCGCCGCGTCGCCCCGGTGACCGGCGCCGTCCGTCCTGACAGCCCACACGCCCACACGCCCAGGACGCCCGCGGCCCCCGTGATGACGAGGTGGAAGAGGGCGGTGACGGAGTAGTGGGCGTACTCCGGGCCGAGGACGTACTGGACGAACATGTACGCCGCGTAGGCCGCCGGCGCCACGACGATGAGCGGCGCTGCCGGGCGTCCGCGCACGGTCAGGACCGCACCCAGGACCAGCCCGGGGACGACGAGGCCGACGGTGACCAGCTCGAGCCCGGCGAGCTGGTTGTCGAGGCTGGTGCTCAGGTCGTAGTCGATCAGCCCGAAGCCGAGCGGGCCCAGCACCGTGTTGAGGGTCAGCAGCGCGGCGAGCCCGAGCGTGAGGACGACGAACGAGTGCGGAAACGCCTCGTGGGGCGGTGCCGGCGTGACCCGATGTGTGCGGTCCTTCCGCGGAGAGGTGGTGGCGCTCATGGCGGTCCTCCTGGTCACCTCCACGCTCTCGCCGCCGCTCGTCCGGGGGCAGAGGCGGAGGTCCCGGGTGAGGTTTCCCACCTAGGCGTGACCTCCCGCCCGCCCGCGGGGTTGGGCAGGATGAGCCCACCCCACCGCGCGAGGAGTGCCCATGCAGTTCGGCCGGAGCTACGAGGAGTTCGAGGTCGGTGCGACGTACAAGCACTGGCCCGGCAAGACGGTCACGGAGTACGACGACCACCTGTTCTGCCTGCTCACGATGAACCACCACCCGCTGCACCTCGACACGCACTACGCCGAGGAGACCACGCAGTTCGGGAAGAACGTCGTGGTCGGCAACTACGTCTACTCGATCCTGCTCGGCATGAGCGTCCCCGACATCAGCGGCAAGGCGATCGCCAACCTCGAGATCGAGTCGCTGCGCCACGTCGCCCCGACGTTCCACGGCGACACGCTGTACGGCGAGACCACCGTCCTCGACAAGCGCGAGTCGACCTCCAAGGACGACCGCGGCGTCGTGCACGTCGAGACGATCGGCTACAACCAGGACGGCAAGGTCGTGTGCATCTTCCGGCGCAAGGTGATGGTGCCGAAGCAGAGCTACCTCGACGCGCGCGGTGGCGAGCAGCCGGGGCGGCCGGTTCCGCAGCCGGACAAGAACTGGTCGGGGCCGGCCACGAGCTGAAGGTCGTCGCGAAAGCGAGACGAATGACGCCGGTGAGCCACCGGCGAGTAGCCCGCACGGGCTGGTGTTGACAGGATCTTGACGGTCTCGGAATCGTCCTAAATGGCCCTATGAGGTCGTTTTGCCCGCTTGGGTCGCCCCGACCGTGGGCCGGGAACACACTGACCTCAATCCGCACGGCGCGGATGCCGCGGTGTACCGGCCCGAAGGTGCCGGACCGTGGCCGGGATCCTGTGGGGGGCCCAGTGCGACTTCGACCATTCCTCTCTGTGTGGGCAGCACTCGCCCTGGTCGTCGGGCCGGCATCCGCCGCCCTCGCCGACGACATCTCCAACAACGTCGACGCGACCGTCGACGCCGCCCAGGAGACGATGGCGCTCCTGCCGAACGGCGCCAACGGGACGACCGTGCTGCGGGTCATCACGACGAGCGACGACGGCAAGAACGGCTGCAACCTGACCGGCAGCACGACGCTGGTCGTCTCGGTGAGCAGCTCGAACCCCACGGTCGCCACGGTCAGCCCGACCTCGCTCACCTTCGACAGCTGTGGCGCGACCCGGATCGTGACCGTCACGCCCAAGGCACCCGGCTCGTCCACCGTCTCCCTGGCCCAGACGTCGAACAACAGCGGCGGCTCGTTCAACCTCGCGCCAGCCGCCTTCACGGTCAACGTCGCCCCGCCCGCGAACACGCCGCCGAACGTCGCTGTGACCGGCGTGTCCGCGACGAGCTACGAGTTCGGCAACGTCCCGACCGCGGCGTGCTCCGTCTCGGACGCTGAGGACGGCACGAAGGTCGTGACGCCGAGCCTCTCCCCGATCGCGGGCGATCGCGCCGCGGCCGGGCTCGGCAGCCGGACCGCGACCTGCACCTACACCGACTCCGGTGGCGCGACCCGGTCCGACAGCGTGACGTACACGATCCGCGACACCACCGCGCCGGTCCTCACCGTGGCGGGGCCGGCCCCGGTCGAGGCGACCGGCCCGACAACCCCGGTCACATGGTCCGCCACGGCCTCCGACGCCGTGGACGGGGATCGACCGGTGACCTGCGTCGCCGGCACCCGCACCGTCTCGTCCGGTGACGCGTTCCCGGTGGGCTCCACGACTGTCACGTGCTCGACCGTCGACGTCGCCGGCAACCACGCCGCGGACGAGACGTTCGACGTGGTGGTCGAGGACACGACCGCTCCGGACATCGAGGTGCCGGCCAACGTCGTGCAGGGCAACGACAGCTACGTCGTCGACTACGGCGACGTGACGGCCACCGACCTGGTCGACGGCGAGATTCCGGCTACCTGCCTGCCTGCTTCGGGTGCGACGTTCACGCTGGGTGAAACCACCGTCACGTGCACTGCCACGGACGCTGCGGGAAACGAGGGCACGGACAGCTTCACGGTCACGATCCAGGACACGACGAAGCCGGTCGTCACCGTGCCGGAGCCGATCACCGCGGAGGCAACCGGTCCCGACGGTGCCGAGGTGGACTTCGCCGTCACCGCGGAGGACGACGTCGACGGCGACCTTGACGTGACGTGTGACCCGGTCTCCGGTTCGACGTTCCCGCTCGACGTGACCACTGTCGAGTGTGCGGCGACGGACGCGGCCGGCAACGTCGGCACCAACACCTTCACCGTGACGGTCGAGGACACGACGGCTCCCGAGATCGACCTGCCCGCGGACATCACCGAGGAGGCCACCTCGGCTGCCGGCGCGGCGGTGACGTGGACCGCGTCCGCGACGGACGTCGTCGACGGCAAGGTCGACGTGACGTGCGACCCCGAGGCCGGCTCCGTGTTCGCCCTCACCACCACGACCGTGACCTGCACGGCAAGAGACGCCGCCGGCAACGAGGCGACGGACGACTTCACGGTGAGCGTCCACGACACGACCGCCCCGTCGCTCGGCGACGTCGACGACATCAGGGCCGTCGAGGCGACCGGGCCGGACGGAGCGGTCGTCCGCTACGACGCACCGGATGCGAGCGACGCGGTGGACCCGAACCCGGGTGTTAACTGCGTCCCGGCGAGCGGCTCGACGTTCGCGCTCCGGGAGACCGAGGTGACCTGCACGGCCACCGACGCCGCCGGCAACTCCAGCCACAAGACATTCACCGTCGAGGTCGTCGACACCACGGCGCCCAAGGTCGCGGTGCCCGCCAACATCGTAGTCGGTAACGACCTCGGCGCCGACGGGGCGAGTTCGGTGCCGTTCGAGGTGACGGCCTTGGACATCGTGGACGGCGACGTCGCCGCGACGTGCACGCCGGAGTCGGGGAGCGCCTTCGGGATGGGCCTGCACACGGTCGAGTGCTCGGCGGCCGACGAGGCCGGCAACGTCGGACATGGCTCCTTCACCGTCGAGGTGCAGGATCGCAACAAGCCGGCGGTCTCCGTGCCGCAGGACCTGACCGAGGAGGCGACGGGTCCGAACGGTGCGCAGGTCGAGTTCAGCGCGTCGGCCGTTGACGACGTCAGCGGGATCGTGCCGACGACCTGCGTCCCGCTGTCGGGCTCGACCTTCGCCCTCGGAACCACCGAGGTGGTCTGCTCGGCCTCGGACGCGGCCGGCAACGTCGGCGACAGCAAGTTCGAGGTGACCGTCCAGGACACGACCGCCCCGGTGATCACCGTCCCCGCACACGTCACCGCGACGGCGGCGTCGGCGTCGGGTGCAGCGGTGACGTGGGCGGGGGCGTCGGCGACCGACATCGTCGACGGCAACGTTCCGGTCAGCTGCGACCGTGCGCGCGGCTCGACGTTCGCGCTGGGGACCACCGAGGTGCAGTGCTCGGCGGCGGACGCCGCCGGCAACGAGGCCAGGAAGTCCTTCACGGTGACGGTCGCGGTGCCGTGGTCGGGGATCCTCCAGCCGGTCAACACAGATGGCTCGTCCGTCTTCAAGCAGGGCAGCACGATCCCGGTGAAGTTCAGGCTCACCGGCACCGCCGCCAACGTCAACGGACTCTCGGCGAAGCTGTCCTACCAGAGGACCGGGACGTCGGCGGGTGCGGTCACCGAGGCTGTCTCGACCTCGAACGCCACGACGGGAAACCTGTTCCGGTGGGATCCCGATGGTCAGCTGTACATCTTCAACCTCGGCACCAAGGGGTTGAGCGTGGGCACGTACCAGCTGATCGTCGACCTCGGTGACGGGCAGCAGCACTCGGTGAAGATCGCGCTCAAGTAGCGCGACCCACTGAACCTCGAGGGGCTGTGTCGATCGACACAGCCCCTCGATTTGTTTGGCCCACGCAACGACTGGCAACGTGGAAATACGTGACGGAAACCAGCACGACACGACTTGACCCAGCCGGCCAGTCCGAGAAGACCTTCTTCGGCCAGCCCCGCGTCCTCGCCAACCTCTTCGGCGTCGAGATGTGGGAGCGGTTCTCGTTCTACGGCATGCAGGGGATCCTGCTGATCTACCTGTACTACTCCGCGGCCGAAGGCGGCCTCGGGGTGGACAAGGCGGTCGCGTCGGGCATCGTCGGCGCGTACGGCGGCGGCGTCTACCTCTCGACCATCCTCGGAGCCTGGCTGGCGGACCGGGTGATGGGCGCGGAGCGGACGCTGTTCTCCAGCGCGATCGTCGTCATGGCCGGTCACATCGCGCTGTCGCTGATCCCCGGGCTTCCCGGGGTCGGCGTCGGCCTGATCCTCGTCGCGCTCGGCTCGGGCGGGCTCAAGGCGACCGCGACGTCACTGGTCGGTTCGCTGTACGCCGAGGACGACGACCGTCGCGACGCGGGCTTCTCGATCTTCTACATGGGCATCAACCTCGGCGCCCTCGTCGGCCCGCTGTTGACCGGCCTGCTGCAGAAGGAGTGGGGCTTCCACGTCGGCTTCGGCCTCGCCGCGGTCGGCATGGCGCTCGGCCTGCTCCAGTACTCCCTGGGCCGCAAGCGCCTCCCCGAGGAGACCCACCACGTGCCGAACCCGCTGCACACCCGCGGACGCATCGGGTACGGCGTGGCGGCGGTCGGCGTCGTGGGGCTGATCGTCACGCTCGTCGCGATCGACGTGATCACGGCCGCCCGGCTCGCCGACATCGTGGTGTGGACCAGCGCCGCGGCCGCGGTCGTCTACTTCGTGGTGATCCTGTCCAGCAAGGACATCACCGGCGTCGAGCGCCGCCGCGTGCTGGCGTTCATCCCGATGTTCATCGCCAGCGCGGTGTTCTGGTCGCTGTACCAGCAGCAGTTCACCGTCGTCACGATCTACTCCGACGAGCGCCTGAACCGCGACCTGTTCGGCTGGGAGATGCCGGTGTCGTGGGTGCAGTCGATCAACCCGATCTTCATCATCGTGCTGGCCGGCGTGTTCGCGGCGATGTGGACCAAGCTGGGGGACCGGCAGCCGTCGACCCCGGTGAAGTTCGCCCTCGGCACGATGAGCATCGGGGTCTCGTTCCTGCTGTTCATCCCGATGGCCGGAGGCGGTCAGAACTCCGCGCCGCTGCTCGGCCTCGTCGGCGTCCTGCTGTTCTTCACGATCTCGGAGCTGCTGCTCTCGCCCGTGGGCCTGTCGCTGTCGACCAAGCTCGCGCCGCGGAAGTTCCACACGCAGATGGTGGCGCTGTTCTTCCTGTCGATCGCGCTCGGCACCGCGATGTCGGGTCTGCTGAGCGGCTACTACGACCCGAACAGCGAGGTGCCCTACTTCGGTGTCCTCGGCGCGGTCGCGATCGCCGTCGGCGTGGTGCTCCTGCTGGTCACCAAGCCGATCCGCCGGCTGATGGGCGGCGTCCACTGACGCCGCCCACCAGGGCGCTCAGAGCGTGCGCCCGGCCGTCGGTGACGCGGTAGGGCTCCCGGTCGGGGTCGCCGTCGGCGACGAGCTCGGGGTGGGACTCGGGCTCGGCGTAGGAGTCGGCGTCGGGGTCGGCGTGGGAGCCGGCGGGGGCGGCGTCGGGGTCGGAGTCGGCACCACCGGGAACGGCACGCCCACGGTCGGCCACAGCGGGTAGGACGGGATCACCGGCGTCAGCGGCGTCGGCGTCGTCGTCGACTTGATCGACACCGTGGTGCGGACCATCGGGTGGTCGGTGACCCTCGTGACCGCCTTGCTGAAGTCACGGACGTAGTCGGTGAACTTCGCCCGGCCGCGCGAGCCGAAGATCCAGTCGACCGGCATCGTGGTCGGAGGCGTGCAGCGCCCGCCCTTGTTGCGCCCGCCGTTCGCGGCCTTCATCGGCGCCTCGGCGGTGAGCCGGCAGAAGTACTCCTCGCGCTCGTTCATGTCGCCGGTGAAGAACACCGGGAGACCGGACTCGAAGACGAGGGAGCGGGCCAGCGCCGCCTGCCGGGTGGTGGCCTCGGTGCGGTGCTTCTGGTTGCCGTGGTGCCGCTTGTTCGTCGCGGGGTTGTGGAAGTTCGCGAAGAACGCGGTCACGCCGGTGTAGTTGTTGCGCAGCAGGACGACGGGCATCATCCACTGCTCGCCCTTGAAGTACGGGATCTGCACCGTGTAGCCGGCGACCAGCGACCAGTCGGTCGTGCGCCACGCGATGGTGTTCTGCACGGTCTTGCGGTTGACGCCGCCCGGGTAGACGGAGTAGCGGTCACCGGCGACCCGCATGAACTCGGCCCACTGGTCGATCTGGAACTCCTGCAGCCCGACCACGTCGACGCTGTGCTGGTCCAGCAGGGCCGCGACCTTGCGGATCCGGACGACGCCCGAGCCCATCTTCTTCTTGCGCCCCGAGGTCGTGTGCGTGCTGCCCAGGACGTTGAACGAGCTGAGTGTGAAGGTCGTCGGCAGCGTGCCGCGGGCGAGGCGTGGTACGCCGTCAGTGGCGAGCGTCTGCGCGCCCGCCGGCACCCAGGCCAGGGAGATCGCGGTGGCGAACGCGGTCAGCACGGCCGTGCAGATCAGGGCGAGGGAGGAGCGCTTCACCCTCCTGCTATCGGCAGGGACGCGCGTCGACTTGAGAAACCTAAGTGACTTGTGGGACACAAGTGTCAAGTGTGCCACGCCGTGTCGCACGAGGATATTGCGTTGCCTGATCGTGACTTTACGTTCGATCAGGCGCGATCGTGCCACGATTCCGGACATGAGTGCCTCTGCGAACGCCCAGGTGTGGCTGGTCCGGCACGGCGAGACCGAGTGGAGCCGCGACGGCCGGCACACCTCGGTCACCGACATCCCCCTCACCGAGGTCGGCGTCGAGGTCGCCCACGACCTCGCCGAGCGGCTGGCGGACCACGACTTCGGGCTGGTCCTCACCAGCCCGCGCAGCCGGGCTCGCCGCACCGCCGAGCTGGCGGGCTTCCCCGAGGCCGAGGTCGACGAGGACCTGGTCGAGTGGGCGTACGGCGACTACGAAGGGATCACCACCGCGGAGATCCGCGAGCGCGAGCCCGGCTGGACGATCTGGACGCACCCGGCGCCCGGCGGCGAGACGGCCCCCGAGGTCACCGCACGGCTCGACCGGGTGGTGGCCCGCGTCAGCGCGGCGCTCGCCGAGGACCGGCGGGTGCTGCTGTTCAGCCACGGCCACGCGCTGCGCGCCCTGGCGGCCCGGTGGATCGAGCAGCCGGTCGACGAGGGCCGGTTCCTCCGGCTCGACACCGCGACGATCAGCGTCCTGGGCTACGAGCGGGAGAACCCGGTCATCCTGCGGTGGAACGCCTGAGCACGCCCCACTCCTCGAGCGCGTCGACCAGCCCGGGCGACGTCGGGAGGGATCGCAGGGCGGCCTCGTCGAACCAGCCGACGTCGTCGGCGTCGTCGCCGGCCCGGGCCGACGCCGGGTCGGTCCCCGGCGCGAGCCTGCAGCGGTAGTCGTTGATCGCGTACGTCGCACCTCCCGGCGCCGGCCGCTCGACGTACCCGACGAGGTCGAGCACCTCCACCACCAGCCCGGTCTCCTCGAGGACCTCGCGGGCGGTGGCCTCGGCGTCGCTCTCGCCCGGCTCGACCTTGCCGCCCGGGATCGACCAGAGACCCCGCGCCGGCTCGCGTCCACGAAGGACGAGCAGGAAGCGCCCGGCGCCGTCGGTCACGACCGCGCCGACGCAGGGGACTGGCGGGCCGGCCACGCCGACGAGCGTAGGCCTTGACGCCGGTCCTCGCGGGGCACGACCGTGAACCGGTGACCCTCGCCGCCGGCTGCCCGCGCTGCTCCGCCCCCGTGACCGAGAGCGCCGGCACCTGGAGCTGCATGGACCACGGCAGGATCGACCCGTTGTGGCGTTCGTCGGTGGCGGGCTACGAGGTGTTCGCCGAGCACCTGGTGCGCGCCGGCGCGATGCCGAGCCTGATGCCGTGGCCGCTGACGCCGGGCTGGTCGATCACCGACTTCGGCTGCGTCGGCGGCGACCCGGACGGCAAGGTCGACGCCCGGGCGAGCTTCGTGTCCTGCGCCGGGCCGAGCGAGCTCGACGGCGTCGTCGAGCTGACGGTGATCTCGGAGGAGCCGGGGGTCGGCCTCGGCGCCCGCTGCGCCGGCGCCTCGCGCACCGACCCGGGGGCGGACCTCGGCGAGGGACCGCCGCACGCCAAGGTGCGCATCGACGGCCACCCCATCTCCCTGTGGGCGGTCTCGACGAGCGACAGCGACGTCGACTTCGACCGGTCCGTGCTCGCCGGCGAGGCCCACGGGCGTTGGCTCTGGATCGTGCTGCGGCCCGCCTCCGCGGTGCTGCTGCTCAAGGACGAGTGGGTGCTGCACGACGTGGCGGGGCTCGGCCCGGAGCTCATCGACCTGCCCTTCGGGGGGTCGCCCCCCGCCTGGTGACGCCTGGTGATGCCTGGTGAGCACTGTCCCCGCCGCCCGCTAGCGTGAAGGCGTGCGGATCGACCTCCACACGCACTCCGACCGCTCCGACGGCACCGACAGCCCCGCGGAGCTGGTGCGGCACGCCCTCACGAGCGGCATCGACGTGCTCGGCCTCACCGACCACGACACCACCGAGGGCTGGCAGGAGGCCGCCGACGTCGCCGAGCGGTCCGGCGTCACGCTCGTGCGCGGCCTCGAGATCAGCGCCCGCCACCGCGGCGAGTCCGTGCACCTGCTGGCCTACCTCCCGGACCCCACCCACCCCGGACTCGTCGCCGAGCTCGACCGGGTGCTGGACGGCCGCAACAGCCGGCTGCCCGCAGTCCTCGACAAGCTCCGCGGGCTCGGCATCGACATCGACGCCGACGACGTACGCCGGCTCGCCGGGGAGGCGGCCGCGCTGGGTCGCCCGCACGTCGCCGACGCGCTCGTCGAGAAGGGCGTGGTCGCCGACCGCGACGAGGCGTTCGCTCGCTTCCTCGGACCGCGCGGCCCGGCCTACGTCGACCGCTACGCCGCCGACCTCACCACGATGATCGGACTGGTGACCGACGCCGGCGGGGTGACCGTCATCGCGCACCCGTGGGCACGCCGCTACACCCACCACGGCCTCGACCGTGACGGTCTCGCCGCGCTGCGCGAGGCCGGGCTCGCCGGCCTCGAGGTCGACCACCAGGACCACCCTCCCGAGACGCGCGAGCAGCTGCGGCAGATCGCGCGCGAGCTCGACCTCGTCGCGACCGGTTCGAGCGACTACCACGGCGACGGCAAGCACGCCCACGACCTCGGCTGCAACACCACCGCCCCCGAGCAGCTCGAGCGGCTGCTCGCCCTGGCCGCCGCGGCCTCCGCCGCGTCCGGTCGCGGCACTCCGGAGGTCGTCGGAGGATGAGCACCCCCGACGTCGGGGACCAGCTGCTGCTCGACGGGATGCCGACGCGGCTCTACCCGGCGGCGCCGTCCCGGCTGGCGACGTACGCCGACTGCCCGCGCCGCTACCGGATGGGCTACCTCGACCAGCCCACCCCGCCGCGCGGCGGCGCCTGGGCGCACCACACCGTCGGGGCGGCCGTGCACGTCGCGCTCGCGCGGTGGTGGGAGCTGCCGCTGCCACGCCGCACCCCGGCCGCGGGCGGCGAGCTGGTCGTGACCGGCTGGTCGAGCGAGGGCTTCCGCGACGAGCGGCAGTCCCGCGAGCACCGCGACCGCGCCCGGGGGTACGTCGAGCGCTACCTCGCCACGGTCGACCCCGCGGTGCTGCCGCTCGGTGTCGAGCGCACGGTCTCCGTCCGCACCGAGCGGGCGTCGCTGTGGGGCCGGGCCGACCGGATCGACGACCGGCCGGGGGAGGGCGTCGTGGTGGTCGACTACAAGACCGGTCGGTCGGTCCTCACCGTCGACGACGCGCGGGAGTCACTCGCGCTCGCGGTCTACGCCGCCGGCGCCGCTCGCACGCTCCGGCGGGAGGTGACCCGCGTCGAGCTGCACCACCTGCCCACGGGCACCGTGGTCGGCTGGGACCACACGCCCGCGTCGATCGACGAGCACCTCAGCGGGGCCGACGCTCAGGCCGCCGCGATGGCGACCCTTGACGCGGCCTTCCGGGCCGGGATGACCCCGGACGAGGCCGACGCGGCCTTCCCGCCGCTGGTCGCACCGCGGTGCGGCTGGTGCGAGTTCCGGTCGACCTGCGGCCCGGGTCGCAGCGTCCCCGCGCACCGTCCGTGGGACGGGCTCGCCTGACGGCGGCCGGATCAGCAGTTTTGGAGAAGCGCCGAGCGCCCGAACCGGCCAAGAATGAGGTCATCGCCCGCGAGACCAGAGCAGAGGAGACCACGATGGCCACCACTAAGAAGACCACCAGCACCCGCAGCCGCGCCACCGAGTCCGAGGACGGCAAGTTCACCGCCGAGGAGCGCGCCGCCATGAAGGAGCGCGCCGCCGAGATCAAGGCCGAGAAGGGCACGAGGGGCAAGGGCAAGGCCGACAAGGCCGCGCAGGAGGCCCAAGTCTGCCTCGACAAGATCGCCGAGCTGCCCGACGACGACCGCGCCATCGCCGAGGGCATCCACGCGATCGCCACGGACGAGGCGGTCGGGCTCGCCGCGAAGACCTGGTACGGCATGCCGGCCTACGCCAAGGACGGCAAGATCGTCTGCTTCTTCCAGCCCGCCGACAAGTTCAAGGCGCGCTACGCCACGCTGGGCTTCAACGACCCGGCCGCGCTCGACGACGGCGACTTCTGGGCCACCTCGTTCGCGGTTCTCGACTGGACGCCGGCCGTGGAGAAGAAGGTGCGCTCGCTGGTGCAGCAGTCCGTGCGGTAGCCGGCTCAGCGTGTGGGAGGACCAGGTCAGCGCCGGCCGAGACGCTGGAAACGGGACAGCACGCCGACCGGAACGACCCGGCTGAGACCGGCGAGCACCTTGTAGCGTTTGCTCGGGATCGACAGCTGCTTCCCGGCATCGAGGTCGGCCAGGGCGTCGCGCACCAGCCGGTCGGCGTCGAGCCACATCCAGCGCGGCGCCGACCCGCGCGAGACGTCCATCCGGGCGTGGAACTCGGTCTTGGTGAACCCGGGCAGCAGCGCCATCACCTGCACGCCCTGCGGGCGGTACGTCGCGTCGGCCCAGCGGCTCAGCGACGTCACGTAGGCCTTGGCGGCGCTGTAGGTGCCGCGCGGCAGGTACCCGGCGACGCTCGACACGTTGACCACCTGGCCCTCGCCCCGGGCGACCATCGCGCCGAGCGCGGCGTGCGTCAGCCGCAGCACGGCGGTGACGAGCACGTCGAGCATCTGCTGCTCGTCCTCGACCGAGTTCTCGAGGAACGGCCGCTTGTGGCCGAAGCCGGCGTTGTTGACGAGCAGGTGCACCGGCCGGTCCGAATCCGCGACGCGTCGCTCGACCCGGGCCAGCTGCTCCCGGTCGGCGAGGTCGGCGACGAGCACCTCCACCTCGACGCCGTGCGCGGCGCGCAGCTCCGCGGCGAGCTGCTCCAGCCGCTGGGAGTCCCGGGCGACGAGAACGAGGTCGTCGCCGCGCGCGGCGAGCTGGCGGGCGAACGACGCCCCGATACCGGCGGTCGGGCCGGTCACGAGGGCGGTTCGGGAGGTGGGGGCGGCCGTCGACGACATGGCGGCAGGATTCCATGGACGCGCCGGGGCCGGCCCCGGCACCCTCGGGCAGAATGACGAGCGTGACGACCACCCTCGCGATCGCCAACCAGAAGGGCGGGGTCGCCAAGACGACGACCGTCGCGTCGCTCGGGGCGGCGCTCGCCGAGCTGGGCCAGCGCGTGCTGCTGGTCGACCTCGACCCGCAGGCCTGCCTGACCTTCTCCCTGGGCATCGATCCCGAGGACCTCGAGCTGTCGGTGCACCACGTGCTGACCAAGGGGCTGCCGCCGGCCGAGGTGATCATCGAGACCGACGACGGGGTCGACCTGCTGCCGGCCACGATCGAGCTCGCGCGGGCGGAGGCCGACCTGCTCACCCGCACCGGCCGCGAGCACGTGGTGCGGATGGCCGTCGACGAGCTGCCTGCCGACGCGCCGTACGACTGGATCCTGCTGGACTGCCCGCCCTCCCTCGGCGTGCTGACCGTCGCGGCGCTGACCGCCGCCGACGGCGTGCTGGTGCCGCTGCAGTGCGAGACGCTGTCGCACCGCGGCGTCGGGCAGCTGCTCGACACCGTGCACGACGTGCGCCGTTTCACCAACCGGGGGCTGGAGGTGTGGGGCGTGCTGCCGACGCTGTACGACGGCCGCACCAACCACGCGCGCACGGTGCTGGAGACGATCTCGGAGACCTACGACCTCGACGTGATCGAGCCGCCGATCCCGAAGTCGATCCGGTTCGCGGAGGCGCCCGCGGCCGGGCGCTCGATCCTCGGCACCAGCCGCCGGCACCGCGGCGCGGACGCCTATCGGGATGTCGCGGCCAACCTCCTCAAGAGAAGCGGCTGACTCTCCTACAGTGGCGGCCATGGCCCTTCCCCGAGCCAGGCACGCGAGACGTCCCGTCCAGCGGGTGCGCTACGACCGGGTGAGCGCCCTCGTCGGGGCGGCCGGTGTCACGCTGGTGTCGGTGCTCGGCGGGATCGGGCTGCTCCCCGTGGCCAACGCCGAGCCCGCCCGGCCCGCTGCTGCCGACAAGCCGGCCGCCGCGTCCAAGCCCGACGCCGGCAAGGGCAGCGCGACCGAGGTCCCGGCCGACGAGCCGGTCGAGGTCGACGGGGCGAAGTTCGGCCGCGCCGACGACGAGGGCCGCCGCGTCGCGCGTACGGCGCTCGCCGTACCCGCCGACAGCGGCGACGGACGCCGCATCGTCTTCGACCAGACCGCGCAGCGCGTGTGGCTCGTCGGCGACGACGGGAAGGCGCAACGCACCTACCTCGTGTCCGGCAGCCTCGAGGACAACCTCGACCCCGGCAGCTACGAGGTCTACTCCAAGTCCAAGCGGGCCTGGGGGATCGACGGCGGCACCATGAAGTTCATGGTCCGGTTCGCGCACGGCAAGAACGCCGCGATCGGCTTCCACGACATCCCCTACGAGGACGGCGAGCTGCTGCAGAGCCGGGCCGAGCTCGGCACCGCGAAGTCGTCCGGCTGCATCCGGCAGTGGCGTCAGGACGCCAAGGCGCTCTGGGGCTTCGCGCCCGAGGGCACGAAGGTCGTCGTCGTCGCGACCTGATACCGATATCGGTAGTCCAGCAGTGACCCAGGGGTCACGGTCGGACTACCGATATCGGTATATCGGTCGTGAGCTACTCGCCGGCGGTGGTGGCCGGCTGGGTCGCCGCCGAGGAAGCGGACGACGAACCGGAGCCCGGGCGACGGCGGCGACGGCGGTTGCGCGAGCGGCCGGAGCCCTCGCCACCCTCGCCGCTCTGGTCGGACTGGCCGCGCTGGCCCCCTGCCGGCTTGTCGCCGTTGCCCGCGGCCGCGGAGCCGTCGACCGGCTCGCCGCCGCGGGTGCGCGACCGGCTGCGGTTGCGGCGCGGCCGGTCGGAGCGCTCGGAGCGCTCGCCGCGTGCCTTGTCGTCGGACTGCTTCTCCTCGCGCGGCTTCTCCGGGACGATCCGCCCCTTGGTGCCCGGGGGGATGCCCTGGTCGTGGAGGAAGTGCTCGGAGTTGGAGTAGGTCTCGGCCGGGTCGTCGAACGGCAGGTCGAGGGTCTTGTTGATGATCTTCCACCGGGTCACGTCGGCCCAGTCGACGAACGTGATCGCGATGCCGGTCGCGCCGGCGCGACCGGTGCGACCGATCCGGTGGACGTAGGTCTTGTCGTCCTCGGGGCAGCTGTAGTTGATCACGTGCGTGACGTTGGAGACGTCGATGCCGCGGGCCGCGACGTCGGTCGCGACCAGGAGCTTGGTCTTGCCCTCGCGGAACTTCTTCAGCGCCTTCTCCCGCGAGACCTGCTGCATGTCTCCGTGCAGGGGGAGCGCGTCGAATCCGCGCTCCGCCATGTCGTCGGCGACCCGCTGGGCGGCGCGCTTGGTGCGCGTGAACACGATCGTCAGACCGGAGTTCTCCGCCTGGAGGATCCGGGCCAGCATCTCGGGCTTGTCGAGGTCGTGGACCTGGTAGATGAACTGCGCCGTCGCCGGCACCGTCTGCTGGGCCTCGGAGGACTCGGCCCGGATGTTCATCGGGTGCCGCATGTGCATGCGGGCCAGCGAGACGATCGCGCCCGGCATGGTGGCCGAGAACAGCATCGTCTGCCGGGTCTCCGGCGTCTTCGCGATGATCCGCTCCACGTCGGGGAGGAAGCCGAGGTCCAGCATCTCGTCGGCCTCGTCGAGGACGAGCGACTTCACGTGGGAGAGGTCGAGGGCGCGGCGGTTGGCCAGGTCGAGGAGGCGGCCGGGCGTGCCGACGACGACGTCGACGCCGGAGTCGAGGGCCTCGAGCTGCGGCTCGTAGGAGACACCGCCGTACACGGTGAGCACGCGGGTGCCGCGGTCGGCACCGGCGAGGGCGAGGTCACCGGACACCTGGAGCGCGAGCTCGCGGGTCGGGGCGACGATCAGGGCCTGCGGCTTGCCGGGAGCGACGAGCTCGGCGTAGTCGGGGTCGTGCACGGCGACCGTGCGCTGCAGCACGGGGATGCCGAACGCCAGGGTCTTGCCGGTGCCGGTGCGCGCCTGGCCGATGAGGTCGGTGCCCATCAGGGCGACCGACAGCGTCATCTCCTGGATCGGGAAGGGAGTGGTGATGCCGGCGCGCTCGAGGGCGTCGGCGATCTCGGGGAGCACCCCGAGCTCTCTGAAGGTGGTCAGGATCTTGCCTGTTCTCTTGACATCTGGGTCTGTGCGCCGCCGCTGCGCAACTCGGATCCGGGGCTCCCGCTCGGCCCGCCGAAGGGGCGGCCGGGCGTCGTGCTCCCTGCGCGTGCAGGACGGCTCGCCGTCGATCTTATCGCTACGCTCCGGCTATGACTGAATCGCCGCAGGGCCAGGCCCCCTCGGGTGCGGCCGCCGACGTCCCCGTCGCGTTCCAGGACCCGTCGTACCTCGCGGCCGTGGTCGACCTGCTGGGCGCGATCGCGTACGGCGAGATGTCGGCGTTCGAGCGGCTCGCCGAGGACGCCAAGATGTCTCCGACGCTGGCCGACAAGGCCGAGCTGGCCCGGATGGCGTCGACGGAGTTCGGGCACTTCGAGGGGCTGCGGCAGCGGCTCGCCGACCTCGGCGCGGACCCGTTCGAGGCCATGGCGCCGTTCGAGAAGCCCTTCGACGCCTTCCACGCCCGCACCGCGCCGTCGGACTGGCTCGAGGGTCTCGTCAAGGCGTACGTCGGGGACGGCCTGGCCGCCGACTTCTACCGCGAGATCGCGGCCTTCCTCGACGCCGGGACGCGCGACCTGATCATCGAGAGCCTCGCCGACGCGGGCCAGTCGCAGTTCGTCGTGGACCGGGTCCGCGGGGCGATCGAGGACGACCACCGGGTCGGCGGCCGGCTCGCCCTGTGGGGCCGGCGACTGATGGGGGAGGCGCTCTCGCAGGCCCAGCGGGTGGCCGCCGAGCGTGACGCGCTCTCCGCGCTGCTCTCCGGCGGCGTCGACCGGCCGGGCATGGACCTGGCCGCGATCGGGCGGCTGTTCACGCGCCTGACCGAAAACCACTCGGCGAGGATGGAGAAGCTCGGCCTGGCGGCCTGACGTGCAGGAGTACCTGGTTCACCAGGGACTCCGGCACTCCCAGGGCAACGCAACGCCCTGGAAGTGCAGGACTTGGCCGGGAAGCTCCCCGGCCACGCGGCTCAGGAGCGGAAGCCCACCTGGCCGGCCGACGGCGAGCCGATCTCGACGTACGCGAGCTTGTCGGACGGCACGATCACCGTGCGTCCCTTGGAGTCGGTGAGGGTCAGCAGCCCGGACTCGCGGGACGTGGCCACCGCCTTCTCGACGTCGCCGGCCGACAGGTCCGTGTCGACGACGAGCTCGCGGCTGGCCTGCTGGACACCGATCTTGACCTCCATGCGGAGGGCCTCCTCGTGGTTCGTGGGTTCGTGCTTCGTGGTTCAGGATGCGTGGCGGTCAGTGCTGCTCGTCAGTGCGCGGGAACCCGCGGATGCCGCGCCACGCGAGGCCGGCGATGAGACCGGCCGCCTCGCGCTGGTCGACGTCGCCCCGGTCGTCCAGCCAGAACCGCGCGGACACCTGGGCCATTCCCACCAGGGACACCGAGAGCAGCCGGGACTGTTCCGCGGGGAGCCCTGTGTCGGTGTGGATCACCTCGGTGATCGCCTCGGCGCAGTCGCGGGTGACCCGGTCGACCCGCTCGCGGACGGCGGGCTCGTTGGTCAGGTCGGACTCGAACACCAGCCGGAACGCGCCGTGCGCGTTGGCGACGTAGTCGTAGAAGACGTTCATCGTGGCGGCCACGCGCTGCTTGTTGTCCTCGGTGGAGTCCAGGGCCTCGCGGCAGCGCTCGACGATGGTGTCGCACGACTGGTCGAGCAGCGCCAGGTAGAGCTCGAGCTTGCCGGGGAAGTGCTGGTAGAGCACCGGCTTGGACACGCCGGCCCGCTCGGCGATGTCGTCCATGGCAGCGGCGTGGTAGCCCTGCGCGACGAACACCTCGAGCGCCGACTCCAGCAGCTGGGCACGCCGGGCGTTGCGCGGCATGCGCCCGCCCCGCGGCTTCTGCTCGTGCGTCGTGGTCACCGTCGCAGCCTACTCCGGGGTAATGGTGCAGCCCGGTAGGTGTCGCGCCGCCGGACGGGCGAATCCGAATCGGGCGACACGGGCGACAGGTCGGAAGCAGCCCCATATAGCCCGGAAATGGCCCGTTCGGACCTTGTTGGGATACCTGTTCGTTCGGGATCGTGCGTGTTGGAGACATGGGATTCCGATCCCGTGTACGCCGCTGGCGGGGCCGGGCTGTCCGGCCCGTCCGGAGCGGGACGTATCAGGAACAAACGTCACCTACTCCTCGCCGGTGGCGCCGCGTGGGGGCACGCGGTCCTCGACCAGGGATCTCATAAGGGGTGGCACAAGGTGGGCAACACCGATCACACGCGTGCGCGCAGATGGCGCGCCCGATCAGCAGCAGCGCTGGCAGCCGTCGGCGCACTCATCACGTCGAGCGGGCTCGTCCTCATGGCGACCGCGACCAGCGCCCAGGCGACCGCGCCTGGTGACGACGGGGAGCACAAGGTGTGGGTGTGCCACGCCACCTCCTCCGACACGAACCCGTACACGATCATCGAGGTTGACGTGGCGTCCACCAAGCTCGAAGCGCACGAGGCGCACAAGGCGACGCCGAACAAGCGCTGGAAGACCGATGGCACCTGGGCGGGTGCCTCGCACACCGCGGATCAGCCGAAGCCGGACATCATCGGCACGCCGGGCGACGAAAACCCGCCGTCCGACTGCTACGACTCGGAGACGCCGTCGACCCCGCCGGCCTCGAAGGTGCTCAACCCGACCATCGACGTCACGGCCCCCGACTGCAACAACACGGCGGTCACGTGGGTCGGCAAGGTCGACGGTGCGGTGGACAACGCCGACGACCACGTCGACTTCGACCTGACGTCCGGCACGGTCGCGGCGGGCCAGACGATCGTGGTGACCGCGATCGCGGAGAACGGCTACGAGTTCTCGAACGGTAAGCAGGAGGTCGACCTGGAGAAGTCGTTCGCGGCGCTCCCGACCAACTGCGCGACGCCGCCGCCGGCCCCGCAGGTCAACGACCCGTGCGGTCCGAACAACGCGGTCTGGGTGCTCCCGACGGGCGACCCTAAGGTCGTCTGGTCGACGCTCCCCAACGGTGACGCGCAGGTGGTCCCGGCCCCGGGCGTCGTCTTCACCGGCAACAGCCAGGTCCTGACGTTCGCGAAGCCCGTCGACTCCAACGTGGCCTGCGACGAGCCGGGTGAGGTGCTCGGCACCGAGTCGGCGGCCCCGAAGCCGTCGAAGAAGCCGGAGGTCAAGCCGACCAAGACCAGCGAGCCGCAGGTCCTCGGCACCGAGGCCGCCGTCCCGACCGCCGTCGACGCCGGTCTCGGCAGCCTGCCGGCCGCGGCGCCGGCGCCGGGCAGCCTGCTCGGTCAGCTGCTCGCCGGGGCGGGAGTCGCGCTGATGCTGGCCGCCGGCTGGCTGATGACCGCGGGTCGCCGCAAGGTCGGAGCCCGCGAGGCCTGACCGGCCTGACAAGACAGCAACGACGGGACGTGGCGGCCACCTCGGAGGTGGCCGCCACGCTCGTCTCACCGGCCGCCTCGGCGGCAGTACCGTGACGCACATGGAGGACGGGGTGCCCGGGAGCAGGCGGGGGAGCGGCGCCGGCCGGGCGTGGCTGCTGGCGGTCGCCGGCGTGGTCCTCGTGCTCGTCGGGGTCACGCTGCCCTGGACCGGCCCCGTCGTGTCGTCCTGGTTCGACGGTGGCGACGACGCGACCGCGGTGGCCACCGACCAGCCGTCGGTGGACGGTGCGCGCGACCCGTTCGTCGTCGAGCCCGAGGTCAGCCTCGACCGGCAGGCGAAGCCACGGCCCGCGAAGGCGACCGGCCGGCCGACCCGGCTGATCGTGCCCAGCCTCGGCGTGGACGCCCCGGTCATCGACATCGGTGTCGTCGACGGCGTGCTGCTGCCGCCGTCCGACCCGCAGACACTCGGCTGGTGGTCCGCCGGGGCCCGGCCCGGCGCGGTGCGCGGCGGCGCCCTGATCACCGGCCACACCGTGCACACCGGCGGTGGCGCGTTCGACAACCTCGAGACGCTGCGCAAGGGCGACCAGGTCGCCGTCCGTACGGCGCGCGGCCTGATCCGGTACGCCGTCACCGGCGTCACCGTCTACCGCAAGCAGAGCCTCGCCCGCGACGCCGAGAAGGTGTTCAGCCAGACCGTGCCGGGCCGGCTGGTGCTGATCACGTGCGAGGACTGGAACGGCTCCGGGTACGACTCCAACGCGATCGTGTTCGCCGAACGCATTTCGGCCTGAAACGGACGTAACCCCCGGACGCGCGGCTCGTTGAGGTAAAGCCTTCGGCCGCTCGCACCCCTGCGCGGCCCCCGACCTCAGGAGCCGCTCGTGCCTCACTCCGCCCGTCTGCTGGTCGCCGGAGCAGCCACCCTGCTGCTGCTCGGTGCCGTCCCGGCCCAGGCCGACGAGACCGCGACGACGTCCCCGTCCGGCAGCGTCGAGCCGAGCCCGACCACGCACCCCGGCGCTCCCGGCAACAACGGCACCGTCAAGGTGGGTGACGAGACCGACCTCGACGAGGAGGTCCCGGAGAACGACCCGCACCTGCCGTGCACGTTCAACGTGCAGTGGTTCAACTACGACTCCGGCTGGGGCGAGCTCACCTCGCAGGTCGACCTGGCGCTGCACGCGCCGACCGACGAGGCCGCCGGCGTGACCATGACGGTCGAGGGTGACCAGGCGCCGACGTTCACCGGCAACGGCGGGCAGCCCGGTGCGGGCGACGGCCGCGACCACCTGGAGTGGTACACGTTGTCGTTCACCGGCGACCCGCACCCCGAGCAGGGCTACCACGTGAAGGTCACCGTCGACACGCCCCACTCGAAGGGCAGCACCACCAAGTCGAAGGTGTTCTGGGTCGGCCCGTGCGCAGAGGACGACGCGGAGACCCCGACCTCCCCGGCCGCGCCGTCCGCCGACGTGCCGTCGAGCGACGCCGCCGAGACGCCCACCACGACGGAGTCCAGCCCGACCACCGCCGCGTCCGACGTCCCGGCGACGATCCTGC
This sequence comes from Nocardioides iriomotensis, assembly GCF_004168035.1. Taxonomy (GTDB): domain Bacteria; phylum Actinomycetota; class Actinomycetes; order Propionibacteriales; family Nocardioidaceae; genus Nocardioides_B; species Nocardioides_B iriomotensis. The sequence goes on along the minus strand of NZ_SDPU01000012.1, from coordinate 25,662 downwards.
CGTCGGAGTCCGCGGCCACCCGCGCCTCCGGCACCCCGACGGTCCTCGGCACCGAGGCGGTCGCCCCGGCCGCCGGTGGCGGTTCCCCGAGCGACCAGCCGACCGTGCTCGGCGTCGAGGCGCACGCCCAGGCCCAGCCGGGCGTCACCGCCCCGACGGCCGTCGCCGCCGGCCTCCCGGGGATGCTCCAGGCGGTGCACGCGAAGGCGACCTCGCCGGCCGGCGCGGTCCTGGTCACCGCCGGCCTCCTCCTCGTCGGTACGGCGGTCGGCGTGGCCGCGCGACGACGGCGCGGGTCGCACCAGTACTGACCGAGCGGCCCGGCCGGGGTGGCCCACCCGGGCCTTGCGGCCGGGCCGTCCGGCGTCCATCGTCGTCAGCACGGCGGACGACTGGCGGGAGGGTGCGCCCGTGGCGGTGCAGCGAACTCGACTCGGCAGGCTGGCGCGCGCCCGCGAGGTCGCGCTCGGTGCCGACGAGCTGCTCGTCGCGCTGCTGCTCACGCTGGGGCTCGTGGTCGTGGGCGTGGGCGCTGTGAACACCGATCACGAGCCGGCCCCGAGTGCACCGTCCGGGCCCGCGTCCGCCGTACCCGCACCGTCCGCGCAGTCCGCGCCGGCGGTTCCCGGCCGCTGAGACACGGAGGGTCGCCCGCGCGTCCTCGGGGAACATGGACGGGACGGGTGGTGTTCACCCGGAAAGCAAAGACGCACCCTTCGCACCGAGGAGCCTTCGTGTCCCTGCCACCCCTGGTCGAACCGGCCTCCGAGCTGACCAACGACGAGGTCCGGCGGTACAGCCGTCACCTGATCATCCCCGACGTCGGGATGGACGGGCAGAAGCGGCTCAAGAACGCCAAGGTCCTCGTGATCGGCGCCGGCGGCCTCGGCAGCCCGGCCCTGCTCTACCTGGCCGCGGCCGGCGTCGGCACCATCGGCATCGCGGAGTTCGACGAGGTCGACGAGTCCAACCTGCAGCGCCAGGTCATCCACGGCCAGAGCGACGTCGGGAAGCCCAAGGCCCAGTCCGCCAAGGAGTCGATCGCCGAGACCAACCCGTACGTCAACGTCGTCGTCCACGGCGAGCGCCTCGACAACGACAACGTCCTGCAGATCTTCGAGGGCTACGACCTGATCGTCGACGGCACCGACAACTTCGCGACGCGCTACATGGTCAACGACGCGGCGTACTTCCTGAAGATCCCGTACGTCTGGGGCTCGATCTACCGCTTCGACGGCCAGGCGTCGGTGTTCGCGCCGACCCTCGTCGACGACGCGCCCTGCTACCGCTGCCTCTACCCCGAGCCCCCGCCGCCGGGCATGGTCCCGTCCTGCGCCGAGGGCGGGGTGCTCGGCGTGCTCTGCGCGAGCATCGGCTCGATCCAGGTCAACGAGGCCATCAAGCTGCTCACCGGCATCGGTGACCCGCTGGTCGGCAAGCTCATGATCTACGACGCGCTGGAGATGGAGTACCGCAAGCTCAAGGTCCGCAAGGACCCGAGCTGCGCGCTGTGCGGGGACAACCCCACCGTCACCGGCCTGATCGACTACGACACCTTCTGCGGTGCGATCTCCGAGGAGGCGGCCGACGCCGCGGCCGACTCGACGATCTCCGTCGTGCAGCTCGAGCACATGCTCAAGGAGCGCGAGGAGGGCACCCGCGACTTCGTCCTCGTCGACGTGCGCGAGCCCAACGAGTACGAGATCAACAAGATTCCGGGCGCCGTGCTGATCCCCAAGGGTGACTTCCTCAACGGCACCGCCCTGGAGAAGCTCCCGCACGACAAGCAGATCGTCATGCACTGCAAGACCGGCGTCCGGTCCGCCGAGACCCTGGCGATCGTCAAGGGCGCCGGGTACGCCGACGCGGTGCACGTCGGCGGCGGTGTGGTGGCCTGGGTGAACCAGATCGACCCGTCGCAGCCGTCCTACTGACGCACGACGCTCCGCGTTCCACGCAGACAGCGCCCCCGGCCCGAAGGCCGGGGGCGCTGCTGTTTTCGTGGTGCCGCGACCCGTGCAGGTCAGCGCGCGGCAGGGTTGGTCACGTTCACCGTGAGGACGCCGCCGCTCTCGGCGGTGACGGTCGCCTTTGCACCGTGGCCGGCCACCTTGGTGGAGCTCCACGGGTTGGCGGAGGACCAGTAGGCGTCGGGGTTGGTGTCGTCGAACGTCGCGATGCCCGGGTTCGACTCGGCGCAGGCCGCGAGCGTCTGCACCTGCGGCGCCTGCTTCGTGCCGCCGAGCACCTGCTTGTGCAGGCAGACCGAGTCCGTCGCCTGCAGCCCGAAGGTGGCGTCGAACGGCTGCCGGCGGTTGCCGGGCTTGGTGCCGTCGGGGTAGGTGAACGGCTTGGGACGCGCGTCCACCGGCAGCGCCTGGCCGTGGCCCGGGTGCGCGCTGGTGTTGTTGTCGGCGTACGCCTTGTCGGCGAACCACGCGAGCAGGCCGTCCTGGTAGGGGAAGAACTCCACCCAGTTGGGCCGCGTGATGCCTTCGGAGAAGTTGTACGGACCCGTCTTGAGGGTCGCGTCGTACGCCGTGTACTGACGGTTCTCCAGCAGGTAGTACTGGTCGGTCTGCTGCGTGTCCGTGCCGGTGGAGACCGTCCAGCCCTGCGCGGTCCAACCGTTGTCGCCGGACTCGGCGCCGTCGCTGACCACGGTGCTGCGGTCGGCGGTCACGACGATCGAGTCGAGGAACGCGCCGGCCTCGTTGACGCCGCCGTCGGTCTGGTAGCGGAACCGGAACAGCGACGGCTGGCCCCCCGGACGGTAGCTCCAGGACAGGTTCGCCCAGCCCTTCGACGCTCCGTCGAGCGGCGCGCCGGCCGACTGCCAGGTCGCGCCGTTGTCGAGGGAGTACTCGCCGTACAGGTAGTCGTAGCCGGCCTCGATCTGGTACCAGCCGGACGCGGTGACCTTCACGCTCGACGCGGCCGGGACCGGACGCGTGAGCTTGTTGTTGAGGCCGTCGGCGCGACCGCTCCACCAGGCGTGGGTGCCCTCGGGCGGCGTCGTGTACGTCGTCGTCGTGCTCTTGTCGGGCAGGTTGACGACGACGGCCTGGGTGGTGCCCCTGGCCGCGGTCTTCAGGCCCGCCGCGCTGAGCTTGTAGGTGCCGCTCTGGCCGGGCTGCACGACGGCGTGGTCGAGCCAGCCCAGGAAGAGCTTCTCGTCGGGGCCGAAGGAGTTCGGCATGGTGCCGATGCCGTCGGTGCCGCCGTGACCGAGCCACGAGCCGGAGGACATGGTCGTCCAGAAGGACGTGCCGTTGTCGCCGCCGGCGGTGTCGTAGAAGTCGGGCAGGCCCAGGTCGTGGCCGTACTCGTGCACGAACACGCCGAGGCCGCCGTTCTCCGGCTCCACGGTGTAGTCGCCGATGAAGTACTTCGAGTCACCGATCTGCGCCCCGCCGAGGAGGTTCGCGGTGCCGCCGACGGTCGGGCCGGTCGACCCGAACGACGTCGCGTTGACGTACCAGCGGTGCGACCAGATCGCGTCGGGCGACGCCCCGGCCTCCTCGCCCTCGCCGGCGTGGATCGCCTGGAAGTGGTCGATGTAGCCGTCGGCCTCGTTGAAGTTGCCGTCGCCGTCGAAGTCGTAGCGGTCCCACTGGTCGAACTGGGCGAGGTACTGGTCCACGGCGGCCTTGCTGCCGAGCTCGGCCAGCTTGCCGGCGTACCAGGAGTCACCGGTGTCGTTGATGAAGTCCCACGAGCCACCCTCGTCCTCGCGGGGGTTCGCGCCGTAGTAGGCGCCGTTGTAGGGGACCTTGGTCCAGCCCTGCACCGTGTTGTCGACCGTGTAGCGGCCGCCGGAGACCTGCTGGTAGTAGGACTTCATCGACTCGCCCGACCCGTTGAACAGGGTCTCGTAGTAGGACTTCCCGAAGTCGGGCTCCCACGTCGTGGAGTTGTCCTGGGTGCGGTCGGGCTGGGGGATCGCGTTGTGCACCGGACCGGCCGTGCCGCCGTACTTGCCGACGGTCGTGTCGCCGAAGTCCGCGAGGATCGACAGCACCCGCGCCTGCTTGTTGTTGTCGAAGAACTCGACGGCCTTGTCCTTGCCGAGCTTCACGACCGAGCCGCCGCCGGCCTTGGCCGACTTGGTGGCGGTGCCGTCGATCAGCGCCTTGACGGCGGCGGCACGCAGCTTGTTCTGGCGCGCGGTGAGCGGGCCGGGGCGGACGTCGGGCCGGTTGGCCGGCGCCCGGTCGGCCTGGCTGGGCGCGTCCTGACGGATGGCCGCGGTCGCCGGAGCCTGGGACAGGCCGGCGGCGACGGCGGCCGCGAGAGTGCCCGCGAGCACTCCTGTGGTCACCTTCTTCACGGGATGGGACTTCCCTTCTGAGCAGAGCGGTCCCCGCCCCCGGGGACCCGCTGCTGGGACGGCCGCGCGGTCGCGCGGCTCCGGCGCGGGATCTGCGGTTCGAGCCCGGCGCCAGCGGCGATTCTGCTCAGAAAGCGGACATTTGAGAAGGCTTCGATTGTTAAGAGTCGGAATCGACCGAAAACTGTCCTGTCCGGACGCTCCGCCCGTTTCGGCGTGACCTTCTCTGGAAACGGTCGTTGGACCCACAACGACCAATCCTGGGAAGGAACGTCATGCAGGTATCTCGGGCTCGCGCCCTGCTGGCTGTCGGGGCCACCAGCCTCCTGACCGCCGCGTCCGTCGCCGCCACCGCCGGCGCCTCGTCCGCCGCCCCCACGTGGGCCCCGGCCGACACCGCCACCATCCACCCCGGTGTGCAGATGTACACCGAGGGCGCTCAGTGCACCGCGAACTTCGTGTTCACCGACGGCGCCGGCAACACCTACGTCGGCTACGCCGCGCACTGCGCCGGCACCGGCGCGGCTACCGACACCAACGGCTGCGACGCGGCCTCCCTGCCGCTGGGCACCAAGGTCGACTTCGTCGAGGGCGGCTCGCTCGTCACCGAGGGCACCAAGGTCGGCTCCGGCACGCTCGCCTACAGCTCCTGGCTGACCATGCAGAAGCGGGGCGAGAACGACGAGAACACCTGCGCCTACAACGACCTCGCCCTGGTCAAGGTCGACGCCGCCGACGTCTCCAAGGTCAACCCGAGCGTCCCGTTCTGGGGCGGCCCGGTGGCGGTCAACACCGACGGCAGCGCCGCCGGCGACCGGGTCTACTCCTACGGCAACTCCAGCCTCCGCGGCGGCGTCGAGGAGCTCTCGCCCAAGACCGGTGTCAGCCTGGGCGCCGAGGGCGACGGCTGGAGCCACCCCGTCTACACCGTGAGCCCGGGTGTCCCCGGTGACTCGGGCAGCGCGTTCCTCGACGCCGAGGGCAACGCGCTCGGCACGCTGTCCACGCTCGCGATCGCGCCGCTCGCCGGCTCCAACGGCGTCGGCGACGTCGGCCGTGAGCTCGCCTATGCCCAGGCCAACGGCGGCATCGCCGGTCTGGCGCTCGAGCCGGGCACGGAGCCGTTCTCGCCGGTCCTCTGACCCGCGAAGGACAGCGCCCGATGCGCCTGCTCCCCAGCACGACCTGTGCCCTCGTCCTGGCCACCCTCACGGTGGCCGGGGCGGGGGTGCCCTCGTCCGCCGCCGGCTGGGCGCCGGCCGACCGGGCGACCATCCACCCCGGCGTGCAGATGTACACCGACGGCGCGCAGTGCACCGGCAACTTCGTGTTCACCGACCGTCGCTCCCGCGTGTACGTCGGGTACGCCGCCCACTGCGCCGGCACCGGCGAGGCCACCGACACCGACGGGTGCAAGGCCGGGTCGCTGCCGCTCGGCACCCGCGTGAGGTTCGCCGAGGGCGGCAACCTCGCCACCGACGGCACCACCGTGGGCCGCGGGCGCCTCGTGTACAGCTCCTGGCTGACGATGCAGCAGCGCGGCACGCGGTCCGCCCCCCGCTGCGCCTACAACGACTTCGCCCTGGTCCGGGTGGCGCGCCCCTCGGTGGCGCACGTGAACCCGAGCGTGCCGTTCTGGGGTGGGCCCACCGCGCTCGCCGGCACGACCCCGGCCACCGACGACGCGGTGTACTCCTACGGCGCCTCCAGCGTGCGCGCGGGCGCCGCCCCGCTCGGTCCCAAGCGCGGCATGGTGATCGGCCGGCAGGGGCGCGGCTGGTCCCACGACGTGCTCACCGTGACCCCCGGCGTGCCCGGCGACTCCGGGTCCGGTTTCCTCGACGCGCAGGGGCGCGCCCTCGGCACCCTGTCGACCCTCGCCGTCGCGCCGGTGCCCGCGTCGAACGGCGTCGGCGACCTGCCGCGCGAGCTCGCGTTCGCCCGCAAGCACGCGGGCATCCCGGGGTTGCGGCTCGTCCCGGGCACCGAGCCGTTCGACCCGGCCCTCTGACCTGCCTGCTGCCTGCCGTTCGACGGCCGCTCGTCCTCCTATGCTCAGCCCATGACGGGCGGCGGGCAGCAGCGGCGCGCGGCGCTGGTCGCGTCGGCGGTCTGCGCCGGCGTCGTCGTGGTCGCCTGGGCGGCCACCACCGGACCCGTGGCCGTCATGTCGCCGTCCGGGCGGACCCGCTCGTTCGCGCCGGCGCCGACCACCACCTCCGCGTCCGAGCCCACGATGGGCGGCACCAGCCCGCAAGAGCTCGCCCGCGGGATCCCGCCGGCGCACGACCTGAGCTGGCTCGGCGACCTGATCGCCTGGGCCCTCGTGCTCGGGGTGCTCGCCCTCGCGCTCTGGGGTCTCCGGTACGCCGTGCTGCACCGGTGGCGCCGACCGCCACCGCCGCTCACGTTCGACGCCGAGCCGCTGCCGGAGGTGCGGGCGGCCGCCGCCCTCGTCGAGGACGCCCAGCAGCGGATGGCAGCGCTGCAGGAGGGCGACCCGCGCAACGGCATCGTGCGGTGCTGGATGCGGCTGGAGGAGTCGGTCGCCGACGCCGGCCTGCCCCGCAAGGCGCACGAGACGTCGGTGGAGTTCACCGTGCGCGTGCTGCACGTGCTCGACCTCGACCCGCACGCGATCGGTGAGCTCGCCGGGCTCTACCGCGAGGCCCGCTTCTCCGAGCACCCCCTCACCGAGGACGCCCGGACCGCCGCCCGTGACGCGCTGACCCGCCTGCAGGACGACCTCGCCGCCGCGCGGAGCGTCCGATGAGGGCGCCGTGACCAGCCGCTGGCCGGGCCGGATCGCGCTCACCTTCGTGCTCTGGCTGGGCATCGCGGTCGCGGCCTGGATCCTCGGCAACCGCCCGCAGCCCGGCCTGCTCGCCCTGTATGTCGGGGTCGGCGCCGCCGTGGTCTGGCTCTTCCTCGACGTCAGCGCCGACAGCGAGCCGTCGTCGTGGCCGATGGCGCGCGAGGACCCGGTGCGCGTCCCCGGCGAGGACCCGCGGCTCGACCGGCTCCGCCGCCTGGTCGCCCACCACCTCGACGGCCGCGAGGTCGGCGACGCCCTGCACCGACGGCTCGGCGAGCTGGCCGACCAGCGCCTCGTCGCCCGCTACGGCATCACCCGCGAAGCCGATCCCGGACGCGCCGCCGCGTTGATGGGCCCCGAGCTCACGTCGGCGCTACCGTCGCGTCCGCCGTACCCCCGCCTGACCGCGGCCCGGATCGAACAGCTCCTGCAACGGATCGAGGACCTATGAGCGACCCCGACCACCTCGACCTCCCCGAGGTCTGCCGCCGCGCTCACGCCGTCCTCGACGCGGTCGGCCGGGCGGTGGTCGGCAAGCGTGACGCGCTCGAGCTCGTGCTGGCCGGCATCCTGGCCGGCGGGCACGTGCTGATCGAGGACCTGCCGGGGCTGGGCAAGACCCTGGCGGCGCGGTCGTTCGCGCAGACGCTCGGCCTGGAGTTCACCCGTGCCCAGTTCACCCCCGACCTGCTGCCCGCCGACCTCACCGGCTCGTTCATCTACGACCAGAAGGAGGGCGAGTTCTCCTTCCGTCCCGGTCCCCTGTTCACGGGCCTGCTGCTCGCCGACGAGATCAACCGCACCCCGCCCAAGACCCAGGCGGCGCTGCTGGAGGCGATGCAGGAGCGGCAGGTCACCGTCGAGGGGCAGACCTTCCCGTTGGAGGCGCCGTTCCACGTCGTCGCGACCGCCAACCCGGTCGAGTACGAAGGCACCTACCCGCTGCCCGAGGCGCAGCTCGACCGGTTCCTGCTGCGCGTCACGTTCGGCTACCCGACCGCCGACGAGGAGTGGGGCGTCCTGGAGCGCCGGCTCGCCCGGCAGCGCGAGGAGCAGGTGCTCGAGCCGGTGACCGACGGCGCCGGGCTGCGGGCGATGCAGGCGGCCATCGAGACCGTGACGGTCGAGGAGAGTGTCGGCCGCTACTGCGTCGCGCTCGCCGCCAGCACGCGCGACCACCCGCAGGTGCTGATGGGGGCGTCCCCGCGCGGTGCGCTCGCGCTGATGCTGACCGCACGGTCGCACGCCGTCATCCACGGACGCGACTACGTCGTGCCCGAGGACGTCAAGGCCGTCGCCGGGGCGGTGCTCGCGCACCGGGTCACGGTCCGGCCGGAGCTGTGGATGAGCGACGTCACCGGCGCCGGCATCGTGCGCAGCGTGCTCAACCAGGTCCCCACGCCGGGCGTCCGCAGCTGAGCAGCCGACGATGAGCGCTCCCGACCTGCCTCCCGGTGTCCGGGCCGTCTCGGCCGGCTGGCGGCCGACCCCGGCCCTGGTCCGGGCCGGACTGGTGTCGGCCGGCCTCGCGGCGGTGGCGGTCGGATTCGGCCGGCCCGACCTGCTCGTGCTGGCGACCCCGTTCGTGGTGCACGCCGCGGCCGGGCTGCTGCGCCGGCCGTCCACGACGCCGACCGCCACGACCCGGCTCGCGCACACCGCCGTCCGGGAGCGGGAGGCGACCACGCTGCACGTCCGGGTCGGCGGGGCGGAGCAGGTCGAGCACGCCGTCGTGGCGCTCGAACGGGTACCGACGGTCGCCGCGCGCCCGGCCGCCGGGGTGGTCGGCGCCGCCGGCGACGGCAGCCCGGACCTGGGGGTCGACGTCGTGGTGTCCTCGCTGCGCTGGGGGCACCGGATCCTCGGGGCGGGCGTCGTGGCGGCGACCGGTCCCTGGGCCGCGCACGTGTGGGGGCCGCACCCGGTGCGCGGGCAGCCCCTGACCACCCTCCCGCTGCCCGGCGCCTACGACTCGCGGGCACCGGTGCCGCACCCGATCGGCCTGGTCGGCACCCACCCCGCGCGGGTCACCGGTGACGGGACCGAGCTGGCGTCGGTTCGGCCCTTCCACCCCGGTGACCGGCTCCGGCGGATCGAGTGGCGGACCTCGCTGCGCTCGGGGGAGCTGCACGTGACCAGCACCGTCGCCGAGCAGGACAGCAGCATCATGCTCGTCGTCGACTGCGGCACCGAGGTCGGCACCAGCGACCCCGTCGCGGGCACGGTGTCGTCCCTGGACGTCTCCGTCCGCGCGGCCGGTGCCCTGGCCGAGCACTACCTGCACCGCGGCGACCGGGTCGGGCTGCGGGTGCTCGGCGCCGTGCGCCGGGGCGTGGTGCCGCTCAGCTCCGGCCGTCGGCACCTGCGCCGGGTGCTCGACGAGCTGGCCCGGACGGTGCCGGGCCAGCGCCAGGAGCTCGACCCGCAACGGCTCCGGGTCCCGCCGGGCGCGGTCGTGATCGTGCTGACCCCGCTGCTGTCCGACCAGTCCGTCCTGCTGGTCACGACCCTCGCCCAGCGCGGCCTCGACCTCGTCGTCGTCGACACGATGCCCGACGACGTCGTCGCCCGCGCGGCCACCGACCGCGACCGGATCGCCTGGCGGATGCGGCTGCTCGAGCGCGCCGCGGTGCTCGACCGGGTGCGCCGGGCGGGTGTCCCGGTCGCCGCGTGGTCCGGCCCCGGCACCCTCGACGAGGTGCTGCGCGGCCTCGGCCGCCGGGCGCGACAGCCGCGGGCGGTACGTCGATGACCCACTCCGTGAGCACGCTCGCCGTCACGCGCCACCTCGACCGCCTGTCGCTGGCCTCGCGCCAGCAGGTGCTGCTGCGCGCCGTACCCCCGCTGGCGACGCCGCTGTTCGTCTGGCTCACCGTCGTGCTCGGCTCCCCGTTCCACCCGCTGCTGACGGCGCTCCTGGTCCTGCTCGCGGTCGGGTCGGCGCTGCTGCCCGACTCGTCGGTGCCGCTGTTCCTGGTGCTCACGCTCGCCGCGACCTGGGCGTTGCAGGTGCCGCAGACGCTGTCGTGGTGGACGCTGGTGGCCGCCCTCCTGCTGCTCGCGATCCACCTCGCCTGCACGCTCTGCGGGTACGGGCCGCCCGCGCTGGCGCTCGACCGCGCGACGCTCTCGGCGTGGGCGACGCGGGGGCTCCTGATGGCCTCGGCAACCGCGGTCGTGTGGCTCGGCACGCTGCTCCTCGCCGGCCTCGACCTGCCCGCCGGGCCCGTCCCGATGGTCGCCGGCCTCGCCGTCGCGCTCGGGTGGACGGCGTACCTCGGCCGGCGGCTGCTGACGCGCTAGCCGTGTCCTAGGGTCGGCGTCGTGGATCGCGAGGAGTACGTCGAGCGGGTGCTGTCCCTCGTCGAGCGGATCCCGGCCGGCCGGGTGACGACGTACGGCGCGCTCGCCGAGGCGGTCGGGGTCGGCGGCCCGCGCCAGGTCGGCACCGTGATGGCCACCTACGGCGGGCCCGTCCCGTGGTGGCGGGTCGTGCACGCCGACGGCCGGCTCGCCCACGAGGAGGACGACGACGCCGCCCGCCAGCACCACCTCGGCGAGGGCACACCCTTCCGCCCGTCCGGCAAGGTCGACATGAAGCAGGCCATGTGGTGGCCCGACGTGCTGTCGGCGGAGCCTGGTCCACTTCTCCCGTGACCGTCGACTACCGCCTCAGCCGCCCGACCTCCGGCCGGGTCGCCGCGCCTGTCCTCGACGAGTTCCAGCAGTCGGTCGTCGACCACCCGGGCGGGCCGCTGCTCGTGCTCGCCGGGCCCGGCACCGGCAAGACCACGACCCTCGTCGAGGCGATCGTCGACCGCATCGAGACCCGCGGCGCGGCGCCCGACTCAGTGCTCGCCCTGACCTTCAGCCGCAAGGCCGCCGAGCAGCTCCGCGACCGGGTCACCGCCCGGCTCGGGCGCACCATGGCGACCACGCTGTCCTCGACGTTCCACTCCTTCGCCTACGGCGTGGTCCGCCGCTACGCCCCGGCCGAGCTCTACCGCGACCCGCTCCACCTGCTGTCCGCGCCCGAGCAGGACGTCGTGCTCGCCGAGCTCCTCACCGACAACCCCGAGTCGGTGCGCTGGCCCGACAGCCTGCGCGCCGCCGTCGGCACCCGCGGCTTCGCCCGCGAGGTGCACGCGGTGCTCTCCCGTGCTCGCGAGCGCGGTCTCGACCCCCAGGACCTCGTCGCGCTCGGCCGGGCCGAGGGCATCGAGGCGTACGTCGCGGCCGGCGAGTTCATGGAGCAGTACCTCGCCAACCTCGGCGACCAGTCCGCCCTCGACTACGCCGACCTGATCTCCCGCGCGGTGATCGAGGCCGAGCGGCACCGCGACGAGCTGCGCGGACAGTTCCGGCACGTCTTCGTCGACGAGTACCAGGACACCGACCCCGCTCAGGTCCGGCTCCTCCAGGCGCTCGCCGGGGGCGGTCGCGACCTGGTCGTGGTCGGCGACCCCGACCAGTCGATCTACGGCTTCCGCGGCGCCGAGGTGCGCGGCATCCTCGACTTCCCCCGCGACTTCCCGCGCGACGACGGCGCCCCGGCCGACGTCATCGCGCTCAGCACGACCCGGCGGTTCGGACCCCGGCTGCTCGCGGCCTCACGCCGGATCGCCTCCTCCATCGCCCTCACCGGGTCGATCCCGGTCGAGCGGTTCCAGGCGTTCCGCGAGCCCACCTCCGTCGCGACCGAGCACGGCGTCGGCGTGGTCGAGGTCCGCACCTACGACACCGCCCGCGCCGAGACCGAGCACGTCGCCGACGCGCTGCGCCGCGCCCACCTCGAGGACGGCATCCCGTGGTCGGAGATGGCGGTGCTCGTCCGCTCCGGCCGCCAGTCGATCCCGCCGCTGCGGCGCTCGCTCGGGGCGGCGGGCGTGCCGGTCGAGGTGGCCAGCGACGACACCCCGCTCGTGCAGGAGCCGGCCGTGCTCCCGCTCGTCGACGCGCTGTCCGTCGTCGCGCACGCCGGCATCGACGACCCCGAGCACCCCGACCACGTCGGTGTCGACCGGGCCCGGGCGCTGCTCACCTCCCCGCTCGCCGCGCTCGACGCCACCGACGTCCGCGCGCTGGCCCGGGCGCTGCGGGCACGCGACAAGGCGACCTCCGACCAGCCGCTGCCCTCGCCCGAGCTGCTCCGTCTCGCCCTGCTGCAGCCCGACCGGCTCGCCGGCATCGAGGGCACCGCGCGCCGCGCCGCCGACCGTGTCGCCCGGCTCGGGCGCCTGATCGACTCGGCCCGGACCGCGCTCGACGAGGGCGCCACGGCCGAGGAGGTGCTGTGGGTGCTGTGGTCCGGCAGCGACTGGCCGCGCCGGCTGCGGGCCGGCGTCGAGGCCGGGGGCGCGGCCGCCCGGCGCTCCCACCGCGACCTCGACGCGATCTGCGCGCTGTTCGACGTGGCCGCCCGCGCCGAGGAGCAGCGTGGGCACACCAGCGTCGGCAACTTCCTGGCCACGCTCCGCGCGCAGCAGATCCCCGCCGACACGCTCGCCGAGCGGGGCGTCCGCGGGGACGCCGTACGCCTGCTGACGGCGCACCGGTCCAAGGGCCTCGAGTGGCGCTTCGTCGTCGTCGCCCGCGTGCAGGAGGGCGGCTGGCCCGACCTGCGCCGCCGCGGCTCGCTGCTCCAGGCCGACCGGATCTCCCGCGACGGGCTGCTCCCACCCGTCACCACCGCGACCCTGCTCGCCGAGGAGCGGCGGCTCTTCTACGTCGCCTGCACCCGCGCCCGCCAGCGGCTCCTGGTCACCGCGGTGAAGTCGCCCGAGGACGACGGCGAGCAGCCCTCGCGCTTCCTCGACGAGCTCGGCGTGCAGATCGAGGCGAAGCAGGGGCGTCCCGTCCGGCCGCTGTCGCTGCCCGGCCTGGTCGCCGAGCTCCGCCGCACCGTCGCCGACCCCGCGACCTCCGAGCCGCTGCGGCTCGCCGCCGCCCGCCGGCTCGCGCGGCTGGTCGCCGCCGACCGCGGCGCCGCCCACCCCGTCGCGCCCGAGGCCGATCCGGTCACCTGGTGGGGACTGCGGGCGCCGAGCCGCGCGGCCACGCCGGTGCGCCCCGACGACGCGCCGCTGCGGCTCTCGGCCAGCGCGCTCGAAGGCCTGCTCGCCTGCCCGGCCCGCTGGTTCCTCCAGCGCGAGGCCGGGGGAGCCGAGGTCTCCACCGCCAAGCAGGGCTTCGGGTCCGTCGTCCACGCGATCGCCAACCGGATCGCCAGCGGCGACCTCGACTCCGGTGACGACCTGATGCCCTACGTCGACACGGTCTGGGGCCAGATGGTGTTCCGCACCCCGTGGGCCGAGGGCCGCGAACGCACCCAGGTGCAGGCCGCGCTCGACCGGTTCGTCGCCTGGCACAACCGGCCCGGTGCTCGCACCACCGTCGGCACCGAGGAGCACCTCGAGGCCGAGGTGACGCTGCCCGACGGGCAGGTCGTCCGCCTCAACGGTTACGCCGACCGGCTCGAGCTCGACGAGGACGGCCGGGTCGTGGTCGTCGACCTCAAGACCGGCAAGTACCCCCCGAGCGCCGCCGAGGTCGCCGAGCACGCCCAGCTCGGGCTCTACCAGCTCGCCGTCGACCACGGCGCCGCCGATGCGGTGGTCGGCCGGCCCGCCACCAGCGGCGGCGCCGAGCTGGTCCAGCTCCGCGTCGGCGAGGGCATGCCCAAGGTGCAGCCACAGCCGCCGCAGTCGCCCGAGGAGGCGACAGGCGACGGCGACGGGCCGCCGGCCCGGCTCGTCGAGCGGCAGCTCATGCAGGCCGCCGCCGCCGTACGCGCCGAGGAGTTCGTCGCGCGCTCCGGCAAGCACTGCGACTACTGCTCGTTCCACGCGATCTGCCCGACCAAGACCTCCGGGACGGTCCTGTCATGAGCGACCCGCTGCGCATCGACACCCCCGAGCAGCTGCGCGAGGTGATGCGGCTCGACTTCACCTACAGCGACGCCCAGTTCGCCGCCATCACCGCGCCGCTCTCGCCCGCCGTCGTCATCGCCGGCGCGGGGTCGGGCAAGACCGCCGTCATGGCCGCCCGGGTGGTCTGGCTGGTCGCCACCGGACAGGTCCGCTCCGACCAGGTGCTCGGCCTGACCTTCACGACCAAGGCCACCAGCGAGCTCGCCGGCCGGATCCGCGAGTCGCTCCGCCGTGCCGGGCTCGTCTCCCAGCCGGGCGACGAGGGCGAGGTCGAGGAGCCCACCGTGGCGACGTACCACTCCTACGCCGCCTCCCTCCTCACCGACTACGGCCTGCGCATCGGCCACGAGCCCGACACCCGGCTCGTCGCCGACGCCTCGCGGTTCCAGCTCGCCGCCCGCGCGATCGCCCGGTTCACCCAGCCGGTCGCGCTGCTCACCGACCACCCCGAGACCGCGATCAACAACCTGCTCGCGCTCGACGCGGCCATGACCGAGCACCTGGTGTCGCCCGACGACGTCCGCGCCTACGACGCCAAGCAGCGGCCGCTGTTCGTGGAGGGGATGGCGACCGAGCACCGCAAGACCTACCGCGAGCGCAACGAGAAGGCGATCAGCGCGATCGACCGTCGCGCCGAGCTGCTCTCGCTCATCGAGGCCTACCGCGGTCTCAAGGACCACCTCGGGCTGATGGACTTCGCTGACCAGATCGCGCTCGCTGCGCGGCTCGCCCGCGACTGCCCCGAGGTGGGGGAGGCCGAGCGCGACAAGTTCAAGGTGGTGCTCCTCGACGAGTACCAGGACACCTCCGTCGCCCAGGCCCTGATGCTGCGCCGGCTGTTCTCCGGACCCGACCCCGACCACGGACTCGGCCACCCGGTGACCGCGGTCGGCGACCCCAACCAGGCGATCTACGGCTGGCGTGGCGCCTCGGTGTCCAACATCCTCAACTTCGCCTCGGAGTTCCCGACCGTCGACGGCGACGCCCCGGCCTACCCGCTCACCGTCAACCGGCGCTCCGACCGCCGCATCCTCGCCGTCGCCAACCACCTCGCCCAGGAGCTCTACGACAGCCACCCCGAGCTGCACCCGCTCGAGCCCAAGCCCGACGCCGCCGACGGCACGGTCCGGCTCGCGGTCCACGAGACCTACGACGAGGAGCTCGCCTGGCTCGCCGACCAGGTGCTCGCCGCGCACGCGCGGATGGCCGAGCCGGCGTGGAAGGAGATCGGCGTCCTCACCCGCGACAACGCGCACGCCGCCTCCGTCTTCGACGCGCTCACCGCTCGTGAGATCCCGGTCGAGATCGTGGGCCTCAAGGGCCTGCTCCGGCTGCCCGAGGTGGCCGAGGTCGTCGCCATGCTCACCCTGCTCCAGGACGTCACCGCCAACGCCGCGCTGCTCACCCTGCTCACCGGCCCGCGCTGGGCGGTCGGCCCGCGCGACCTGGCGCTGCTCGGCCGCCGCGCCCGCGACATCGCCGCCGAGACGGGCGGCGCCACCGGGCGTCCCGACGGCCCGACGACCCTGACCGAGGAGCTCGAGGCCGCCGTCACCGGCGCCGACCCGACCGAGGTGGCGTCGCTGTCCGACGCGCTCGACGACCCCGGCGACCTGCCCTACTCCACCGAGGCGCGCGAGCGGTTCGACCTCCTGGCCGGCGAGCTGCGCCGGCTGCGCGGGGCGGTCGGCGAGCCGCTGCTCGACCTGGTCCGCCGGATCATCGACACCACCGGCATCGACGTCGAGCTGGCCTCCTCGGTGAGCCCGGCGGCGGCCGCCCGGCGCGACAACCTCGACCTGTTCGTCAAGGCCGTCGCGGAGTTCCAGGCCGTCGACGGCTCGGTGACGCTGCCGGCGCTGCTCGCGTGGCTGGAGGCCGAGGACGAGTTCGGCAACGGCCTGGACGTGGCGACGCCGACCGAGGCCGACTCGGTCAAGCTGCTGACGGTCCACCGCGCCAAGGGTCTGGAGTGGGACGTGGTCTTCCTCGTTGGGGTCGCGGAGCGGAAGTTCCCCTCCACCCAGTCCCGCACCAAGTGGGTCACCAGCCCGGCCGTGCTGCCGACCGAGCTGCGCGGCGACCGCGACGACCTGCCCCAGCTCGCCGGCCACACGCCCGCCGACCTGCTGCGTCTCAACGAGGACGCCAAGGCGCACGAGGCGGTCGAGGAGCGGCGGCTCGCGTACGTCGCCTGGACCCGCGCCCGCCACGAGCTCGCGGTCTCCTCCTACCTCTGGACGCCGACCAACAAGACGCCCGCGGGGCCGTCGGAGTACCAGGTCCGCACCCGCGAGGCCCTCGCCACCTGGGACGCCGAGCCCGAGCTGTGGGCCGAGAAGCCGGCCAAGGGCACCCTCAGCCCCTACGCCGAGCGCGTCGCCGACCTGCCCTGGCCGATCACCCACCAGACGCCCGAGGCCGCGCGCCGCCGGGAGGCCGCCACCCGTGTCGAGGCCGCGCTCGCCGAGCTCGACGCGCTGCCGGCCGGCGCCGACCCGGCCGACCCCGACGTGCTCGACGACGAGGGTCTCGACATGCTCGAGCTGCAGCGCGTCCAGGAGTGGGACACCGAGATGGCGCGGCTGCTCGAGGAGGCCCACCGGGACCGCAGCGACCTCGTCAAGGTGCCGCTGCCGTCCAGCCTCTCCGCCACCGCGCTCGCGCGGCTGCGCGACGACCCCGCCCAGTTCGCCGCCGCGCTCGCTCGACCGATGCCACGCCAGCCGTCGTCGGCCGCCCGCTTCGGCACCCGCTTCCACGCCTGGGTGGAGGCTCGGTTCGGCCAGCAGCTGCTGCTCGACCCCGACGAGCTGCCCGGCCGTGGCGACGCCGAGATCGACGACGACGCCGATCTCGCCGCGCTCATCCAGAGGTTCGAGGGCGGCCGGTTCGCCGACCGGGTGCCCGAGGCCATCGAGCCGCCCTTCGCGCTCGTGCTGGCCGGCCAGGTGGTGCGCGGCCGGATCGACGCCGTGTACCGCGAGCCCGACGGCTCCTACCTCGTCGTCGACTGGAAGACCAACCGCCACGAGACCGCCGACCCGCTCCAGCTGGCGGTGTACCGCGTCGCCTGGGCCGAGCTCCGCGGCGTCGACCCGGCCGACGTGAAGGTCGCGTTCTACTACGTCCGCTCCGACAGCCTCGTCACCCCGCCCGACGACGCCCTGCCCGACCGCGCCGCCCTGGAGCGGCTGTTCCAGCCTTAGCCGCGACAGGCCACTTTCCCACCGCCTTGGTCGGCGTGTCGTGCGCGAAGTGGCCTGTCGCTGCGCGGCGCGCGACCGGGAGCTGTCGGTCAGCCGAGCATCGCGTCGAGCGCGATCTCCACCATGTGGCCGAACGTCTGCTCGCGCTCCTGGGCGCTCGTCTCCTCGCCGGTGACGATGTGGTCGGAGACCGTGCAGATCGCGAGCGCGCGGGCGCGGTGCTGGGCGGCGAGCGTGTAGAGCGCGCTGGCCTCCATCTCGACGGCCAGCACGCCGTAGTCGACCAACCGGGCGGTCAGCTCCGGCCGGGGGTGGTAGAAGGAGTCGGCCGAGAAGATCAGCCCGACGTGCGTGGCGACCGGGAGGTCGCGCGCGACCGTGGCGTCGTGGGCGGCCCGGAGCAGCCCGTAGTCGGCGATCGGCGCGTAGTCGTAGCCCTCGAAGCGGATCCGGTTCATCGACGAGTCCGTGCACGCGCCCTGCGCGATGACGATGTCGCGCAGCCTGAGCTTGTCGGTGAGCGCGCCGCAGGAGCCAACGCGCACGATCGTGCGTACGCCGTACTCGCGGAGGAGCTCGTTGCAGTAGATCGACAGCGACGGCAGGCCCATGCCCGAGCCCTGCACCGAGACGCGCTCGCCGCGGTAGGTGCCGGTGAAGCCCAGCATGCCGCGCACCTGCGAGTAGCACTCGACGTCGTCGAGGAACGTCTCGGCAATCCACTTGGCGCGCAGCGGGTCGCCGGGCATCAGGACGTGCGGGGCGATCTGGCCGGCGGCCGCGCCGATGTGGGTGCTCACGGCGGACACCCTAGGCGGCGGGCGGCGAGGGTCGCCGCCGTAGGGTCGGGGCGTGACCGGAACGCCTGGGCTCGACCGAGCCGACCTGCTGTCCCAGTACTCCCACCAGGCCCCGATCGCCCTCTCCCCGCACGCGCACAACCGGGTCGCGCTGCACCGGACCGACGAGGCCTGGCTCGACCGGGCGTGGGCGGACCCGGCGACCCGGGTGCTGCTGCTCGACGGCGGCCGGCTGCTGGTCCGCGACGCGGGAGGGACGAACGGTGCCGGCGACGCATTCGACGGAGACGCGGGTGAGCCCGCACCCACCTGGGTCACGCCGTCGGAGGCGCCGACGGGGACCCGGATCCTGCTGGGTGAGGACGCGGAGACGGACGCCGTGCGGTTCGCGGTTCTCGTGGACGAGGTCCCGGCCGGGATGCGCGGAGAGATCCTCCGCACGTTCGTGCAGGACCTCGGCGCGGACGAGGCGGCGCTGGTGCTGCACGCCGTGGCGCTGGGGGAGTGGCACCGCGCCAACCGGCACTGTCCGCGCTGCGGCGGCCGGCTGGAGGTGCGTGAGTCGGGGCACCTGCGCGTGTGCGTCGACTGCGGCCGGCAGCAGTTCCCGCGCACCGACCCGGCCGTGATCATGGTCGTCACCGACGACGAGGACCGCTGCCTGCTCGGACGGCAGGCGCGGTGGCCGGAGGGCCGCTACTCGACGCTCGCCGGCTTCGTCGAGCCGGGGGAGTCGCTCGAGCACGCCGTCGCCCGTGAGGTCGAGGAGGAGGTCGGCGTCGAGGTGGGGGAGGTCTCCTACTTCGGCAACCAGCCCTGGCCGTTCCCCGCCAGCCTGATGATCGGCTTCTTCGCCCGCGCCCGCACGACCGAGATCAGCGTCGACGGCGCCGAGATCAGCGACGCCCGCTGGTTCACCCGCGAGGAGATGCGGGCCGAGGCCGAGGCCGGCACGCTGATCCTGCCCGGCGGCATCTCGATCAGCCGCAGCCTCGTGGAGACGTGGTACGGCGGGCCGCTGCCCGGCCAGTGGTGACGACTCGGTCGAGTCAGGTGGGTCAGTTGAGCTCGGCGAGCTTGGCCTTCACCTGCGCGACGGAGGGGTTGGTCTGCGCCGAGCCGTCGGCGTACACGAGGGTGGGCACGGTCTGGTTGCCGTGGTTCACCTGCTCGACGACCCCGGCCGCCTCGGGCACTCGCTCGATGTCGACGACCTCGTAGCTGATGCCCTCGCGGTCCAGCTGGCTCTTCAGCCGGTGGCAGTAGCCACACCACTGGGTGGAGTACATCGTCACGGCGGTCATCGTTGTCCTTCCTCACGTCTACTGTTGACTGGTCAACGCCTGTCTGCGAGGAGTTTGTTCCCGTATGCCCCCTGTGCCCTCGGCACCCCCCGCGGCGCCGTCCGCCGACGACCTCCTCGCCGCGCTCGACCCCGAGCAGCGCCAGGTCGCGACCGCGCTCCAGGGGCCGGTCCGCGTCCTCGCCGGCGCCGGCACCGGGAAGACCCGGGCGATCACCCACCGGATCGCGTACGGCGTCGCCAGCGGCGTCTACAACCCGATGGAGGTGCTCGCGGTCACCTTCACCACGCGGGCGGCCGGCGAGATGCGGGGCCGGCTCCGGGCGCTCGGGGCGGGCGGTGTCCAGGCCCGCACGTTCCACTCGGCGGCCCTGCGGCAGGCGCGGTACTTCTGGCCGCGGGTCTACGGCGGCGAGCTCCCGCAGCTCACCGAGTCCAAGCTCGGCCTGATCGGCAACGCCGCGCGGCGCAACCGGGTCGAGACCGACCAGGCCACGCTGCGCGACCTCGCGGGCGAGGTCGAGTGGGCCAAGGTCAGCAACGTCCGGCCCGACGACTACGTCCAGGTCGCCGCCCAGCGCGGCCGATCCGTCACCGGTCAGGACGCCGCCACCGTCGCGCGCGTCTTCGCGACCTACGAGGACGTCAAGCGCGACCAGGGCCGGATGGACATGGAGGACGTCCTGCTCTGCGCCGCCGCCCTCCTCGCCGAGGACGAGCGCGTCGCCGCCGAGGTGCGCCGGCAGTACAAGTGGTTCGTCGTCGACGAGTTCCAGGACGTCAGCCCGATCCAGTCCGCGCTGCTCGACCTCTGGCTCGGCGGGCGCGACGACCTGTGCGTGGTCGGCGACCCCGCCCAGACGATCTACTCCTTCGCCGGCGCCAACGCGTCGTACCTCACCGACTTCCCTCGCCGCTTCGCCCGCACCACCTCGATCGAGCTGGTCCGCAACTACCGCTCCACGCCCCAGGTCGTCGCGGCGGCCAACCGGCTGCTCGGCGGCACGCCCTCGGCCGGCGTCCAGCTCCGGGCCCAGCGCGACGGTGGCCCCGAGGTCGCCTACGCCGAGCACCCCGACGAGGTCGCCGAGGCCGAGCGGGTGGCGGCCGACATCCTGGACCTGACCCGCAGCGGGACGCCCCCGCGAGAGATCGCCGTGCTGTTCCGGATCAACGCCCAGTCCGAGGCCTACGAGGAGGCGCTGGCCGCCCGGGGCGTCCCCTACGTCATCCGCGGCGCCGCCCGGTTCTTCGACCGGCCGGAGGTCAAGCAGGCGGTGACCCTGCTCCGCGGCAACGCCCGCTCCGGTGAGTCCGGCACTGACAGCGGCAGCGGCGGCGGCCTCGTCGACGACGTCCGGGCGGTGCTGTCCGGCATGGGCTGGACCCCCGAGGCGCCGACCGGCCGCGGCAACGTCCGCGACCGGTGGGAGTCGCTGCAGGCGATCGTGTCCCAGGCCGCGGACTTCGCGGCCGCCGCGACCACGACCACCGGTCAGGCCGACGGGGGCAGCGCGACCGCGACGCTCGCCGGCTTCGTCGACGACCTCGACCGCCGCGCCCAGGAGCAGCACGCCCCGGTCGCCGAGGGCGTCACGCTCGCCACCCTGCACGCCGCCAAGGGGCTGGAGTGGGACAACGTGTTCCTGGTCGGCATGCAGGAAGGCACCATGCCGATCGTCTACGCCGAAGGGCCCGCTGCGGTCGAGGAGGAGCGGCGCCTGCTGTACGTCGGGATGACCCGCGCCCGACGGAGGCTGCAGGTCTCCTGGGCGCTCGCCCGCAACCCCGGCTCCCGGGCCAGCCGCAAGCCCTCCCGGTTCCTCACCGGGCTCCGCCCGCAGGTCGCCTCCGACTCCGCTCCGGAGCGCCCGAGCCGCAAGCGGAAGGGTGTCGCGCAGTGCCGCACCTGCGGCAAGCCGCTCGCCTCGACCACCGAGCGCAAGGTCGGGAGGTGCGAGGACTGCCCGGCGACCTACGACGAGGAGCTGTTCGAGCGCCTGCGCGCCTGGCGGATCGAGCGGGCCCAGGAGGAGAAGGTGCCGGCCTACGTCGTCTTCACCGACCTCACGCTCCAGGCCATCGCAGAGGTCAAGCCCGCCGACCCGGTCGCGCTCCGGCGGATCAACGGCGTCGGGGAGTCGAAGATGAGCAAGTACGCCGACGACGTCCTCGCGGTCGTGGCCGCCGCGCCGGGCGACTGACGGCCGGGCCACGCCCCCAGGGGCGTGCCGCGGCGTCGCCGGGGCCGTGCGGACGCCGGTTTGGCGGCGGAATGCCCGCTTCGCCGTAGCCCGTTCGAGCCACCCGTTGATGCGGGCCGAAATTTTTCGCGGAAATACCCAGAAAATAGTTTGCCGCTTACACGCCCCGGACGGTACGTTTCTTCCACTCACCACAGCAGCGCCATGGGCCCCGCCAGGGCCCGCGCCCGAGGAACCGAAGGAGGTGCACGACATGAACGAGTTCACCTGGACGATCAGCCAGCCGGCTGGCATCAGCATGCCCACGATCTCCCGCGACCGCGTCCTGTCCGTGCGCGCTCTCCCGGTGACCACGGGTGTGGTGTCTCTTGCGGCTGGCATGCAGCGCGTCGAGGGCACCCGTGTGTGCGGTTACGCCCACATCGATGACGCCGCCGTCGTCAAGGGAGCCTTCCCGGGTACCTCCGCCTGGAGTCCGCCGATCTAGTGAGTCCACTCACGATCGGCAGCCTCCAGGCCGCGGAACCCGAAACCCGGGATCCGCGGCCTCTTTGTTTTCCCAAGCCCTTCCCCGACCGGGGACCGGCCCACAGAACGACAAGCTCACCAGGAGGTGAAGAGATGAGTATCAGCGTCCTCGACACGTTCGCCAGTGCGAACGAGGTCGACGAGGAGCAGCTGCCGTGCCGACGTGAGGACCCGGAGCTGTTCTTCGCGGAGACCCCCCAGGACGTGGAGGTTGCGAAGGCCATGTGCCTGGACTGCCCGCTCCGGATCGAGTGCCTGAACGGGGCCCTCGAGCGGCGTGAGCCCTGGGGAGTCTGGGGCGGCGAGCTGTTCGCGCAGGGTGTGGTCATCCCGCGCAAGCGCCCCCGCGGACGTCCCCGCAAGAACGAGGTGGCTGCCTGAGTCCCAGGGGACACCAGGCCGGCACACACGGCAGGACCCGCTCCCAGCGGCGTCCCAGCGGAGCACCAGAAGTACCCCAGCACCATCCAGCAGAGTGAGCAGCACCAGCAGGACCGCAGCACCAGCAGGACCACCATCCATCAGCAGCACCGATCGTTTTCAAAGGAGAAAGCGATGTCGTACATCAACGAGTCTCTGGCCCGGGTGGACCACACCCGTCGCCTGAGTGAGGCCGAGCAGCTCCGTCGGGGTCACCAGCTCGTCGTCGCCCGGCGCAAGTCGCGCCGCGCGGAGCGAGCCGCCCTCCAGGCCCGCCTCGTCCTCGCCCGCTCGCTGTGACCCTGCCGTAGGCAGACGCAGCCAACAGAAAGAAACGGAACTACTTCGATGACCATCACTTTCACGAACCGGAGCAACGAGATGCAGCTTATGAACGAAGACCTGGCGCGAGCACAGATGCACGCGCGCCTGGGAGAGGCGCACGAACTGCGACGTGGACACCAGATGGCGATGCACCGCCGACTGTCCCGCCGAGCCGAGCGTGCCGCCCAGCAGGCGCGCCTCGCCCTGGCCCGCTCGCTCTGATCCGAGGTCACACACCCGGAGCGAACGCGGCCGGCGCGAGCCGGTGATCGCAGCACGACCCGCCCCGACGGGTCACCACAGGTAATCCGAGACCGGAGCCGGTCCCGCCCCCGCAGTCGGGGGAGGGGCCGGCTCCGGCGTTTCCCGGCACGTCCCGGCGTAGGGTCGGGGACATGCCCGCCACCTGCGACTTCTGCGGTGCGACTGCCGAGGGCGACACCCTGCCGCTGACCTGGACGACGGCGGTGGAGAACGGGCGGCAGCGGACGTTCTGCGACCGGTGCTCGCGGGAGCACCTGCGCGCCATCGAGTCCAAGCTCGACAGCGAGTGGTGGTAGGTCAGGCCCGCTCGGCGAACCCGGGCAGCGACTCCTCGAGGATCGCCCGGAACGGCAGCTCCGCCCCGAGCTGCGACAGCACGCCGATGCTGCCGACCCAGACCCGGTGGATCAGCAGGTACGACGGCGGCAGGTTCAGCTTCAGCACGAGGGTCGAGCCGGGCTGCTTGGGGTCCTGGATGCGCTGGAACTGCGCCCGCATCCACTCGCGCGAGAAGCGGAACGTCTCGGTCCGGGCCGGCTCGACGAACGGCCCGAGGTAGGCCCGCAGCTCGGCGGGGTCGACCCGGATGTTCGGCTTCACGAAGCCTTCGTCACGCAGGCCGGTGAGCACGTCGTCGTAGTCGTCGTAGCTGGCGATCCGCAGCAGCGCGCCGATCGAGTGCGGGAGGCTGCGCTCGGGCAGCCGTGCGACCGCGCCGAAGTCGACGACGCCGAGCCCACCGAGCGAGCCGTCCTCCGTCGGCAGCACCCGGAAGTTTCCGGGGTGCGGGTCGGCGTGCAGCAGCCCGACCCGGGCGGGCCCGGCGAACAGGAAGCGGATGTACCGCTCGCCGTAGTGGTCGCGCTGCTCCTGCGTGCCCTCCGCGATCAGCCGCGCCAGCGACGCCGGGCTCTCCACCCACTCGCTGACCAGCACCCTGCTGGTGTGGGTGACCACGTGCGGCACGAGGACGTCGGGGTCGCCCTCGAACTCCGCGGCGAACTGCGCCTGGGCCTCGGCCTCGAGGGTGTAGTCGAGCTCCTCGGCGACGCGCTCCTGCATCTCGGCGATCAACGGCTTGACGTCGACGCCGGGCACCAGGCTGCCGAACGTGCGGGCCACCCGGGCGAGCTGGCGCAGGTCGGACATCAGCGCCTCGCCGGCGCCCGGGTACTGCAGCTTCACCGCGACCTCGCGGCCGTCCTTCCACCGTCCGCGGTGGACCTGACCGATCGAGGCCGCCGCTGCCGGGTCCTCGTCGAACTCGACCAGCTCGTCGCGCCAGTGCCGGCCGAGCTCGGCGGACAGCACCGCACGCACGGTCGCGGCCGACATCGGGGGAGCGGAGTCCTGCAGCCGCGTCAGCTGCTCCCGGTACGGCGCCGCGACCTCCTCGGGCAAGGCCGACTCGAGGATCGACAGCGCCTGGCCCATCTTCATGGCGCCACCCTTGAGCTCGCCGAGCGTCCGGAACAGCTGCTCGGCGGTGCGCTGCTGCACCTCGGTCAGCACGGCCTCGGCCGGGGCGCCCCCGATGCGGCGACCCATGCCCATCGCGGTGCGGCCGGCGTACCCGAGCGGCAACGCGGCCAGCCGCGCGGTGCGCGCGACCGCCTTCCGGGGCAACTCGGTCATGCCGCCCATCATCCCCGATGGGTGGTGATGTCCGCCTGAGGTTGACAGGAGAGTCGGGTGGGACGGGTGGGTCAGGCGCTCACCGCCTGCCAGCTGCAGCCACAGCCCGGGTGGCGGGTCCAGGTGCGCACGTCCACGTCGGCGAGCACCGGGTCGAGGGTCAGCGTGCTCGACAGCAGCGACGGCGCGACGCCCTCGACCCAGCTGGTCAGGTCGCGGACCGCCCAGGCGAGCGCGAGCGTGGCGAGCAGCGGGTCGACCGGCTCCGGAGGCGCCAACGGGTCGACACCGGTCCGACCGGGTCGCGTCGCGGCGGCGTGCTGCCGGACGAGCAGCGGCCACGTCGGGTCGACGTCCGTGTGGTGCGCATCCACGCAGCGCAGGCACGCGGACCGGCCCGGATCGACGAACGGCCCGACGACCGCGTGCCCCTCGGCCATCCGCACCACCAGGTGCGGCACGCCGCGACGCATCCAGTCGTCGACCAGCTCCCGGTCGGGCTGCCCCACGCCGACCAGCAGCGCCGGCCCGTCGCGCGAGGGCGGCCCGGCGACGTCGGTCGTGCTCGCCAGCCCGACCTCGGTCAGCAGGAGCTCCGCCCGGTCCGCCAGCGCCTCCCCGCCGGCGCCGTGCGCCACCACCCTGACCTCCGCGGCGGAGCGTCCCGCCCACGCGGTCGCCGCGTCGGCACCGTGCGCGCGGACCAGCGCAGCGACGGCGGGTGCTTTCGTCTCCGCGACGCCGTGCACCAGCGCGGTCACCGTGCGCCGCTCCACCAGTAGCCCCGCGTCGACGAGCGGGAGCAGCACGGGCTCGAGCGGCGCGCCCTCGGCCAGCCGGGCCAGCGCGACGTCGCTCCCGGCGGGGAGCAGCACCGCCTGCCGCGGGTCGAGGCCGACCT
>NZ_SDPU01000011.1 GCF_004168035.1 Nocardioides iriomotensis | reverse complement strand
CCGCCGCGCAGAAGTCAGAGTCGGCCGGTCAGACCTTGCCGAGGATGCGGTTGAGGTTCGTGCCGCAGACCGGGCAGACGGCCTTCGCCATGCGGGTGCCCTTGTCGTTGACCTTGACCTCGCCGGAAGCCTCGCGCTTCTCCTTGCACTTCACGCAGTAGAACTCGCCGCTCCAGGTCTCCGCCATGACGGCCTCCTTGCTGTTTCGTTGTATCGGTCGTTCGGCGGGGAGTCTTGTCGCCCCACTCCGACGGTCAGCGCCGTCCTGGTGGGCCGGGGAAGACCCGCCGTGGCCGTTCGGCCGTAGATGACCCTACGGCAGGCGGCGGTCACAAGCATGCTCGCAGCGCCCTCTCGCGGGCGTTTCACGCGTGATTCACGCTCAATCGTCGGCCGAAAAGCACCTTTTGAGCGTTTTGTCGGATTAGCCAGGCTGAGCGGCTGCGATCCTTCCCACACGACCGTCTCGCGGGCGCCGACCGCCGCTAGCCTCCGGCCATGACCGATCCGCGCCACCTCCGCGTCGACCGTCCGCACGACGGGGTCGTCCTGCTGACCCTCGACAACCCCGACCAGCGCAACGCGATGTCCGCGCCGATGACCGCCGCGTGGGAGGAGACGATCGGCGATCTCGCCGCCGATCTGTCCGTCCGCTGCGTCGTGGTGACCGGCGCCGGTACGGCGTTCTGCTCGGGCGGAGACACCACCTGGATCGCCGGCGAGCCCGACGCCGGCGTCGACCGGCTGCGCACCCGGATGCTCGCGTTCTACCGGGCCTGGCTGTCCGTCCGCCGCCTCGAGGTGCCGACGATCGCCGCGGTCAACGGGCACGCGATCGGGGCCGGGCTCTGCCTGGCGCTCGCCTGCGACATCCGGTACGCCGCCGCCGGCACCAAGCTGGGCGTCCCGTTCACCAAGCTCGGCATGCACGCCGGGATGGCCGCGACCCACCTGCTGCCGGACGTGGTGGGCCCGGCCGCCGCCCGCGACCTGCTGCTCACCGGCCGGGTGGTCGACGCCGACGAGGCGCTGCGCCTCGGACTGGTCTCCCGGGTCGCGGACGCCGACGGCTTCCTCGACGACGTCTTGGACACTGCCGCGCAGGTCGCGGCCACCGCCCCGATCGCGAGCCGGCTCACCAAGGTCGCGCTGCGCGACGGCGGGCACCGGGAGTTCGAGGCGGCGCTGCAGTGGGAGGCGCTCGCGCAGCCCGTCACGCTGGCCACCGCCGACCTGCAGGAGGGGATCGCGGCCTCCCGCGAGCGCCGCGCGCCGCGGTTCGCCGGCCGCTGAGACCCACCCGGACAGACAGAGAGAGGCCCTCCACCTCTCCGGCGCAGCGCTTGCCTTCCCCTTGCGAACGCTGTGCCGAATCGGCCGAGGGCCTCATCTGCGCCCGACCCTAGGGGCGCCGTCGCGGCGGGGTCAACGCGGACGGCGCGCCCCCTGTGGACACAGGTGGGGAATGCCTGTGGACGACGTTGCACAGGCTGTGGAAGAACCTGGGGATGACGGTGCACGAGCCTGTGGGGGACACGCCCGGGCGGCGTACCGTCGGGCCTGCTGACCAGCCAGGATGGTCACCCCCAGGGTGTGGAGAGAAAGAAACCGTAGAAAGTCGAGGACCGGTGAGCCCCGTGCCGTCTCCAAGGCCGTCGATCAGGCCCCCGCTCGAGCCCCCGCTGGACCCGGTGCACGCCCTGCGCCGGATCGCGTTCCTGATGGAGCGCCGGCTGGAGGACAGCTACCGGATCAAGGCCTACCGCGGCGCCGTCGCCGCCCTGCTCTCCTGCGCGCCCGGCGAGGTCGAGGAGCGGGCCCGGGCGGGCACCCTCAAGGAGCTGAGCGGCATCGGCGCCAAGACCGCGTCGGTCGTCACCGACTGCGTCGAGGGCCGGGTGCCCGAGACGCTCGCGAAGCTCGAGGAGCGCGCCGGCCCGCTCGCGCCCGGCGGCGGTGACGTCCGGGCGGCGCTGCGCGGCGACCTTCACACACACTCCGACTGGTCCGACGGCGGCTCGCCGATCGAGGAGATGGTGATGACGGCCTCGGAGGTCGGGCACGAGTACGTCGTCCTCACCGACCACTCACCGCGGCTGACCGTCGCCAACGGCCTGTCGGTCGCGCGGCTCAGGCGGCAGAAGGAGGTCGTCGCCGCCGTCAACGAGCACCTCGGCGACGCGACCGACGGCGGGATCCGGCTGCTGCACGGCATCGAGGTCGACATCCTCGACGACGGCGCCCTCGACCAGACCGACGAGATGCTTGCCGGGCTCGACGTCGTCGTCGCCTCCGTGCACTCCAAGCTCAAGATGGAGCCCCGGGCGATGACCCGCCGGATGGTCGCCGCCGTCCGGCACCCCGAGACCAACGTGCTGGGCCACTGCACCGGCCGGCTGATCATGGGCGGGCGCGGCACCCGGCCGCAGAGCCAGTTCGACGCCGATGCCGTGTTCGCCGCCTGCGCGGAGGAGGCCGTCGCCGTCGAGATCAACTCCCGCCCCGAGCGCCGCGACCCGCCCGACGAGCTGATCGCGAAGGCGCTGGACGCCGGCTGCCTGTTCTCGGTCGACTCCGACGCGCACGCGCCGGGCCAGCTCGACTTCCTCACGTACGGCGCCGAACGGGTCGAGGAGCTCGGCATCCCCCTCGACCGGGTCGTCAACACGTGGCCTCTCGACCGGCTTCTGGCCTGGGCCGGGGGTGCCAGCAGGTAGCGTGCAGGGCATGACCAGCGCGCCGGCCACCGGGGACGAGCCGGTGGTCGAGGTGCGCAGGTCGCGCCGTCGGCGCCGCACCGTCGCCGCCTACCGGGAGGACGAGAAGGTCGTCGTGCTGATCCCGGCGCGGATGACCCGCGCCGAGGAGAAGGAGTGGGTCGCCACCATGCTGGCCCGCCTCGAGAAGCAGGAGAAGCGGCGCAAGCCCAGCGACGCCGGCCTGATGAAGCGGGCTCGCGAGCTCAACACCCGCTACCTCGACGGTGTCGCGACCCCGGCCACGGTCCGGTGGGTCGACAACCAGAACTCCCGCTGGGGCTCCTGCACCCCGGCCGACCGGGCGATCCGGTTGTCCCGCCGGCTCGAGGGGATGCCGGCGTGGGTGCTCGACTACGTGCTCGTGCACGAGCTGGCGCACCTGATCGAGATCGGCCACACCCCGGCGTTCTGGGAGCTGGTCGACCAGTACCCCCGGGCCGAGCGTGCCAAGGGCTTCCTCGAGGGCGTCGCCGCGGCCAGCCAGCTCGGCATCATCCCGGGCCAGCTGGGCCAGCCCGACTGCTCGCCCGAGGGCGCGGCCGCGATGGCCGCCGACGACGTCGACTAGAGGATCTGCCGAGCGCCTCCTAGCCGAACAGCCGCTCCCGCGCGCTCCGGATCAGCGTGCGCATCTCGTCCTCGACCTCCGGCAGGCCGTCGATCGGCCACCACCGCACGTCGAGCGACTCGTGACTGGCCGCGTGGCCGGCGTCCGCGGCGGCCACGGCGGCGTACCTCACGTCGAGGTGCCGAACGTCGCCGCGCCGGTCGCAGAAGCCGACCGTGTGCACGTCGAGGTGCACCGGTACGTCGTCGAACCGCAGGCTGTCCAGGCCGGACTCCTCGCGCGCCTCGCGCAGGGCCGCGTCGGCGAGCCGCCGGTCGCTGTCCTCGACGTGCCCGCCGAACGCGAACCAGCGCCGCGCCTTGCGGTGCAGGTTGAGCAGCGCGGCCCCGCCGTCGTCGGAGAGCACGATCGTGCCCGCGGTCAGGTGGTCGGGAAAGCACGTGCGGCGAGCGCCGTCCGGGTGCCGCTCCAGGTGCGCGACGTACATCGCGCGCAGCCGCTCCTGCTCCTCGTCTGGCGCCTGCCACCGGCGCAGCGTGGCCAGGGCGTCGGCGTGCAGCCGGGTCACTTCTCCGGGGACTCCTCGTCGGGTTCCTCGTCGGACGCGTCGTCGGACGTGCCGTCGAGCAGGTCGGCGAGCGCCTGGTCGAACTCCGCCTCGGTGAGCGCCTCGGGCTCGGACAGCCCCTCGCGGAAGCCGAGCGGGTCGTCGAGGTCGGCCGCCGTCGGCAGCAGGTCGGGGTGTGCCCACACCGCGTCGCGGCCCTGCTGACCCTGCCGCGAGCGCAGCGAGCCCCACAGCGCCGACGCGTCGCGCAGCCGTCGCGGCCGGAGCTCGAGCCCGACCAGGGCGGCGAAGGTCGACTCCGCCGGGCCGCCGGCCGCGCGGCGGCGGCGTACCGCCTCCTGCAGCTTGCCCGCCGCCGGCATCCGGTCCTCGGTGGCCTGGCCGACGACGTCGTCGACCCAGCCCTCGACGAGCGCGAGCGTGGTCTCCAGCCGGGTGAGCGCGGCCTGCTGGGCCGGGGTCTTCTCCGGCTCGAACAGCCCGCCCTCGAGGGCCTCCTGCAGCGCGGCGGGGTTCATCGGGTCGATGCCGCGCACCGACTCCTCGATCTTGGACACGTCGATCGTGGTGCCGCGGCCGTAGTCCTCGACGGCGGCGAGCAGGTGCGCGCGCAGCCACGGCACGTGGCCGAACAGGCGCTGGTGCGCCGCCTCGCGGAGCGCGAGGTAGAGCAGCACGTCCTCCGCGCTGACGTCCAGGCCGTCGGCGAACGCCGCGACGTTGGCGGGCAGCAGGGCGGCCTTGCCGCCGGGGCCGAGGGGGAGGCCGATGTCGGACGCGGTCAGCACCTCGGTGGCGAGCCCGCCCAGCGCCTGGCCGACCTGGGTGCCGAACATGGCACCACCGGCCTGGTTGAGGATGCCCATGATCGGACCGGCCATCTGCTTGGCCTCCTCGGGCAGGGCGTTGCCCATCGCGGAGACGACGTGCTCGGCGACGGGCTCGACCAGCCGGCGCCAGACCTCGATGGTCTCCTCGACCCACTCCGCGCGGCTCCAGGCCGCGGACGTGCTGACGCCCGAGGGCAGGTCGGTGGCGGAGTCGAGCCAGTGGTCGGCGAGCTGCAGCGCGTCGGCGATCGCGGACCGCTGCCGGTCGGACGGCGTCGGGTCGGGCTCGGCGGCGACCGTGCGGCGCGCGACGTCCTTGGCGAGGTTCCAGTTCACCGAGCCGTCGTGCGGCTGCATCATCGCCTGCATCTGCTGGATCAGCGCGCCGAGGTCGGGCATCTGCCCGCCACCCTGGCCCGGGGTGCCGCCGCCGAACGCGCCCCCGAAGGCCTGGAACATCTGCTCGAACGGGGTCCCCTTGAACGGGTTGTCGTCGTCGCCGGGGCGGTCGCCGGGCTCGTTGCTCATGCCACCAACGTACTCGGGGACGCCCAAGTCGTAGGCTCGCCCGCGTGACGGTTCTTCCCGTGGTGCGGCTGTGCGACATCCGCGAGACCGCGCTCGACGTGCAGGAGGTGGTCGCGGCCCTGGCCGACGACGCCTCCGGCGGGTTGACGCTGTTCGTGGGCGCCGTGCGCGACCACGACGGCGGCAAGGACGTGACCGGGCTGGAGTACTCCGCCCACCCGAGCGCGCTCGACCGGCTGCGGGACGTGTGCGACGAGGTGGCGGAGGAGTACGGCGTCCGCGCGCTCGCGGCGGTGCACCGCACCGGCACCCTGCGGATCGGCGACGCCGCGGTGATCGTGGCCACCGCGACGGCCCACCGCGGCGACGCCTTCGAGGCGTCGCGGGCGCTGATCGACCGGCTGAAGCAGACCGTGCCGATCTGGAAGCACCAGGTGTTCGCCGACGGCACCGACGAGTGGGTCGGCACGCCGTAGCGGTTCCCGCACGCCCGGGCTCGGGCTCCGTAGCCTGGTGCGGTGGAGATCCTGGCCTGGCTGGTGCCCGCGGGCGTGGTCACCGTCGTCGCGATGCTGTGGGCGGCGTGGGCCGGTCGGCCGCGTCCCGACGACCGCGCCGTGCAGGCGCAGCGTCGCGACGCCGACCACGAGAAGCTCGCCCGGGCCATCGCCCGAGAGCACCCCGGCGCGTCCAAGCCGCGTCCCGCTCCGGTGCGCGACCGCAGCACCGGGATCGCCGTACGCCCGTCACGTCAGCAGCGCCGCGCGTCCTGAACCGTCACGAAACGGCCTCTGACCTGCCCTGAAGCCCGCCCGCGTTGGGTGGCAATGAGAGGGTGTCCGCATGACTCGCCGCACCGTCTCCAGCGTGGTGGTGGTCGTGCTGCTCGTCGCACTGATCGGTGCCGCGGCGTTCCTCCCGGTGCCCTACGTCACGATGAGCCCGGGCCCGACGGTCGACGTGCTGGCGAAGTACGACGGTGACCAGGTCATCGAGGTGGACGGCCACAAGACCTTCCAGACCGAGGGCGACCTGCGGCTCACGACGGTCTCGGTGACCAGCCCCAACGTCGAGATCAACCTGCTGGAGGCGCTGTCGGCGTGGTTCGACGGCACCCGCGCGGTCTACCCGCGTGACGTGATCTACCCGCCGGAGCAGACCGTCGACGACGTGCGGCGCGAGAGCAGCGTGCAGATGGTGTCGTCGCAGGACACCGCGATCGCCGTGGCGATGCACGAGCTCGGGTACGACCTGCCGCTGCTGACCGAGGTGCTCGGCGTCACCAAGGGGTCGCCGGCCGACGGCAAGCTGCAGCCGCGTGACTACCTCCTCGAGGTCAACGGCGTGAAGATCGACGACGTCGCCAAGGTGTCCAAGGCGATCCAGCAGACCGGCGTGGGGGAGACCGCCGAGTTCGTGGTCCGCCGCGACGGCGAGCGCAAGACCGTGCAGGTCCAGGCCGAGGCCGCGCCAGACGACCCGAACCGCGCCGTCGTGGGCGTCGAGATCGGGACCGGCTACGACTTCCCGTTCGACGTGAAGGTGCACATCGACGAGGACATCGGCGGCCCCAGCGCCGGGCTGATCTTCTCGCTCGCCGTCTACGACACCCTCACCCCGGGCTCGCTCACCGGCGGCAACGACATCGCGGGCACCGGCAGCATCGACGGCGACGGCAACGTCGGGCCGATCGGCGGCATCCAGCAGAAGATCGTGGCGGCCGCCGACGCCGGCGCCAAGGTGTTCCTGGTGCCCGCCGCAAACTGCCAGGCCGCGCTCGGCGCCGACGTCCGCGAGGGCGAGATCGAGCTGGTGCGCACCGCGACGATGCACGAGGCCGTGCAGTCGCTCGAGAAGTACGCCGACAACCCGGACGCCGACCTGCCGAGCTGCGAGGGCGCCGCATGAGCGACCACCCGTTCGACGCCCTGCCGGACGCCACCCCCGGACCCGACCCGGACGCCGCGGCCGTCGACCCGCACCTGCGCTCCGCCGCGCTCGAGATCGAGGCGCACGCCGCCGAGGCCGGCTGGGACCAGGGCTCGCGGCTGTTCGCGCTCGTGCCGACCGGCGACCTGCTCGCCCGCGAGCCCGGGCTGGCCGAGGCGCTCGGCGTCGACGCCGCCGCCGAGGGGGCGCTGACACCCGTGGAGCAGGACACCCTGCCGCCCGACCGGGCGCTGGAGGACGTCCTCGACGGGATCATGTGGCCGGCCGAGGTGTTCGGGTGCGCCGCCGTGGTCGAGCGGCTGGTGCTGCCGCCCTCGGCCGACGACGAGATGCCCGAGGACGCCGCGGCCGCCCAGGAGTACGCCGCCGCGCACCCTGACCGCCAGGAGGTGCGCCTGGTCGCCGCGGTCACCCGGGACGGGTCGACGTACTGCACGCTGCGGATGCGCGCCCACGACGACGACGCGTCCGTGCTGGAGGGCACCGACCTGGTGCCCGGCCTTCTAGAGTTGCTGCACGGCACGCTCGAGCAGTGACGCGAGGAACCATCGGGGCCCGATGTCCGTAGGAACTTATGAGCCGAGTCATACCCGGGCGACAGGAACAGTGAGCGACTTGTGAGCGGATTCTTCGAGGACCCACCCCAGCAGCCGCGCAGGCCCGTGCCCGCGCCGCAGCCGCAGCGCTCGCGCGCGCTGGTGGGCACGGCGGTCATCCTGGTCGCGGCGTTCTTCCTCGCGTCGGTGTTCACCGGGATCTGGACCGACCGGCTGTGGTTCGGCAGCGTCGGCTACTCCGAGGTGTTCAACACGATGCTCGGCACCCGGGTGCTGCTGTTCATCGTGTCCGGCGCGGTCCTCTCGCTGCTCGTCACGGCCAACATCGCGATCGCCTACCGGTTCCGGCCGGTCTTCCGGCCCGCCTCGCAGGAGCAGGTCAACCTCGACCGCTACCGCGAGGTCGTCGAGCCGATGCGCCGCTGGCTGCTGATCGGGGTCGCGCTGGTCCTCGCGATCTTCGCCGGCAGCTCGGGCTCGGGGCAGTGGCGGCAGTTCCTGCTCTGGCGCAACCAGGAGCCGTTCGGCAAGACCGACCCCTACTTCAGCAAGGACGTCGGCTTCTACGTCTTCCAGCTGCCCTGGCTGCACTACCTCGTCGACTTCGGCATGGCGATCATCGTGCTCAGCGTGATCGCCGCCGCGATCACCCACTACCTGTTCGGCGGGATCCGGCTGCAGGCACGCCACGACAAGCTGTCCGGCGCCGCGCAGGTGCACCTGTCGGTGCTGCTCGGCCTCTTCGTGCTGCTCAAGGCGGTCGACTACTGGCTGGACCGGTTCGACCTGACCACCGCGGGCGGCGGGCTGTTCACGGGCATGGGCTACACCGACCAGAACGCCGTGCTGCCGTCGAAGAACATCCTGATGTTCATCGCGCTGATCTGCGCGCTGCTGTTCTTCGCCAACGTGCTCCGCCGCACCTGGATGCTGCCGTCGATCGGCCTGGCGCTGCTGGTGCTGTCGGCGGTGCTGCTCGGCGCGATCTGGCCGGGAATCGTCCAGCAGTTCCAGGTCCGTCCGTCCGAGCCGGACCGCGAGCGGCCCTACATCAAGCGCAACATCGAGGCCACCCGCGCGGCCTACGACGTAGAGGACGCCGAGGTCACGACGTACAACGCCAACCTGTCGCTGTCGCCGGAGCAGCTGCGCACCGACGCCGCCTCGATCCCCGGTATCCGGCTGATCGACCCGAGCCTGGTGTCCGACACGTTCGAGCAGCTGCAGCAGGTGCGTGGCTACTACGCGGTGAGCGACGTGCTCGACGTCGACCGCTACCAGCTGGACGGCCAGACGCGCGACGTCGTGGTCGCCGCCCGTGAGCTGGAGCAGAGCGGCCTCGAGGAGTCGCAGCGCAACTGGGCCAACCTGCACACCGTCTACACCCACGGCTACGGCCTGGTGGCGGCCTACGGCAACCAGCGCGACGCCGAGGACAACCCCGTCACCAACACCGACGGCCGCCCGGTCTGGGCCGAGCGCGACATCCCGCCTGCAGGTGAGCTGACCGCCCTGGACGAGGGCTACGAGCCGCGGATCTACTTCGGCGAGCGCAGCCCGCAGTACTCCATCGTCGGCAAGCCCGATGACGGCCGCGACGTCGAGCTCGACATCCCGGAGGGGAGCGGCGGCGACCAGCCGACGACGAACACCTACGACGGCTCGGCCGGCGTGCCGATCGGCGGCCTGTTCAACAAGCTGCTCTACGCGGTGAAGTTCTCCGAGCCCAACATCGTGCTGTCCAGCCGGGTCAACGAGAACTCCAAGATCCTCTACGAGCGCAACCCGCGTGACCGCGTCCAGAAGGTCGCGCCGTGGCTGACCGTCGACGGCGACATCTACCCGTCGGTCGTCGACGGCCGCGTGGTGTGGATCGTCGACGGCTACACGACGACCGACCAGTACCCGAACGCGCAGAAGGACTCGCTGTCGGACATGACGGCCGACGCGCTCCAGCCGCGGACGGCGTACTCCACGCTGCCGACCGACGAGATCAACTACATGCGCAACTCCGTCAAGGCGGTCGTCGACGCGTACGACGGCACGGTGACGCTCTACGAGTGGGACCGCGACCCGATCCTCGACGCGTGGTCCAGCGCGTTCCCGGGAGTCGTGAAGCCGCGCTCGGAGATCCCACCCCAGCTGCTCGACCACTTGCGCTACCCCGAGGACCTGTTCAAGGTGCAGCGGCAGATCCTGGCGACGTACCACGTGCAGGACCCGAAGACCTTCTACGGCGGCACTGACCGCTGGGAGGTCCCGCAGGACCCGGAGATCAAGGAGAACAAGCAACCGCCGTACCGTCTCTCGGTGAAGACCCCGTCGGGCACGGACGAGCCGGTGTTCTCGCTGACGTCGGTGTTCGTGCCGCAGGAGCGGCAGAACCTCGCGTCGTTCATCTCCGTCGACTCCGACGCCGCGCGTGACGACTACGGCACGATCCGCATCCTGCGGCTGCCGTCCAACACGCAGGTGCCCGGCCCGTCGCAGATCGCCAACACCTTCGCCTCCGACCAGGAGATCCAGGACCGCCTGCTGGCGTTCACGCGGACCAACTCGCGGGCGCTGTACGGCAACCTGCTGACCCTGCCGGTCGGCGACGGACTGCTCTACGTGCAGCCGCTGTACACGCTGCGCGAGTCCGGCGAGGGCCGTTACCCGGTTCTGCGCTACGTCCTGGTCTCGTTCGGCGACGACGTCGGCATCGGACCCACGCTGACCGCGGCGCTCGACGACGTCCTCGGCATCACCTCGCCCGTCGACTCGGTCGTCCCGGGCGAATCGACGCCGCCCGACACCACGGGACCCGGCACCGGCGGCGGCCAGGTCAGCGGCGACGTCCGCTCGCTGCTCGAGCAGGCCGAGAAGAAGTTCCAGGAGGCCGAGAAGGCGCTGCAGGACGGCGACCTGGCCGGGTACGCCGCCGCCAGCGAGGCCGCACGTCAGCTGGTCGAGCAGGCGCTCGAGGCGGCCGGCCAGGACACCGGCGGCGGCAACGCCGGCGGTGACAGCGGCGGCTCGGGCGGTGGATCCGGTGGCGGCAGCGGCAACGAGGAGAACCCGCCCGCCAACGGGTGAGCCTCGTCACCGGCATCCGATTTGGAACCGCTCGCGACCGTCCCGTAAGGTGGTGTTCACCGACGCGGGGTGGAGCAGCTCGGTAGCTCGCTGGGCTCATAACCCAGAGGTCGCAGGTTCAAATCCTGCCCCCGCTACAGAAGCCGAAGGGCCCTCACAGTCTGACTGTGAGGGCCCTTCGCACGTGCGCAACCTTCTCCGCCGGCTAACCGCGGGCGAGCAGATCCGCGGTCACCGTCGCGGCGGCGTACTCCGCGTCGGTGACGGGGTCGCCCCAGGTCGCGTCGTCGTCCTCCCACATGGCCAGGTGGCTCATGAAGTGGTCGGGGAGGGCGCCGTGCCAGTGCTGCTCGCCGGGTGGTGTGTGCACGGTGTCGCCGGGACGCATGATGATCACCCTCTCGCGGGTGGCGACGACGCCGATGCCGTCGGTGACGTGCAGGGTCTGGCCGAGGCTGTGGCTGTGCCATGCGGTGCGGGCGCACGGCGCGAACCGCACCAGGTTGACGCGGATCCGGGACTCGTCGTCGCCGCGGGCGATGACGTCGAAGTGCACGCCGCCGGTGAACAGCTCGGCCGGTCCGGCGGTGGTGGGTCGTGGTGGAAGGAGCTCCATGATCTGGCCTCTCAGGCTTCGGGGATGGCGCGCCCGAAGGACTCGAGCGTGATGGCGGTGGGCTCGGGGCCGCCGCGGCGGCCGGTGTCGAGCGCGTCGATGGTGGCGAGCTCGTCCTCGGTGAGGGCGAAGTCGAAGACGTCGATGTTCTCGGCGATCCGGGCGGGAGTGACGGACTTGGGGATCACCTGGCGACCCTGCTGAAGGTGCCAGCGCAGCATCACCTGCGCCGGGCTCTTGCGATGGGCCGCCGCGATCGCGCCGATGCTCGGGTCGTCGAGGGTCGAGTGGTGGCCGGAGTCGCGGTAGAACGTGATTCCGCCCAGCGGCGACCACGCCTGGTTCACGATGCCGCGCGCGTCGTCATACGCGAGCAGCGCGGACTGGCGGAAGTACGGATGCACCTCGATCTGGTTCACCGCAGGCACCACCGTCGTCGCATCCATCAGCAGGCCGAGCTGCTCGGGCATGAAGTTGCTGACCCCGATCGCCCGGACGCGGCCGTCGCCGAGCAGCGTCTCCATGGCGCGGTACGCGTCGATGGTGAGGTCGAACCGGCTGGGCAGCGGCTGGTGCAGGATCAGCAGGTCGAGCTGCTCGAGCCCGAGCTTGCCGGCGCTCTTGTCGAACGCGTGCAGGGCGGCGTCGTACCCGTAGTCGCTGATCCACACCTTGGTCTCGACGAACACCTCGGCTCGGGCCAGTCCGGAGGCGGCAATCGCCTCGCCGACCTGGCGTTCGTTGCCGTACGCCGCCGCCGTGTCGACGTGCCGGTAGCCGAGAGCGAGCGCCGCGTCGACGGCGGCGCGGGTCTCGTCCGGCGGCGTCTGGAAGACGCCGAAGCCGAGCGCCGGCATCGCGACTCCGTTGTTGAGCGTGATGGTCTGCATGTCGATCACCTTTCGGTTGCGGTCGCGAGGGGGCGAGCGGGTGCGGGCGCGCTGCGGCGGGTTGCCGGGACGATCCCGGCCATGACGACGACCAGGCAGCCGGCCAGCAGACCGGCGCCCCAGGTCAGGGCGACGCCGACGCGCGCGGTCAGGTCGCCCGCGTCGGCGGACACGGCGACCAGCAGTGCCAAGCCGAGCGCCATGCCGAGCTGGTGGGAGGTGTTGACCACGCCGCTGGCCGCGCCGGCGTCCTCGCTGCGCACGCCGACGATGCCGAAGCTCGTGAGCGGCGCGAACGCGAGGCCCTGGCCGGCGCCGATCAACACCATGGGCGGCGCGACCGCCGCCAGGTAGGTGCTCGTCGCGTCGAACCGGGACAGCCACGCCATTCCGAGGAGGGTCAGCACCACGCCCACGACGAGGACCGGCGCCTCGCCGTACCGTCGCGCGATGCGCGGAAGTGCCGTCGCCACGGCGAAGTTGACCACCGTCATCGGCAGGAATCCCGCGCCCGCCTCGAAGGGGGAGAACCCGAGTGCATCCTGCATCAGCAGACTGGTGAAGTAGAAGAAGCCGATCATCGCGCCGAGGTAGAGCGCCCGCGCCGCGTAGGCGCTGCTGCGGCGGCGGTCGCGGAACAGCCGCAGCGGCATGACCGGTTCGGCGGCCCGAGCCTCGTTGCGGACCAGCGCGACGAGGCCGACTGCCGCGAGCGACAGCGCCAAGAGCACGACCGGATCGTCCCACCCGCGGTCTCCGGCCTCCAGGATGCCGAACACCAGGCTGCCGACCACGCTGACGGTGCCGAACGCACCCGCGAGATCGAAGCGGCCCGGTCGGGGTTGCGTTGTCGGGAGGTAGCGCGGCGCCAGGACCGCCATCGCGATCCCGATCGGCACGTTGACGAAGAAGCCTGCTCGCCAGGAGATCCACTCGGCGGCGGCACCTCCGACCAGCATCCCGAGACTCGCGCCGATGCCGGCCGTCGCGGCGTACCACGCCACCGCGCGGGAGCGCGCCTCTCCCTCGGCGAAGCTCGCGGTCAGCAGCGCGAGGGAGGACGGCGCGACGATCGCGGCACCCACTCCCTGGAGCGCGCGACCCGCGATCAGCCACCACCCGGCCGGCGCGACGCCGATCAGGAACGACGCGGTCACGAAGACCAGCAGGCCGACGACGAACACGGGCCGCCGGCCGAGCAGGTCGCCCAGCCGCGCACCGAGCAGCAGCAGCCCGCCGAAGACCAGCGTGTACGCGTCCTGCACCCAGGAGAGCCCGGTCGGCCCGAGGTCGAGCGAGGTCGCGATGCTGGGGAGCGCGGTGAAGATGACCGAGTTGTCGAGCAGGATCAGGAAGTAGCTGACGAGGACGATCGCCAGGATCGCGCGCGGGTGGGCCGGACCGCTCACGGCGTGACCATGACCTTCAGGGCCTCGCGGGCGTCCATCGCGTCGTAGCCCTTCGGGGTGTCGTCGAGGCCGATGGTGCGGTCGAAGACGAGCCCCGGCCGGACGCCCCCGTCGAGGACGCCGGGCAGCAACCGCTCGACGTAGTCCCGCACCGGCGCCGGCCCGCCCGTCAGCGTGACGTTGGGCCCGAAGACCGGCCACCCGATCGTGGCCTCGGCGTACTGCGGGACTCCGACGCGGCTGATCACCCCGCCCGGCCGGACCACGCCGACGGCCTGGTCGTACGCCGGCCGGTGGCCGACGGCCTCGAGCACGATCGCGCTGCCGCCGGCGGTGAGGTCACGCACCTTCGCGACGCCCTCTTCGCCCCGCTCCGGCACGACGTGCGTCGCGCCGAACTCCCGGCCGAGGTCGGTCCGGGCCCGGTGCCGGCCCATCAGCACGATCTGCTCGGCGCCGAGCTGCCTGGCCGAGAGGACGGCCAGCAGGCCGACCGCGCCGTCGCCGATCACCGTGACCGTGCTGCCCGGCGTCACGCCGCCGCGGGCGGCGGCGTGCCAGCCGGTGCCGTACACGTCGGAGAGGGTGAGGAGCGAGGCCAGAAGGTCGTCGTCGGCGTCCTCCCCGATCCCGGGTACGGCGACCAGGGTGCCGTCGGCCAGCGGCGCCCGCACCGCCTCGGCCTGGCCGCCACCGGTGCCCAGTACGGTGTCGTTCCAGAAGCCGCCGCGCTCGCAGGACGTCTGCAGGCCGGCACGGCAGAACTCACACTCGCCGCAGGACACGGCGAACGGGGCGATCACGAAGTCTCCCGGCGCGACGGTCCGCACCTCGCTGCCGACGTCGGTCACGATGCCGACGAACTCGTGGCCCATCGTGGCGCCGTGCTCGGCGACGGGCATGGTGTGGAAGGGGTGCAGGTCCGAGCCGCAGATGCAGGAGCGGACCACGCGCACGATGGCGTCGGTGGACTCGCGGATGGTCGGGTCGGGGACGGTCTCCACGCGGACGTCACCCGCGCCGTACATGAGGGTTGCTCGCATGCCTCCATCACACGCCGGATGGCGCGAGCGAGGGAGAGCCGGTCGTTCCGGGTACTGCCAGTGCCTCCTTCCGATCCCGGACGCGGCCTACCGTGGCGGTATGGCATCGATGGACCTGCGCGCCGAGATCCGTGAGTTCCTCAGCTCGCGGCGGGCGCGGATCACCCCGGAGCAGGCGGGGCTGCCGGTCTACGGCGGCAACCGCCGGGTCAAGGGGCTGCGCCGCGAAGAGGTGGCGATGCTCGCGGGTGTGTCCGTGGACTACTACGTGCGGATGGAGCGCGGCAGTCTGGCCGGTGCGTCCGAGGGCGTCCTCGATGCCTTGGCCAACGCGCTCCAGCTCGAGGATGCCGAGCGCGATCACCTCTATGCGCTGGCTCGGGAGTCCGGTCCGGCGCGCCCGCGTCGGCGGCGGTCACCGGCCACGACGGTGCGGCCCGCGCTCGCGCAGATCGTGGACGCGATCAACGATGCACCGGCCTGGATCCGCAACGGGCGCCACGACGTCCTGGCGATGAATGCCCTGGCCGCGGCGCTCTACGCGCCCGTCCTCGAGGACCCGCGTCGCCCCGCCAACACGACGCGCTTCGTCTACCTCCATCCCGAGGCGGCGCGAGAGCTGTTCGTCGACTACGACCAGGTCGCTCGCGACGCCGCGGCGATGCTGCGGCTCGAAGCCGGCCGCAACCCGCACGACCAGGCACTGATCGAGCTCGTCGGCGAGCTCTCTACCCAGAGCGAGCTGTTCCGGCAGCGCTGGGCGTCACAGGACGTCCGCTACCACCGCAGTGGCCGCAAGAGGCTCCGGCACCCCGCCGTCGGTCAGCTCGACCTCGACTTCGAGGCGCTCGAGATCCCGTCGGACCCGGGCCTGCAGCTCAACGTCTACACCGCCGCGGCCGGCACCCCGACGGCCGACGCCCTCAAGCTGCTCGCCTCCTGGATCGCCAGCCGGGACGAGGACCGAGCGGGTGTGACCCCGTAGCGCGTGCAAGCTGCGCGGGCGGGCCGGCCGTCGGCGCCGTGTGCTCGATCCACACATGAGCAATGGGTGGCATCTGCCCTGGCACGTAGCCTGGCAGGGGGGCCTCCCGCTACAAAGAAGAAGCAGCAGATGAGATGCGGTTTCCGGAGAGATCCGGAAGCCGCCTCTGATGCTTGCCAGGACCGAATATCAGCAGGATGTCAGCACGACCTGCCTCCGAGTCGGGCGTCCAGATGCGCGCATCAGCCGCTGTGCATGGTGCGGTGAGGCATGCGTGAGGCACTTGGTGACGGTGCGGCTGCGAGCCAAACCTGTGTCCTAGCGCCCAGAATGGGGCAGGTCGGTGGCACTTGCGACCTTGACCGCGGTGATGCGATTCACAGCCCTTGAGAGGGCGGGGCGAAGCGTAGATATCGCATCGGTGACCTGTCCGCTCCAGTTGGGGTCGAAGGCGAGAAGCGAATCGTCGAGGAGATGTTGCATGAGGTGACGCGAAGGGTGGCAGGCGACGGCGCGAGCCGGACCGTCCCGTCGAACCATTCACATGGGAGGCTGATTTTGTGGCGACGGTCGACAACACGTTGAAGGTGAAGCTGGAGCACCTGTTCGGGATGGGCGGAGGGTACGTCTTGAACTACTCGAATTCGTCCTTTGCCGAGTTTGTTCGCGACAGCATCGGGGTCGACCCGTATGAATGTCACGATGGCTCGAAGGCCCAGGTGTTGCGGCAACTGTGGTTCAGCCTCTCAGACGCGGAATTCGCCAAGCTAACCATCGACATGCTCAAGTACCGCCGGCTCACCGAGGACCTTGGGCACGTGCAGCTGACAGACCGGACCGAACCCGATCGTCGCTTGGCCGGAGAGCTGATCGAACAACTGCGTCCCCTCCTCCTGGATGAGCCTGAGCGGGCAACCGGGGAAGAGGCTGCGTTCCTGGCCCGCGTGGTCGAACTGGACCTGGGTCAAGTGCCGGTCGAGTTCGATCTGCAGTCGGTCATCGCTGACCGCCTCCAAGAGGTGGAGGTGTGTTTTCGAGAGCGGTGCCTACTTCGCTGTCGTCGTCCTCTGCGGCAGCACGCTGGAGGGCCTGCTCTACGAGGTCGCGAAGAGTCACCCGGCGGAATACAACCGCGCGAAAGCGGCGCCGACTCACGACGGGAAAGTCCGCTCGTTCCCGGAGTGGACGTTGAACGACCTTCTGCAGTGCTCCCGGGAGCTTGGGCTGCTGGGCGAGGACGTCACCAAGTTCGGCCACGCGGTGCGGGAGTTTCGCAACTACATCCACCCGCAGCAACAGGTCCGGGAAAACTTCCGACCCCGCAAAGTGACCGCCCAGGTTGCCCGCCAGGTGTTAAGGGCGGCGATCGACGACCTCGGCACCCACACGCTGCGCGCTGATCCTTACTGGGTGTGTCCCTATTGGCGGTCTACCGCGCCGGCACCCCGTTTACCGGATCAGCCGATGAGCGGACGGCCCTGAGAGCGCCTTTCCTCAGCGTCCGCGAGATGTGCTCGGCTTGGTCACGCGGCACAGAATCGGCGATGAAGACCATGAAGGAGTCCGGGCCGAAGCGAACGCCCAGGACTTGCTCGGACGTGTAGCCCCCGAAGGTCCAAACAGCAACCTGTCGCGGGTCGTTGGGGAAGACGGACCCCGGCGCCTCACGCCCCACGTCGTGACAGTCCGCCTCATCCGCCGTCCCGAACTTGGTCGCGCCTTGGTCGGTGTAGTCGTAGGCGCTGTACACCACGCCATCGAACCGAATCTCCGGCGTGCACTCGTAGGCAGCGGACGGTTCTGAAGAGGTCGTGTCTCCTGCGCACCCCGTCAACAAGAACGCCAGCATCGCGGCCACTGGAACGCTCGTCCGCAGCATGGCAAGAGTCTCGCGCCTGGAC
This sequence comes from Nocardioides iriomotensis, assembly GCF_004168035.1. Taxonomy (GTDB): domain Bacteria; phylum Actinomycetota; class Actinomycetes; order Propionibacteriales; family Nocardioidaceae; genus Nocardioides_B; species Nocardioides_B iriomotensis. Next base: position 33,950 of record NZ_SDPU01000011.1, on the reverse strand, counting down.
ACACTCCTGTGACGTGAAACGCCCAACTGAGGTTCCGTCACGCTCGCTGCCGAACATCCGCTCATGCCGCAGTTCGTGCGCTAGGCGTCGTCCTCTTCAGCCTTCCCCTCCAACTCACGGACGCGCCGTCGCGCTCGATCCAGAGCGATGACGAGCCCAACCACAAGCGCCAGAAAGATGAGACCGGCCAGACCCCCAGCGAGACGCGCGAGCAGCCTCACTCCGACCGCCTCGCTAGAAACGAGGACATTGGCGATGACGGTCAGCGCGATCATCAACACGACCGCCAAAATCGTGACACCACGCAATTTCATCTCGTCCCCCTTGGCCCCAGGCTAGCCCGAGGAACGTCCGCATCTGCCGCGTTCCGCGCGGTTCGCGACGACGGGTGGTCAGGCTGCGAGCGCGACAGGGTGCCGGCGGGCTCGTTCCCGTGATAGGTGGCGCAGCGTCGTGGCGATGCAGGCGACCTGTAGCCACCCGGTGGCTGAGGTGGTGCTGTTCTCGAACGACTTCGCGAGGCGCCGGGAGCGGCCGATGCGGCCGTGGGCGACCTCGACGCGCCAGGCGTGCCGGATGGGCCGGAAGACCGGATGCTTGTCGTCCCACCCGACTCTGCGGACCTCGAGGTCGTGGTGTCGGCCGAGGGTGCGGGCTGCGGCCGCAGTGACCCCTCGGTCTACCAGGACCAGCTCAAGGCGGCCAGTGACGCCCTGCCAGTCCATGTGCTCCAGCATCAGCTCGCTGGCCCGGTTCTCGTGGCAGGAGGCGGGCACGACCAGCGCGGCCACCGGGAGTCCCGTCACGTCGACTGCCACGATGCGCTTGGCTCCCTTCGTTCGGCCGTAGGGGCCGCCGCGGTCGTGGAAGGTGAGCCCGCCGTTGGAGGCGCCCCGCGCCAGGTGGGTGTCGATGACGACCATCGACGGGGTCTCTTCCGCCCGGCCATCTTCCCGGCGGGCGGCCGCGTGTAGCACTGTGAGAGCCTGCGCCCAGGTGCCGTTGCGCGACCAGCGGCGGAACTGCGACCAGACCCGGGTCCAGGGTCCGAACGACGCTGGCAGATAGCGCCACTGGCAACCGGTCTGAGCGACGTACAGCATCGCGTCCACGACAGTTCGCAGGTCATCGGCGTGCCGCCGACCGCGTTTGCCTGGTGCGTTGAACACCGGCTCGAGCAGGTCCCACTGGTCATCGGTCAGGTCACTCGGGTACGACATGCCCCGCACGGTGACCACGGACTCCGTCCGTGCAATAGGGACACACCCAGTTAGAGCGCCTTGCGATCCTAGAGGGTGTTGTCGAGGAACTCCGTAAGCGTGACCGCGGCGTTGAACGCGAGCGGGCGTGCCGTTCGAGCGCCGCCCTCTTCGTGGAGCGACCATGGCCGCGCCCGATCGGGTGGCGAATTTCCGCCAGTCCGAACACGGCCGTGTTCAGCGAGATCAGCCCCTCCGTCCGCCTGTGGCGCTACCAATCGTCGGGAAACTCGATGTCGTCCAACAGGTCCCAGTCTGGACCAGGCACGTATGAATCGAGAGCCGGAGCGATGCGCTGCCAACGATCTCGAAGTGGCAGCCCGAATGCTGGATCGGCATGCGCCGCGTAGTGAACCCAGCCGGCGAGACGCTCGATGCTCATGGGCCTTGGCGACCTCTGTCGGGCGTCGCTGACACCGAACCTCTCGGCGAAGTACAACTCGCGACGAAGTCGCTCCTTCATGGGCCTTGGGATGTGAGCTCCAGCGTGATCCCCGACGTAAAGCCCGGTGACGAATTGTGGACCACCGCGCCTCATGAATCGAGTTTTGGCGGGGTTGATGCGCCACCCAACGTTCCCAAGTTGGACGTCCAGAGACTCCAAGAACTCATCGTCAATTGCATCCTTGGTTCCCGAAAAAGCTAGGTCGTCCACATAACGAGTAAACGTAACCCCGCGAGTGTGCGCGAATCCCGCTAATGCTTCATCTGTCGCGTGGAAAGCGATGTTCGAGAGTAGAGGACTAGTGCTGAATCCCTGGGCTAGCTTTCCGTCAACAAGTGTGACTGATGCGACGAGTTCCGCACATTCGTCAGTAAAGCCGAATCGGGTGAGCGCTGAGCAGACTTCTTCACTCCCAATCGAATCGAAAAAGTCTTTGATGTCGACTTTCAGCACGACGTCCTGAGCCAGGTGGCACGCAGCATTGGTAACGGTGCCACGCCCCTGTACGAACCCGTGAACCTCGTCCGGGGCCTCGTAACCCGACGTGGACGCGAGACCCAATCTGAGATGTTTGAGCACTCGGTCCAGCCCAATGTTTGGTCGCAGCACCTCTCGAGGGCGTCGTCGCTTCTGCGGCACGGCAATGCGCGTGTAACCGAGGCCCTCGATGAGCAGCATCTCGCCCCAACGAACCAGCACGTCAGCGGACTTCATGTAGCTGGCGCTCGCCAGGGTTTCGACGTCGACCTCAAACATCCACTCTCCGCTCGATGCGACCGGGGGTGGGCCCTGCGCCTGCTATGCAATCCAACGCGTGCGACTCGCACACCTCGTGGCTCCACCCCCGGTGCGTCGGTAAGTCTATCAACGCTGGATGCCGAAACCGCGGCGAATGACGCGGGAGCCATCAATCGAGCGCGCTACCGAGAGCGACCCCTCAATCGATCGAAAGAATCTTGACTCAAAGTTCAGTGGATCCAGTACCGCGGGTTCGTCTCCTTGACGTGTGCGCCACTGATTGAACACGTGGAGGACGTAGTCGGGGAGGGCCAACAGGCTTGGCTCCCGCTTCATGCCGAACATGACTTGCACCTCTGGGCCGTGTCGTCGGGTCGCGGTCGCAGCCCTTGTTGCTACTCGCCTGAAATACTTGTTCAAGTCTTCGGCTGACTCGAAGAGGACCGTAACCTTGGGCCTTCCGTGGTAGGTGCGGAGAACGTCTCGCAAGAGTCGATCGAGGACCATCATCAGTCGCTGCTTTTCCGACAGCTCAGGCATCGACGACCCATCGCTGTACACGATAAATGTCTTGAACGCCAAGTTGTCGGCCAGGAAGTCAACGAATGCCGACCGTACTTCCCGCGGGTCTGATGATGCGTGAAATCCTCGACGCCGGAATTCTTCGAAGCTCGGTAGACCGTCGAGATAGAAGGTCCGCCGCCATGTCGTGTATAGCGCCTCGACGTCAGCATTCAGTCGGCGAGCCTCGCTTGACTCGATGACGATCGCCGCTGCGGCCACGAATGGGCTGTAGCTCTCGTCCACCAGCACCAGCACCGAGCCCGCTGGATCGTGCAGATCGCTGTCATCGAAGCCTGTGGTACTCACCGGGTGGAAGCCAATGCTGTCGCGATCAAGTTCGTTGCCACGCCGCTAGCATCGCAAAGATCAGTGTGGATTCCTCGCGTCACGCGTCTTCCGCTTGAGGGCTGCTTCCACGACTTGTGGGTTGCCCAGACCCTGGGCGCCCTGTCGTCGGCCGTCAACACTGCTATCCGCACGAAGCGGCAATCTGCGTCACTCCGCCGCGTCCGTGCGGGCTGCTGGAGCGAGCCGAGGGGTTCGAGGGGTCATTCGAGGTTGCGGCCTGTCGGTTCCCATGCCCGAGAGATGTCGGCCAGGCGTTTCCTGGCTTCCCGCAGCCGCTCTCTCGGTTCGCCGACCTTGTCGAGATTCAACGGCGGCCGGAGTTTGCGCACGACGGCGGTTTCGATGTCGTCCAGAATTGCTTCGTCCGGCTTGACCCAAGTGGCTAGGCGCAGACGTTGTTCCATCCAGGTGCTCAGTCGCTCGTCACTTGTCATGTCGAGGGCAAAGTTGGCGCTGCCGTCGGGCTTGATCAGGTTGCGTGGAACTGGAACTAATGCGAGTTCGTCGGCAAGCAGGGCCGCCAGGCTGCGCCGCACAGTGGAGGAGCCAGTCCTTCCCGTCGCGAAATGGGTGCCGACGTCACGTCCGTTGAGGCTCTTCTCTGCCTTCCCTACGTACAGCGGCTGGCTTTGGAAAGCGGGAGTGAGCCCGAGGTCCGTCCAGGCGTCTGCGTCGCCGTAGAACGCGTAAAGCCCGGGTCTCCTGGCAACCTGATGAACGGCGTCGGCGCGGGGATGCCTGGTCCCTGCCAGTTCCTTCAGGGCGTCGGCAACGACGGAGTCCATGGCCATGGTCATGCCTCATCCTCCCGCAGGCTGTCGATTGAGAGATGGACGAGCACCGTTGCGCGGTGTCGTCGCTCGTTTCGCGCGTACGTCCTCTGGCGCGCTCAGCACGGTCAGGCCGGCGGCAGCGCCGAGGCCAGCTCTCGGTGTAGTTCCTGAAGCTCGCTTGAGCCGAGAGGACCCTTGCTCATCAGACGTGGGTACAGCCTGTTGGGCCAGAGGACGTCGATGCCGCGCGTCATGAAGGCTCCGCCGATCAGTGGCCAGTCGGCCGCGACGAAGCACAAGACACCGTGTACTGGGACGTTCGCGCCGACGATGTCACGCACGAGGTCGACTTGCTTGAGCACGCCGTCGACTAGCTTCGTGCAGTCTCGGCTGCCAACCATGAGCTTCTCGACGCGAGGCCGGATGAGCCCACCCTCGACCTTGAGCTGAGGGCGACCGTTGTACTTCTTGGCGTCGATCACGAACACCCCGTTCGGCGTGACGGCGAGGTGGTCGATGTTGGCCCGGCTCCGGGGTATCCGTCGGTCGTGCAGCACATGCAATGAGTCACCGGCGAGTTCATTCAGGCTCCTGCCGAGCCGCTCTTCGCCGTCGGCCCCGGTGTCCCACGCCGTGGTGGACTGCGGCTCATCACTCCAGGCGAGGATCAAGCCGCCGAGCTTCGGGTGCCGTGCCCGGATGCGATCTTCTCGGGTGGCCCGACGTCGCTCGAACTCACGGCGGGCGGACGCTCCCGGGATTCCGGGGTCGACGGTCATGGTCGCCTCCACTGCGTCCCTGGCCTCGTCTGTGGGCATAGGGGTCGCCGGGGGACTGATGGCTGCGGCAGGCGAGGTGTGGTGGGTGAGGCATCGGACGGTCCTGTTGGATCGCTCGTAGATCGCTTCGGTCCGCGCCGGCAGCTCGCGATCACAGACCCGGCACACACCGGCGTACCGCAGGCGCATGCGCTTCTCGTCAGTCTCCCCCTGGTCGTGCATGCCCGAGACCGTAGCTCGTGACCGCGACCAAGATCCGCCGAACGCCGAACCAACTGAGTGCGGGTGGGCGCTGACACGCCCCGGCTTGTGGGCTCTAGCGTCCCGGCGAAGAAGCACAGCCGCGTCGGCGGCGAGCGCGGACGTGTTCCTGACATCGCCGCGCGAGGACAGCATGACCACTAGTCACACCGCTGCGGGAGCTCTGCTGCCGTTCCAGCCCGCCACCATGACACCCGCCCAACTCGCGGCGGTGTCCTTCCTGGCCCGATACGCAGGACCCACGCACAACCTGTACGCCTACCAACTGCGGCGCTGGTTCAGCTGGTGCGAAACCAACCGGCTGGACCCGCTCATCGGGATCGAACGCGCCCACGTCGAGCTCTACATCTGCCACCTCGGCGAAACCGGTCTGATGCCCTCCTCGATCAACACGATGATGCACGGCGTACGCGGGTTCTTTCGGTTCGCTCACATCGACGGCCTCACCCCCGCCGATCCCGCCGTCTACGCCAGGCTGCCCAAGGTGCACATCGACGAGTCACGGACGCAGGGACTCGACCGCCTCGAACTCATCCGGTTCCTCCAAGTCGCCCAGACCATCACCGTCCACCACGGGGCCCTGGCCTATCTGCTCGGCATCAACGCGCTGCGTGCCTCCGAAGCGGCCGCGGTCCGCATCGAGGACTACGCCGAGACCCTGCGCGGACATCGCGTCCTGCACCTCATCGGCAAGGGAACCAAGCCCGCGACGATGCCGATCACCGTCCCCGTGCTCCGCGCGCTTGAGGCCTGCCGAGGAGAACGCACAACCGGGCGGCTGATCCTGCGCCCCAATTCCGGCAAACCCGGTCGACCGCCGCGACATCTACCGGATGGTCCAACGCATCGCCCGAGCAGCGGCCATTCCGCGGCACATCAGCCCACACTCCCTCCGCCACGCCGCCATCACCAACGCCCTCGACGCCGGCGTGCCACTCCGCGACGCGCAGATCCTCGCCCGGCACGCCGACCCCCGCACCACAGAGCACTACGACCGCGCCCGCGGCAACCTCGACCGCCACGGGGTCCACTTCCTCACGGCCTATGTCGCCGGCGTCTAGCAGATTGACTTCAAAAGGCGTGCCTTGTCCGGCATCTACGCCTGGCCGCCCCGGGGCCTCTTGTAAGGGCCCAGGGCGCAGGTCGGCTCGAGGACTTCGACGTCAGGTGCCACGCCCGACAAGGCCCGCACCAATAGGAGCCAGTTGGAGGCGTGCGACCGTTCGCCTGGCTGGAGATCTGAATGGCATGCAGAGCGCGCTCTGCTTGCCACTGAGATGGGTAGGGGACGTTCGGGCAGCGGAGCATCGCGGCATTCCTCCTGGCCGCGTGCTCAACTGGCTTATATCCAGCCCGGCACGATGGGTTCACGGCTAAACCACTCTGCCCGAATCGGAGCATGTGGGTCTCCGGATGATCTTGGGATCGTATCTATAACGAGCCCCCAACGACCACTCCGGCGGACGACAGACTGCGTCTAACCGCCGCGACACGGGCGCCCACAATTCGCGACCCACTCAGGGTCCGCTGCAAGCCATCAGGAGCCTGGATCTGCCTGGAAACGGACCGCTTTCACAAGAGTCCCCAGAATTCTCCCTCGTGGTGCATCAACGGCACGGCACCGGCTCCGGGCTGAGGGTCAGCCTGGCGGCGGCTCACCTCAAGCTCTTCTCGACTGTCCGCATGACGCGCCAGAATGCACGAGTGAACATCCCCGGCGGTGGGTCGCCACGGACGGACCAGCCCGGGTCAGGTCCTGTCAATGCCTGGGTGTTGTTCCTGTTCTTCGGTCTTCTGATCGCGGCGCATGGCTTGTACATGGTCGTGCTTCCCTCTGCGGAACCCGACCACTGGCGCGCATACACGTCGGATCCGGACGTCGTCGCTTACCTCGCGGACGACTTCAGGGCCTCCGGAGGGATGGAGATGGCCCTCGGAGCGTTGACCATCTTCGTCGCGGTGCGCTGGTTTCGGGCCGGAGATCCATGGGCGTGGTGGGCCTTCTGGATCTTCCCGGCGTTGTTCGTCTGGGGAATGCTGACGACGTGGGCCGTGGTGCTGTGGCTCGCGCTGTTCCTCGCCGCGGTGGTGACGTTGGTAGGCACCTACAGCCAGTTCTTCCGAGGACCCCACCGCACCCGGTCGTCACAGGACTAGGCGAGGAGTTCGACGGCCCCCACCGAACTGCGTCACTCCGCCGCCAGGGAGGACGCAGACTTCCAGTCTCACGCCGAGATCCGTACGTTCGTGGCGGCTTTCGTGCGCGACGTCAGCCAGCCGTATGGGACTCGACCCGTTCCTGGTGGCGTGCCCTGACCCAGGCGCGCGCTGCGCCACCGACCATCAGCGCGACGCCGCCGAGCAACATCCATTCCATCGCGCCAGCCGACAGCGCTTGCGCAAGGATCAGGGCGCTACCCACGAGGCCCGCCACGTACGACCGCGCGGAGGACTTCGACATGGCGCGTCGCCTCCTGCGCCCGCGGTGTCCCCTCCGCCGGGGCGTCGTCAGAACGAGCACTTCTTGTCGTCCGGCCAGGAGGCCAACGGCGCCACCTAGAAGAACGGCGGGGACAAGGAGGGTTGGGTGCGTCTGGTGAGGCGTGGACAAAGCGCGGACGCCGACGTACAGGGTGACCATCATTGCGCCGACGCCGAGGAAGCGCCACCACGCAACGGGAACCGGTCCCGGATCGGCCCCATCCTCCATCTGCGCATCTTAGGAGCGATGACTCATGGGCTGCGTCCGGATCTGCCGCCGACAGTGAAGTTCGACCGCGCCGATGAGTGCTCGGCCAAGGGTCGTGGTTCCAACGCGTCATCATGTAATCGTGAGTCCGACGCTGTACGACGAGATCGGTGGCCGGGACGGTCTGCAACGGCTGAGCACCGCGTTTTTGTGTAACGGGTGCTCGCCGACGAGCTGCTGGCTCCCGTGTTCGCGCACTTCACACCCACCCATGTCGACCACGTCGCAGTGTGGCTGGCAGAGGTCTTCGGCGGACCGGCAGGGTTCACGGAGAACCTAGGCGGACACCCGGCCCTGCTCCGAAGCCACCTCGGCCTCGGCATCCGCGACGATCACCGGCAGCGATGGCTGGAACTCATGGCCGAGGCTGTTGAGGAGGTCCTCCCCGGACGTGCCGCGCTAGGTCAGTCGTTGATGGACTACTTCGAGTGGGGAACCGCCATCGCCCAAAGCGTCTCGCAGGATCCGGCCGGGACCGACCTGGGTGATCCAGGCCCGACCCCACGATGGGGGTGGAACGGTCTCCAGTGATCATCCGGCACGCCCGACTCTGCGCGATCAGCGCGACTTCGAGGTGTGCCTTTCCGCCGCCTGCCGGGCGCCCTCGACTTGACGGATCTGCGGAGAACACGTGACGTTGGCTCAGCGTCCTTCGCTCTGGCGTCAGCCGGTCACCCACCGGAACAGGAGCACGAGGGCCAGCACACCCAGCGCGACGGTGACCAGGAGCGGCAGCACGGTGAGCGCAAGCGCGACCAGGACGTAGCCCACCGTGGGCGGGCCCGGGTCTGGGTTCGCGGCGACAGCCTTCTCCAGCAGACGGTAGTTGCGGACGTTGGCGCGATGGGCGACGTCCACCACGTCGCCGGCGAGGGGCACCAGCCCGAGGGCCGCATCGAGCAACAGGTTCCAAGCCATCTGGGCCAGTACCGAGACGGGCACCCGAGCGCGAACGGCGTCGAACATGATCGCCCCCGAGATTCCCGACCCGACCAGGTCACCGAAACCCGGGACGAGGCCAAGCAACGCATCGAGGCCGACCCCCTGCTTCGTCCCCGGGATCCGCACCAGGTCATCCAGCAGTATCGCCAGCCGGCGGCTGACCCGGAGCTTAGGTGTCGATGGAGGAACGGGTTGGCGCACCATCGCATCGTGCCCGAGGTCAAAGCGGCAGTCGTCGACCAGCGCCTGCACGCCGCCGCATGTCGCCGCGCCTCTACCTGCCATAGGGCTCTGCGTGTCGCCGCGTCGTAACGCCCCCGAGGAAGCCCCTGGCGCCGCGCCTTGCAGGAAAGCTGAAGGAGCGTCATACCGCCGCGACTCGGCGTTCCGGGCTCCGATGTAGCGGCAGCTTGCACCGAGAGCCCCAGCTGATTCTGAGCCCGGCGGCGTTTGAGAGGCGGCGAGTTGTCGGCCAACCGCTTGTCCGCAATCGCACTGGACACGCGATCTCGTCGGTTCTGGCGGACGAAGAGCACCAGCTCTTGCCAAGGGACCGGTTCGGAGACGTCGCACCAAATTTTGTCCGTCGCGCAACGGCTAGGCCAAGTGTCGGCGGCACCAAGTAGCGTCGCATCATGACCGACCCTCCATGGGAACCGCCGCTGGCAGGCGACGAAACCGGCGCCTTTCTCGGAGCGCTGGACCGGTTGCGCGCAACTTTCCGCTGGAAATGCGCCGACCTTGATACTGCGGGCCTGGCCGCGCGCACTGCCGCATCGTCGCTCAGCCTCGGCGGACTGCTCAAACACCTTGCCGTCCAGGAGGACTACTGCTTTCAGGTCAAGATCCTCGGCGAGCCGATGCCTGCGCCGTGGGACCTGTCGGTGTGGGAAACCGAGGGCGACGACTGGGAGTTCGACTCGGCCGCGAACGACAGTCCCGAGGAGCTCTACGAATTCTGGGACACCTCGGTCGGCCGCTCCCGTTCCGCGGTCGCGGTGATCGAGGCGCGCGGAGGTCTGGGTGCTCCATCGGCCTTCACGTGGCCGGACGGGAGCCGACCTAACGTCCGGCGGGTGCTGATGGACCTGGTCGAGGAGTACGGCCGGCATACCGGGCACGCGGACATCCTGCGCGAGGCCGTTGATGGCCGAACCGGCGAGGACCCTCCCTGGCCGTCCTCTGACTGAGGCCAAGGCGTGCCCCACGAAACCATCGGCCCCGCCGTGGAGCCCCAGCACAGGGTCTGCGTCAAACCGCCGCCATCCGGCGCACGTTCAGGTCGCAGAAGAAGGCAGCTCCTGATGCCCGTAAGGGACCTGCGTGAACGTCAGCCGCGCCTGGCCGCTCCTCGCCTCATGTGCGGTGCAGGCCTAGTTGACGCACGCGGTCCGCCGTGTCTTCCAAGCCCCACGCGCGAACGATTCGCCCGTCGACGACACGGAAGAAGTACACCTCCGCCACGTCCGTGAAGCGCCGTCCGGTAGCCGGGTGCCCCAGCCAGGTCCCGGTGTGCGTTCCCGAACATGCGAACCTGCCCACGACTGTCTCGCCCTCGGCGACGAGCTCGACGATCCGCATTCGTACGTCGGTGAACGAGGCCAGGAACGGTTCGACCCACCGGTGCGCCGCCGGAGCAAGTCGGGGCGAGTACAGATCTTCAAGGACGCTGAGGTTGCCGCGGTTCATCACCTCGTCGATGAGCTGACGGACAACGTTCTTCGGGTCCTGATCAGACACGGCACCTCCCATCGACGATCAACTCGAGCGCGGTGAGTACATGATCACCGCTACCGCGCCGATGCAGGTACAGCGGCGAGGATCCGCCCCGAAGTTGGCGTCGGGCCGGTGGCGGCGAACCATAGAGGCCCAGCGCGATCACCTCGGCGCCCGCCCACGGCCATCCCCGATTCTCGCGCACGGCCCGCCTCACCACGCACGCCCCCCGATCTGAGCCAGCGCGGCCACGACGAGCAAGAGCACCGACCGGGGTCATGGCCACGGCCGTCAGGGTCACGGTGCGGTATGGGCAGATCGACCGCTTGAGCCGTGCCGACGGCACGACGAACGTGCGGCACACGAACGGCGACTTGGGACGGACCCGACGGCAGCCAACAGCGCGTTTTACCGCCGCGAGACTGCCGCCGCTACGGACCGAGTGGCGAGAACCAGGACAGCCACCAAGTTCCCATGCCAAAATCTACAGCGCTGGGCCTGTTTGGATTGGACGTCCTGGCGTTCGCAAGGGCGCACGCGTATCGCCTCAGCGCCCACTTCACTCGAACTCGGGAAAGAGCCTCAATGCGCCGGCTACTTGTCACGTCCACCATGTTCGCCATCACTCTGACGCTCGGCGGGTGCTCGGGCAGTGATCCCGTCATGCCCGATGTAGTCGGGAAGAAACTCGATGTGGCACTAAGCGACGTGGAGCGCGCCGGTTTCGAGGACGACGTTGAGGTTCTTGGTGGCGGGATCTTCGGGGTCATCGACGAGTCAAACTGGACCGTCTGTGAGCAGGAGCCCGCTACGGGGGACGAGATCTCTTCCGCGCCCCGCGTGACCGTCGACCGAGCCTGCGCTAACGACGCCTCAGCCGAGCCGACCGAGGAGCCGACCGAGGAGCCGACCGAGGAGCCGACCGAGGAACCGACCGAGGAACCGACCGAGGAACCGACCGAGGAACCGACCGAGGAACCGACCGAGGAACCTGCAGTGCTGACGACCAGGAACAGCAAGGATCTGGCCAAGGTCCTCAAGGTCTCCGACTATTGCTCACCTCGGATCGCGAGCTTCGCGGACGAGTTTCAAGGGCGCATGATCAAGTTCCAAGGAAGCGTCTCAGCCAAGTTCGGGCGTGAGTACAGCGTCTCCCCGGGAGACAAGGGTTCGCTGTCCGCGACTGGCCCGATGTTCAAGCTAACTGGCGCCAACAATGCCGCGAACCTAGTCCTGGATGACCTGGTTCGAGTGGTCGCGAACGTCGACAGATACAACGGCGACCAATGCACATTCTTTCTGGATGCCGTCTCGGTGAAGGTGCGCTGACATTAGTTCCCGCTTCGATGCGCTGGAAGTCAGCCGTAAACCGATCCTCACAGGACACAGGGCCTGGGAGACTTCGGCTCAGCACGTGCGTCAATCCGCCGCGAAGAGCGCATCGTTGTCCGCCGCCAGTCGGCGGGTACGCGGTCAGCGTCTGTCCCCAAGGGTGTCTGGCCAATGCGCCTGGCGGCCCCGGGTTGGCCTTTTGCATTCGGATGGATGACCAGGGCGGCGCAGCGTTGATCGGTACTGAAGCCCGTGCGCTTCGGGCGTCGATCAGGAGTCCTGGGAAGGCGGCCGGTATAGCTGGTCGACCGCGGCGTCGATGTCCTCGCCGGTGTCCTCGACAGGCTCGACGTAGAGCCGCGCTGCGGCGATCCGGTCATCGCGGATGGTGGCGATGATGACCCCACACATGGCGAAACCTGAACCATCGGTGTGGTGGCCCCGCCAGTAGACCTCGCCCCACTCCGTGTCCTGGTCGCGACACGTTGCCAAGAGGTCAGCCCGGAAGTCCGGGACACCAGCAAAGACCGAGGACCAGTTCTCGTGGACCTGGGCTCGTCCCGAAAAGCGGCGTCCGGGATGTGCGGGTTGATCGCTCTGATAGTCGTCGGTGAAGTGGGAGGCGAAGAGTGCGGCGTCGTGGGCATTCTGTGCCTCGATGAGGCGCTCGAGAACTGTGCTCATGATGTCGAACCTAGAACGCCGCGGCGGCTCCGGACAGTCGGAGGTCTGCGTGAGGCATCCAAGCCTGCGTGTCGTCGGATGATTCGCATCAACGGGTCCCGGGACGCTGTGAGCCGGACCGTCTCATTGCGTAAACAAGGTCCGAACCGACATGCGTCACTTCGCCGCGTCGGGGCGGCCGATCTCCCGGATTTTCCGACGGGTCGTGGCACGCGTCGCAGCGGCCGGCCGAATAGTGCTCAGGGCCGCGCGCAGGCGTAGGAGTGGCAGGCGTCACGAGATCGTCGGCGGCAAGGCGATGAGTTTACTGTCGTCGAGTTCACCTGGCGTTGGGATGTCCATGTTCGCAGCGCAGTCGGCGAGTTCGAGAGCGCGCAGCCCGATTTGGATCAGTAGCCGTTCGATCACGTCCTGAGCCGATGACGGGTTCTCGTGCCCGTAGAGAGGCCTCACCCCATTTGCCCTTCGTAACACGAAGTGCGTTCTGCTCAATCTCTACACTCCGCGCAGCGGTTGTCTTCCCGGTGCGGCGAGTATGACGGCCAGAAGGAGCGTTGGTTTTCTCAACGTTCTGCGCGTCAGATCTGACGGCTACGACTCACCCGACTGCGCTGCTGGACAGTTGAGGTTGGGGCAGTAGTCCACCGCGACCATTTCGCCGGGATTCAGCTCGGCACGCTTCTCGTTGGTCTCGTCGAAGTCGATGACGCCGTGTGCGAGCTTCGTGCCGCAGAACTCGCAGTGCGTCGGCCACGGCTGCTGGTCAGAACTGTCATCGGTCATCCGTCCACGCTAGCCGCTCGCCGATCCGGCGTCGTACGCGCGACGCTGGATCGGCCCGCCGTACTAGCCGCGTACCTCGCCAATTCACCCGCATCATTCCTCCGCGAAGCGGAGATGGAGCGGATCGCGACCCGGGAGTCGTTGGCTCGCCAACTCGACCTGCACGATGTGTACGTTCCGCGCTGGCTAGACGACGCTTTCAATCTCGCGCGCGAAATCCGACGAATGTTCGTTGGCTCGGCTTCGTCGAACCCCAAGGTGGGAAGCGGGAGCGTGGCGTGAGCCTTTCAGCGCGGGTCCAAGGTCCGTGGCCTGTCCCGTCCCGATGCGATTTGCTGAGCACGTGGAGAGCGTCCGACGTATCGAGAGGGCCCTGCTCGCACTGGCCGTCGTAACGATCTTCGGCACTGTGGGTTACCTGCTGCTCGGGTTCACGCTCCTGGAGGCGCTGTACCAGACGGTCACGACCGTCGCCACCGTTGGCTTCCGGGAGGTGCGCCCACTCTCAGCTGCTGGTCAGGTGTTCACAATGGTGCTGATCGTCCTGGGCGTCGGCACCGTTCTCTATAACCTCGGTGTCATCCTCGAGGCGGTCACCGAGGGGCACCTCCGCGTGTACCTGGAGAGACAACGCATGGACAAGCACATCGCAGCGCTGAATGGGCACGTCATCATCTGCGGTTTCGGGCGGGTCGGTCGCGCAGCCGCGGAGTTCCTGGCTGCCAGCGGACACCCAGTCGTGGTCGTCGACAGCGACGCCGGCCGTCTCGAGCAGCTCGGCCACGGACTCATGCACCATGTGTGTGGTGACGTCACCGACGACGCAGTCCTTCGTGATGCGGGGATCGAGAGAGCCCGAGCCTTGATCGCCGCTCTCGACACGGACACCGACACCGTCTACGTCACCCTCTCGGCTCGCGCGATCCGACCCGAGCTGGTGATCATCTCTCGGGCGCGGACTGCCGAGGCCAAGGCAAAGATGCTGCTCGCCGGGGCAAGCCGGGCGATCAACCCACAACGCATCGGGGGTCGACGGATGGCAGCCTTCGCGCTCCAGCCGGATGTCGCGGAGTTCCTCGACGTCGTCATGCACGATGAGGACCTCGACTTCAGGATCCAGCAGGTTCGCGTCGATGACGGCTCCCGCCTGGTGGGTCATTCCCTGAGCGAGCTCCGCGTCGAGGAGAGCACCGGTGCTCTTCTGCTCGCCGTCCGCCGCGGAGCCGGCCAGCCGTTCGAGCCTCATCCACCATCCACCATGGTGGTGCCTCCCGGTGCTGTGCTCATCGCCCTCGGGACCCCGGCGGAGCTCGACGAGCTCGCCCGACTCGGCTCCCGATAACCTCCCACGGACATCGAGACCAAGAGAGTCATTCGCCGCAACGCGTTGTTGGCACCTTCGCGCTCGACGTTCTGGCCCTTCCACTCAGTGCCGACGAGGTCGAGCCAACGGAGTGGACGCCGACGGGGAGGTCCGGGTAGTCATCGAGAACCAGCACGGGACCGCCAACCACGAGCACCTCGGGCAGCTCGCGACGTACGCCGCCCACGCCGCCGCGGGTGGACACCGCGTGCTGGAGGCCTGGTTGACCGAAAGAGGTGCACCCCGCGCAGCTGGCTCCACCTGACCGCCTCAGCGACCGTCGCCGACGCGCGCGCCAACACGGCTGGACCGCCTGGACTGACAGACTTGCGTCATGGCAGCCAAGACCGCCGAGATCGCCGTGATCGGCGGGTCCGGCTTCTACTCCTTCCTCGACGACACGGACGAGCTCGAGGTGGAAACGCCGTACGGCGAACCCTCGGCGCCGGTCACCGTCGGGGAGGCGGGCGGGAAGCGCGTCGCGTTCCTGCCGCGGCACGGCCGTGAGCACGCGCAGCCCCCGCACCGAATCAACTACCGGGCGAACCTGTGGGCGTTGGCGTCGCTCGGCGTACGTCGGGTCGTGGCGCCCTGCGCGGTCGGGGGTCTCCGGCCCGAGGTCGCCCCGGGTGACCTGGTGGTTCCCGACCAGCTGGTCGACCGTACGTGGGGGCGGACGCAGACCTTCGTGGAGAAGGGCGCCGCGCACGTCCCGTTCGCCGATCCGTACTGCCCGGTGCTCTCCTCCGCGCTGGCGGGGCAGGACGGGGTGAGCCGCGGCGGGACGATGGTGGTGGTCGAAGGGCCTCGCTTCTCGACGCGCGCGGAGTCCCAGCACTACGCCGCCCAGGGCTGGACCTTGATCAACATGACGGGGCATCCCGAGGCCGTGCTCGCCAGGGAGCTCCTGCTCTGCTACGCGCCGATCGCTGTCGTGACCGACATGGACGCGGGCATCGATGCAGGAGCGGGAGTCGGTCAGGCCGAGGTCTTCGCGATGTTCGACCGCAACATCGAGCGGCTCAAGACCCTGTTGGCCCGCGCGATCGCGACGGTTCCCGACGGCGGGTGCGGGTGTGCCGCCTGGGCGGACGACATCGACCTCCCCTACGACGTGCCAGGACGGTCATGAGGATCCTCCTCACCGGCGCGGCCGGCTTCGTCGGCGGCGCCGTGGGGGAGGCTGGGGCGGCCGCCGGGCACGAGATGGTGCTCGTCGACGCGCTGATTCCCCAGGCGCATCCGGTCGACGCGACTGCTGCCGCGAACGTGCACCGGCTCGACGTCCGGGACGCGGCGGACGGCGCAACGTGGGCCGAGCTGTTGCGTGGCGTCGACGTGGTCTGTCACCAGGCCGCGATGGTCGGCGCCGGGGTCACCTCGGCCGACATGCCGCTGTACGCCGGCCACAACGACCTGGGGACGGCGGCGCTGCTGGCCGGCATGAGCGCGGCGGGGGTCCGGCGGCTGGTGCTGGCGTCCTCGATGGTGGTGTACGGCGAGGGCCGCTACCGGTGCCCCGACCACGATCTCCAGCGACCGGCCGCCCGCGCGGTGGCGGATCTCGAGGCGGGGCGGTTCGAGTGCCCGTGTCCGACCTGCGGGCGTGACCTGGAGTGGGCCCTCGTTCCCGAGGACGCGGACCTCGACCCACGGAGCAGCTATGCCGCCAGCAAGCTGGCCCAGGAGCACTTCGCGCGGGCCTGGGCCAGGCAGGCCGGGGGGTCGGTCATCGCCCTGCGATACCACAACGTCTACGGGCCGCACATGCCGCAGGACACGCCCTACTCCGGGGTCGCCGCGATCTTCCGGTCGCAGGTCGAGGCGGGCACAGCGCCCCAGGTGTTCGAGGACGGTGGCCAGATGCGTGACTTCGTGCACGTCTCGGACGTGGCGGCCGCCAACCTGCTGGCCGTGGAGGCCGTCGCCGCCGACGCACCCGGCGACGTTCGCGCGTTCAACGTCTGCTCGGGCACGCCCGTGAGCATCGCCGACGTCGCCGGCCTCGTCGCGCGGGGGACCGGCGCCGACCTGTCGCCCGTCGTCACCGGTGGCTACCGTCCCGGCGACGTCCGGCACGTCGTCGCCTCGCCGGAGCGAGCCGCGGCCGAGCTCGGCTTCCGAGCCGCCGTGCGTCCCGACGCCGGGCTCGTCGAGTTCGCCTCGGCGCCGCTGCGGCAGACCCGACCGGTCACCAGCCGGTGAAGAGCAGGTGCTGTACGAGCAGGGCGAAGCCGGCCTGCGCGGCCAGCGCGGGCCGTTGCCACCGGTCGGGAAGCAGCGCGCACGACAGGAGCAGCCACGGCACGAAGGGAAGCCAGATCCGCTCGACCTCGGCCTTGCTCATCTGGGACGCCGTGGCCAGCAGCACCGACACGACGGCAGCGCCCGAGAGCGCGGCCACCGCCCCGACCGCCCGCCGGTGGGCCTGGGCGGCCAGCGCACCGAGACCCGCGCCGAGCAACGGTCCCGTGGCGAAGAGGAGGGCGGCGGGTCCGCCCCACAGCCAGTACGCCGCCGGTCTTCTGCCGCCCACACCCTCGAAGTAGCGGTCGCGGATCGCCGGAAGGGCCTCGGCGTACGAGAACCCGAACGCGTGGAACACGGCCACCACACCGAGAGCGGCGAGCGCGGCAGGAACAAGCGGGCGCCACGAACCACCCAGCCACATCACGGCGAGGGCGAGCACGCCCAGCAGCGGCAGACCGTAGGAGAGCATGACGCAGTAGCCGAGCAGCAGTCCCGCGAGCAGCGCCCACGTGACACTGCGTCGGGTCGAGGCCGCCGCCAGCGCCGCGAGGCCCCAGGCGGCGACCGCCGCGAACATGGCGTCGGCCGAGACGGCCTGCCAGATCGCGGCCGGGCCGACGACGAGGTAGGGCGCGGCGCGACGAGCCAGGTCCTCCGCGCCGAGCGTCCGAACGGTCACGAGGGTCGCGACGGCGGTGGTGGCGGCGAGGAGCACCACCACCACCCCGGCGGCCAGGCCCGAGCCGAGCCCGATGCGGACGAGGGCGACGAAGAAGACCAGGGCGCCCGGCGGGTGGCCGGCGATGTGCACGGGCCAGTTGTCGGGCGCGGCGTCGTACCGGATGCGGGAGACGTACTCGCGCAACGTCGCGGGCAGGTCGTCCGTCGCCCTGGCCGTCTGCAGGTACTCGTAGTCGGTGCCCAGGATGTGCCCGACCCCGGAGATGCCGTCGACGAGCGCCAGGGACAGCATCCACGCCAGCCCGGCCAGGAACGTGACAAGCAGCAGGGTGCGCCACCGGAGCGAGCGTGCCCGACCAGCGAACCCGTGCCCGAGCAGCACCGCCAGGGCGAGCGCCGGCACCGTGCCGACACCCCACCGTGGGTCCCACCGGGCGTGCAACGGAGGGAACGAGTTCACGCGGACGTTCCACCCGGCGAGGGCGGGGACAAGCACCGCCGCGACCATCAGGACCAGGGCAACGGTCAGGCCTCGGCGAGCCGCCCGATCGACGGCCGAGCCGCGCAGCCGTGCGACGCGATCCGCGGTCTGGGACATGGCCTCACCGTACGGAGGATCGCGGACGGCCAGCACGGTCCCGCTGAGACGTCAGCCTTTCGTAAGAGTTGACCGGGTCTCCCAGGGTCCAGGCGTCACTACGTTCGTGTGCATGACGGACTGCGACCTCCTGCTCCCGTGCCGGGACGAGGGACCCGCCTTGCGGGGCCTCCTTCCACGCGTCCCGGCCGGCTTCCAGGTGATCGTCGTCGACAACGGCTCCCGCGACGACACCGCCGCGGTCGCCGTCGCATGGGGGGCCACCGTCGTGTCCGAGGCGACACCCGGCTACGGCGCGGCCGTGCACGCGGGCCTTCTCGCCTCCACGAGCGAGTTCGTGGCGGTCATGGACGGCGACGGGTCGTTCGACCCCGACGACCTGCTGCCGCTCCTCGACGACGTGATCGGGGGTGCCACGATGTCGACGGGCCGGCGCCGTCCGGTGAGCCGCGGCGTCTGGCCGTGGCACGCCCGAACGGGCAACGCCGTCGTGCTCTGGTGGCTGCGGCGACGGATCGGCACCCACGTCCGCGACATCGCCCCGATGCGGGTCGCCCGCCGGGCGGACCTGCTGGACCTCGACGTCCAGGACCGACGCTTCGGCTACCCGGTCGAGCTCCTGCAGAAGGCGACGGCAGCGGGCTGGACCATCAGCGAGCACCCGGTTGCCTACCACCCAAGGGCAGCCGGAACCAGGTCCAAGGTGTCGGGCTCGGTGCGTGGGAGCATTCGTGCGGCACGAGACTTCGCGCGGGTTCTGGCATGAGCCCGCCTGTCGCGCTGGTGATGGCCAAGGCCCCCGTTGCCGGCCGCGCGAAGACTCGGCTCGGGCGGCACGTCGGCGCGGACGCGGCCGCCCGCCTGGCCGCCGCAGCGCTGGCGGACACCCTGGACGCGTGCACCTCCGCCTTCGGTGCCGACCGGTGCTACCTCGCCCTCGACGGTGACCTTGGCGAGGCGCCCGGGCACGACGAGCTCCAGTCTCTGCTCGTCGGCTGGTCCGTCGTGCGACAGCGAGGGGAGGGGTTGGGGCACCGACTCGCTCACGCCCAGCGCGACGTGGGCGTTCTCGCCCGGGCGGCCGTCGTCCAGATCGGGATGGACACGCCCCAGGTGACGCCCGCCGAGCTCGGGGACGTGGCACACCGCGTCGACCGGACCGACGCCGTCCTCGGTGCCGCCGAGGACGGCGGCTGGTGGGTCCTGGCCCTCCGCACGCCGGCACTCGCGCGTTGCCTCACCCAGGTCGCGATGTCGACCGACCGGACCGGAGCCGACACCCGGGCGGCGCTGGTCTCCGCCGGCGCGCAGGTGGTCGATGCCCCGACCCTTCGCGACGTGGACGAGGCTGAGGACGCGGTTCTCGTTGCGGAGTCCGCGCCGCACCTGCGCTTCTCCCGGCAGTGGGCGGCCGAGGTCGCAGAGTTGGCCTTCCGGTGACCAGCCCCGAGGCGCTGCCGGCGACTCCCGTGTTCGCGGAGGCCTACAGGCACGCCCTCCGTGGCGAGCCGTGCCTCGTCCACGGGGTCGACGGGGTCGACAGGCCACCCCACAGGCTCCCGCTCGCGGCATGGAGCGCCGCCGCACGCTCGTCGGACCGCCGACTGCTCGCGCACTGTGTCGGGGCCACGCTCGACATCGGCTGTGGCCCGGGGCGGATGAGTGAGCACCTCGCCCAGCGCGGAGGGTCCGTGCTCGGCATCGACGTCGTCGCCGAGGCCGTGCGGCAGACCCGAGCACGGGGCGTCGGTGCACTGGTGCGCGACGTCTTCGACCCCCTGCCCGGCGAGGGCCGTTGGGACACCGCCCTGCTGGCCGACGGCAACCTCGGCATCGGGGGCGATCCGGCTCGACTGCTGCGACGGATTCATCAGCTGCTGGCACCTCACGGCCGTGTCGTCGCCGACGTCGCCGCCCCGGGTGCAGGCGTGCGGACCCGCGAGGTCACCCTGGAGTGCGCCGGGCGCCGCAGCGAGCCGTTCCCGTGGACGTTCGTCGGTGCGGAACGGGTCGGCTCGCTGGCCGTCCTGACGGGCTTCTCGGTGACCCTCCTCGACCGGATCGGCGCCCGTTGGTTCGTCGTGCTCGAGAAGGTGTGACGTGCGGGTTCCCGACGAGTCCGACGTTCGTTCGCACCTGCGCAGCCCGGAGGTGGCCGCCAGGGTGGGACTGTGGCTGGGCATCTGCTTCGCCGTCGCGTTCTTGACCGGCCTGTACAGCCACGCGTTGCAGGATCCGCCGTCGTGGTTCGTTCCGCTGCGCCGCCCCGTGTGGTCGTACCGGGTCAGCCAGGGACTGCACTAC
The DNA here is from genome assembly GCF_004168035.1 of Nocardioides iriomotensis. Lineage (GTDB taxonomy): Bacteria > Actinomycetota > Actinomycetes > Propionibacteriales > Nocardioidaceae > Nocardioides_B > Nocardioides_B iriomotensis. Next base: position 13,381 of record NZ_SDPU01000011.1, on the reverse strand, counting down.
CTGGCCGGCACCGCCTGCGTGCCCCTGCTGCTGGTCAAGCTGTACGCGGTCTACCCGAAGCTCTTCGCCCGGCCGCCCTGGCTGGATCGTGCAGCCCTGCTTCGGCACGGGCTGGAACGGGCGTCGATCGCGCTGCTCGTCGCGTCGTCGTTGTTCCAGGTGGCCACCGGGCTCGCCAACTCCACGCAGTGGTACCCCTGGGCCTTCTCCTTCCGGTCGACCCACTACGCCGTCGCCTGGGTGGCGATCGGGTCGCTGCTGGTGCACGTCGCGGTGAAGCTTCCGACCATCCGCGCCGCTCTGCGCGCCGACCCCGCGGCGAGCGGCCCGGGGCCCCGTGCGGAGGGCGGGCTCAGCCGTCGGGCACTGATCAGGACGACGTACCTGGCCACCGGGCTGGTCGTGGTCTCGGTCGCCGGGAGCGCTGTCCCGTGGCTGCGCCGGGTGTCGGTCTTCGAGAACCACTTCGTGCCCTCGGGTGGCATCCCGATCAACAAGACCGCCCGCAGGGCCGGCGTGACCGTACTGTCGACGGATCCCGGTTGGCGTCTCGAGGTGGTGCACGGACAGCGCACGGCCAGCCTCTCGCGCGAGGACCTGCGCGCGCTTCCGCGGCAGGTCGCGCGGCTGCCCATCGCGTGCGTCGAGGGGTGGAGCGCATCGGGGGAGTGGGACGGCGTGCGGGTCCGTGACCTGCTCGCCCTCGTCGGCGCGCCCCGCGGCTCGGTCGTGACCGTCACCTCGCTCCAGCCCGACGGGCCCTTCCGGACCTCGACGCTGCTGCCCGCGGAGTCGGACGACCCGCTCACCCTCGTCGCGCTCGGCCTCGACGGGGACGACCTCAGCATCGACCACGGCTTCCCATGCCGGCTGATCGCCCCGGGGCGGCCGGGGGTCCTGCAGACCAAGTGGCTGGCCAGGATCGAGGTCGAGTCGTGACGGCGCTGCGTCTGCTCACCGGGGTCGTGGGGCTCGCGGCGCTCGGCTGGGGCATCCGCCTGCTCCTGCGGCTGGACCTCGGCGACCTCCTGAACGCCGGCCTCTGGATGGCCGGCGCTGTGCTGGCGCACGACGCGCTCGTGGCGCCGGCGGTCGTGCTGATCGGTCTGGCCGCCGCACGGTTCGTCCCGACCTGGGCCCGTCCCGCCGTGGCGGCGGTCGGCGTCGTTGTCGGCACGATGACCCTGGCGCTCCTGCCGACCCTGGGACGTTTCGGCGCGAAGGTCGACGACCCGTTCCTGCTGAATCGTGCGTACGGCGCCTGGTGGCTGGCCCTGACCTCGACCGCGGTCGTCGTCGGACTGCTCGTCGCTCTCCGCTCGCGACGGGCGTCCGGCGCGGACGGTCCCTAGGATCGGGACGTGGGCCGCGTTCTCGTCGTCGACGACGACCACACCGTTCGTGAGGTGGTCGTCAGCTACCTGCGGGCCGGCGGGCACGAGGTCACCGAGGCCGGTGACGGAGAGACGGCGCTGAAGCTTCTCCGCGACAGCCCGCAGGACTTGGTCGTGCTCGACCTCATGCTCCCCGGGATCGACGGCCTCGAGGTGTGCCGACGGCTGCGGGAGCGCTCCGACGTACCCGTGATCATGCTGACGGCACTCGGCCATGAGACCGACCGCGTGGTCGGTCTGGAGCGTGGCGCGGACGACTACGTCACCAAGCCGTTCAGTCCGCGGGAGCTCGTGCTCCGTGTCGACTCCGTGCTGCGGCGCGCAACGCCTCGCGACCTGTTGCCGGTCGAGCCCGTGCAGGACGGTGACCTCGTTGTCGACAGTGCGCGCCGCACAGCGGTGCTCGCCGGGAAGGAGCTCGCGCTGACGGCCCGGGAGTTCGACCTCCTCGCCTTCCTGGTCTCCGCGCCGGGGACCGTGCACACTCGTGAAGACCTGCTGGCCCGCGTATGGGGCTGGTCGTTCGGGGACCAGTCGACCGTCACGGTGCACGTGCGTCGACTGCGGGAGAAGGTCGAGGCCCGACCGACGAGCCCCACGCGGCTCCTCACCGTGTGGGGCGTCGGCTACCGGTGGGAGGCGCAGTCATGAGCTCGGACCACCTGGAGATCGTGCTGATCGCGACCGCCTGGTCGACGGCTGCCGGCGTGGTCGGCCTGGCGGTCGGGTGGCTGATCCGGCACCGGTCCCTGGGATGGATCCCGCCCCTGGTCGCAGTGGTCGCCGTCGTCGCCCTGCTCGCCGGCATGGTCGGCACCGCGCGCGCGATGTTCCTGTCGGACCACGACTTCGGGGTGGTCGTCTGGGTCTCGGTCGTCGCGGGGGTCGTCGCAACCGCGTTCGCGACCGCCCTCGGCTACACCCTGGTCCGCACCTCGCGTCGCCTACGCGAAGACACGAGGCGGTTCGGTGAGGTCGGGCGCTTCGCGGGCGTGGCCCACGGGCCGGCCGAGTTCCAGGCGCTGTCCGCCGAGCTGGCGCGCACCAGCGATCGTCTCGAGGCGGCCCGTGAAGCTGCCTCGCGTGCGGACGCGTCCCGTCGTGACCTCGTGTCGTGGGTGGCGCACGACCTCCGGACGCCCCTCGCCGGGCTCCGGGCCATGACTGAAGCGCTCGAGGACGGTCTGGCCGAGGAACCGGCTCGGTACCACCGGCAGATGCGAGGCGAGGTCGACCGGATGGTGCGGATGGTCGATGACCTGTTCGAGCTGTCGCGCATCCACGCCGGGGTGCTCCGGCTCGAGCCCGAGTGCGTCGCCCTCGGTGACCTGGTCAGCGAGGCGATCGCCGGAGCCGAGATCGCCGCTCGGGACGGCCGCGTCCACGTGGGCGGCTCCGTTGAGCAGGGGCTCGTCGTGACAGCCGATCCCGCCGGCCTCACCCGCGTGGTCCGCAACCTCGTCACCAACGCGATCCGGCACACTCCCGCCGACGGCACGGTCGAGATCCGAGGTCGGAGCGTCCCCGACGGGGTCGAGCTGGCCGTCACCGACGGCTGTGGCGGCATCGCCTCCGAGAACCTCCCGCACGTCTTCGACGTCGCCTGGCGCGGCGAGTCCGCCCGGACCCCCGAGGGGCTCCTCGGCCCCGGCACGCAGGATCCCCACGCCGGGGACGGCTCGTCCGGTGCCGGTCTCGGGCTCGCGATCGTGAAAGGCATCGTCGAGGCGCACCACGGCCGGGTGCACGTCGCCAACACCGGACCGGGCTGTCGGTTCGCCGTCGTGCTTCCGGTTTGACCGGTTTCTGGCTGCAGGCGAGACGTCGGAGGCCCGTGGACCTCACGCCGACCCAGAAACACAAAGTTCCGGACAGTCCCGCTCATGACCCAGAGGTCGCGAGTTCATCCTGCCCCCGCTACCACCCCTGGCCTGGACTTTCGCCGGGTCATGCACCCGGCAGGACAGGCACGCTTCGATGAGTACGGCGGCGGACGTCGGTCTGCATACCGCGCCACCATGGTGATCGACATCGGGAGGAATCTTGAAGCTGCTTCTCACGTCCGGGGGCGTCACGAACGCCAGCATCCGCGACGCGCTGGTCGAGATGCTGGGCAAGCCCATCGCCGACTCCAGCGCCCTCTGCATCCCCACCGCGATGTACGGGCACCCCCGGAACGGCCCCGGGGAAAGGGCCTGGCGGTTCATCAGCGGACAGCAGCCGGGGAACCCGATGGTCGACCTGGGCTGGAGGTCGATGGGCGTACTGGAGCTCACCGCGCTGCCCAGCATCGACCAAGGGCTCTGGGTCCCGCGGGTGCGGGAGACCGACGTGCTCCTGGTGGCAGGCGGAGACGTCCTCTACCTGTGCCACTGGATGCAAGAGTCCGGGCTGACCGACCTCCTCCCCTCGCTGAGCGACACGGTGTGGGTGGGACTGAGCGCGGGCAGCATGGTGATGACCCGCGAGGTCGGGGAGGACTTCATCCAGTGGCGGCCACCGACCGGCGACGACAGCACGCTGGGACTCGTCGACTTCTCGATCTGCCCGCACCTCGTCTCGGACGGCATGCCCGGCAACACGATGGCCGAGGCGGAGCAATGGGCCGCCGGCATCTCCGGCCCGGCCTATGCCATCGACGACCAGACCGCCATCAAGGTCGTCGACGGCACGATCGAGGTCGTGTCAGAAGGCCACTGGAAACAACTGGTCTGATGTCGCGGCCAACAGCCCGGCCAGACACAATTCACACGCGCTTCGGGCCGACACTGGAATGCAGCACACCGACGGTGGACCCTTGAGGCGTGACCGGCAACGACCGGAGATTCGTCCTGGAGCAGGTGCGGGTGTTCGATGCCCCGGCCGAGCAGGTCTTCGGCTTGCTGACGGAGCCCGCTGGACTGACCAGGTGGTGGGGGCCGCACGGGTTCGCGACACCCGAGATCCAGATTGACCTGCGGGTGGGCGGCAGCTTGCTTTTCACCATGCAGCCGCCGGAGGGCGAGTCGTTCCATCTCTCCGGCGAGTTCATCACCATCGAGTTCCCCTCCAGGCTGGAGTTCACCTTTCGTTGGGACGAGCCGGTTCCCGACGACCGTGAGACGGTCGTTGAGTTGTCACTCGCCTCTTCCGGTGGCAGGACGACCGTGACACTGACCCAAGGGGACTTCGCCACGGAGGAGAGGCTTGAGCTGCATCGCAGCGGCTGGGCCGAGAGCTTCGAGAAGCTCGACGCGGTCCTCCATGCTTGAGGAGCCTCATACGCCAAGGCACGGCACTGTCCTCCCGAGTGACGATGCACGGACCGAGTCCGAGGCGGATCCCCGGCTGCGTCCTCTCGGCAAGCGGGCGCGCGTCGACCACGGGCCCGAGCTCAAGCCTGTTGACCGGCTTGTTGCGGCACGGTGAGCATGACCACGTGGTCGAGACTCTGGAAGCCGACTATCTGGTTGTCGGCGCAGGTGCGGCGGGGATGGCGTTCACGGACGCACTGATCGACCATGCGGACGTCAGCGTCATCTTGATCGACCGTCGGCACGGAGCCGGCGGACATTGGCTGGACGCGTACCCGTTCGTCCGGCTGCACCAGGCCTCCTCGTTCTACGGGGTGGCCTCGACCCTGCTCGGCGAAGGGCGGATCCAGCCGGACGGGCCGGAGGCCGGGATGCCCGAGCGAGCGACGGCGCCTGAGCTGTGCGCGTACTACGCCCGGGTCCTGCACGAGCGGCTGCTCCGGTCCGGGAAGGTGAGCTTCTACCCGAACTGTGACTACGTCGGTGAGGGCCAGTTCGTGTCACGCCTGTCCGGAAGGCGTTACGAGGTCCGTGGCCGAGCGCGCGTGGTCGACGCCCACTACCTGGCTCCTCGGATACCTGCGAACTCACCGGCGCCGTTCGGCGCCGCGGAGGGGCAGCGCGTCGTGGCCGTCAACGAGCTGGTCAGGCTCGGCGGTGCGTCCTCGCAGTACGTGATCGCCGGCGCGGGGAAGACCGCCACCGATGCCTGCATCTGGCTTCTCGACAACGGCGTCGAACCGGGCGCGATCTGCTGGGTGAGGCCCCGGGAGCCGTGGATGCTCGACCGAGCCGTGGTCCAGCCGGATCCGGTCGTGTTCCTGGGCACGGCGGCCGACATCATGGAGGCGGCGGCCGTCGCCTCGTCCCCTGACCAGGTGTTCTTCTTGCTGGAGGACGCCGGAGTGATGCTCCGGATCGACACGTCGGTGACTCCCACGATGGCAAAGGTCCCCACTCTCGCGCGGTGGGAGCTGGATCGGCTGCGCACCATCGAGTGCGTCGTCAGACTCGGCCACATCCGGCACGTGGAGCCCGGTCGGTTGGTGCTCACCGACGGCGAGGCGCCGATCGCGCGCGACGCCGTGGTCGTGCACTGCGCCGCGTCCGGGCTGCGGTACCGGCCACTGGTGCCGGTCTGGGGCCGCGAGGCGATCACGGTGCAGCCCATCCAGCTCGGCTTCGCCTGCTTCGGCGCTGCGCTGGCCGGTTTCGTCGAGGCAACGCTCGAGGATGACGACCTCAAGAACCGGTTGTGCCCACCCTCGCCGTTCTCGAACAAACCGGCCGACTGGATGCGCCAGCAGGTTCTCGGCGCTCGCGCTTCGTTCAGATCGGAGTCGCGGATCGAGAGCTGGGCCGATGCTGTCTCGCTCAACCCGGCACGGGTCCCGCCGGAGCTCATCGGCTCTCCCGCCCTGACCGCAGCACAGGAACGACTCCGCCACGTCGCCGCGCCGGGGATGACGCGGATGACCGAGCTTGCCGGCATGTCCTGAGGCGACTTCTCCCGGAGGGGCCGCCCTGCGACGACCTCGCCCGAAATCCCCCAGGCGGGGGATGACCCACGAAGGAGGATCGAGACATGTCCGCTCGACGAGTCGGTGTCGGCCTGACCCCCATGGAGACCCGTCGGGAGGTCGTGCTGCACCTCGCCGACCGGGCAGAACAGCTGGGTTACGAGGCGTTCTTCGTGGCGGAGGGCTGGGGTCACGACGCGGGCGTGCTCCTGGCGGAGATCGCCACCCGGACCAGCCGCATCACCCTCGGCACCGGCATCATCAACGTCTGGGGACGCACACCGGCCAGCATCGCGATGCTGGCCACCAGCCTGGCCGCGGTGTCCGGTGACCGGTTCGTGCTCGGCCTCGGGGCAGGCAGCCCACCCTTGGCGGAGGGCCTGCACGATGTCGCGTTCACGAATCCCGTCCAGCGGCTCGGCGAGGTGACGCGGCAGGTGCGCCGGCTGCTGAGCGGAGACCGCCTCGAGCCGACCACCGAGCGACGCATGCGGCCGTTGAAGCTGGCGGTCGTGCCGCAGGAGCCGATCCCCATCAACCTGGCGGCCCTCGGCCCCAGCGCCGTCCAGCTCGCCGGCGAGCTCGCCGACGGGTGGTACCCCTTCCTGCTGCCGCTGTCGGGTCTGGAGGCGAGTACTCGGCTGCTGCAGCAGGGCCTGGCGCGCGGTGCGCCGGACCGCACGCGCCCGACCATCGCGCCCTGCATCCCGACAGCCGTCGCGGACGATCCCGTCACGGCGCACGAGGTGGCCTCGTGGTGGGTGTCGTTCTACCTCGTCAGCATGGGGCCGCTGTACCGCGCCACTCTGCGTCGTCTCGGGCACGGCCCCGCAGTGGAGGAGGTCCTCGCAGCCAACCCGACCGCACGCACCTACGAGGTGCCCGAGTCGGCCCGAGGGTTGCTCGACGACCTCACGCTGTGGGGCGACGTTGCGCATGCTCGATCCACGCTGGACCGCTGGTACGCCGCCGGTGCCGAGGTGCCCACGCTGACCCTGCCGCCGGGCCGCCCCGTCGAAGAACTCGACCACATGCTCGAAGCCTTGCGCCCCACGTAGCGTTCCGACGCCTGACAGGACCTCGCCGGGCGGGCCGTCGTCCCGATGGACGACCGCCCGACACTTCACGGTCACCGGCCGGCCAGCGTTGCGTCGCCGGGGACTGCCTGACTGGACGCATCCCGTCCACGTCTCGGAGGTGCCACCCGTGGTCACTCGTCGTACCCGCCTGCCCGAACTGCCGCTCAGCCGCCGCAAGCTCCTCACCCTGACCGGCGCTGGTGCGGCGACGGCCGCCATGCACGGCTTCTCGTCCGCGCCGGCCTGGGCGCAGCCGCGCTTCCCGACCAACCCGTTCACCCTCGGTGTCGCGTCGGGCGACCCGGTCCCGGACGGGGTCGTGCTCTGGACGCGTCTGGCGCCGGAGCCGCTCGCGCCCGACGGCGCCGGCGGGATGCCGCCGTACCGGCTGCCGGTGTCGTGGCAGGTCGCGAGCGACCCGGAGTTCCGCGACGTCGTGCGCGCCGGCGCGTCGCCGGCGACGCCGGAGCTCGGGCACTCGGTGCACGTGGAGGTGTCGGGGCTGCGGCCGGGCCGCGACTACTGGTACCGGTTCCGCGCCGGCCAGGAGGTCAGCCCGGTCGGTCGCACTCGGACGGCGCCCGCCGTCGGCTCGACGACGCCGATCGCGTTCGCGCTCGCCTCGTGCCAGGCGTGGGCCGGGGGCCGCTTCGCCGCCTACCGGACGATGGCCACCGAGGACCTCGACCTGGTCGTGCACGTCGGCGACTACACCTACGAGGGCCGTGACGACGAGACGCTGGCACAGTTCCGGGTGAACCACGCGAAGTACAAGACGTCACCGGACCTGCAGGCCGCCCACGCCGCGTTCCCGTTCGTCGTCACCTTCGACGACCACGAGATCGAGAACAACTGGGCCGGCCTCGTCTCCCAACCCGACAACGAGGCCAGCAACGAGATCGGCCGGTTCACCCAGCTGCGCGCCAACGCGTTCCAGGCCTACTACGAGCACCTCCCGCTGCGCCGGCCGCAGCGGCCGAGCGGCCCGGACATGCTGCTGCACCGACGCGTCGACTACGGCCGGCTGGCGTCCTTCCACGTCCTCGACACCCGCCAGTACCGCTCGGACCAGCTGACCGAGGCGTTCCCCGGCGGGCCGCAGCACCCGGGCGTCAACGACCCGAGCCGCACGCTGATGGGGGACGCGCAAGAACGCTGGCTGTTCGACGGCCTCGACCGAAGCAGCGCGACCTGGAACGTCGTGGCGCAGCAGACGATCATGGCGCAGGTCGACTACGACGCAGGCCCGGGCGTCTCGGTCAACCACGACCAGTGGGACGGGTACGCCGTGTCCCGCAACCGGTTCCTCGCCCACGTCGAGCAAAGCCGTCCGAGCAACCCTGTCGTGGTCAGCGGCGACTGGCACTCGGCCTGGGTCAACGACCTGCGCCTGGACTTCGCGCGGCCGGAGACCGAGGTGCTCGCGACCGAGCTGGTGGGCACCTCGATCAGCTCCGGCTGCGGGTGGGCGGCGGCGGTGAAGGCGGCGCGGCCGAACAACCCGCACGTGAAGTACCTCAACCCGGACCGGCGCGGCTACACCCGCGTCCGGGTGACCGAGCAGGCGATGACCGCGGACTACCGGGTGGTCACCGACGCCACCGACTCGACCGGTCCGGCCGTCACGGACAGCAGCTGGGTCGTCCAGTCCGGTCACGCCGGCGCCGTGCCCGCCTGAGCCGGGCGTCGGGCGTCGTACCGCCGCACAGCGGGCCCGTCATCCGGCGCCGCGTCACCTCGAGCCGGCTCATCACGAGGAGCGGATCGCGCGCGGTTCGATCACGTCCCTCGCGATGTTCGCGTCGGCGGCCGGGTGTTCCACCAGGGCAAGAATCCTGCTCGCCATGAATCGCGCCGTACGAACAGGAGTGCCGCTCCGCGTCACCTCGGAGACCGTGACGAGGCCGCGCCCGGTTTCGATCTCGACCCTGCGACCGTTCCTGGTCGCGACGATGTCGTAGGTGCGGACCTCCCCGCCCGCATCAATCACGATCTCCACCCGATCGCCCCGCACACGTTCACCGTACTCCCGCGCCGACCCGCCTCACCTGGCCTCCGCCGAGACGCCACGCCGGCACTAGATGTGGTCCCACGGTTCTTGGTCGGCGCTACATATAGTCCTCGATGCAGCTGGTTCGGCGTGCTCGCCAGGCACGTCGAGGCAAGAGGGAACCCGGTGTGACTCCGGGACTGCCCCGCAGCGGTGAGTGGGAACGACAGCCGTCATTCAGCACTGGGTCACCGACCTGGGAAGCGACGGTCAGTAGGGGTCGACCGGTCCGTCCGGGAGGCGCGCCCACGAGTCCGAAGACCTGCCAGCGCACCCCAACCCGTCGGTTGGGGTGGTCCGAGGCCTCGTGGGTGGGCCGACGGCTCGTACGGCCCGCCGCACCTCGGCGTCGGCCGTGCCTCCCGTCCTCCCTCGTGACCTCGGATCCTTCGAGACCGATCTCGCGAGGAGAGAGAAGTGACGGTCACAGAGACACCGACCAGGACCTCGATGCAGGTCCGCAAGCGCAACGGCGACAGCGAGCCGGTGGACGTGAACAAGATCGTCCGGGCCGTGGACCGGGTCAGCGGCGACCTGGTCGACGTCGACCCGATGCGGGTGGCGACCCGCACGATCAGCGGGCTGTACGACGGCGCGACGACGGCCGAGCTGGACCGGCTGTCGATCCAGACGGCCGCCGAGATGATCGGCGAGGAGCCGCAGTACTCACGGCTGGCGGCGCGGCTCCTGTCGGGCTACATCGACAAGGAGGTGCGCAACCAGGGCGTGGCCTCGTTCAGCCAGTCGGTCGCGCTCGGGCACGCCGAGGGGCTGATCGGCGACGAGACCGCCGGCTTCGTCAAGGACAACGCCCGCAAGCTGGACTTCGCGATCGAGCTCGACGCCGATCGACGGTTCGAGTACTTCGGCCTCCGCACGGTCTACGACCGGTACCTGCTGCGGCACCCGACGACGCGGCTCGTGGTGGAGACGCCGCAGTACTTCCTGCTGCGGGTGGCGTGCGGCCTGGCGCGGAACCCGGTCGAGGCGATCGAGTTCTACCGGCTGATGTCGTCGCTGGCCTACCTCCCGAGCAGCCCGACCCTGTTCAACTCCGGGACCCGGCACAGCCAGATGTCCTCGTGCTACCTCGTCGACAGCCCGCGCGACGACCTGGACTCGATCTACGCCCGGTACGGCCAGGTCGCGAAGCTGTCCAAGTTCGCCGGCGGGATCGGCATCGCGTTCTCGCGGGTGCGCTCGCGCGGGGCGCTGATCCGCGGCACGAACGGGCAGTCCAACGGGATCGTGCCGTTCCTGCGCACGCTGGACTCCTCGGTGGCGGCGGTGAACCAGGGCGGACGGCGCAAGGGTGCGGCCTGCGTGTACCTCGAGCCGTGGCACCCCGACGTCGAGGAGTTCCTGGAGCTGCGGGACAACACGGGGGAGGACGCGCGGCGCACGCACAACCTCAACCTCGCCAACTGGATCCCCGACGAGTTCATGCGCAGGGTCGAGGCCGACGGGACGTGGTCGCTGGTCGACCCGGACCAGGCGCCCGAGCTGCCCGACCTGTGGGGTACGGCGTTCGACGAGGCGTACCGCCGGGCCGAGGCGGAAGGCCGGTTCGTGCGACAGGTCCGGGCGCGCGACCTCTACGGGAAGATGATGCGCACGCTCGCCCAGACCGGCAACGGCTGGATGACGTTCAAGGACGCGGCGAACCGGACCTGCAACCAGACCAGCGACCCGGTCCCGGGCGCGCCGGCCGGCCCGGTGGTGCACCTGTCCAACCTCTGCACCGAGATCACCGAGGTCTCCTCGGACGCCGAGACGGCGGTGTGCAACCTGGGTTCGATCAACCTCGCCCAGCACCTCACTCCGACGGGGGTCGACTGGGACAAGCTGCGGGAGACGGTGCGGACCGCGCTCCCGCTGCTCGACCGGGTGATCGACATCAACTACTACCCGAGCGAGGAGTCGGCGGCCTCCAACCCCCGCTGGCGCCCGGTCGGGCTCGGCCTCATGGGACTGCAGGACGCCTTCTTCGCGCTGCGGCTGCCGTTCGACTCGGACGAGGCGCGCGAGCTGTCCACCCGGGTGCAGGAGGAGATCTACCTGACGGCGCTGGAGGTCTCGAGCGACCTCGCCCGCCGGCACGGCGCGCACCCGGCGTTCGACCAGACCCGGGCGGCCGCCGGGGTGCTGCAGCCCGACCACTGGGCGGCGGAGCCGTCCCAACGCGAGCGCTGGGAGGCCGTCCGCGCCTCGATCGCCGAGCACGGCCTGCGCAACTCGCTGCTGGTCGCGATCGCCCCCACGGCAACGATCGCCTCGATCGCCGGCTGCTACGAGTGCATCGAGCCGCAGGTGTCCAACCTCTTCAAGCGCGAGACGCTGTCAGGTGAGTTCCTCCAGGTCAACAACGCGCTCGTGCGCGAGCTGAAGGAGCGGGGCCTGTGGACCGCCGAGGTCCTCGAGGCGATCAAGCGCGCGGAGGGGTCGGTCCAGGGCATCGACCGGCTGCCCGAGGACGTCCGGAGGCTCTTCCGCACCGCGTGGGAGCTGCCGCAGCGCAGCCTCATCGACATGGCCGCGGCTCGCTCGCCGTACATCGACCAGAGCCAGTCGCTCAACCTCTTCATCGCCGGGCCGTCGATCGGGAAGCTGTCGTCGATGTACCTGCACGCGTGGAAGGCCGGCTTGAAGACGACGTACTACCTGCGCTCGCGGCCCGCGACGCGGATCCAGCAGGCGACCACCAGCGTGACGGCGGCGACGCCGCTCGCCCTGACCACCACCCCGAGCGACGCCGAGGCCCTGGCCTGCTCGCTCGAGAACCCCGAGAACTGCGAGGCCTGCCAGTGACCACCGACCAGCACGAGACCAGCAGCGCGACGGACACCAGCGCGACAAGGATGCTGCTCGACCCCGGGATGAACCTCACCCTGCGGCCGATGCGGTACCCGCACTTCTACGACCGCTACCGCGACGCCATCAAGAACACCTGGACCGTCGAGGAGGTCGACCTGCACTCCGACCTCAAGGACCTCCAGCGGCTCAGCGCCGCGGAGCGGCATCTCGTCTCGCGGCTGGTGGCGTTCTTCGCGACCGGCGACACCATCGTCGCGAACAACCTGGTGCTGAACCTGTACCAGCACGTCAACAGCCCGGAGGGCCGGCTGTACCTGTCCCGCCAGCTCTTCGAGGAGGCGGTGCACGTGCAGTTCTACCTGACCCTGCTCGACACCTACGTCCCCGACGAGGCCGAGCGGCACGAGGCGTTCGCGGCCGTCGACAACATCCCGTCGATCAAGGCGAAGGCCGACTTCTGCTTCCGCTGGATCGACTCGGTGTTCGAGCTCGACGCCCTGGAGACCCGTGCGGACCGCCGGGCGTTCCTGCTCAACCTGATCTGTTTCGCCGCGGTCATCGAGGGCCTGTTCTTCTACGGCGCGTTCGCGTACGTCTACTTCCTGCGTTCCCGCGGCTTCCTCAACGGACTCGCCTCCGGGACCAACTGGGTCTTCCGCGACGAGTCGATGCACATGGCCTTCGCGTTCGACGTGGTCGACACCGTCCGGGCCGAGGAGCCGGACCTCTTCGACGATGCGATGGCCGGACAGGTGCGGCAGATGATGGTCGACGGCGTCGACGCGGAGGCCCAGTTCGCCGAGGACCTCCTCGGGGGAGGCGTCGCCGGGTTGTCGACCGCGGACATGCGCTCCTACCTGGAGTACGTCGCCGACCGCCGGATGGAGCGGCTCCAGCTCGAGCCGATCTACGGCTCGAGGAACCCGCTCGCGTTCATGGAGCTCCAGGACGTCCAGGAGCTCTCGAACTTCTTCGAGCGCAAGGTCTCCGCGTACCAGGTCGGCGTCGCCGGCACGGTCGGGTTCGACGAGGACTTCTAGCGGAGAGTGGTGTGGCGGGGCAGCCGGCCACGGCTGCCCCGCCGAGGGGATCTCGCAGAAGACCCCCGACGCAGGACCCGGCGGCCGCTAGGTGTACCCGGCCACGAGGTTGGTAGCAGCGCGCCTGCTTGAACGAACGAGAACCCCCGAATGGGATGTGGCTTGTCTAAGGCCCACTCCCACCCGGAGGT
>NZ_SDPU01000010.1 GCF_004168035.1 Nocardioides iriomotensis | reverse complement strand
CCCGCGCCCGAGATCGCCCCGGTCGAGGCTCCCGCGGCGCCCGCCGCCCGCGACGACGCCCCGCCGCCCGTGCCGGCCGAGCGGCCCACACCTGCCGCGCCCGCCCCGGCCGTGCCCGCCGCCTCCGCCACCCCGGCGCCGGCCGCGGGCAGCCTCACCCTGGTCGACGTACGCCGGCTGTGGCCCGACCTGCTCGAGTCCGTGAAGGACAAGCGCCGGTTCACCTGGATCCTGCTCAGCCAGAACGCCCAGGTCGCCGCCGTCGACGACAAGACCCTCACGGTCGCCCTCGTCAACGCCGGCGCTCGGCAGTCGTTCAGCAGCGGCGGCAGCGAGGAGATCTTGCGCCAGGCCGCGATCGACGTGATCGGTCACGACTGGCGGATCGAGGCGATCGTCGACCCGACCGCGCAGCCCGGCGCCCACGTCGACACCACGACGGTCACGCAGCCGGCGGTGACGCCGTCGCCCGGACCGGCCGACGAGACGGCAGCAGCGGAGCCCTCCGCGCCGGACTCCGCTCGGGAGGGGGCGCCGGATCCTGCGCCCGAGCCCGCGCGGCCCCCGGCCGACGCGCCCGAGCGTCGACCCGTCGACCCGCAGGCGGTGGCCAACGCCCGCGGCGCGATCCAGGCCACACGGCCCCAGGGCCAGGGCCGCCGCGAGGACACCTCGATGGTCGAGCGCGACGCCGATGTCGACCCCGACGACCCCGACGCCGACGACGACCTGGGCGGCGCGCAGCTCCTGCAGCGCGAGCTCGGTGCCAGCGTGATCGAGGAGATCCGGCACGAGTGAGGCGCGCCGCGATCCCGACCGACCCCTCACGCGAGAGAGTGACCCCATGAGCAGCAACACCCCCGAGAACCCCTTCGGCGGCTTCGACATGAACGCCCTCCTCCAGCAGGCGCAGCAGATGCAGCAGCAGATGGTCAGCGCCCAGGAGGAGCTCGCCGACGCGCGCGTCGACGGCACGGTCGGCGACGGCCTCGTCACCGTCACCGTGAGCGGCACCGGCGAGCTGGTCGGCGTGAAGATCAAGAAGGACTCCTTCGACCCCGCCGACCCCGAGGACCTCGAGGACCTGATCGTCGCGGCGTTCCGCGACGCGCGGGCCAAGTCCGACGCGCTCGCCGCCGAGGCGATGGGCCCGCTGGCCGGCGGGCTGGGCGGGCTGGGCGGCGGCCAGGGCGAGGTCGGCCCGGGCGGCGCGCCGTTCGGCTTCTGAGAGCCGGCACCGGAGCCTGAGAGAGCCAGAGAGAGCAGCGTGTACGAAGGCATCGTCCAGGACCTGATCGACGAGCTCGGTCGGCTCCCGGGTGTCGGGCCGAAGAGCGCCCAGCGCATCGCGTTCCACCTGCTGTCGGCCGACCCGGTCGACGTACGCCGGCTGGCGCAGGTGCTGGTCGAGGTGAAGGAGCGGGTGAGGTTCTGCTCCGTCTGCGGCAACGTCGCCGAGGAGGAGACCTGCCGGATCTGCCGCGACCCGCGCCGCGACCCCAGCGTGCTGTGCGTGGTCGAGGAGTCGAAGGACGTCGTCGCGATCGAGCGGACCAGGGAGTTCCGCGGCCGCTACCACGTCCTGGGTGGCGCGATCTCCCCGATCGAGGGCATCGGCCCCGACGAGCTGCGCATCCGGGAGCTGATGACCCGGCTCGCCGACGGCGCCGTCACCGAGGTGATCCTGGCCACCGACCCCAACCTGGAGGGCGAGGCGACCGCGACGTACCTCACCCGGCTGCTCAAGCCGATGGGGTTGCGTGTGACGCGGCTAGCGAGTGGACTTCCGGTAGGAGGGGACCTCGAGTACGCCGACGAGGTCACGCTCGGACGAGCTTTCGAAGGGAGACGTGCCGTCGATGACTGACACCTCGGCCACCCCCGGTGACGCAGCGCCGGGCAGCGACCTGGAGGACTTCGCGCAGCAGATCGCCGACCAGGTCGAGTCGTTCCTGCTCGCCCTGCAGGCGATCGCCCGCGGCGACGCCACCGGTGGCCAGGCCATCTCCCTGCTCCTGCTCGAGGTCAGCCAGGTGCTGCTCGCGGGCGGCCGCCTCGGGGTGCACACCGACTTCACCCCCGCCGACGAGTACGAACCCGACGCCGGCCCCGACCCCGACCTCGACGCGATGCGGCTGCGACTCGCGGTGCTCCTCGAGGGCGTAGACGCCTACACCGAGGTGTTCGACCCCTACGTCGACCCGCCGGAGATGGTCAGCTCCCTGGTCTCCGACGACCTCACCAGCATCGCCAGCGCGCTGGCCCACGGCATGCGCCACTACCGCGCGGGCCGGGTCAGCGAGGCGCTGTGGTGGTGGCAGTTCTCCTACATGTCCACCTGGGGCACGGAGGCGTCCGGCGTGCTGCGCGCGCTGCAGTCGGTGCTCTCCCACGACCGGTTCGACGCCGAGTTCGAGAGCGAGGCCGAGCAGGTCGAGGCCGCCGACGAGATGCTGGAGTCCGCCGACTCCTGAGCACACCCGAGGGCCCGGCAGGGCGCTGTCCGGCATCCGTCGCGCCCCGGAGCGGCCCGGAGCGCCGTCGTTAGACTCGGCGGGAAGTTCGGACCGATCGAAGTCGAAGGCGTTGTGACGTGGGCATTGTCGTCCAGAAGTACGGCGGCTCCTCCGTGGCCGATGCGACAGGCATCAAGCGGGTGGCGCAGCGAATCGTCGACGCCAGGCGCGCCGGCAACGACGTGGTCGTGGTGGTCTCGGCGATGGGCGACACCACCGACGAGCTCCTCGACCTGGCGCAGCAGGTGTCCCCGCTGCCCGCCGGCCGCGAGCTCGACATGCTGCTCACCGCCGGCGAGCGGATCTCGATGGCGCTGCTCGCGATGGCCATCGGCAACCTCGGCCAGAAGGCGCGCTCCTTCACCGGCAGCCAGGCCGGCGTGATCACCGACAGCGCCCACGGCAAGGCCAAGATCATCGACGTCACGCCCGGCCGGATCGAGCGGGCGCTCGCCGAGGGGGCCGTCGCCATCGTCGCCGGCTTCCAGGGCGTCAGCCAGGACAGCAAGGACATCACCACGCTCGGCCGGGGTGGCTCCGACACGACCGCCGTGGCGCTGGCGGCGGCGCTCGAGGCCGACGTCTGCGAGATCTACAGCGACGTCGACGGCGTCTTCACCGCCGACCCCCGCATCGTGCCGACGGCCCGCAAGCGGGACCGCATCTCCTACGAGGAGATGCTGGAGATGGCGGCGTGCGGGGCGAAGATCCTGCACCTTCGCTGCGTGGAGTACGCCCGCCGCTACAGCATGCCGATCCACGTGCGCTCCTCCTTCAGCCAGCGCACCGGCACGTGGATCACCGACGAAACCGAGGTGGACTTGATGGAACAGGCGATCATCGCCGGCGTCGCGCACGACCGCAGCGAGGCCAAGATCACCGTGGTCGGCGTCCCCGACAAGGTCGGCGAGGCGGCGCGCATCTTCGAGGCCCTGGCCGACGCCCAGATCAACCTCGACATGATCGTGCAGAACGTCTCCGCGGCCGCCACGAACCTCACCGACATCTCCTTCACGCTGCCGCGTGCGGACGGTCAGACCGCGATGGCGGCGCTCGCGAAGATCCAGGCCGAGGTGGGCTACGACTCGCTGCTGTACGACGACCAGATCGGCAAGGTGTCGCTGATCGGCGCCGGCATGCGGTCGCACCCGGGAGTCACGGCGAAGTTCTTCGCCGGGCTCGCCGCGGCAGGCGTGAACATCGAGATGATCTCCACCTCCGAGATCCGGATCTCGGTCATCGTCGACGAGGACCAGGTCGACGCGGCGGTCAGCGCTACCCACACCGCGTTCGACCTCGACTCCGACGAGGTCGAGGCGGTCGTCTACGGAGGGACCGGCCGATGAACACCCCGACACGCCGCTCGCTTCGGGCCCTCCTGAGCCTGTCGAAGGGCTCGCGCCGCGCCGGGGACCCCGCATGAGCTCGTTCGGCCCCGGCGGCGAGGGCGTGCGTCTCGGCATCGTCGGCGCGACCGGCCAGGTCGGCACGGTCATGCGGCAGATCCTGCTCGAACGGGACTTCCCCATCTCGGAGATCCGGCTCTTCGCGTCGGCGCGGTCGGCCGGTTCGACGATCGCGTTCGGCGGCCGCGAGGTCGTCGTCGAGGACGCCGCGACGGCGGACCCGACCGGTCTCGACATCGCGCTGTTCTCGGCGGGTGGCGCCACGTCCAAGCAGCTCGCCCCGGTGTTCGCCGCCGCGGGCGCGGGCGCGGTCGTGGTCGACAACTCGTCGGCCTGGCGGATGGACCCCGACGTGCCGCTGATCGTGTCGGAGGTCAACCCCGACGCGCTCGGCGAGATGCGCAAGAACATCATCGCCAACCCCAACTGCACGACGATGGCCGCGATGCCCGTGCTCAAGCCGCTGCACGACGAGGCCGGGCTGGTGCGGATCGTCGCCAGCACCTACCAGGCCGTGTCGGGCTCCGGCCTCGCCGGCGTCGACGAGCTGGCCGGTCAGGTCGCGGCCGTGGGCGACCGCGGTCCCGAGCTGACCCACGACGGGTCGGCGGTGGAGCTCCCGGAGCCGTCGAAGTACGTCCGGCCGATCGCCTTCAACGTGCTGCCGATGGCCGGCTCCGTCGTCGACGACGGAAGCGACGAGACCGACGAGGAGCAGAAGCTCCGCAACGAGTCCCGCAAGATCCTGAGCATCCCGGAGCTGCGGGTGTCGGGCACCTGCGTGCGCGTCCCGGTCTTCACCGGCCACTCGCTGTCGCTCAACGTGGAGTTCGCGCAGCCGCTGCCCGCCAAGCGTGCCGCCGAGCTGCTGGCCGGGGCGCCGGGCGTCGTGCTGACCGACGTACCCACGCCGCTGCAGGCAGCCGGGCAGGACCCCAGCTACGTCGGGCGGATCCGGCAGGACCCCGGGGTCGACCACGAGCGTGGGCTCGCGCTGTTCCTGAGCAACGACAACCTGCGCAAGGGCGCCGCGCTCAACACCGTGCAGATCGCGGAGCTCGTCGCGGCGCGGCTGTAGCTACCGGAGGTCGATGTCCGGACCGTCGTCGTCGACCTGCTCGACGAACCTCGTCGTGACCCAGGAGGCCACGACGTAGGCGAGCGCGCCCAGCACCGGCACGGCGACGAACATCGTGGCGCTGAACACCACCTCGAGCAGCCCCACCATCGCGACCACGCAGATGATGCCGGTGCCGAGAACGCTGACGCTGCGGGCGTCGGGCACCCGCAGCAGCGCGAGCAGCACGGCGCCGACCAGGGCCATCACGGCGACGATCGCGACGAGCAGCAGCAGGCCGGACCCGCCGCAGGACTCGGTGCCGCGCACGGCCTCGCAGGCCTGCAGCCCGCCCCAGGTGAGGCCCGCGCCGGTCAGGCCGACGACCAGGCCGACGACGAGGGCCGCGAGCGTGATCGGGAGCACCGGGCCGGTCCGGGCCGCGCGCCGAGCCGCGCGTGCGGGTGCCGGGGGTGCCGGCGCCGGAGCGGGCGCGGCGACGGGTGCAGGCTCGGGCTCGACCACCTGGACCGGCTGGGTGGGTGTCTCGAGGGGTGCCGCGACGGGCGGCTCGACGGGCGGCTCGGCGCGCGGCTCGGCGGGCGGCTCCGTGGGGCGGGCCGGCGGCGCGGCGGGCTCCGCCCGCTTGTCCGGCTTGTTGCGACGACGGAACAACGAGGGCAGCTCCAGCGAGGGCTCCTCGCGGCGGTCGTCGTCGGCCATGCCGGGAGTCTCCCACGCCCCGGGTGGCGCCGAAACGCGCAGAGGCTCCCACGGCGCGTGCGGTGGGAGCCCCTGCGTACTCGGTCGGGCTGACAGGATTTGAACCTGCGGCCTCCTCGTCCCGAACGAGGCGCGCTACCAAGCTGCGCCACAGCCCGAGTGGCCCGGAACGACCTCTGGTCGCTGGGCCGTCGCAGAGTCTAGCCGACGCCCCCGGCACCCGAGAAACCGGTGCTCTCCGCGGGACGAGGGGTCAGGGTGAGCAGCGTGGCCTCGGGTCGGCAGCAGAACCGCACCGGCGCGTACGGCGACGTCCCGAGGCCCGCCGACACGTGCAGCCAGGCGCTGCCGGGCGTGCCGGGAGGCGCGTCGGCCGGGTGCCGGTGCAGGCCCTTGGCGCGGGCCGGGTCGAGGTCGCAGTTGGTCACCAGCGCGCCCTTGCCCGGCAGGCAGAGCTGCCCGCCGTGCGTGTGCCCGGCCAGGATCGCGTCGTAGCCGTCGGCGGCCATCTGGTCGAGCACCCGGAGGTACGGCGCGTGCGCGACGCCGAGCCGCACGTCGGCGTCCTGGTCGGCCGGACCGGCCACGGCCGCGAGGTCGTCGTACTCCAGGTGCGGGTCGTCGACGCCGGCGAACGCGATCCGCGTGCCGCGGATCGTCAGGGTGGCGCGACGGTTGGTGAGGTCCGTCCAGCCGTGTCGCTCCAGCTCGTCGCGCAGGTCGCGCCAGGGCAGCGGAGGCGTGTGCGTGACGCGGCGCCCGTCGTCGGGCAGCAGGTAGCGCACCGGGTTGCGGGTCGTCGGCGCGAAGTAGTCGTTGGAGCCGAAGACGAAGACGCCGGGCACGCCGAGCAGGTCGCCGAGCGCGTTGACGAGGAACGGCACGGAGTCCTGGTGCGCGAGGTTGTCGCCGGTGTCGACGACGAGGTCCGGCTCGAGCCGGGCCAGGTCGCGCAGCCAGTCCTGCTTGCGGAGCTGGTGGGGCGTGAGGTGCAGGTCGGACAGGTGCAGCACCGTCAGCGGCCGGTGACCCGGCGGGAGCACCGGGACCTCGGCCCGGCGCAGGGCGAACCAGCGCAGCTCGACGACGGACGCGTACGCGAGCCCCGCGACGCCGGCGGCTGCGGCCAGGCCGACGGCACGGGACGCGGAGAAGTGCATTGCCCCAGGCTGCCACAATGCCTGATATGGGTGATCTCAAGGACCGACTGCGCACCGACCTCACCGCGGCGATGAAGGCTCGCGACTCGCTGCGCGCCTCCACGCTGCGCATGGTGCTCACCTCGATCACCAATGCCGAGGTCGCCGGCAAGGAGTCCAAGGAGCTCAGCGACGACGACGTCATCGGCGTGCTCAGCACGGAGGCGAAGAAGCGTCGCGAGGCCGCCGATGCGTTCGACGACGCCGGGCGCACCGAGAGCGCCGCGCAGGAGCGTGCCGAGGCCGGGGTGATCGCCGACTACCTGCCGGCGCAGCTCTCCGACGACGAGATCCGCGACCTGGTCGCGGGCGTCATCGCCGACCAGGGCGTCGCGGGCGAGGGCATGAAGGCGATGGGTCGGGTCATGGGCGCGCTGCAGCCGCAGGTGAAGGGTCGCGCCGACGGGGGCGCCGTCGCGGCGGAGGTGCGCCGCCAGCTCGGTTCCTGAGGAGGCGAGGCACGAGTCGACGGGTCAGCGGTTCCCGCGACCGTTGCCGTTGCCGCGGCCGTTGTTGCCCGGCCCGTTGTCGCCGCCGCCACCGCCGCCGCCACCGCCGCCGTTGTCGGTGCTGCCGGGGGACACGCCGTTGGAGACGTAGATCGTGACCGTGCTGCCACTGGCGACCTGGGTGCCCGAGCCGGGTGACAGGAACGCGACCGTGCCGTAGGCGTAGTCGCTCTCGACCATCGGGCCGACGACCGGGTTGAGCCCGGCCTCGCGCAGCGCGTTGGCGGCATCGGACGGGCTCGCGCCGCCGACGGAGGGCACCGTGACCATCTGGCCCTGGACCGCGGTCGGGTCCGGCATGTTGAAGTCGGTGTCGGGCAGGATCGGTTCGATCGCCTTCATCGCGTCGCCCCACATCGGGCCGGCGAGCGTGGAGCCGGCGGCGCTGTAGACGTACGACGGGCCGATCGTCTGTCCCTCGAGGGACACCCACTCGCCCTTGCTGTTGGCGCCGGCGATCATCGACGCCGTGGCGAGGTCGGGGGTGTAGCCGACGAACCACACCGCCATGTTCTTGTTGATCGTGCCGGTCTTGCCGGCCGAGGGCTGGGTCAGGTTGATGCCGGCGCCGTACCCGAAGCCGCCCGGCTCCTGCACGCCCCGCAGCACGTCGTTGACCGCGTCGGCGACGGCGGTCGGCAGCAGCTGCTTGCAGCGCTCGGGGTAGGTCTCGATCGGCTTGCCGTTGCTGTTGAGCACCTCGGTGACCGGCCGGGGCTCGCAGTAGATGCCGCGCGCGGCGAAGGTGGAGTACGCGCCGGCCATCGTGAGCGGGTCGACGTTGGTGACGCCGAGGGTGAACGGCGGCACGACGTCCGAGTCAGGGACGTTGACGCCCATCTCCCGGGCCAGGGTCACCGGGTCGCACAGGCCGGTGCGCTGCTCGAGCTGGGCGAAGAAGGTGTTCACCGACTGCTGGGTGCCGCTGTAGAGGTCGAAGGTGCCGGTGCCGGTGGAGTTCTGCGGGGACCAGACGTCCGTGCTGAGGAGGTGGCCGTCGCAGGTCTCGAACGTGTTGTTGGGCAGCGAGACCGTCTGGGGCGCGGAGATCTGCGTCGACAGCGGGATGCCCTGCTTGATCGCCGCCGCGAGGACGAACGCCTTGAACGTCGAGCCGGCCTGGAAGCCGTTGGCGTCGCCGTACTTCGCGGGCACCACGTAGTTGAGGTAGGTCTCGCCCTTCTTCTTGTTGGCGCCCATCGGGCGCGACTGGGCCAGCGCGCGCACCTCACCGGACCCCGGCTGGACCATGGCCAGGCCGCCGATCGCCTGGTTGGTCGGGTAGACGTGCGCCCGGACGGAGTTGTCGGCGGCGCGCTGGTAGCGGGGGTCGATCGTGGTCTTGACGGTCAGGCCGCCGCTGTTGAGCAGGGCCTTGCGCTCCTCGGGCGTCTTGCCGAGGGCCTTGTCGGACATGAGGTACTGGACGGCGTAGTCGCAGAAGAACGGCGCCCGCGACGACACGCAGCCGTTGCTCGACGGCGTGACGTCGAGGCCGAGCCCGCGCTTCATGGCCTTGTCGGCCTCGGACTGCGAGATGACGTTGAGGTCCAGCATCCGCTGGATCACGACGTTGCGGCGCTTCTTGGCCTCGACCCGGTCGTTGGTGGGGTCGTAGGCCGTCGGGTTCTTCACCAGACCGGCGAGCAGGGCGGCCTCGTGCAGCTTGAGCCGGGAGGCCGGCTTGGAGAAGTAGTGCCGCGAGGCGGCCTGGATGCCGTGCGCGCCGTCGCCGAAGTAGGCGATGTTGAGGTAGCGCTCCAGGATCCAGTCCTTGGAGTACTTCTCCTCGAAGGCGATGGCGTAGCGCAGCTCGCGGATCTTGCGCTCGTAGGTGTCGTCGGTGGCGGCGACCCGCTCCTCGTCGGTCTTCGCCTGGTTGAGCAGGGTCATCTTGACCATCTGCTGCGTGATCGACGAGCCACCCTGGACGGTGGAGTCGGAGACCTCGTTGGTGACGAACGCGCGGAGCGTGCCCCGCAGGTCGAGCGCGCCGTGCTGGTAGTAGCGGTAGTCCTCGATCGAGATGATCGACTTGCGCATGATCGGGGCGACCTTGGCGAGCGGGATGTTGACCCGGTTCTGGTCGTAGAGCGTCGCGAGCACCGAGCCGTCGGCGGCCAGCAGGCGCGTGCGCTGGGGCAGCGGCTCGGCGGCCAGCTCGGCCGGGATCTTGTCCATGCTGCGCGCGACGTCCCGGGCGCCGAGCCCGGCGACACCGGCGAACGGGATGGCGAGGCCGGCAACCAGCACGCCCATCACCCCGGCGACGGCGACCATGACGCCCAGGTGGGAGATCACGGAGGCAGGACGGAGCGAATCGGTGCGACGCGCGGACATGTGCTTCAGGGTACGTGACCGGACCCCGGCTCCTGTGGCCCGATCAGCGGGTCACGGTCCCGTCCGGCTCCACGTGTCCGGGACTACGGACCCGTGACCCGGAGTGACTACCCGGCCCCGCCTCCCGCCCGTCCCGCCCGTCGCAGCCGTCCCGGCCGCGCTCCGCCGTACCACATCGGGCGAACCTGAGCAGCCGAACGGCCGTTCCGGGTAGTTCGTTTGGACTAGCAGAAGTTGCTCCCTCCGTGTCTGTTTCGCCCCTCTATCACTCTTTACCTTTCTGCGTGGGGATTGACTCACTGGCTACGCGCGAGCGGGCCACACTCTCGGATGGGAGCCGAGCTATGACGACGTGGAACGAGGACTGGGCGACGAAGGCCCTGTGCAACCAGGCCCGTCCGGACGAGCTGTTCGTCCGCGGCGCGGCGCAGAACCGTGCCAAGCAGCTGTGTGCCGGCTGCCCGGTGCGGACCGAGTGCCTGGCCGAGGCGCTCGACAACCAGATCGAGTGGGGCGTCTGGGGCGGCATGACCGAGCGTGAGCGTCGGGCGCTGCTCCGCAAGCGGCCCAACGTCACCTCGTGGCGTCTCCTGCTCGAGACCGCGATGGCCGACCACGCCGCCGCCGTCACCGCGCAGCAGGTCGGGGCGACCGTCTCCGCCTGACCGCCTCACCCGCTGCACCCGCACCTGCCGAGCACCGTCGGACGTCCTGCGTCCGACGGTGCTCCGTTTCCCGGGGGCTCGCGTCCCGCGGTCAGCCCGCGAGCAGCTCGCCGACCAGGCGGAGCCCGTCGAGGTCGTGCACGTCGGAGGACAGCGCCGGGACCTCGGCGGTCGGCACGGTCGGGTGGGCGGCCGTGAACCGCCGGCGCAGCCGGCTCTCGCGCGCGACCAGCCGCGTCCGCTCGGCGTGCAGTCGCAGCAGGCCCGCCGTGAGCCCCTCGGGAGCGTCCGTCGTGCCGCTGGCAAGGCGCTCGGCCGCCGCGGTCGCTTGCTCCCCCGAGAGCCCGGTGAGCGACAGCCGGCTCGCCCGGTTGACCACCAGCCCGGCGAGCGGCATCTGCTCGGCGCTGAGCCGCTCGACGAAGTACGCCGCCTCGCGGAGCGCGTCGGGCTCGGGTGCCGCGACGACGAGGAACGCGGTGCCCTCGGCCTGGAGCAGCTCGAACGTCTTCGTGGCGCGCTGCCGGAAGCCGCCGAAGAGCGTGTCGAACGCCGCCACGAACGTCTGCATGTCGCGCAGCACCTGGGCCCCGAGGATCTTGGTCAGCGCGCCCGTCACCACGCCCAGGCCGGCGGTCATCAACCGGGCCGGCCCCTTGGCGGGCGCGAGCAGCAGCCGGATGAACCGGCCGTCGAGGAAGCTGCTGAGCCGCTCGGGGGCGTCGAGGAAGTCGAGCGCGGACCGCGACGGCGGGGTGTCGACGACGACGAGGTCCCAGCGGCCGGACTTCTGCGCGTCCTGGTGGAGCTGCCCGAGCTTCTCCATCGCCATGTACTCCTGCGTGCCCGCGAACGAGCTCGACAGCGCGACGTAGAACGGGTTGGCCAGGATCTGCGCGGCCTTCTCCGGGCTGGCCTGCGACTCGACCACCTCGTCGAAGGTGCGCTTCATGTCGAGCATCATCGCGTCGAGGGTGCCGCCGGCGTCGGGATGCACGCCGGGCACCGGCCGTGGGGTGTTGTCGAGCCGCTCGATGCCCATCGACTGGGCGAGCCGCCGGGCCGGGTCGATGGTGAGCACCACGACCTTGCGGCCGCGCTCGGCCGCGCGCAGGGCCAGGCCGGCCGACGTCGTGGTCTTGCCGACACCGCCGGAGCCGCAGCACACGATGATCTCGGTGGCGGGGTCGTCGAGCAGGGCGTCGACGTCGAGGGCGGGACCGGTGTCCTGCTTGCTGGCGAGGGGCCCGACGCGGCCCTTGCGGCGGCTCGTCATGCGGGGTCCCCGGCGCGGCGCGAGCGAAGCGAGCGGCGTGTTGGGGTGCTCATGCGATGCCCTGGTCGACGAGGTCGGCGGCGAGCTCGTACAGCGCCCCGAGGTCGATGCCGTCGGGCTGCCGGTCCAGCTCGTAGGTGGGGACGTCGAGGGTGGCGATGCGGTTGCGCTGCTCGTCCTCGAGCCGACGTCGCTCGGCATGGTCGTGGGCCTCGTGGAGCAGGCCGTCGACGAGCTGCGGCGTGACGTCGACACCGGCCTTGGCCAGGTCGGCCTCGATCCCGGCGCGCGGCAGCTTCCCCTTGAGGGCGGCCGTGCGGGCGTCGTCGTCGAGCTCGCGGCGGCGTACCAGGTTGACGACGACACCACCCACCGGCAGGTCGTCGGCGGTGAGCTCGGCGATGCCGTCGGCGGTCTCCTGCACCGGCATGTCCTCGAGCACGGTGACGAGGTGGACCCGGGTGCGCTCGGAACGGAGCAGGCTCATGATCGAGTCGGCCTGGCTGCGGATCGGACCCACCTTGGCGAGGCCGGCCAGCTCGCTGTTGACGTTGAGGAACTGCGCGATCCGGCCGGTCGGCGGGGCGTCGAGGACGACCGCGTCGTAGTGCCGCTGGTTCTTGCCACGCTTGTTGCGGTGCACCGCCTCGTAGACCTTGCCGGTCAGGAGCACGTCGCGGACGCCGGGAGCGATGGTGGTGGCGAAGTCGATCACGCCGAACTTGTCGAGCGCCTTGCCGGCGCGGCCGAGCCGGTAGTACATCGAGAGGTACTCCAGCAGCGCCGACTCCGGCTCGATCGCGAGGGCGAAGAGGCTGCCGCCGGAGTCGCCGGGCGCGCTGGCGATCCGCGTCTCCTCGTAGGGGAGCGGCGGCACGTCGAAGAGCTGGGCGATGCCCTGCCGGCCCTCGACCTCGCACAGCAGCACCTGCTGGCCGCTGCTGGCGAGCGCGAGCGCGAGGGCGGCGGCGACGGTGGTCTTGCCCGTGCCGCCCTTGCCGGTCACGACGTGGAGGCGCACGCCTGGCCAGTCGGAGGTCATGGTTCGAGGGTAGTGGGGTGCCCACACGCGCCCGCCGCCGTGACCTGGCTCATGTCGGCTTCCGCCCGTGCGGGCGGCGCCGGTGTGTGGCATCCGTCAGTGTGGACGGTCACACCGGATGGCTAGGGTGACCACACCTGGCTTGGAGGAGGAGAGTCGTGGACAAGGTGGTGGGCTCGGCCGCGGAGGCGGTCGCGGACATCGCGTCGGGGTCGACCCTGGCGGTCGGTGGGTTCGGCCTGTGCGGGATCCCGTCGGTGCTGATCGACGCGCTGCTGGAGCAGGGCGCCGACGAGCTGGAGGCGGTGTCGAACAACTGCGGCGTGGACGAGTGGGGGCTCGGCCGGCTGCTGTTCGCCAAGCGGATCCGGCGGATGATCTCGTCGTACGTCGGGGAGAACAAGGAGTTCGCGCGGCAGTACCTCTCCGGCGAGCTGGAGGTCGAGCTGACCCCGCAGGGCACGCTGGCCGAGCGGATGCGCGCGGGCGGCACCGGGATCCCGGCGTTCTTCACCGCCACCGGGGTGGGCACCCAGGTCGCCGAGGGCGGCCTGCCGTGGAAGTACGACGACTCCGGGAACGTCATCGTCGCCTCGCCGGCGAAGGAGGTGCGGACCTTCGGCACCGCCGAGGGCGAGAAGGAGTTCGTGCTGGAGCAGGCGATCGTCGCGGACTTCGGGCTGGTCCGGGCCTGGAAGGGCGACCGGCACGGCAACCTCGTCTACCGGCAGTCCGCACAGAACTTCAACCCGCTGGCCGCGATGTGCGGCCGGACCACGATCGCCGAGGTCGAGCACCTGGTCGAGCCGGGGGAGATCGACCCGGCCGAGGTGCACACCCCGGGCGTGTTCGTGCAGCGCGTCGTCGAGCTGACGCCGGAGCAGGCCGAGGACAAGCGGATCGAGAAGAGGACGGTGCGTTCCTGATGCCATGGTCTCGTGAGGAGATGGCCGCCCGGGCGGCCTCGGAGCTGACCGACGGGTCGTACGTGAACCTCGGGATCGGGCTGCCCACGCTGGTGCCGAACTACGTCGCCGACGACGTGGAGCTGGTGCTGCAGTCGGAGAACGGCATCCTCGGCGTCGGCGCCTACCCGACCGAGGACGCCGTGGACGCCGACCTGATCAACGCCGGCAAGGAGACCGTGACGCTGCGCAAGGGCGCCTCGTTCTTCGACTCCGCCACGTCGTTCGGGATGATCCGCGGCGGGAAGATCGACGCCGCGATCCTCGGCGCGATGCAGGTCTCGCAGCACGGTGACATCGCGAACTGGATGATCCCCGGCAAGATGGTCAAGGGCATGGGCGGCGCGATGGACCTGGTCCACGGCGCCAAGCGGGTGATCGTGCTGATGGAGCACGTCGCCAAGGACGGCTCGTACAAGATCGTCGACGAGTGCTCGCTGCCCTACACCGGCAAGGGCGTCGTGCAGCGGATCATCACCGACCTCGCCGTCATCGACGTGATCGACCCCGCCACCGGCCAGCCCGCCGCGCCCGGCACCCACGGCGAGCGCGCCCTCAAGCTCGTCGAGACCGCCCCCGGCGTCACCGAGGACGAGGTCCGCGAGAAGACCGAGCCCAAGCTCATCTAGCCGCGAGAGGCCACTTTCCCACCGCCGTTGCGGGCGTGTCGTGCGTGAAGTGGCCTCTCGTCAGTCCAGCTCAGGCGGTACGGCGCGCCCGGCGCTCGGCCTGGGCGATGCCGGCGCGCATGATCTCGACGGCCCGACGGGGATGGGTGAACACCTGATCGGTGCCGAGCACGTCGATGAGCCACCCTTCCTCGTCACGCAGGTACGCGCGGCGCCGACGGTCCCGGGCCCGTTGGGCCGGTGAGCTGTGCCAGGCGACGCCGTCGTACTCCACCGCATAGCGGATCTCCGGCAGGCCCATGTCGAGCCGGAACATCTCGACGCCGTCCTCGTCCGTCACCGGGATCTGAAGGGTCGGGACCGGCAGCCCCGCGTCGTGCCAGAGCAGCCTCATCACCGACTCGGCCGGCGACTCGGCTCGTCCGTCGGCGAGCGGTGCGAGCGCTCTCAGGCGGACGACGCCGCGGAAGCCGCTGAACCGTTTGATCTCCGCCATCATCTCGTCGTGGGTGAAGGTCCTGGTCCGCAGCATCGCGTCCAGTGCGGCGAGTCCGCGGGCGCGTGACCGGGTGCGGGCCAGGTCGAGACCGGTGCGGAGCGCCGTCGTGACGCGGACGCCGTGCAGCAGCTCGACGTCGCGCGGGAACAGCATCCGGCGCCGGCCGTCGGCGCCGCGCTGTCGGACGCGTCCGTGGCCGTGCGGCTGGACGACCGTGACGGGTGGCGGAACCACGTGCTCGCCCCGGGCGACGAGATCGATGCCGCGAGCCCAGGCGGCCGACTCGTCGGTGACGACAGCGGTCGGCGGTACGACGAGCGCCAGCGCCCTGGCTCGCATCAGGAGGTCGTCGTCGGCGGCGCTGTCGACGTACACGCCGCGGAACACCCGCCTGAGTGTGCCGTCACGCGCCAGCCGCTGCAGCACGCGCTCGCTCACGCCGCGGTCACGGGCGTGGGCGATCGTGAAGGGTTCGCCGAACGGCAGACGCTCGTCGGCGTCGACGGGAAGCAGGAGGTCCATCGCGGGAGGATGCACCCGGACAGGGGGACGTGCGAGTTGTCCACAGAGCTCGTGGGGGCGAGAGGTCGCTTCGCGCACGACACGCCGCACAACCCGGTAGGAAACTGGCCTCTCACGCCTACAGGTCGGGGTGCTTGGTGGCCAGCCGGTAGAAGCCCGAGTGGAACACCAGCGGCTCGCCGCCGGGCGCGTCGTAGCCCTCCACCTCACCGAGGAACACCACGTGGTCGCCGGCGTCGACGCGTTGCGTGCGTCGGCAGACGAAGTGCGCGACGGTGCCGTCGAGGAGCGGCGGTCCTTCTCCGTCCCCGTCGTCGGCGTGCACGCGCACCCCCTCGAACTTGTCGGATCCGCTGATCGAGAACTGCCGCGACAGGTGGTGCTGGTCGGCGGCGAGCACGTTCACGGCGAAGGTGTCGGCCGCCTCGAACGCCGCCAGCGAGGGCGACGACTTGGCAGCGGCCCAGAGCACGAGCGGCGGGTTCAGCGACACCGAGGTGAACGAGTTGGCGGTCATGCCGTAGTCGCGGCCGTCGTGGCGGGCGGTGACCACGGTGACGCCGGTGGCGTACTGGCCGAGCGCGCGGCGCAGGTCGCGGGTGTCGAACGGCCCGGCGGCGACCGCGCGCTGCTCGTCGAGGAACGCGCCGGCCGCGTCCGCGTCGAACCACCACGGGTCGAACAGCCGCGCGTCGTCGAAGCCGGCCGCGATCCGCTCGGCGACGCCCGGAAGGGCCGCGGCCGCGGCGAGCGCCTCGCGCTGGTGCGGCTCGAACGGCCGCAGCCAGTCGTTGGTCCACCGGCTCGCGAACTGCGCCCAGCCGCGCCAGAAGTTCGCGAACGTCCGTTCCATCCAGCCGGCGTCGAACGCGCCGTCGTGGTTGACGATCGCGTCGAGGTAGAACGCCGCCGACTTGATCGCGTTGTTGGCGCCCTGGCTGGTCAGCGGGTCGTTGAGCACGACGACGTCGGCCATGCCCAGCACGTGGGCGCCGGACGGCAACGTGCCGACGGGTCGCCGTACGACGGGGCGGAAGCTGCCGCGCAGCGACGAACCATCATCGACGAGCTCCGCGCCGGCGAGCCGGGCCGCCTCCAAGGGGAACCACTCCGCGAGCACGGCGTGCAGCCGCTCGAGGTGCTCGGCCGGCGTCGTCACGTCGCCCCACACGTCGAGCGGGCCGCCGGGCACACCGGTCACGACGACGATGTCGCACGACCCGTCGACGGTCAGGCCTGGGCAGGTGAAGCACTCCCCGACGCCGTCGACCACGTGGTAGCGGAACGTGTCGTCGCCGCTGCCGCCGCACAGGTAGGTGAGGGCCGCGCTCCGCTGCGCCGTGTCGTACGGCGAGCGCTCCGCATCGACCGGGAACAGCTCGGCGAGGCCGCCGCGACCCGTCGAGACGACGACCAGGTCGTGCGAGGCGGCCAGCTCCTCGACGTCGTCGGTGCCGGCCTGACGCACGACGACCTTGCCCCCGAGTCGTGCCACGGCATCGAGGAGGGCCGGCACCTTCACGCGCAGGTCGACCGACCGGGCGGGCGCCGCGAGCGGTGTCGCGAAGGCCGCGGTGCTGCCGTCGTCGTACGTCACGTCGAAGGCCATCCGACCGATCCGCGGCGCCGGCGGCAGCAGCGCGGGGATGCCGAACGCGGCCTCGACCTCCAGCGCCGACTCGAACGTCACCTGGCTCGACATCACCGAGCCGGCGCGGATCTCCTCGGCGGTCCGGTCGGTGACCAGCGTGACCTGGCAGCCGTGCTGCAGCAGGCCCAGCGCGAGCGTCGTACCGGCCGGGCCGGCGCCGACGACGGCGACGCTGGGCGTGTGCGGACTGGTCACGCCTCCAGCGTCTCACCCGGCCCGTCGGCGACCGGCCCCCTGACCACGGTGAGAGGCCACTTCCCGCACGACACGCCGACAGAGACGGTGGGGAAGTGGCCTCTCGCGGGCTCAGTCGGCCGCGAGGCCGGCCGCGGGCGAGACCGTGGCCGCGCGGCGGGACGGCAGCACGCCCGCGAGGAGTCCCGCGACGGCAGCGGCGACCGCGACCAGCACGACCTGCGCCCACGGCACGACCAGCGACACCTGGCCGATCGCCTCGCCGACGACCGCCTCGACGCCGATCCACGCGTAGACCGTGCCGAGCGCCGCGCCCAGCACGCCGGCCACGCCGGCCAGCAGGACCGCCTCGGCCGAGAGGGTGAACCGGAGCCGGCGGCGGGTGAGGCCGAGCGCGCGGAGCAGGGCGTGCTCGCGGGTGCGTTCGAGGACCGACAGCCCGAGCGTCGAGCCGACGCCGACCACGGCGATCACCACGCCGACGGCGAGCATCGCGACGACCGCGCCGAGCATGACGTCGAGCTGCAGGTCGACCCAGGCCCGGTCCGGGAAGCCGCCCGAGGCCTCGGTGTCGGTCGCGCGGGCCAGGGCGGCCAGCGCGCCGGTGACGTCCTCGGCGTCCGCCCCGTCGTCGACGCGGATCCAGAGGGCGCGTTCCGCCGTCGACGTGACCAGCCCGTCGAGCGTCTCGGGCGCGACGACCGCCACGTCGCCGATGCCGTCCGCCACGCGAGCCTTCAGCACCGTCTTCTCGCCGTCGACGACGGCCGCGACGGTCATGCCCTCGCTGTACCCGCTGGCGTTGTAGGCCTCCCACGGCAGGTAGACCTCGTCGGGCCCCGGGTGGACGAACGCGTGGTCGCCGCGGACGATCCCGCGTACGTCGGAGGGCGGCGCGAGGACCGTCGTGGCGCCGAGGTCGAGGCCCTTGCCGCGGAGCTCGACGGTCCCGCCGCCGACGGGCTGCACCGCCTCGACGCCGGCGATGGCGCGGACGTCGTCGGCGAGGCCGCCGTCCAGCACCTGGCTGCCGGTGAGCGTCAGGTCGAGCGGGTACTGCTGGTCCATCTCCTGGTCGACGTTCGTCCGGATCGTCGCCATCCCGACGACCATCCCGGTGATCAGCGTGACGCCGACGAGGAGGGACGCCGTCGTGGCGGCGGTACGGCGGGGGTTGCGGACCGCGTTCGCCACCGCGAGACGTCCCGCGGTCCCGGCGACCCGGCCGAGGACGACGCCGACGAGCCGGATGGCCAGCGGCACGACGATCGGGCCGAGCAGCAGGATGCCGACGAACGACACGAAGCCGCCGGCGAGCATCGGGGCGAGCTGGTGCGAGGTGATCGAGAGCCAGAGCAGCGCGGAGCCGACCCAGAGGGCGAGCGCGGCCAGCGCGATCCGCCCGCGGCCGGCGCGCGAGCGCACCACGACGGCGTGGTCGGGACGCAGCGCGGCGAGGGGCGCGACCCGGCTGCCGCGCCGGGCCGGCAGCAGCGACGCGCTCAGCGTGACGAGCACCCCCAGCAGCCAGCCGCCTCCGAGCCAGACCGGGGACAGCTCGACGGCGCCGACCGGCACCGCCGGGAACAGCGCGGACGCAGCCGCCACGAGCCCGTGGCCGAAGAGCGTGCCCACGAGGAGGCCGAGCGTCGCGGAGCCGGCGCCGACCAGCAGCGCCTCGAGCCGCACCGCGCGCAGCACCTGCCGGCGGGTCGCGCCGACGCAGCGCAGCAGCGCGAAGTCACGCTGCCGCTGCGCGAGCAGCACCGTGAACGTGTTGGCGATGACGAGCACCGAGACGAACAGCGCGATCGACGCGAACACCAGCAGCATCACCGCGATCACGTCGACGCCACGCGTCATCTCCTTCTGGGCGGTCGCGAGGAAGTCGTCGACGGGTTGCACGCCGTACCGCTGTGGGAGCGCGGCGTCGAGGTCGTCGACGGAGACGCCGCGCGCCACGACGTCGTGGACGATGCCGGTGCTCCCGACGACCGCGAAGTCGGGCCAGGTCACGTAGGCCGAGGCACCGTGCGGGCCCGTGGACGAGTCGACGGTGCCGCTGACGGCGAGCTCGAGCGCGTCCTTGCCGCTGCCGAGGGTGACGGTGTCCCCGACCGCGATGCCGCGGGCCGTCGCCTCCTGCTCGTCGACGGCGACCTCGCCGGGGCCCGGGTACGCGCCGTCGACGAGGGTCTGCCAGCGCAGGCCCGTCGCCGCTCCGGACGCGATGGTGCCGATCTCGGCGTCGTCGGCGATCACGTGCCCGTCGACGGAGGCGCTGGTCCACGTGAGCGCGTTGACGGCGGCCCGGCCACCGGCCGCGTCGGCGGTGTCGACCAGCCTGGCGGCGTTCCCGACGCTGCCGGCACCGGTGACGACGACCTCCGCACCCGCGAACGACGCCCCGAGGTCCGCGACCAGGCCGGCCTTGGTGGCCGACGTCAGCGCGTTGGTCGTCACGATGAACGCCACGGCCAGCGTCACGGCGACGACCGCCGCGACGTACCTCCGCGCGTAGACGCGCACGGAGGCGAGGGTGACCTCGCGCATCAGGCCACCGGCCCCTGGCTCGCGACACGGCCGTCCTCGATGCGGACCAGGTGGTCGGCGTACGCCGCCGCGTCCGGGTCGTGCGTGACCATGACGACGGTCTGGCCGAGCTCGCGCACGGAACGGCGCAGGAAGCCGAGCACCTCGGCAGAGGCGTGGCTGTCGAGGTTTCCGGTCGGCTCGTCCGCGAACAGCAGCGTCGGCCGGGCGACGAGGCCGCGGGCGAGCGCGACGCGCTGCTGCTGGCCGCCGGACATCTCGTCGGGCCGGTGACGGAGCCGGTCGCCGATGCCGAGCACGTCGACGACGAGCGCGAGCCAGTCGGCGTCGGGCGACCTCCCCGCGAGCTCGAGCGGCAGCAGGATGTTCTGCTTCGCGGTGAGCATCGGCAGCAGGTTGAACGCCTGGAACACGAAGCCGATGTGGTCGCGGCGGAACACCGTCAGCTGGTTGTCCTTCATCCCGGAGATCTCGACCCCGGCGACGGTGACCGTGCCGGAGGTCGGGGTGTCGAGGCCGGCGAGGCAGTGCATCAGGGTCGACTTGCCGGAGCCCGACGGCCCCATCACCGCGGTGAAGGTGCCGGCCGGAACATCGAGGTCGACGTCGACGAGGGCGTGGACACGCGTCTCGCCGGTGCCGTAGGTGCGGGTCAGGCCGCGGGTCGACGCGGCGGACTGGGGCCGGTCGATCGCGGCCTCGAAGGTGAGCGGAGTGGTCGTGGGTGCCATGGTCGCAACGCTAGGAATCCAAGGGGTTCCGCGTCGTCACGCTGGGGAGTGGACCTCGGGTACGCCGCAGGTCGCACCGGCCGCGGCGGCGTACGACCTGGGTATGACCTGGCGATGACGTCGCCCGGCCGCGTGGGCGTCACCAGCCGGGCGAGACCAGCCCCGACTCGTAGGCGAGCACGACGAGCTGCACCCGGTCGCGGGTGCCGGTCTTGGCGAGAATCCGACCCACGTGCGTCTTCACCGTCGCCTCGGCGACGACGAGCTCGGCGGCGATCTCGGTGTTGGACCGGCCGCGGGCGACGAGCCGCAGCACCTCGCCCTCGCGCTCGGTGAGGCCGTCCAGCGCGGGCGGCGTGGGCGACGGCTGCGCGGCGGCGAAGTGCTCGAGCAACCGCCGCGTGGTGCTCGGTGCGACCACCGCGTCGCCGGAGTGCACCGAGCGGATGGCGCTGAGCAGGTCGGCGGGCGGCGCGTCCTTGAGCAGGAACGCGGAGGCGCCGGCCTTGATCGCGGCGAAGGCGTACTCGTCGAGGTCGAACGTCGTCAGCACGATCACCCGCGGCGTCTCGCCGCGGCGGGTGATCGCGCCGGTGGCCTCGACGCCGTCGACGCGCGGCATCCGCACGTCCATGAGAACCACGTCGGCGTCGGTCGACGCGACCAGGGAGGTGGCCTCGCCGCCGTCGCCGGCCTCGCCGACGACCTCCATGTCGGGCTGGCTGTCCACGAGCATCTTGAACCCGGCGCGCACCAGCGCCTGGTCGTCGACGAGGAGGACCCGGATCGGTGTCGTCACCGGCCACCGCCGACCGGCACGAGCGCCTCGACCCGGAACCCGCCACCGGGTCGCGGCCCCGCCTCGAGCGAGCCGCCGACCGCCCCGACACGTTCCTTCATGCCGACCACCCCGTGACCCTGCCCGTCGTCGCGGGCCGACGCGCCGCGCCCGTCGTCCTCGACGGTGACCCGGATGCCGTCGCCCAGCCGGCGGACGGCCACCCGCACCTGGGGGTCGGGACCGGCGTGCTTGCGCACGTTGGTCAGCGACTCCTGCACGATGCGGTAGACGGTGAGGCCGACACCCGGCGAGACGTCGGGCAGCGGCTGCTCGACCTCGGTGGTCAGGTGCATGCCGGCGCCGGAGGCCTCGGCGAGGAGGTACTCCAGGTCGACGAGCCCGGGCTGCGGGCGCAGCGCCGTCTGGCTGTCGTCGGAGCGCAGGAGCCCGAGCAGGCGGCGCATCTCGGTCAACGACTCGCGGCCCGTGTCGCCGATCGTCTCGAGCGCCTGGGTCGCCGCCGACGGGTCGGACGCGGCGGCGTACCGCGCGCCGTCCGCCTGCACGACCATCACCGAGAGGCCGTGGGCGACGACGTCGTGCATCTCGCGGGCGATCCGTGCGCGCTCGTCGGAGGCGGCGAGCTCGGCGCGCTGGAGGGCCTCGCGCTCGATGCGCTCGCCACGCTCGATCAGCTGGGCGACGTACGCCCGTCGGGTTCGGGAGAGCATGCCCAGTGCCCACGGGGCCACGACCGACAGGGCGCAGGCGCCGACGAACAGCACGAACGGGTAGAGCCCGCCGATCGCCAGGGAGGTGGTCCAGTCGATCGGCCCCACGACGGAACCCACCAGGCCCACGCCAACGGCCACGAGCGACCGGCGCGGTGTCGAGAAGGCGGCAACGGAGTAGACCGCGAACGGCATCGCCACCTGACCCCAGATCGGCGATCCGGTGAGCGGCAGCTGGACGATCATCATCGCGGCGACCGCGGCGAAGCAGAGGTCCGGGTGGCCGCGTCGCCACCACAGCGGCGCGATCTGCAGGGCGCTGAGCGCGGCGGCGAGCGGCGCCACCGACGTGCCGAGCATGATCGGTGCCGGCACCAGCAGCGCCAGGACGAGCGCGCGGTCGTACCACTTGTCGCGGGTCGGCGACCAGGGCGCGATCCGGCCCGTCCACGGCACCGTCGTGGTCACGGCGCACCTCCGAGCAAGGACCGCCTGACCGTGGGCCACACGGCGGAGCCCGGGTCGATGACCTCGAAGTGACCGCAGTCGAGCGCGACGACCTCGACGCGCGCGTGGCGGTCCGCGAGCGCGTGCGCCTGACCGACGGGTACGACGTCGTCGGACGTGCCGTGCAGCACGGTGATGTGGGTGCCGGGATCGGCAGAGCCCAGCAGGCGCAGGGGATCCGCCGCGGCGTACGCATCCGGTACGTCGGTCGGCGACCCACCCAGCAACGCCTGGGCCGCGCCGTCGCCCAACCCGTCGCGCGCGGCCGCGGCGAGGTCGGCCACGGGTGCGAGCGCCACGACGCGGTCGATGCCGGGCACCTGCGACACGAGCCACAGCACGAGGTGGCCGCCGGCGGAATGGCCCGTGACGGTCACCGACGAAGTGGCGACGCCGAGGCCGTCCAGCAGGGCGGGCAGCGCACGGAACGCGGCGAGCACGTCGTCACCGGTCATCGGCCAGCCGCCGGCGCCGCCGACCCGGCGGTACTCCGGCGCGGCCACCACGACGCCGGCCGTCACGAGGTCCCGAGCGAGGGGGCGCTGGTGCCGCCGGTCGTAGGCCTGCTTCCAGAAGCCGCCGTGGAGCGTGACCACCAGCGGGTGCGGGCCGGGCCCGGCCGGGAGGTGCAGGTCGACGACGCCGTCGGCGTGGTCGGCGTACCGGACGACCGCGTCGGGCAGCGCGGCCGCGCGGTCGAGCACGCTGTCGGAGGGCTGGGCCACGGGGGAGACGGTATCCGTACGCACTAGGGTCGGCCCCATGAGCGCAACGACAAAGTGGGAGTACCTCACCGCGCCGGTGCTGGTGCACGCGACCAAGCAGATCCTCGACAACTTCGGCCAGGACGGTTGGGAGCTCGTGCAGATCGTGCCCGGGATGAACCCCGAGAACCTCGTCGCCTACTTCAAGCGGCCGGTGCAGTGATGGCCGTGGAGGGCAGCACCCCCGAGGAGCGCCTCGCGTCGCTCGGCCTCAGCGTCCCGGAGGTGGCCAAGCCGGTGGCGGCGTACATCCCCGCCGTCCGCACCGGCAGCTACGTCTTCACGTCCGGCCAGCTCCCGATGCGCGATGGCCAGCTGATCACGACCGGGAAGGTCGGCGGCGAGGTCACCCCCGAGGAGGCAGTGGAGTGCGCGCGGCAGTGCGCGCTCAACGCGATCGCCGCGGTCCGGGCCGAGATCGGTGACCTCTCGCAGGTGAAGCGGATCGTCAAGGTGGTCGCGTTCGTCGCCTCGACACCCGACTTCACCGGGCAGCCGGGCATCGCCAACGGCGCGTCCGAGCTGTTCGGCGACGTGTTCGCCGAGGCCGGCCAGCACGCGCGTTCCGCGGTCGGCGTCCCGGTGCTGCCGCTCGACGCGCCCGTCGAGGTCGAGCTCATCGTCGAGGTCTGAGCCATGAGGCTCCCGCTGCCGGAGCAGCTGGTCGCGCAGGCGCGGTCGTACGCCGACGGCACCGCAGAGCCGGCCACGCCGCGCAACGCGGCCACGGTCGTCCTGATGCGGCCCGGCTCGGACGGCCCGTCCGTGTACCTGCTGCGCCGGCAGACGTCGATGGCGTTCGCCGCCGGGATGTGCGTGTTCCCCGGTGGCGGCGTCGACGACCGGGACTTCGACGCCTCCGTGGCCTGGGCCGGTCCGACGCCCGCCGAGTGGGCCGCCCGTCTCGGTGTCGACGACGAGCACCTCGCCCGGGCCCTGGTGTGCGCCGCCGTGCGCGAGACGTTCGAGGAGTCCGGCGTCCTGCTGGCGGGAACGTCGGCCGACGACGTCGTCGCGGACGTGACCCGTGACGACTGGGAGGCGGACCGCAAGGCGCTGGAGAGCCGGCAGCTGGCGCTCACCGAGCTGCTCGAGCGGCGCGGCCTGGTGCTGCGCACGGACCTGCTCGGCGCCTGGTCCGGCTGGCTGACGCCGGTGTTCGAGCCGCGCCGCTACCGCACGTGGTTCTTCGTCGCGGTGCTGCCCGACGGCCAGCGCACCCGCGACGTGTCGACCGAGTCCGACCAGGTCACATGGATGCTCGCGCTGTCCGCGGTCGAGGCGGTGGAGCGGCAGGACCTGTTCATGCTGCCCCCGACGTACCTCACCTGCCTGGAGGTCGGTCAGTCCACGACGCCCGACGAGGTGCTGGCCGCCGCCCGCGGCCGGGAGGTCGAGATGTTCATGCCCGAGGTGGTCGCCGACGGCGAGGACTTCGTGCTCTCGATGCCGCCCGATCTCGAACCGCTGGTCGCGGCGCGCGGACGATGAGCTGGACCGGCGGCACGTTCGGCGACCGCGCGACCTGCGTGCTCGCGCCGAACCCGAACATGATGACGCTCGACGGCACGAACACCTGGGTGCTCCGCGAGCCCGACGGCCGCCGCTCGATCGTGATCGACCCCGGGCCCGAGATCGTCGAGCACCTCGACCGGGTCGCCGACGTCGCCGGTGATGTCGCCGCCGTACTCCTCACGCACGGCCACCTCGACCACTCCGAAGCCGCCCGCACGTTCGCCGAGCGCGTCGGCTGCGGCGTCCGCGCGCTCGATCCCCAGCACCGCTTGGGCTCCGAGGGCCTGCACGACGGCGACGTGGTCGCGGTCGACGGGCTCGAGCTGCACGTCGTCGGCACGCCCGGCCACACCTCCGACTCGCTGTCGTTCGTGCTGCCGCAGGAGCGTGCCGTGCTGACCGGCGACACCGTCCTGGGCCGCGGCACGACGGTCGTGGCGCACCCCGACGGCAAGCTCGGCGCCTACCTCGACTCGCTGCAGCGGCTGCACGCCCTGGCCGAGGCGCAGGAGGTCACCCGGGTCTGGCCCGGCCACGGCCCGGTCATCGACGACGCGCTCGGTGCGCTCGACTTCTACCTCGCCCACCGGCGCGAGCGGCTCGACCAGGTGCGCGCTGCGCTGGAGCGGGTCGACGACGAGCCGGCGGAGACGCTCGCCCGGCGGGTCGTGGAGACGGTGTACGTCGACGTGGACCCGGTGCTCTGGGGCGCCGCCGAGCTGAGCGTGCGCGCCCAGATCGAGTACCTGCGCGGCTGAGCTTCCCGGGCAAGTCCTGCACTTCCCGGGTGTTGTACCGCCCTGGAAGTGCAGGGGTCCCTGGTGAACCAGGGACCCCGACAGGCGGGAGTCAGCGCGCGCGGCGCGACATCCGCTCGACGTCCATGATCACGACCGAGCGTGGCTCGAGGCGCAGCCAGCCGCGCGAGGCGAAGTCGGCGAGCGCCTTGTTGACCGTCTCGCGGGAGGCGCCGACGAGCTGGGCGAGCTCCTCCTGGGTGAGGTCGTGGTGCACGTGGATGCCGTCGTCGGCGGTGCGGCCGAACCGGTCGGCGAGGTCGAGGAGCGCCTTCGCGACGCGGCCGGGGACGTCGGAGAACACCAGGTCGGCGACGACGTCGTTGGCCTTGCGCAGCCGGCCGGCGAGCTGGGCGAGCAGGCCGCGGGCGACGCCGGGGCGGCCCTCGAGCCAGCGCAGCAGGTCCTCGTGGGACAGCGACAGGAAGGCGGTGTCGGTGACGGCGGTGACGGTCGCGGACCGCGGGCCCGGGTCGAACAGCGACAGCTCGCCGAACATCTGGCCGGGGCCGAGGATGGCGAGGAGGTTCTCGCGGCCGTCGGAGGAGGTGCGGCCGAGCTTCACCTTGCCGTCGGTGACGATGTAGAGCTTGTCGCCCTCGTCGCCCTCGTGGAACAGGACCTCACCCCGCCGCAGCCGCGAGTCGGCCATCGAGGCCCTCAGGGCGGTCGCGGCCTCGTCGTCCAGCGCGCTGAACAGGGGGGCCTGGCGAAGTACGTCGTTGTCCACGGTTCCTCCTCGTCGCCACGGCGCTGGGTGCACCGTGGTCGTGCAGGTCACATTGTGGCGTATTCGTCCTTGCCATGTGGAACGGGCCACGCCTCGGGCGCCGTCGGAGGCGACCGTCGGAGGCACCGCCTACCCTGCAGGAGTGCCCCGCAAGTCCACCCCGCAGCCGGTCGTCACCAAGCCCGACACCTCGTTGGTACGCCGCGCCCGCAAGATCGACCGCGTCCTCGCGGAGACCTACCCCGACGCGCGCTGCGAGCTCGACTTCGACAACGCCTTCGAGCTGCTCGTCGTGACCGTGCTGTCGGCGCAGACCACCGACAAGCGGGT
The DNA here is from genome assembly GCF_004168035.1 of Nocardioides iriomotensis. GTDB lineage: Bacteria > Actinomycetota > Actinomycetes > Propionibacteriales > Nocardioidaceae > Nocardioides_B > Nocardioides_B iriomotensis. The sequence continues at coordinate 160,908 of NZ_SDPU01000010.1, read as the reverse complement.
CAACGCCGTGCGCCCGACGCTGTTCGCGGCCTACCCCGACGCCCAGGCGATGGCCGCCGCCGAGCGCGAGAAGCTCGAGCAGATCATCCAGCCCACCGGATTCTTCCGGGCCAAGACCGAGTCGCTGCTCAAGCTCTCGCAGGCGCTCGTCGAGCGCTTCGACGGGGAGGTCCCGGCCCGGCTCGAGGACCTCGTGACGCTGCCGGGCGTCGGCCGCAAGACCGCCAACGTCGTGCTCGGCAACGCGTTCGGGATCCCGGGCATCACGGTCGACACGCACTTCGGGCGGCTCGCGCGGCGCTTCGGGTTCACCGAGGAGACCGACCCGGTCAAGGCCGAGCACGAGGTCGGCGCGCTGTTCCCCCGCAAGGACTGGGTGATGCTGTCGCACCACCTGATCTGGCACGGCCGCCGCGTCTGCCACGCCCGCAACCCCGCCTGCGGCGCGTGCCCCGTCGCGCGCTGGTGCCCGGCGTACGGCGAGGGCCCGACCGACCCGGTCAAGGCGGCCACGCTGGTCCGCACCGAAGGCAGGGCATGAGGCGACCCCTCGTCGCGCTCGGAGCCCTGGCCCTGGTCGCCGGCTGCTCGATCGGCACGCCCCCGGGCGACGACGCGGCCGGCGACGGGCAGACCGTCCCCACCACGCAGAGCAACGTCGACGTCGACACCCCGGAGCTGCGCGAGGCCAAGGCGGCCGCCGGCATCGCCGACTGCGCGCCGGGCGACGCGACCGACGGCGGGCTGCCCGACCTCACCCTGCCCTGCCTCGGCGGCGGCCCCGACGTACGCCTGCGCTCGCTGAAGGGCCCGATGGTCGTCAACCTCTTCGCGCAGTGGTGCGAGCCCTGCCGCGACGAGCTGCCCTACTACCAGCGGCTGCACGAGGAGGCCGGCGACAAGCTCCGGGTGGTCGGCATCGACTACCTCGACACCCAGCCCGACGGCGCGATCGAGCTGGCCGCCCAGACCGGCGTCACCTACCCCCTGCTCGCCGACCCCGGCGGCGCGCTCCGCCAGGACTTCCGGGTCCGCGGGCTCCCGGGCGTGGTGTTCGTCGACGCGGACGGCGAGGTCACCAACCCCGGCGGGCGCCCGACGTTCACGGTCATCCGCTCCTACTCCCAGCTCACCGACCTGGTGCGCGAGCACCTCGGTATGGCCCTGTAGAGCGCTGGGTACCCTCGTCGCGTGTCCTCGACCCCTGTCGGCGGTAGCCCCGCCCTGCCCTCGTGGCTGGAGCCGGTACGCCGCGGGGCCGCCGAGATCGGCGCCGAGGACCTGACCCGCTTCGTCCCGCCGGACGACGCCGACACCCGCGAGGGTGCCGTGCTGATGCTGTTCGGCGAGGGGTCTCTGGGTCCGGACCTGCTGCTCACCGAGCGCGCCCACGACATGCGCTCCCACCCCGGCCAGGTGTCGTTCCCCGGCGGCTCGATCGACCCGACGGACGCCTCGCCCGAGGCCGCCGCCCTGCGCGAGGCGGAGGAGGAGACCGGCCTCGACCCGGCCGGCGTCGAGGTGTTCGCGACGCTGCCGCAGCTGTGGCTGCCGCCCAGCAACTTCGCGGTCACCCCGGTGCTCGGCTGGTGGCGCGAGGAGTCGCCGGTCAGCGTCGTCGACCCGCGCGAGGTGCACGCGGTGCTGCGGGTGCCGATCGACGAGCTGCTCGACCCGCAGCACCGGACCACGGTGCGGCACCCGTCGGGCTGGCTCGGCCCGGGCTTCCTCATCGGCGACGACAAGGACCTGATCCTGTGGGGCTTCACCGCCGGGATCATCTCGCGGCTGTTCGACTTCCTCGGCTGGACCAAGCCGTGGGACGGGAGCCGCCGGCAGGACCTCCCGCCGTACATGCTGGTCGCCGTCCGTGACGACAGCGCCGACGGAGGCCGCCGGTGAACTTCCTCGACTGGTTCCTGGTCATCGTCGTGCTCGCCTACGCCGTCTCGGGCTACTGGCAGGGCTTCATCTCCGGCGCGTTCGCCACCGCGGGCCTGCTGCTCGGCGGCCTGCTCGGCGTGGTGCTCGCGCCCAAGCTGCTCGGCGACGCCGCCCCGGCGCTGTGGGTGTCGCTGGCGGCCCTGTTCGTGGTGCTCGTGTGCGCGTCGTTCGGCCAGGCGCTGTTCCAGTTCGCCGGGTCACGCATCCGCGACACCATCACCTGGCAACCCGTGCGCGCCCTCGACGCCGTCGGCGGCGCGGCACTCAGCGCCGTCGCCGTCCTGGTCGTGTCATGGGCGCTGGGCGTGGCGGTCAGCGGCGCCAAGCTGCCGTGGGTCAGCGAGCAGGTCCGCGAGTCCGCGGTGCTCAAGCGCGTCGACGAGATGATGCCGACCCGCGCGGTCACCGCCCTCGACTCGTTCAACGACGTCGTCGGGTCCAGCTTCTTCCCGCGCTACCTCGAGCCGTTCGCGCCCGAGCGGATCATCGAGGTCGGCCCGCCGCCCGGGAAGATCGCCCGCGACCCCGAGATCCAGCAGGCGGCGGCCAGCGTGCTGAAGATCCGCGGCGAGAACTCCTGCAACCGCGGCGTCGAGGGCAGCGGCTTCCTCTACTCGCCCGACCGCGTGATGACCAACGCGCACGTCGTCGCCGGCGTCGACAACCCGACGGTCCTCGTCGGCGACACCGAGGTGCCGGCCACCGTCGTCTACTACAACGAGGACCTCGACGTCGCCGTGCTCAAGGTCGAGTCCGTCGGCCGCCCGTTCCTGCGCTTCGACTTCGAGGGCGAGGAGCGCGACCCCGGCGCCGTGCTGGGCTACCCGCAGGACGGCCCCTACGACGTGCAGGCGGCGCGCATCCGCAGCGAGCAGCGGCTGCGCAGCCCGGACATCTACGGCCAGGGCACGGTCGTCCGCGAGGTCTTCTCGATCCGCGCGCTGGTCCGCCCCGGCAACTCCGGCGGCCCGCTGGTGTCGGACGACGGCGAGGTGCTCGGCGTGATCTTCGCGGCCTCGGTGACCGACGACGAGACCGGCTACGCGCTCACCTCCGAGCAGGTCCGTGAGAGCGCGGCCCGCGGCAAGCTCAACGGCTCGACCGTCGACACCGGCCGCTGCGCCTAGGCTCATACGGGAGTAATCTCTGACCGTGGTCAGAGAAACCGTCCCCGGCGAGGACGTCGCCCGGGTCCGCTCCTTCAACCGCACCGTCACGCAGCGCGTCGGCGCCCTCCAGGACGACTACCTGTCGCGGCACCGCTCGCTGGGCGCCTGCCGCCTGCTCTGGGAGGTCGACGCCGCGCCCGCCCCGGTGGACGTCCGCGACCTGCGCGCGCGGCTCGGCCTCGACTCCGGCTACGTCTCGCGGCTGCTCGGGTCGCTGCGCGACGACGGGCTGGTCGAGCTGTCCGCCGACCCCGACGACCAGCGCGTCCGGGTCGTCCGCGCGACGGACGCCGGCCGGACCGAGCGCCGCGTCCTCGACCGGGCCAGCGACGAGCTGGCGGCGTCGCTGCTCGCTCCGCTGCCACCGGAGGACCGGTCCCGGCTCGTCGACGCCATGCGCACCGTCGAGCGGCTGCTCGTGCGCGGGCTGGTGCGCATCGAGCCGGCCGACCCGCGCAGCGCCGAGTCGCTGCTGGCGCTGCGGGCCTACTTCGCGGAGCTCGACGCCCGCTTCGAGCACGGCTTCGACCCGGGCGCCAGCCTGGTCGCCGCCGACGACGAGCTCACCGGGGACCGCGGCGTGCTGCTGGTCGCCCGCCTGCACGACGAGGTCGTCGCCGCGGGCGGCGTGAAGACCCCGCCCGGCGAGCCGGCGCTGCTCAAGCGGATGTGGGTCTCCGACCGGACCCGCGGCCTCGGCGTCGGCCGGATGCTCCTGGCCGCCCTCGAGGACGAGGCCCGCCGCCGCGGCGCGCACGTCGTGCGCCTCGACACCAACGGGACGCTCACCGAGGCGATCGCGATGTACCGCGCGTGCGGGTACGTCGAGGTCGACGACTTCAACGGCGAGCCGTACGCCGACCACTGGTTCGCCAAGGACCTGTGACGCGCTGACGCGCGAGGGGCGCAACGGGCCGAAGGTCCCGTTCTGTCCCGTCGTCCGGCCCTGCCTCCGGGTGCCGTGCCGGAGCACCGTGGAGGTATGACAACGACACAGGCCCTCGGAACGGTGGCTGTCGGGTACGACAGCACGCCCCACAGCGACGTCGCCCTGGCGTGGGCCGTGCAGCACGCGGCCGCCCTGGGCCGTCCGCTCCTCGTCGTGCACGCGTGCGGTGCCCCGCGGGGGTACGCCGGCTACGGCGACGCGACGCTGACGGTCACCCGCCACGAGCTCCGGGTCGCCGGTCGCCGGGTGCTCAACCACGGTCTCGCCCTGGCCCGCAAGATCGACCCGACGGTCGAGCTGCGCGAGCACCTCGCGGTCGGGCTGCCCCGTGACGTCCTCGACGAGGTCACGGCCTCGGGCGCCCACCTGCTCGTCGTCGGCACGCGCGGGCACGGTCGGGTGTCGTCGTACCTCCTCGGCTCGGTGAGCGAGGGCGTCTCCGTCGGTGCCACCTGCCCCGTCGTCGTGGTCCGCGAGCACGAGGTCCCGGACAAGCACAGCCCGTACGCCGGCCGCATCGTCGTCGGCATCGACGGCACCGATGTGTCGCGCGCCGCCCTCGACGCCGCGTTCGCCCTCGCGTCCCTCGAGCACCGCCCGCTCGCCGTCCTGCACGCGTGGGACGACGCGGTGCGCTGGCGTGACCAGACCAGCTACGAGATCCGGCGGGAGACGTCCACCGAGCACGAGCTCCAGTTGGCCGAGTCGCTCGCGGGTTACAAGGAGAAGTACCCCGACGTTGCGGTGTCCCTGCACCAGGTCGAGACCGACGCCCGGTGGGCGCTCGTCGACGCCTCCCGGCACGCGCACCTGGTGGCTGTCGGCTCGCGCGGTCGTGGGGACACCGCGGCGCTCGTCCTCGGGTCGGTCAGCCGGCACGTCGTCGAGCACGCGCACGGTCCGGTGATGGTGGCTCGGACGGACGCGGTGTGAGCGGCGACGTGCTGACCCGGCCGCGTGCGGTGGTCGTCGTGGAGTCGATCTTCGGCAACACGGCATCGGTCGCGGCCGCGGTCGCGCAGGGGCTGACCGAGGAGGTGGACGTCGAGGTCGTCACGGCGGCGACCGCGGCTCCGCTGGACGAGGGCGCCGACCTCGTCGTGGTGGGTGCGCCGACGCACGCGTTCTCGATGCCCCGGCCGATGACCCGGGAGGAGGCCCGGCGCCAGGGCGCGCTGGCGGTCGACACCTCCCGCGGTGTGCGTGAGTGGATCGAGGACATCCCGGTCGGCGTGCACAACCCGCGCGTGGTCACGTTCGACACGCGGCCGATGCGGACCCGGCGGATGCCCGGATCGGCGGCGCGGGCGTCCGCACGCGACATGCGGGCGAAGGGCTTCTCGCCGCTGGCCGCCTCGACCTCCTTCTACGTCGACGACGTGCGCGGTCCGCTCGCCGAGGGCGAGCTCGACCGGGCGCGCGCCTGGGGGACCCGGATGGGGTCCGTCCTCACCGCTGTGACAGCCAGTCCAGCAGCAGGGCGGTGAACGCGTCCGGAGCCTCCTCGGGCACGAAGTGCCCGGCGCCGGCGACGTCGTGCTCCGTCACGTGGCCGAGCACGTGCGCCGGTGTCGCCTCGAATGCCCCGGGCGGCAGCGTGCGGTCGTCGGAGCCGCGCACGACGAGCACCGGCTGACCGACCGGTGCGCGCATCGCGCGCTCGAACGCGCGCCCGTCCGTGCGCACCTGGGAGCGGACCAGCCAGCGGTGGTACTCCAGCGCGCAGTGCGAGGAGGGCCACTGGCTGATCGCCCGCTGGTACGTCGTCACGGTGTCGTCGTCGGGGAACGCCGACGCGGGCGACGACCAGGACCGGAGGTGGTCGCGCAGGAACCCGGTGTCCGCCCGGGCCAGCCGCCGCTCCGGCCGCAGCGGTACCTGCATCGCGAGGACGTGCCGCAGCGCCGGTGACGCGGGGTGCCGCCGGAGGCCACGCAGCATCGCGCCGGGGTGCGGGGCGGCGACGGCACCGAGCGCCGAGACCTCGCGCGGGTGCAGCGTGGCCGTCGCCCACGCGACGTAGCCGCCCCAGCCGTGCCCGACCAGGACGGCGCTGCGCTCGCCCAGCGCCTTCACCACGCCCGAGACGTCCCCGGCGAGCGTCACCGGGTCGTAGCCGTTGGGCGTCTTGTCCGACCCGCCGTACCCGCGCAGGTCCATCGCGACGGCGCGGTAGCCGGCGTCGGCGAGGGCCGGCAGCTGCGCGCGCCACGCCCACCAGAACTGGGGGAACCCGTGCAGCAGCAGCACGAGCGGGCCGTCGGCCGGTCCGGCCTCCACGCAGTGGAAGCGGGCGCCGTTGGCGGCGACGTACCGGTCCGACCAGGGGCCGGGCAGCTCCATGTCCGCGGGTCAGGAACGCTTGAGCAGCGCCGCGGACTCCTGCGCCTGGTGGATCGCGCGTTCGGGGGCGCGCACCTTCTTGACCTTCTGGACGCCGACGAACGCGAGCATCCCCGCGAGCACGAGGTAGAAGACGAAGACGATCAGGAAGCACCAGGCGAGGTGCAGGCCGGTCATCGAGAGGAAGTAGGCCAGGGCGACCGAGAGCATGATGATCGCGAGCACGGCGATGAACGCCGCCCCGGCGAACAGGCCGAGTCCGGTGCCGCCGGTCTTGATGCTGACCTTGAGCTCCGACTTGGCGAGCTGGATCTCGCTGCGCACCAGCGCCGAGAGGTCGCGGCTCGCGTCCGCGAACAGCTTGCCGAGGGTCGGGTCGTCCGGCGAGGGCACCTCGGGCAGGCGGCGGCGCTTGCCGGGCGTCGTCTGCGGGGTGTTGCTCGTCATCCGGGCCTCCCTCTCTCCACGGCTCGCAGCGACCCTACCCGGGTCGAGGCCCTCGCATGCACCACGCCCCGCCGCCCTGGTCGGGTGGCGGGGCGCGGGCGCAGCGGGCCGGTCGGCGCCGGTCGGGCGCCGGTCAGTCCTCGGACCGGCCGCCGCTGAGGTTCTTGGAGATCAGGTCCATGACCGTCGAGTCGGCCAGGGTCGTCACGTCGCCGACCTCACGGCGCTCGGCGACGTCCTTGAGCAGCCGGCGCATGATCTTGCCGGACCGGGTCTTGGGCAGCTCGGGCACGATCATGATCTGCCGCGGCTTCGCGATCGCGCCGATCTCCTTCTGCACATGCCTGCGCAGCTCCTCGACCAGGTCGGCGCCCTCACCGACCTCGTCGGCCTCCTCGACCGCGCTCTCACGCAGGATCACGAACGCGCACACGGCCTGGCCGGTGGTCTCGTCGGTGGCGCCCACGACGGCGGCCTCGGCCACCTTGGGGTGCGAGACGAGGGCCGACTCGATCTCGGTGGTGGAGAGCCGGTGGCCGGAGACGTTCATGACGTCGTCGACGCGGCCGAGCAGCCACAGGTCGCCGTCCTCGTCCTTCTTCGCGCCGTCGCCGGCGAAGTAGAAGCCCTGCTCCTTGAAGCGGGACCAGTAGGTGTCCTTGAACCGCTGGTCGTCGCCCCACAGCGTGCGCAGCATCGCCGGCCACGGCTCGGTGAGGACGAGGAAGCCGCCGGACCCGTTGGGCACCGGCTCGCCCGCGTCGTTGACTACGTCGGCGCTGACGCCCGGGATCGGCGTCATCGCGGAGCCGGGCTTGCCGTGCGTGACGCCCGGGAGCGGGCTGATCATGATCGAGCCGGTCTCGGTCTGCCACCAGGTGTCGACGACGGGGGTCCTGTCGCCCCCGATGGTCTCGCGGTACCAGACGTACGCCTCCGGGTTGATCGGCTCGCCGACCGAGCCGAGCAGTCGCAGGCTGGACAGGTCGTGCTGCGCGGGGATGTCGTTGCCCCACTTCATGAACGTCCGGATCGCGGTGGGCGCGGTGTAGAAGAGCGTCACGCCGTACTTGGCGATGATCTCCCACCAACGGCCCTTGTGCGGGCTGTCGGGTGTGCCTTCGTACATCACCGACGTGGTGCCGTTGGCGAGCGGGCCGTAGACCATGTAGCTGTGCCCGGTGACCCAGCCGACGTCGGCGGTGCACCAGAAGACGTCGGTGTCGGGCTTGAGGTCGAAGACCGCCCAGTGCGTGTACGCCGACCCGGTCAGGTAGCCGCCGGTGGTGTGCAGGATGCCCTTCGGCTTGCCGGTCGTGCCGGAGGTGTACATGACGTAGAGCGGGTGCTCGCTGTCGAAAGCCTCGGGCTCGTGCTCGGAGGAGGCCTTGTCGACGGTGTCGTGCCACCACAGGTCGCGGGAGTCGTCCCAGTCGACGTCCTGGCCGGTGCGCTTGACGACCAGGACCTTCTTGACGACGTCGCCGGACTTGGCGACCGCCTCGTCGACGGCCGGCTTGAGGGCTGAGGGGGCGCCACGCCGGTAGCCGCCGTCGGCGGTGATGACGACGTGCGCCTCGCAGTCCTTGATCCGGCTGGCCAGCGCGTCGGCCGAGAAGCCGCCGAAGACGACGGTGTGCGGCGCGCCGATGCGGGCACAGGCCAGCATCGCGACGGCGGTCTCCGGGATCATCGGCATGTAGATCGCGACCCGGTCGCCCGCCGAGACGCCCAGCTCGGTGAGGGCGTTGGCCGCCCGGCAGACCTCGTCCTTGAGCTCGGCGTACGTGATCGTCCGGGTGTCGTTCTCCGGCTCGCCCTCCCAGTGGAAGGCGACCTTGTCGCCCTTGCCGGCCGCGACGTGCCGGTCGACGCAGTTGACCGACGCGTTGAGGGTGCCGCCGACGAACCACTTGGCGAACGGCGGGTCGGACCAGTCGAGCACCTCGTCCCACTTCGTGTCCCAGTCGAGGCGCTCGGCCTGCTCGGCCCAGAACGCCAGGCGGTCCTCCTTGGCCCGGGCGTACCAGTCCTCGGTGACGTTGGCGTCCGCGGCGAGGTCCTCGGGCGGGGCGAACCGCCGGTCCTCGTGCATCAGGTTGGACAGGGTCTCGTCGCTCACGGAAACACTCCTCGACGTGTCGGTCTGGTCGGGCCGGGTCAGGCGGGTTCGTCTCGCAACCTACCCGTCGGCCGGTGCCCGCACGACCCTCCGGAAAGAGGGGCGGCGGGCACCGGTCGGGTGGGTCGCGGTCGGTCGATCAGTGGATCACGGCGGTCTCGGCACCGGCGCCGGTCAGCGACCGGACCTCGAGCTCGTCGTAGGCCGCCTCGGCCTCCGGCTCCTTCGAGGTGACGGTGCCGAGGAAGCCGAACAGGAAGCCCAGCGGGATCGAGATGATGCCGGGGTTGCTCAGCGGGAACAGGGCGAAGTCGGAGCCGGGCAGCAGCGCCGTCTCGGAGCCCGACACGACCGGCGAGAAGATCACCAGCAGCACGCAGCTGACGAGACCTCCGTAGATGCTCCACGTGGCGCCGCGGGTGTTGAACCGACGCCAGAAGAGGTTGTAGATCAGCGACGGCAGGTTCGCCGAGGCCGCGACCGCGAACGCCAGTGCGACCAGGAAGGCGATGTTCAGCGTCTGGGCCGGGATGGCCAGGATGATCGCGATGCCGCCGATGATGAAGGCCGCGATCTTCGCGACGCGCACCTCCTGGCGCTCGGACGCCGTGCCCTTCTTCCACACGTTGGCGTAGAGGTCGTGGGCGACGGACGACGCCGACGTCAGGGTGAGGCCGGCCACCACGGCCAGGATCGTGGCGAACGCGACCGCGGAGATCAGTGCCAGGAGCACGGCGCCTCCGGTCGTTCCCTCACCACCGCCGACGGCCTCGGCCAGCAACGGTGAGGCGAGGTTGCCGGCGCTGGCCACGACCGCGCTGTCCTCGCCGGTGTCGAGCAGGGCGGCGGCACCGAAGCCCAGCGCCAGCGTCATCAGGTAGAACGAGCCGATCAGCCCGATCGCCCAGAGCACCGACTTGCGGGCGGCCCGGGAGGTCGGCGTCGTGTAGAAGCGGATCAGGATGTGGGGCAGGCCGGCGGTACCCAGGACGAGCGCGAGCGCCAGCGAGATGAAGTCGATCTTCGCCGTCAGGTCGATGCCGTACTTGAGCCCGGGCTCCAGGAACGCCTGTCCCTTGCCGCTGTTGTCGACCGCGGCGCCGAGGAGGTCGGACAGGTGGAAGTTGAACTGGGCGAGCACCAGGATCGTGATGATCACGGTGCCGGCCATCAGCAGCACGGCCTTGACGATCTGCACCCAGGTGGTGCCCTTCATGCCGCCGACCGTGACGTAGAAGATCATCAGCAGTCCGACGCCGACGATGGTGAGGTTCTTCAGCGCGGCACTCTCCACGCCGAGGAGCAGCGCGACGAGCGAGCCGGCGCCGACCATCTGCGCGAGCAGGTAGAAGATCGACACCACGACCGTCGACGTCGCGGCGGCCGTCCGCACCGGGCGCTGGCGCATCCGGTAGGCGAGCTGGTCCGCCATCGTGTAGCGGCCCGAGTTGCGCAGCAGCTCCGCGACGAGCAGCAGCGCCACGAGCCACGCCACGAGGAAGCCGATGGAGTAGAGGAAGCCGTCGTACCCGTAGAGCGCGATCGCGCCCGAGATGCCGAGGAACGACGCGGCTGACATGTAGTCGCCGGAGATGGCGAGGCCGTTCTGGAAACCGCTGAAGTTGCGGCCACCCGCGTAGTAGTCGGCCGCGCCCTTGGTCTGCCGGCTGGCCCAGATCGTGACGCCGACGGTGACGGCGACGACCGCGAGGAACAGGACAGTGGTGAGGGTCTGGGAGCTCATCGCTGGACCTCCCGGTCGTAGCGGGCCTGGAGCTCGGAGGCGATCGGGTCGAAGTTCTTGTTCGCGTACCGGCTGTAGAGGAAGGCGATGAGGAACGTCGAGGCGAACTGGAGGAGGCCGAAGACGAGGGCGACGTTGATGTTGCCCACCACCTTGATGGCCATGAAGTCCTCGGCGAACGTCGACATCAGGACGTACAGGAAGTACCAGGCGAGAAAGGCCGCGGTCGCCGGGATCGCGAAGCCCCGGTAGCGCGAGCGCAGCGTGCGGAACTCGTCGGTCTTGGCCAGCTCGTCATAGATGGCGTGCCCCGACCTCTGGTGCGGGGAGTGTGTCTCGGCCACGGATGGTCACCTCTTCGTGGGTATCGGCCCGCGCCGCACGGGCTCCGTGTGATGGTCGCCACGCTAGGAACCGCGGGAGGGACGGCTGAAGAGCCGCGGCGGGGATGCGCGCCGGACGGCGAGCCCGTGTCGACGGACGGCGCGTCGGGCGCGACGAGCGGTCAGAGCGGGAACGGGCCCCGGTCGAGCTCGACGTGCTCGGGGGTGTGCAGCCGGACCATCGTGCGCGAGATGTGGCGGGGGACGCGCTTCGGTGTCAGCAGCGACACGAGCACCATGACGAGGAAGGCGACCGGCACCGTGACGGCCGCCGGCTGCGACGCCATCGTGCCGAGCCACCCGCCCGGTGTGGCGTCGAGCAGGGTGACCACGACCGCGCCGCCGGCGAGCCCGCCCCCGACGAGCAGACCCGTGATCGCCCCGGCGTCGGTGAGTCGGCGCCACCAGATGCCGAGCACCAGCAGGGGGCAGAACGTCGACGCCGCGACGGCGAACGCGAGCCCGACCGCGCGGGCGACGCCGACGCCCTCGGCGGCCAGGGCCAGCACGAGCGCCACCGAGACCGCGACGACGGCCGCCGCCTGGAACGCGCGGACACCGCGGAACCGGCGGCCCATCACGTCCTGGCTGATGACGCCGGCGACCGCGATGGTGAGACCCGACGACGTCGACAGGAACGCCGCGAACGCGCCGGCCGCGGTCAGCGCCGAGAGCAGCTCGCCGCCCAGCCCCGGCACCATCCGCGACGGCAGCTCGAGCACCACCGTGTCGGTCGCGCCGGCGGCGACGAGGTCGGGCGCGTAGAGCCTCCCGAGGGCGCCGTACACCGGCGGCAGGACGTAGAAGAGGCCGAGCAGCGCGAGCACGACCAGGGTGGTGCGGCGGGCGGTGCGCCCATCGGGGTTGGTGTAGAAGCGGACGACCACGTGCGGGAGGCCCATCGTGCCGAGGAAGGTCGCGACGATGATCGAGTACGTCGTGTAGAGCGGGTGCGCGCTCGCCGACGTGAGGGGCGACGCCCAGAGGTCGCCGCCCATCCCGCCGGTCGTCACGGAGGGGTCGGCCGGCGAGGTGGCGCCGTCCCCGGCCCACACCGACAGCAGGAACATCGCGGGGACGAGCAGCGCGGTGAGCTTGAGCCAGTACTGGAAGGCCTGCACGAACGTGATGCTGCGCATCCCGCCGAAGAAGACGTTGACGAGCACGACCGCGGCGACCACGACCCCGCCGACCCAGGGCTCGGTGCCGGCCACCGTGCCGAGGGAGAGGCCGGCGCCCTGGAACTGCGGCATGAGGTAGAGCCAGCCGATGCCGACCACGAGCAGCGAGGAGATCCGGCGGACCGTGCGGGACTCCAGCCGGGCCTCGGCGAAGTCGGGCAGCGTGTACGCCCCGGAGCGGCGCAGCGGGGCGGCGACCAGGACCAGCAGCAGGAGGTAGCCGGCGGTCCAGCCGACCGGGTACCAGAGCATGTCGGTGCCGAACGCGAGCACGAGGCCGGCGACGCCCAGGAAGGACGCGGCGGAGAGGTACTCGCCGCCGATCGCCGACGCGTTGAGCGCGGGCCGGACCGAGCGGGAGGCGACGAAGAAGTCGCTGGTGGTCCGCGAGAAGCGCCAGCCGTAGGCACCGATGCCGAGCGTCGCGAGCGCGACGAGGGTGACGGCGACGATGCCGAGCTCGGGCTTCACCGGTGTCCGCCCGGTCCTACGGCCGGTCGACGACGTCGGCGAAGTCGCGCTCGTTGCGCTCGGCCGCGCGGACGTAGAGCCAGCCGAGCAGGAACAGCAACGGGTAGACCGCGAACGCGAGCAGCACCCACGACAGCGGCATGCCGAGCACATCGCGGGACATCAGCCCGGGCAGCAGCCGGAACGCGACCGGCAGGCCGCCGACGAGGACGGCCAGCGCGACGATCACCAGGCCGGCCAGGCGGAGCTGGGCGCGGAGCAGCGAGGTCATGTAGATCTCGCCGAGCTGGGTCTGGGCGTCGATCTCGGACCTGGCGGTGACGCGGCGGCGGACGGCGCCGCTGCGCTCGCTGGTGACCCGGACCCGGCGGGGCGGCTGCTCGGTCATGACTTGCCGACACCGGGACGTGCCCGGCGGACGAGCAGGTCGCGCAGCTCGCGGGTGTGCCGGCGGCTGACCGCCAGCTCCTCGGCGCCGACGACGACGGTGCAGCGGCCGGCGTCCATCCGCACCTCGGCGACGTGCGGCAGCGCGACCAGCAGCGAGCGGTGGATGCGGACGAAGCCGGCGTCGCGCCACTGCTCCTCGAGCGTGGTGAGCGGGCTGCGGATCAGGTGGCTGCCGTGGGCGGTGTGCAGCCGGGCGTAGTCGCCGTGCGCCTCGACGTAGAGCACCTCGGACCGCCCGACGAACCGGGTCACGCCACCGAGCTCGACGGGGATCTGGTCGTCGCCCGCGGGTGCCTCGCCGCCGTGGGCCTCGCAGACCCGCCGTACCGCCTCGGCGAGCCGGTCCTCGCGCACCGGTTTGAGGACGTAGTCGACCGCGTTGAGCTCGAACGCGTCGACGGCGTGGTCGTCGTGGGCGGTGATGAACACGACCGGCGGCGGCGACTTGAACCGGGACAGCACCCGGGCCAGCTCGAGCCCGGTGAGGCCGGGCATCCGGATGTCGGTGAAGACCGCGTCGACACCGCCCTCCTGGAGCACGCGCAGCGCCTCGGCGGCGCTGTCGGTGGTGACCACGCCGGCCACCCGAGGATCGCGCTGGAGCAGCCAGGCGAGCTCGTCGAGAGCCGGGCGCTCGTCGTCGACGACGAGCACCCGAAGCGCAGCGGTCATTGGTGGACTCCAGGGGCGTACTTGGGCACCCGCACGATAACTCTGGTACCCGCTCCGGGGGCGGTCTCAACCACGAGTCCGTAGTCGTCGCCGAACGCGTTGCGGAGCCGCTCGTCGACGTTGCCGAGCCCGACCGAGTCGAGCTCGCCGTCACCGGTCAACGCCCGCCGCACGCGTTCGGGGTCCTCGCCGACGCCGTCGTCCTCGACCGAGATGACGGCCTCGCGGTCGAAGTCCTCGGCGGTGATCTCGACGTGGCCGGGTCCGTCCTTCTGCTCGAGCCCGTGGCGTACGGCGTTCTCGACGAGCGGCTGGAGGCAGAGGAACGGGACGACGACGGGCAGCACCTCCGGCGCGACCCGGAGCGTGACGTTGAGGCGGTCGCCGAAGCGGGCCTTCTCCAGGACGAGGTAGCGCTCGATGGACCTGAGCTCCTCGGCGAGGGTGGTGAACTCGCCGTGCCGGCGGAAGGAGTACCGCGTGAAGTCGGCGAACTCCAGAAGCAGCTCGCGGGCGCGCTCGGGGTCGGTGCGGACGAACGACGCGATCGCGGTGAGCGAGTTGTAGATGAAGTGCGGACTGATCTGGGCGCGCAGCGCGCGCACCTCGGCCTCCATCAGCCGCGTGCGCGACGCGTCGAGCTCGCCGAGCTCGAGCTGGCCGGACACCCACGCGGCGACCTCGTCGGCCGCCCGCACGAGACCCGCCGACGCCGACGGTGCGAAGACCTGGAACGTGCCGATCACCCGCTCCTCGACGGTCAGCGGCGCGACGATCACGTAGCGCAGCGGGCAGGTCAGGTCGTCGCAGGGGATGCTGCTCTGCCCCGCGACGACGGTGGCCCCGTCGGCGACGACCGGGGCGGCGAGGCCCACGCACTGCTCGGCGTGGTGGTGCTGGCCGCCGTCCCAGGCGAGCAGCCGGTCGGTGCCGGTGAGCGCGACGGCCGGTGCGGCGAGCAGGCTGCGCAGGTGCCGGATGCTGCGCTGGGCCGAGGAGTCGGTGAGCCCGCCGCGGAGCGCCGGGGACGCGAGAGCGGCGGTGTGCAGCGTGCGGAAGGTGGCGCGGTCCGCCTCGGTGCCGAGGTGCCGGCGCCGTACCCACCCGAACCAGCTCATGGGTGGCTCAGCGGAAGTCGATGAGGAGGTTGTCGGAGTCGTCGTCCGTCGGCGGGTCCACGAGACCGTCGCCGTCGTCGTCGGGGTCGGCCGAGGCGCGGGCCACGGCCCGGAAGCAGTGCGTGACGTAGGGCAGCAGCATGCCGTCGGCGCCGCGGCCGTAGCCGTCGTACAGCTCGTCGACGTCGGCGAGCACCTGCTGCCGCTGGGCGTCGTCCATGCTCGCGACGTTGGAGCGGCTGGTGACCAGGTCGTGCAGCCGGTCGCGGTCCAGCGGCTGCCAGAACCGGAACTGGGCCTGCTCCACGAAGCCGAACAGCCCGGTGGCCAGCAGGTCCAGGGTGGGGTCGGTGTGCTGCTCGGGCGTGCCGATGAGCCGGCCGAGCCGCTTGACCCACGGGATCCGCTCGTCGCGGAGGTTCCAGGCAAGTGCGATGCGCCCGCCCGGTCGCAGCACGCGCGCGATCTCGGGGAGGGCCCGGTCCTGGTCGAACCAGTGGAAGGCCTGGGCGCCGACCACGACGTCGGCCCACCGGCGGCGTACCGGGATCTGCTCGGCGGTGCCGAACGCAGCCATCGCGTCGGGCGCCGTCCGGGCGAGGTGGCGCAGCATCGGGCCGAGCGGGTCGGTCGCGACGACCGTGCGGTCGCCGGCTCCGTGACCGGTGAGGCTGTGGGTGAGCTTGCCGGTGCCGGCGCCGAGCTCGACGATGCGCTGCGGGTGGTGGTCGCCGCCGTCGCCCGCGAGGAGCCAGGCGACCGCCTCGTCCGGGTAGCCCGGGCGGGCCCGCTCGTAGGCGTCGGCCACGCCGGCGAAGGACAGGGCGGCGCTGGTCGAGCGGGGCGGCGTGGTCATCGGGGCGAGGCTACTGGTCTCGACCATCTTGGGGCCGTCGCGGCTTCGTCGTAATGTCGATTACATGATTACAACCGAACAACAAGAGCGGGTGCGCGGCTGGTTCACCGGTCGGCTGCCCGACGAGTGGAAGGTCGCGCCGCCCGAGGTGACGGTCGACCGCGACGAGATCACGGTGATCTTGACGATCGGTGACGTGGACCTGCCCGAGGGCACCTCGGAGGCCGAGCGCGACGAGGCGCGGGCCGGGCGGGTCAAGGCGTTCCGCGAGGACACCCGGGAGCGCCGGATCGAGATCGCCCGCGAGGCGGAGCGCCGCTTCGAGCGGAAGGTGTCGTGGGGCGTGCGGGCCGGGGAGTACGGCGAGATGTACACCCACCTCGCCGCCCCGGTGATGACCCGGCTCCGGCAGCCGCAGCGGATGGTGCTCGACACCCTCGTCGACGCCGGCGTCGCGCGGTCGCGGTCGGAGGCGCTGGCCTGGTGCGTGCGGCTCGTGGGCCAGCACGAGGAGGAGTGGCTCGGCGAGCTGCGCGAGGCCATGGACAAGGTCGCGGAGGTGCGGACCAAGGGGCCGGCGGCCTGATCGCTACGCTCGGCGCCTGTGACTGACGCTCTGTCCCGGCTCGCCGGCCTCGAAGGCGTGGCCTCTGCGATGGCCGCCACCCGTGACGGCATCGACGCGCTGCTGCGCGACCGCGGGCTGCGCCGCACCTCGCCCGACGAGACCGCCGAGTCGTTGCTGCGCGGCGCGCACGCGAGTGCCGTGCTCGAGGGCTCCGACTCGACCCTCGACGCGATCCGCGCCGACGGCGGCGGGCCGATGGCCCAGGCCGCGGTGCGGGTCAGCACCGAGCTGCTCTCCCTCGTCCCGACCGTCAAGACCTCGCCCCTGCAGGCCTTCGCGCGCTTGCACACCCTGGCCGGCAAGGGTGTCGTGGACGACGCCGACCTCGGCCGGCCGCGCGACGCCGCCTCGGCCGCGCGGCTTCGGGACCTCGCGGCCACGCTGTCCGCGCCGACCGAGGCGCCGGCCCTGGTGGTGGCCGCCGTCGCGCACGCGGACATCGCGACCGCCGGGCCGTTCGTGTCGCACAACGGGCTCGTCGCCCGCGCGGTCGAGCGGCTGCTGCTCGTCGCGCGCGGGGTGGACCCGACGTCGCTGACCGTGCCCGAGGCGGGGCACCTCGCGCTGCGGCGGGAGTACGAGTCGAACCTGCGCGGCTACGCCACGGGTGGAGCGTCCGGCGTACACGCGTGGCTGCTGTACGCCGCGGAGGCGTTCGCGAAGGGCGCGGAGTCCAGCCCGCTGCGCTGACGACATGGACGGGCCCTCGACCGGACATGCGAGCGGCACCCGTGGGACGAGCCCAGAGTGCCGCCGCTGACACATGAGACCGATGGCTACCAAGCGTGCACCGGTGTGTTGTCGTCCCGGGTGAACCCGAAGATCGACGCCCAATAGGAAGGGTAGGTCGCCGCGTGGGTACCTGGCTCATGTGCGGGTCTGGAGTTGTTGTCCTCCTTTGTAGCCCGCGCCTTCCGCGTGCCACAACCCTTGGCCGCGATGGTCTAGGTGCGGCTACGGCGGATCCCGCGTCACTGGTCTAGGGGCCGTCCACGCGGCCTCAGGAGAGCCCCTTCGCGACCCGACGGCGCGCCGCGACGTACACCGCGCCGCCCACCGCGGCCGCCGTCCCGAGGGCCAGTGCGGCGAGCGTCGGCCTGCCGTCGGCGAACAGCGGCAGCCGCATCCGGCTGCGCAGCGCCACCGGCCGGGTGAACACGAGGACCGGCCAGCCGCGCGTCGTCGCCTGACGCCGCAGCTCCTTGTCGGGGTTGACGGCGTGCGGGTGACCGACGATCTCGAGCATGTGGACGTCGGTGATCGAGTCGCTGTAGGCATAGCTGCGCTTGAGGTCGTAGCCCTTCTCGTCGGCCAGCGCGCGGATCGCGGTCGCCTTGTTCTCGGCGTACGCGTAGTGCTCGATGGCGCCGGTGTACTTGCCGTCGACGATCTCCATGCGCGTGGCGATCACGCCGTCGGCGCCGAGCATCTCGCCGATCGGCTCCACCACCTCGGCGCCCGACGCGGACACGATCACGACGTCGCGGCCGGCGAGCTGGTGCTCCTCGATCAGCGACACCGCCTCGTCGAAGACCAGCGGGTCCACGATGGTGTGCAGGGTCTCGGCGACGATGTCGCGCACGGTCTGCACGTCCCAGCCCGCGCAGAGCTCCGAGAGGAACTCGCGCATCTTCTCCATCTGGTCGTGGTCGGCGCCGCCGACGAGGTAGACGAACTGCGCGTAGGCGCTGCGCAGCACCGCCCGCCGCGAGATCAGGCCGCCGGCCTGGAACGACCGGCTGAACGCGAGCGTGCTCGACTTGGCGATGATCGTCTTGTCGAGGTCGAAGAACGCGGCCGGGCGCCCGGTTGCCCGAGGACCCATGTGTTGCCTCCTGCCGTGTCGACGACCCCGTGCGCTCACCCCCGGTCGCCGGTGGAGCAGGTGGCCGCGTAGCGTGCCGGTTCGGCGGTGCGCGCACCGGACGTCGCCGGGGGAGTGTCGACCCGAGCATAGTGAGGGCGACAGCGAGTAAAGGACGCGCTACCATCAACCGGTCCCCGAGTTCCGGCAGTGCGGACTGCCATGCTCCCACGATTCCCAGCGGCATCCCCCCAGTCGCTGGTGAGGGTCAGGCTCAGCCCCCCAGAGTCTGACTCCTGCGGCCCCCGGTCACCCCCCCGACCGGGGGCCGCCCCCTTTCCTGGGCCCGCCGCACGACCGCTGCCGCGCCGGACTTCGTCCCCAGGTCGCCTCGAATCCCCTTTCTCCACAGGGCTCTCGCCTCGCGCCGCCCTCCGAGGGCACTGCCGGGGATCGTCGCTTCATGGACCTCCCCGTGCTGCTCGCCACCCGCGACGACGCGCTGCTCGGCGACCTGCTCCGGCTCGCCGCCGCGGCCGGCGTGACGCTCGACGTCGCCCCCGACCCGGCCAGTGCGTTGCGGTCGTGGTCGTCGGCTGCGCTGGTGCTCGTCGGCCCCGACGCGGCCGCCGAGCTCGCGCCGCACCAGCCGGTCCGGCACGACGACGTCCACGTGGTGGGCACCGGTCCGCTGCCCGACCGGGTGTTCCGCGACGCGGTGGCCGTCGGCGCGCGCGACGTCGTGGAGCTGCCGGCGGCCGAGCCCTGGTTGGTGGAGCTGCTCGGCGACGTCGCCGACGGGTCCAGCGCGACGGCGCTCACGATCGGCGTGCTGCCCGGCTCCGGCGGGGCGGGTGCGAGCACGTTCGCGGCCGCGCTCGGCCAGGTCGCAGCACGAGGCGCGCCGGCCGTCCTCGTCGATCTCGACCCGTGGGGGCCAGGGCTCGGCCGGCTCCTCGGCTACGACGAGATCGACGGCGTGCGCTGGGACGGCCTGCTCGCCGCGCACGGACGGCTCGGGTCCCGTGCCCTGCGGGATGCCCTCCCGGCGCGTGACGGCCTTGCCCTGCTCGGCTTCGGCGGTGGCTTCGTCGAGCAGCCCGACGACGCCGTGGTGCGCGAGGTCCTCGCGGCCGCCCAGCGCAGTGCGGACGTGCTCGTCCTCGACCTGCCCCGCACCGCCGTCGGTCAGGACGGGTCCGTGGCGGGCACCGCCCTGTCGCGCTGCGACGCCGTCGTGCTGCTCGCCCACGCGACCGTGTCCGGGGTCGCCTCCGCCGCCCGCGTCGCCTCCCGGCTGGGCACCGGGCAACGGGTCGGCGGCGTGGTCGTGCGCACGTCGGCCGGGGCCGTCGACCCGGTCCGCGTCGCCGGGGCGCTCGACCTGCCCCTGCTCGCCGACTACCCGACCCGGCGCCGCGTCGTCGAGCACGTCGACCTCGGTCTCGGCCCGGTCCCGGGCGGGCGGTCCTCGCGCGGTCCGCTCGCGACCGCCGCTCGTGACGTCCTGCGTGCACTGGGAGGACGGCGATGACGGACGACGCGCTCGTGGACGCGGTCCGCGCCCGCCTCGCCCGCGACGGCGCCCAGCTCACACCCGCCCGCGTCGCGGCCGCCCTGCGCGAGCGCGGCAGCCCCGTCGGCGACGCCGCCGTCCTCGAGGTCCACGACCGGCTCAGCGCCGACGTCCTCGGCGCCGGTCCGCTCGAGCCGCTGCTGCGCCTCGACGGCGTGACCGACGTCCTCGTCAACGGACCCGACGCGGTCTACGTCGACCGCGGCGCCGGCCTTGAGCACACGTCCGTCCGGTTCCCCGACGACGGCGCCGTCCGTCGCCTCGCCCAGCGTCTCGCCGCGGCGGGTGGCCGGCGCCTCGACGACGCCACGCCCTACGCAGATCTCCGGCTGCCCGACGGCACGCGGTTCCACGCGGTGCTCTCCCCGCTCGCCAGGCCCGGCACGACCGTGTCGCTGCGGGTGCCCCGCCGTCGCGTGTTCACCCTCGACGAGCTGGTCGACGCGGGCGCCCTCGACCGGCCCGCCGCCGGACTGCTGCGCCGGATCGTCGCCGCCCGGCTCTCGTTCCTGGTCAGCGGCGGCACGGGCACCGGCAAGACCACGCTGCTCTCGGCGTTGCTGAGCCTCGTGCCGTCCGGCGACCGGATGGTGCTCGTCGAGGACGCCAGCGAGCTGCGCCCCGACCACCCCCACGTCGTCGGGCTCGAGACCCGGCCGGCCAACGTCGAGGGCGCGGGCGAGGTACCCATGCACGTCCTCGTCCGCCAGGCCCTCCGCATGCGTCCCGACCGGCTCGTGGTCGGCGAGGTCCGCGGCGCCGAGGTGGCCGACCTGCTCGCGGCCCTCAACACCGGCCACGAGGGCGGCTGCGGCACCCTCCACGCCAACTCCGCTGCCGACGTCCCGGCCCGCATCGAGGCCCTCGGCATGGCGGCCGGGCTGCCCCGGGCCGCGGTGCACTCCCAGCTCGCGGCCGCCGTCGACGTCGTCGTCCACCTCGGTCGCGACCGGCACCGCGGCGGCCGTCGCGCCCTCGCCGAGGTCGCGGTCCTCCGGCGGGACGGCGACGGTGTCGTTCGCGCGGTCCCGGCCGCGGGCACCGTCGACGGCCGCACCCGCGAGGGGCCGGGCGGCGCGGCCCTCCAAGTGCTGCTCGACGCCCGGCTCCCGTCATGACCGTGCCTCTCGCGCTGGTCGCGGCCATCCTGGCCGGCCTGGCGGTCCTGCTGCTGCTCCCGGCGCCCCCCAGTGCGGACCGCGACCCGGACGCCGGCCGCGCGACACGGCCGAGCCGCGCGGGGGGTGCCGCGCCCCTGACCGTGGCCGTCGCGGTCGCCGCCTCCGGTGCGGGGCTCACGCTGCTCGACGGCCCCCGGCTCGTCGCCGGGCTCGCCGGGGCGGTCTGCCTGGCCGGCGTCGTCCTGGCCGTGCATCAGCGCCGTGCCGACCGGGACCGCGCCCGGCGCCGCGCGCTCGTCGTCGAGGTGGGGGAGGCGATGGCGGGCGAGCTCCGGGCCGGCCGACCGCCGCTGCACGCCCTCACGCGGGCCGCCGAGATCTGGCCCGAGCTCGCTCCGGCCGTGGCGGCCGCGCGTCTCGGCTCCGACGTACCCACGGCGCTGCGCGAGCTCGGCCGACGCCCCGGCGCCGACGGCCTCGTCGACCTCGCCGCCGCCTGGCAGGTGTCCGCCCGCTCCGGCGCCGCCCTGGCCTCGTCGCTCGGCCAGGTGGTCGCCTCGGCCCGCGCCCGCGACCACGCCGCGTCCCTCGTCGCGGGCGAGCTCGCGTCCGCCCGCGCGACGGCGCGGCTGGTGGCCCTGCTCCCGCTCGGCACCCTGGCGATGGCCTCGGGTATCGGTGCCACCCCGTGGCGGTTCCTCGTCGAACAGCCCGTCGGCGCCGGCTGCCTCCTCGCCGGGGTCCTCCTCGTCGTCGCCGGTCTCGCCTGGATCGACCGGATCGCCGGCTCGGTGGGGTCGCGGTGACCGCGCCGCCGGCCTCCGCCGTCCTCGCCCTGGTGGCGGCGGTCCTCGCCGCCTCAGCGATCCTGCTCGCCTGGCCTCGCGCCGCGACCCCGGTCGCTGTCACCGCCCGACCCGGGTCGGGCGCCTCCCCGCCGCGACCGCGTCGGCCCCGGCCCGCCCTGCTGGCCGGCGCCCTCGCCGGTCTGGGCGTCGCCCTGTTCCTCGGTGGTCCGCCCGGCGTCGTCGTCGGTGCCGCGGTCGGGCTCGCCGTGGGCACGTGGGTCAGCCGCATGGAGCCTCGGGCCGAGCGCCGCCGCCGTGAGGCGATCGACGACGCGCTCCCGCTCGCCGTCGACCTGCTCGCCTCCTGCCTCGCGGTCGGGCAGGCGCCTGGCGCGGCGCTCGACGAGGTCGCCCGTGTCCTGGACCCACCGCTGCGCGACGAGCTCGAGCAGATCTCCGCGCGGCTGCGGCTCGGGGCCGATCCGGTCGTGGTGTGGCGCGAGGTCGCCGCGCACCCCCAGCTCGGCGGCTGGGGCCGCACCGTGCTCCGCGCCGTCGACAGCGGCGCCTCCGTCGCGGACGCCATGGCCGCCCACGCCGACGACCTCAGGCTCGCCTCGCGCAGCCGCACCGAGGCCCGTGCCCGCGCCGTCGGCGTCCGCGCCGCGCTCCCTCTCGGGGTGTGCCTGATGCCCGCCTTCGTCCTGCTCGGTGTCGTCCCGCTGGTCGCCGGATCCCTGTCGGTGGTGACCCTCCCGTGAGCCCGAACCCGTCCCCAGCAGCGCCCCGCGCGGCCTCGTCCCCAGTCGCCGACCCACGCGCCGCGCGCCGCCGCCACCACGACGAGAGTCGGTGTCACACCCACCGCCCGCGCCACCCGGCCGGGCTCATCGAGGAGGTAGTCATGACCCACGCACCCGTCGCCCGCCTGCACCACCGGATGGCCCGTCGAGCCGCCCGGCTCGACGAGCGCGGTGTCGCCACCGCCGAGTACGCCGTCGTCACGGCGGCCGGCTGCGGCCTCGCCGCCGTGCTGATCAAGCTGCTCACCAGCGACTGGGGGCAGGACCTGCTGAAGATGCTCTTCGAGCTGATCTTCAAGGTCATCGGCCTCGGCTGATGCAGCGACCCACGAGGACCGAGTCGGGGGCGTGCCTGCTGCGCGCCCCCGGCCCGGGGCGGCGCACCGAGCGGGGTGCCGCCACCGCGGAGGCCGTGATGGTGATGCCGGTCCTCGCCGCCCTCACCATCGCGCTGGTGTGGCTGCTGGCCCTGGCAGCCGCCCAGACGCGCACCGTCGACGCCGCGCGCGAGGTGGCCCGCGCCCTGGCCCGCGACGAGCCCCGCGCCACCGCTCTCGAGCTCGGCCGGCGGGTGGCACCCGCCGGGGCCGACTTCGCCGTCGGCGGCGGCAGCAGTGACGTGACCGTCGAGGTGTCCGCCGCTGTCGGCGGGCCCGGCGGACTCCTGGCGTTCCTCCCGGACGTCACGGTGCGCGCCGAGGCCGTGGCGGCCCGGGAGCAGCAGTGACCGGCCGCCACGCGCGCGGCGACCGCGGCTCCGCCGTCTGGATCACCCCGTTCGTGGGCCTGCTCCTGCTCGCCGCGCTGGTCCTCGCGTTCCAGGGCGGCGTGCTCGTCTCCCAGCGCCGGGTCCAGGCGGCTGCCGACCTCGCCGCTCTCGCCGGGGCGTCCGCGCTCCAGCGCGGCGACGACGGCTGCGCCGCGGCCGGCACGATCGCCCGCCGCAACGGTGCGACGCTACGGCGCTGCGACGTCGCCGACCAGGAGCTGGTCGTCACGCTGAGCCGCGCCGGTCCCCAGGCACTCGGGCGAGAGGTCGAGGTGCGCGCCTCCGCGCGGGCCGGTCCTGCTCAGGTGCCCTGACGGTGCTGGCCGGGCTCCGTGGGCGGCGTGGTCTCTGTCGTCGTCGTGGTGGACGCGTCGGACGAACCGGGCGTCCCGGCCGTGTGAGACCCAGCCGCCGGGCCGGGGTCGGTCGCCGTCGTCGTGCCGGTCGTCGCCGTGGTGGGCGCGGTGGCGGTGTCGGTGCTGTCGGTGCGCGTCTCGGCCGCAGGCACGGATGCCGCCTCGCGCTCGGTCCGCTCCTTCTGCAGGCGCGCGAGCTCCTTGCGCTCCTTGCGTCGCTGCGCGGCGCGCCGGGTGCCACCCCGCAGCAGCGCGAGACCGGCCACGAGCAGGAGCAGGGTCAGGGCGCCGAGGAGGTAGATGGTCAGCGTGTTCATCGTGACGTCGAAGACGCCGCTGTCGAAGGTGACCGGCTGGGTGCCCGACGACAGGAACGCCACGAGCAGGCCGACGGCCAGGAGGATGAGGATCAGTCCGAGCACCAGCATGGTGAGGCCCTTTCGGTGGTGGTTCGCACGATAGCCCTCGTACGACCGTCGTCTAGGTCCTTCCCGTTCGCACGACCGGCCATGCCCGGACGGGTCCGCGGATCAGGACGACGTGCGCGGAGCGTGGCGCAGCAGCACGTCGAGCATCGCCACGGCGCCGGCCTTGTCGAGCGGGTTGTTGCCGTTGCCGCACTTGGGCGACTGCACGCACGACGGGCAGCCCTCGAGGCACTGGCACCCGTCGATGGCCTCCCGGGTCGCGGTGAGCCACTCGGCGGCCGCGCGGAAGCCGCGCTCGGCGAACCCGGCGCCTCCGGGATGTCCGTCGTACACGAAGACCGTGAGGATGCCGGTGTCCGGGTGACGAGCGGTCGAGACGCCGCCGATGTCCCACCGGTCGCACGTCGCGAACAACGGCAGCAGCCCGATCGAGGCGTGCTCGGCGGCGTGGGCGGCGCCCGGCCGGTCGCGCCCGGCGAAGCCCGCCTCCTCCAGGACGTCGTCGGGCAGCGTCCACCACACCGCGCTGGTCTCGAGGATGCGTTCGGGCAGGTCGAGCGGCTCCTCGCCGAGGATCTCGCCGGTGCGCAGCTGCTTGCGCACGTACGACACCACCTGGTGCGTCACGCGCACCGTGCCGGTCGCGACCTCGGCCGGTCCCCACGCCACGTGCTCCCGCCGGCCGGTGATGGCGATGTCGGTGATGTCACGCGCGCTCGTGGAGTACGGCGGGTCGTCGGGATGGAGCACGGCGACCCCGTCGTCGAGGTCGAGCGAGTCGACGACGTAGGTGTCGCCCTGGTGCAGGTACACCGCGCCCTGGTGGACCGTCGCGTGCGCGGAGCTCTGGTCAACCGTGCCGACGAGGCGCCCGGTGCCGGCCTCGACGAGCCGGACCGGCGCGCCGCCGGAGGAGCGGATGTCGGCGAGGTCGCTGGCGCGGCGACGGTCGGTCCAGTGCCAGCCGCGGGCGCGCCGGCGCAGCATGCCCGCCTCGGTGAGGGCGTCGACGCCGGCGCGCGCGAGCGGCCCGAACATCGGCAGGTCCTGCTCGGTCAGCGGCAGCTCGTCGGCGGCGGCGCACAGGTGCGGGCCGAGGACGTAGGGGTTGTCGGGGTCGAACACGTTGGCCTCGACCGGCCGGCCGAAGAGCGCCTCGGGGTGGTTCACGAGATAGGTGTCGAGCGGGTCGTCGCGCGCGACCAGCACCCCGAGCGCGTCCTGCCCGGCGCGTCCGGCCCGGCCGACCTGCTGCCACAGGGCGGCCCGCGTGCCGGGGAAGCCGGCCATGACGACGGCGTCGAGGCCGGCCACGTCGATGCCGAGCTCGAGGGCATTGGTGGCGGCGACGCCGAGGAGCGTGCCGGCGCGCAGCGCGCCCTCGAGGGCACGACGGTCCTCGGGCAGGTAGCCGCCGCGATAGGCGGCGACCCGGCGGCCGAGACCGGGCTCGACCTCCTCGAGCTGCCGGCGGGCCGTCATCGCGACGGACTCGGCGCCCTGCCGGGACCGGACGAACGCGAGCGTGCGGACGTTGTCGACCACCAGGTCGGTGAGCAGGTCGGCGGTCTCGGCGGTGGCCGGGCGTCGCACCGGAGCGCCGTGCTCGCCGAGGAGCGACGAGAACGCCGGTTCCCAGAGCGCGAGCGCGACCTCGCCGCGCTGGGAGGCGTCGTCGCTCACGGCGGTGACCGGCAGCCCGACGAGGCGGGAGGCCGACACGTCGGGTTCCGCGACCGTGGCGGACGCGAGCACGAACGTGGGTGACGCGCCGTGGAAGGCGCAGACCCGGCGCAGCCGCCGCAGGATCTGCGCGACGTGCGCGCCGAACACGCCGCGGTAGTGGTGGCACTCGTCGACCACGACGAAGGCGACCGAGCCGAGGAAGCGCGACCAGCGCTGGTGCCCCGGCAGCAGCGAGTGGTGGAGCATGTCGGGGTTGGTGAGGACGTACTCCGCGTGGTCGCGGGCGAACTCGCGCTGCTCCCGGCTCGAGTCCCCGTCGTGGGTGGTGGCCGCGAGCCCGGGCACGTCGAGCGCGCGCAGCGAGGTGAGCTGGTCCTGCGCGAGCGCCTTGGTCGGGGAGAGGTACAGCACGGTGGCGCCGCGCCGGCCGAAGCGGTCCCGTGACCCGAGCACGGAGGTCAGCGCCGGCATCAGGTAGCCGAGCGACTTGCCGGACGCGGTGCCGGTCGACAGCACGACGTGGGCGCCGTGGTGAGCGAGGTCGGCGGCCTGCGCCTGGTGCGCCCAGGGCCGTTCGATGCCGCGCGCCTGCCACGCCTCGCGCAGCGGGGACGGCAGCCACCCGGGCCAGTCCACCCGGGCACCGGGACGCGCAGGCAGCAGCTCGAGGTGCGTGAGCCGGGTCGTCTCGGCGTCCGTGTCGGGCCCGCCACCGCGGCGGGGACGCTCGGCGAGCCGGCGCAGCACGTCGACGGCGCTCGGTGAGCGATTGGGGGACACGGCGTGAGTCTGGCAAAGCCCACCGACGCGGTTTCGGGGGTCAGGCGCTGCACGGTGAGCTCGGAATCTGGCAGAGTGACCGGTGTGCCGAGGGGGTGCATGATTGAATGCACCCGTGGGGGACGGCCACTGGGTCGGCCCCGACCCGTGTGAACGGCAACTGATCGAGGGAGTAGGGCGTGGACCTGTCACTTGATACGCGCCACGAGGGTGGTCACACCATCATCGAGGTCGGCGGCGAGATCGACGTCTACACCGCACCCAAGCTGCGCGACAAGATCACCGAGCTGGTCGGCAACGGCGAGTACAACCTGGTGATCGACATGGAGAAGGTCGACTTTCTCGACTCGACCGGTCTCGGCGTCCTGGTCGGTGGCCTGAAGAAGGTGCGTGCGCACGACGGCTCGATGCGCCTCATCTGCAACCAGGAGCGGCTGCTCAAGATCTTCCGGATCACCGGCCTCGCCAAGGTCTTCGTGATCCACGGCTCGCAGGCCGACGCGCTGGCTGAGCACTGACCCGCCATGGGGGCCACACGCACCTCCCCGAGCACGGGGACGGGAATCACCGTCGCCATCGCTCGTGACCCTGCCCTCGTCCGCACCGTGCGGCTGATCGCGGCCGCGGTGGCTCGGCGGGCGAGCCAGGACGAGGAGTTCGTCGAGGAGGTCCGGCTGGCGGTCGGTGAGGCGTGCGCCCTGATGGTGGCCGACCCCGCCTCCGACAGCGGCCCGGTCACCGTGACCCTGGCGGTGGACGGCCGGCTGGTGGTCGACGTCGTCGCGACCGGTCACGTCCACGTCGACGACGAGCCCGACTCCGACGTCGACGGGGTGGAGCCCTGGGCGCTGCTGCGCGGGCTCATCGACGACCTCGCGATCGCCCACGTGGGCGACACCACGACGCTCACCATGTCGTGGCCCGTGCGCGCCGCCTGATCCACGCGCACCGCACGCCGCCCCGCAGCGCGGACCAGGACGTCTCGCAAGCCACGAGAGTTCCGGATGGCAAGAAATGTGGGCCATGCCACACACCTGGTGCCGCCACGGCCCTACTTCGTGCGTAGACTCCGGCTCACCGAATCGCGCGTGAGGCAGGTCACGCCTGTCGGCATCCCCTTGGTCGAGGCCAGGCCGGATGTGCGCGCCCATTCACGACGGGTACCCGAGCGGGCCCAATCGGAGGAGGACGTATGTCCGGGCACATCTTTGCCGCCGAGACCGGCGGTGAGGCTGCGACCGTGGACCTGTCCGGCGGCAACCTGAGCTTCGTCATCGTCGTCTTCGCCATCGCGGTCGTCGCGCTGGTCATGGGGATGATGTTCCGCAGGCAGGTACTCGCAGCCGGCGAGGGCACGACCAACATGCAGCGCATCGGCCAGGCGGTGCAGGAGGGTGCAGCAGCCTTCCTCGGGCGCCAGTTCCGCACGCTCGGCATCTTCGCCGTGGCAGCGTTCGTGCTGCTGTTCCTGCTGCCGGCGCACGGCGGTCTCGACGTCAAGATCGGCCGCTCCATCTTCTTCCTCGTGGGCGCGGGATTCTCCGCAGCCATCGGCTACTTCGGGATGTCGCTCGCGGTCAAGGCCAACGTCCGGGTGGCGGCCGCTGCGCGTGACGAGGGCCGTGACCCGGCCATGAGGATCGCCTTCCGCACCGGTGGCGTCGTCGGCATGGCCACCGTCGGCCTCGGTCTGCTGGGCGCGGCACTCGTCGTGCTGATCTACAGGAACGACGCCCCGACCGTGCTCGAGGGCTTCGGCTTCGGTGCGGCGCTGCTCGCGATGTTCATGCGAGTCGGTGGCGGCATCTTCACCAAGGCGGCCGACGTCGGCGCCGACCTCGTCGGCAAGGTGGAGAACAACATCCCCGAGGACGACCCGCGCAACGCCGCGACGATCGCCGACAACGTGGGCGACAACGTGGGCGACTGCGCCGGCATGGCGGCCGACCTCTTCGAGTCGTACGCCGTGACCCTGGTCGCCGCGCTGATCCTCGGCAAGGCCGCGTTCGGCGCCGAGGGCCTCGTGTTCCCGCTGATCGTGCCGGCCATCGGCGCGCTGACCGCGATCCTCGGCGTCTACATCACGAAGCCCCGCCCGGGCGAGAACGGCCTCAAGACGATCAACCGCTCGTTCTACATCTCCGCGGCGGTGTCCGCGGTGCTGAGCACGATCGCCGCGTTCGCCTACCTGCCCGCCACCTTCGCCGAGCTCACCAGCGTGCCGGCCGCTCTCGCTGACTACGACGGCAACCCCCGCATGATCGCGATCATCGCCGTCCTGATCGGCATCGTGCTCGCGGCCATCATCCTGTCGCTCACCGGCTACTACACCGGCACCGACCACCGTCCGGTCAAGGACGTCGGCAAGACCTCGCTCACCGGCGCGGCCACCGTCATCCTGTCCGGCCTGTCGGTCGGCTTCGAGTCCGCGGTGTTCACCGCCCTGGTCATCGGGGCGGCCGTGTACGGCGCGTTCCTCCTCGGCTCCGGCGTCGTCGCGATCTCGCTGTTCGCGGTCGCGCTCGCGGGCTGCGGCCTGCTGACCACCGTCGGCGTCATCGTCGCGATGGACACCTTCGGCCCGGTCTCCGACAACGCCCAGGGCATCGCGGAGATGTCCGGCGACGTCGACGGCGAGGGCGCGCAGATCCTCACCGAGCTCGACGCGGTCGGCAACACCACCAAGGCGATCACCAAGGGCATCGCGATCGCGACGGCCGTGCTCGCCGCGACCGCGCTGTTCGGCTCCTACACCGGCGCCATCACCGAAGCCCTCCGTGAGGCGGGCGTGACGCAGGTGGGCGACTCGTTCCTCACCGCGGTCTACAGCCCCAACGTGCTCGTGGGCCTGCTCATCGGCGCGTCGGTCGTGTTCCTCTTCTCCGGCCTGGCGATCAACGCCGTCGGCCGCGCCGCAGGTGCGGTCGTGTTCGAGGTGCGCCGCCAGTTCAAGGAGATCCCCGGGATCATGGAGGGCACCGGTCGTCCGGAGTACGGCCGGGTCGTCGACATCTGCACGCGCGACTCGTTGCGTGAGCTCGCGACGCCGGGCCTGCTCGCGATCTTCGCGCCGATCGCCGTGGGCTTCGGCCTCGGCGTTGGCCCGCTGGCCGGGTACCTCGCCGGCGCGATCGGCACCGGCACGCTGATGGCGATCTTCCTCGCCAACGCGGGTGGTGCCTGGGACAACGCGAAGAAGCTCGTCGAGGACGGCCACCACGGCGGCAAGGGCTCGCCGTCCCACGAGGCGACGATCATCGGCGACACCGTCGGCGACCCGTTCAAGGACACCGCCGGCCCCGCGATCAACCCGCTGATCAAGGTGATGAACCTGGTCTCGCTGCTGATCGCCGCGGCCATCGTCCAGCTGAGCGCCGGCGAGGGTGAGAACACCGTGCTGCGGGTCGCGATCGCGCTCGCCGCGGCCGGTGTGATCGCCGTGGCGGTGTACGTGTCCAAGCGCCGCCCGGTCGCCATCGGCGCGTCCGAGCCGGCCGAGGTCAAGGCCGCCTGACCCAGCGCCACACGAGGGGCCGTCTCCCGCGGGGAGGCGGCCCCTCGCCGTGTCCCGGGCGGACTGACCGGTCCCGCTGCCGAGGTCATAGAGTCGGGAGCCGTGGACCTGCTCTCGACCGCTGACGTGGAGCGACTGCGCGACGACCTCGTCGAGGCCGGCTACCACTACGAGGGCGTCGCCGGCCTCCTCGGACCCGTCGCCCACCGCGCGCTGTCCCGCAACGAGACCACGCCGGGACTGCGCGCCACCCGCGACCGCAGCCCGCTGTCGACCCTGGTCCGGCTCTGGCTGCTCCAGGCCGTCGTGCCCGCCGCCGACCTCGAGGCCGCGCTCCCGGGCCTGGTCGACCCCCTCTGCGTCGCCGGCCTGCTCGAGCGCAGCATCGGCGAGGTCCGAGCCCGCGTCGACGTCCGGCCCTACGCCGACGACACCCGGGGATGGTGGGTGGTCAGCGACCTGACTCCCGGCCTCGACGGGGGCGGGATGAAGGTGGGCGACGACCACGTCCTCGGCATCAGCTCGGCGTCCTCGACGCTCGCCCAGCTCACCGTCCGCGAGCCGGTCGAGCGCGCCCTCGACCTCGGCACCGGCTGCGGCGTCCAGGCGCTGCACCTCGCCGAGCACGCCCGGCACGTCGTGGCCACCGACGTGAACCAGCGCGCGCTCCGGATGGCCCGGCTCAACGCCGCCCTCAACGGGGTCCGCATCGACGACCGGGCCGGCAGCCTGTACGAGCCCGTCGGCGACGAGCGGTTCGACCTGATCGTCACCAATCCGCCGTTCGTCGTCTCCCCGGGCACCGGCCGACGCCTCGTATACCGGGACTCCGGCCTGCCCGGCGACGAGATGGTCCGCCGCGTCGTCTCCGGCGCCGCCGACCACCTGAGCCCCGGCGGCCGGGCTCAGGTCCTCGCCAACTGGGTGCACCGCAGGGGCGTGGACTGGCGCGAGCGGGTGGCCGGGTGGGTCGCGGGCCAGGACGTCGACGCCTGGGTGGTGCAGCGTGAGGTCGCCGACCCGGCGGAGTACGTCGAGCTGTGGCTCAAGGACGCCGGCGTGCACGGCGACCAGGACTACGCATCGCGCTACGACACCTGGCTGGCCTGGTTCGCCGAGCAGGGGATCGAGGCGGTCGGGTTCGGCTGGCTCAACCTCCGTCGGGTCGAGCGGGAGCCGGTGCTGCACCTCGAGGAGTGGCCGTACGACGTGGAGCAGCCGCTCGGTCCGGAGGTCGCCGCCCGCGCCCGCCGGGACGACGCGCTCGCCGCGAACCCCGACCTGGCCGGCGTCCGGCTGGTGCGCCGCGAGGACGTCCGGCAGGAGGCGACCGGTGCTCCCGGCGCCGAGGACCCCGAGACGATCGTGCTGCGCCAGCAGCGGGGAATGCGCCGCGCGCACCAAGCCGACACCGTGCTCGCGGGCCTCGTCGGCGCCTGCGACGGCGACCTGACCGTCGGGCAGATCCTCGACGCGCTGGCCACCCTGCTCGACCGCGACGCCGCCGAGCTGCGCGGGACCTACGAGCCCGAGGTCCGCCGACTCGTGGCCGACGGGTTCCTCACGGTTTCCTGACCCTCCGTTCGGGGCATCCCTCCAGCACAGAGGTCGCGTCGATCGGGGGATCACATGGACAGGCACGTCGCACGTCGGGCCGCGGCCCTCACCACCGTCCTCGCGCTGGGCGTCTCGGGCGCCGGCTGCGGCGCCGGCTCCGCGGCACCGGAGGCGCAGGCGGAGAGCGACGCCTCGCCCTCGCCGAGCGAGCCGAAGCCGAGCAACCTGCCCCTCCCCGCCCAGGACGGCCGGGTGCAGGGACCGCTGGGGGACGTCGTGCTGGTGCCGCCCGGGTTCCTGCCCCGGGACGACGACGATCCCACCGACCTCGGGGGCGACACCGGGTCGTTCACGCTGCCGCGCTACGTGCGCAACTTCTACGGCGGGGACAAAAGGGTCCTCAAGGACTTCCGGATGAGCCGGATGCGCCGCGGCTTCCACGTCTACGCCGAGAACCGCGCCGAGGACCGGTGGATCCACGTCTACCTCTTCGAGACCCGTGACAACGGCGGCGCAACCATGCTGCGCAGCATGATGTTCGGCGACGACGACGCCGAGTCCTACACCGTGCGCACGGTCGAGGACGCCGTCGGGCAGATCCGCCACGGGAAGAGCGACAACGGTCCCTACACCTCGATGGAGATCGCCTACGCCGTCGGCAACGTCTACGTCCGGGTCATCGGCGCCCGCCGGGGCGGAAAGCCCGACACCAGGCTGGTCGAGAAGCTCGCGCGGCTGCAGAAGAAGAGCCTCCAGGCGTCGTTCTCGCCGACCGCGTGACCCGACGTGACCGGGGCCACATCGCGGCCCGGGCGCCTCCGGCGTGCCATGCTGCCCCGCGGACACTGGGCATTCCCCGTTGACACGGCGCGTTACCGTGTCTGGCGCGGAACTCCGGCCTGGGTACGGCCGGGACGCAGCGAGACGAGGAGCAGGACAGGACGTGGCAGGGAACAACGGCGCCGGGCGCAAGCTGGTGATCGTCGAGTCGCCCGCGAAGGCGAAGACGATCGGCGGCTACCTGGGCGGCGACTACGTGGTCGAGTCGTCGATCGGGCACATCCGCGACCTCCCGCAGAGCGCTGCCGACGTGCCCGCCAAGATCAAGGGCCAGCCGTGGGCGCGCCTCGGTGTCGACGTCGACAACGACTTCACCCCCTACTACGTCGTCTCCCGCGACAAGAAGTCCCACATGACCAAGCTCAAGGGACTCCTGAAGGACGCCTCCGAGCTCTACCTCGCCACGGATGAGGACCGCGAGGGCGAGGCGATCGCCTGGCACCTGCTCGACGAGCTGAAGCCCAAGGTCCCGGTGCGCCGGATGGTGTTCCACGAGATCACCAAGCCGGCGATCCTCGCGGCGGTCGAGAGCCCCCGCGACATCGACATGGACCTCGTCGAGGCCCAGGAGGCCCGGCGCATCCTCGACCGGCTCTACGGCTACGAGGTCTCCCCGGTGCTGTGGAAGAAGGTCATGTCCGGCCTGTCGGCCGGCCGGGTGCAGTCCGTCGCGACCCGTCTTGTCGTCGACCGGGAGCGGGAGCGGATGGCGTTCCGCACCGCGTCGTACTGGGACCTGGAGGGCACCTTCGACGCCGGAGCCGGCCACGACGAGCGGATGTTCCCGGCCAAGCTGCACTCCGTCGACGGAGCCCGGGTGGCCCGCGGCTCCGACTTCACGGCCCAGGGCGTGCTCAAGGACAGCAGCAACGTCGTGCACCTCGACCGCGGCCGCGCCGAGGCCCTCGCGTCGGCGCTGGACGACACGGCCTTCGAGGTCCGCTCGGTCGAGTCCAAGCCCTACACCCGCAGGCCCTACGCGCCGTTCCGCACCACGACGCTGCAGCAGGAGGCCTCCCGCAAGCTCGGCTACGGCGCCTCGCGGACGATGTCGATCGCGCAGCGGCTCTACGAGAACGGCTTCATCACCTACATGCGCACCGACTCCACGACGCTGTCGGAGTCGGCCGTCGCCGCGGCCCGCCAGCAGGCCACCGAGCTGTACGGCGCGGAGTACGTCCCCGACAAACCGCGCACCTACACCTCCAAGGTCAAGAACGCCCAGGAGGCGCACGAGGCGATCCGCCCGGCCGGCGAGAACTTCCGCACGCCCGCGCAGACCGGCCTCACCGGCGACGAGTTCCGCCTCTACGAGCTGATCTGGATGCGCACCGTCGCCTCGCAGATGAAGGACGCCGAGGGCCGCTCGGTGACGATCCGCCTCGGCGGCGGCGCCAGCAGCGGCGAGGACGTCGTGTTCTCCGCCAGCGGCCGCGTGATCACCTTCCACGGCTTCCTCAAGGCGTACGTCGAGGGCAGCGACGACCCGGACACCGAGTCCGACGACCGCGAGACCCGGCTCCCCGCCGTGTCCGAGGGCGACGCGGTGTCGGCGGCGTCGGTGCGCGCGGCCGGCCACGAGACGAAGCCGCCGGCGCGCTACACCGAGGCGACCCTGGTCCGTGAGCTCGAGGAGCGCGAGATCGGCCGGCCGTCGACGTACGCCTCGATCATCGGCACGATCCTCAACCGCGGCTACGTCTACAAGAAGGGCACCGCGCTGGTGCCGGCGTGGCTGGCGTTCTCGGTGATCCGGCTGCTCGAGGAGCACTTCTCCCGGCTGGTGTCCTACGAGTTCACCGCGGTCATGGAGGACACCCTCGACGAGGTGGCGGCCGGTCGTGCCGTCGGCAATGACGAGCTCGCGAAGTTCTACTTCGGCGGCGGCGACGTCGAGGGCCTCAAGAAGCTCGTCTCCGAGCTCGGCGAGATCGACGCCCGCGAGCTGGCGACGTTCCCGATCGACGACGGCATCGACCTGCGGGTCGGCCGCTACGGCCCCTACATCGAGACCGAGGACGGCACCCGCGCCAACGTCCCCGAGGACCTGCCCCCCGACGAGCTCACGCCCGCGAAGGCCAAGGAGCTGCTGGCCAACCCGGCCGGCGAGGAGACGCACCTCGGCGACGACCCCGAGTCCGGGTTGCCCATCGTGGCGAAGAACGGCCGTTTCGGCCCCTACGTCACCGAGGTCCTGCCGGAGGACGCGCCCAAGGGCGCCAAGCCGCGCACCGGCTCGCTGTTCAAGTCGATGACCCTCGACACGATCACGCTGCAGGACGCGCTCAAGCTGCTGACCCTGCCGCGCGTCGTCGGCACCGACCCCGAGTCGGGCGACGAGATCACCGCGCAGAACGGCCGCTACGGCCCGTACCTCAAGAAGGGCACCGACTCCCGCTCGATCGACTCCGAGGAGAAGCTCCTCACGATCTCGCTGGAGGAGGCGCTGAAGATCTACGCCGAGCCCAAGCGGCGCGGCCGCGCGGCCGCCGACCCCGGGCGGGAGATCGGCACCGACCCGGCGAGCGGTCAGACGGTCACGGTCAAGGGCGGCCGGTTCGGCCCCTACGTCACCGACGGCGAGTACAACGCGACGCTGCGCCAGGGCGACGACCAGGCCACGATCACGATCGAGCGTGCCGCCGAGCTGCTCGCCGAGCGCCGGGCCAAGGGCCCCGCCAAGAAGGCGGCCAAGAAGACGACGAAGAAGTCGGCCGCCAAGAAGTCGACGGCCAAGAAGTCGTCGACGAAGAAGTCCGCCGCGAAGAGGACCACGAAGAAGGCCGCGAAGAAGTCCTGACCCGACGCCCTACGCTGACCCCGTGAGCGAACACCCACCCGTGTCGGCGGTCGACGACCTCCGTCATGCGCCGACGCACTCGCTCGCGGCCGTCCTGCGGATCCCGGACTTCCGGCGGCTCTGGATCGGTCTGGGCCTCTCCAGCCTGGGGGACTGGATCGGCCTGCTCGCGCTGACCGCGATGGCGAACGCCAGCGCGGACTCCTACGCCGGCAAGAACTACGCGATCGCGACGGTGCTCTTCCTGCGCGTGCTCCCGGCGCTGGTGATGGGTCCGATCGCCGGCTACATCGCGGACAAGATCGACCGTCGGGTCACGCTGATCTGGGGCGACTACATCCGGGGCGTGCTGTTCCTGACCATCCCCGTCGTCGGTCAGCTCTGGTGGATCTTCGTGGTCACCGTGCTCGTCGAGGCGGTGTCGCTGGTGTGGGGGCCCGCCAAGGACGCCACCGTCCCCAACCTCGTCCCCCGGTACCGCCTCGAGGCGGCCAACCAGATCAGCCTGGCGACGACGTACGGCTCGGCCCTCCCCGCGGCGGCGATCTTCACCGGCCTCACCCTGGCCGACAAGCTGTACCGCAACCTGTTCGACGTCTTCGACCGCGGACCGATCGACCTGGCGATCTACGCCAACGGCGTGACCTTCATCGTCAGCGGCCTGGTCATCGCCTCGCTCACCACGATCCCGCGCGGTCCCGCGTCGGTCGGGGGCGACACCAACGCCTGGCGCGTGGTGGTCGACGGCTGGAAGTACGTCGGCACCACGCCCCTGGTCCGCGGCCTGGTCATCGGCATCGTCGGCGCCTTCGCGGCGGGCGGGGTCGTGATCGGCCTGGCCCGCACGTTCGTCTCCGACCTCGGCGGTGGCGACCCCGGATACGGCGTGCTGTTCGGCACCGTCTTCGCCGGGCTCGGCCTCGGCATGTGGCGCGGTCCGCGCCTGCTGCACGGGCTCTCCCGGCGGCGGCTGTTCGGCATCGCGCTGACCACCACCGGGCTGCTGCTGTTCCCGCTGGCCCTGGTGCAGCAGCTCGAGATCGTCACCGCGCTGACCCTGCTCCTGGGCTTCGCCGCCGGCGTCGCGTGGATCACGGGCAACACGCTGCTCGGTCTCGAGGTGCCCGACGACGTGCGGGGCCGCACCTTCGCGTTCGTCGGCTCGATGATCCGGCTCGTGCTCGCCCTCGTGCTCGCGGCCGCCCCGCTGGTCGCCGGCACCATCGGCACCATCGACCTGCCCGGCGAGGACCGGTCCGGCGAGCCGCTGCTGGTCTACAACGGCGCCGCGATCACGTTCCTCCTGGCCGCGATCGCGATGACGATTGTCGGTGTCACGGCCTACCGTCAGATGGACGACCGGAAGGGGACCTCGCTGGTGCACGACCTGCGGCACTCGTTCAGCGGCACGCTGGGCGTCTACTCGGCGACGGGGTGCTTCATCGCGCTCGAGGGCGGCGAGGGCGCCGGCAAGTCGACGCAGGCCAAGCGGCTCCAGGAGTGGCTCACCGCCGAGGGGTACGACGTCGTCCTGACCCGTGAGCCCGGCGACACCGACGTCGGCAAGGAGCTGCGGCGGATCGTGCTCGACCCCGCCACCGGCAACATCTCCCACCGCACCGAGGCGCTGCTCTACGCCGCCGACAAGGCCGAGCACGTCGACTCCGTGGTCGCACCCGCCCTCGCGCGCGGGGCCGTCGTCATCACCGACCGCTACGTCGACAGCACGCTCGCCTACCAGGGCGCGGGCCGAGACCTGGCCGACCTCGAGGTCGAGCGCATCGCGCGCTGGGCCACCGCGGACCTGCGCCCCAACCTCACCGTCGTGCTCGACCTGCCGCCCCAGCATGGGATGTCCCGGTTCGAGGAGCGCGACCGCATCGAGGGCGAGTCGGTC
The DNA here is from genome assembly GCF_004168035.1 of Nocardioides iriomotensis. GTDB lineage: Bacteria > Actinomycetota > Actinomycetes > Propionibacteriales > Nocardioidaceae > Nocardioides_B > Nocardioides_B iriomotensis. The sequence continues at coordinate 123,712 of NZ_SDPU01000010.1, read as the reverse complement.
GAGTTCCACGAGCGGGTGCGCGACATGTTCCTCCAGCTCGCGTCCGGGCAGCCGGAGCACTACCTCGTCGTCGACGCCCGTGCCTCCATCGACGACATCGCCTCGGAGATCCGGGCGCGGGTCGAGCCGCTGCTCGACGCGGCCCGGCGCGGGACGGGGGTGGACCCCGCATGACCACCGTCGCCCCTGGTGCGGTCTGGCGGACCCTGGTCGGCCAGCACCACGTCGCCGACACGCTCGCCCGGGCCGCGGCCGGGCAGGGGATGACCCACGCCTGGCTGTTCACCGGGCCGCCCGGGTCGGGACGCTCCAACGCCGCGCTCGCGTTCGCGGCCGCGCTGCAGTGCCCGCAGGGCGGCTGCGGCGAGTGCCACGCGTGCCACACCGCCCTGGCGGGCACCCACCCCGACGTCAGCGTCACCCGGTCCGAGACCTCGATGCTCTACATCAAGGACATGCGCGAGCTGGTCGTGCGCTCGGCCCTCGTCCCGGTGGAGAAGCGCTGGCAGGTCATGCTCATCGAGGACGCCGACCGGCTCGGCGACGCCGGCGGCCGCACCGCCAACACGCTGCTGAAGTCCATCGAGGAGCCGACCCCCAAGACGGTCTGGCTGCTGTGCGCCCCGACGCTCGAGGACGTCCCGCAGACGATCCGCTCCCGCTGCCGCCACGTCGCGCTCTCGACGCCCACGGCCGAGCAGGTCGCGGCCTTCCTGGTCGAGAAGGACGGCACCGCCCCGCCGCTGGCGGCGTTCGCCGCCCGCGCCAGCCAGGGCCACATCGGCCGGGCCCGCGCCCTCGCCCGCGACGAGGCCACCCGCAACCGCCGGCGCGAGGTCGTCGCGCTGCCGGGGCGGCTCACCTCGCTCGGCGCCTGCATGAACGCCGCCGCCAACCTGATCGACATCGCCAAGGACGAGACCGAGGCGATCACCGACGCGGCCAACGCCCGCGAGCTGGCCGAGCTCGACGCGACCTACGGCGACGACCGCAAGGCCAAGGCGTCGCGCACCTACCGGGCCGCGCTGCGCGAGCTCACGCACAGCCAGAAGCAGCGGCAGAAACGCCGGGAGATGGACGTCATCGACCGCAGCCTGATGGACCTCACGTCCGTCTACCGCGACGTGATCGCGGTCCAGGCCGGCGCACCCGGCGCGCTGGTCAACGAGGAGTCCCGCACCGACGTCGCCGACCTCGCCCGGCGCACCTCCCCGGAGTCCAACCTGCGGCGCATCGACGCGATCTTCTTCGCCCGCAACCAGATGAGCGAGTTCAACGCGACGCCGCTGCTCACGCTGGAGGCGATGATGATCGCCCTGCGCGTGTAGGCCGGCGGAGCGCCACCGGCCCACCCGTACAGTGCTCCTGTGCGCCACCCCGCCCGCCTCCGCTCCGCCGTCCTCGCCGTCGTGCTCGCGACGACGCTCGCCGGCTGCGGGCTGTTCTCCGACGACGACGAGCCGGCGCTGCCGGAGCCGTCGCTGTCGCCCAGCCCGGTCGAGTCGGCCGAGCCGTCGGAGGAGGCCGCCGAGCCGGACCTGACGCGCTTCTACGAGCAGGAGCTCGACTGGAAGGACTGCGGCGACGACGAGTGCGCCCGGCTGGAGGTGCCGCTCGACTACGCCGACCCCGACGGCGAGACGGTCGAGCTCTCGGTCCTGCGCGTCCCGGCGCGCAGCGACGAGCAGCGCGTGGGCTCGCTCGTCGTGAACCCCGGCGGCCCCGGGGGGTCCGGCGTCGACTACGCCAGCAACGCCGACAACTACTTCGGCAGCGAGCTGCAGCAGGCCTTCGACATCGTCGGCTTCGACCCGCGCGGGGTCGGCCGGTCCACGCCGATCGACTGCCTGACCGACGCCCAGCTCGACACCTTCGTCGCCGCCGACCCCGACCCCGACACCGCCGCCGAGCGCAAGCGCTCCGACCGGCTGCTCGCGCGCTTCGGCGAGGGCTGCGTGGCGAAGAGCGGCGAGCTCGCCGAGCACATGTCGACCGTCGAGGCCGCCCGCGACATCGACGTGCTGCGCGCCGCGCTCGGCGACGGCAAGCTCAGCTACTTCGGGGCGTCGTACGGCACCTTCCTCGGTGCGACGTACGCCGACCTCTTCCCCGAGCGGGTCGGCCGCATGGTGCTCGACGGGGCGCTCGACCCGTCCGTGTCGTCGCTGCGGCTGAACCTCGTGCAGGCCAAGGGCTTCGAGACCGCGCTCCGGGCGTACGTCGGCGCCTGCGTCGACCGGGGCGACTGCTTCCTCGGCGGCTCGGTGGACGCCGGCACCCGGCGCATCCGGGCACTGCTCGACCAGATCGAGCGGAAGCCACTCGACGCCGGCGACCGGACGCTCCACGAGGGCAACGCCGTGCTCGGTATCTGGGCGCCGCTCTACAACGAGAACTTCTGGCCCACCCTCGACGTCGCGCTGCGCTCGGCGTTCGGCGGAGACGGCAGCATCCTGCTCTCGCTCTCGGACTCCTACGTCTCCCGCGGAGCCAACGGCTACGCCAACAACTCGCTCGAGGCGCTGTACGCCGTCAACTGCCTCGACCACGACGACGCGATCCCGAGCGCCGACGTGCAGCAGCACGTCCGCCGCTTCGAGGAGGTCTCGCCGACCTTCGGCCGGATCTTCGCCTACAGCCTGTCCAGCTGCGCCGAGTGGCCGATCCACACGGGGCGCGTGCCGGAGCCGATCCGGGCCGCGGGTGCCCCGCCGATCCTGGTCATCGGCACCACCCGCGACCCCGCCACCCCGCTGGAGTGGGCCGAGTCGCTCGCCGACCAGCTCGACTCGGGTGTGCTGGTGCGCCGCGACGGCGACGGGCACACCGGATACCTGGCCGGCAACGAGTGCGTCGACTCGGCGGTCGAGTCGTACCTCGTGTCCGGGAAGGTGCCGCAGGGCACCGTCGACTGCTGAGCGAGGTCCCTAGCGGGGGTGCACGGGGTCCGCGATCTCCTGGATCCGCTTCGTCGCGATCTCGATCATCAGCCGCGCCGCGGGGGAGAGGGTCGCGCCGGCCCGGTGCACGATCGCGAACGTGTCGAACTGGCGGGGCCGCAGCGACACGAAGCCGGCGTGCGGCGCCAGCCGCGGCAGCAGCTGCTCGGCCGCCCCGCGCGGGATGACCGAGTCGGCGAGGCCGAGGCCGACGAGCTCGACGGCGGTCTCGACGTCCTCGACCTCGATGCGGGTCTGCGGGTTGCGGCCGGCCTCGTGCAGCATCTGGCGCAGCACGATCCGGGTCGAGTCGGTCGCGCGCCAGGTCGTCTCCGGCATCACCAGCGAAGCGTTGGCCAGTCTCTGCGCCGTCACCGGTGACTGGATCGCCTGGGGGTCGGCGCTGATGTAGACCAGCTCGTCGCGGGCGACCGGGATCACCTCCATGCCCTCGCTCTCGGCGGCGGTGACGGCGATCATCGCGGCCTCGATCCGGCCACGGCGCAGGTCGTCCTGGACGTCGGTGGAGTTCTGGCCGATCAGCTCGACGCGCACACCGGGGTGGCGGGCGAGCACGTCGGCGACCAGCCCCGCGCCGGCGTACAGGCGGGCGGTGCCGAACATCCCGAACCGGATCGTCCCGGTCTCCAGCGCCGTCACGCTCGCGACCGCGCGCCGGGCCTCCTCGGCCGCGGCCAGCGTCGCCTCGGCGTGCGGGCGCAGCGAGTCGGCGACGGTCGTCGGCACGACGCCACGCCCGACCCGGCGGAACAGCGTGGTCTTGAGCGTCTTCTCGAGCGCGCGGATCTGCTCGGACACCGACGGCTGGGCGTACCCGAGCTGCTCGGCCGCGGCCGTCAGCGAGCCGGTCTCGTAGGTGGCGAGGAAGCAGCGGAGCTGGTGCAGGGAAAGCATAGGTCTGACCTTGGGTAGTCGAAGGAAAGCCAGGCTACCCCTATGGCTCCCGATCGCCCACCATGGAGGGGTACCCATCCGACAGCTCGAGGGAGGTCACCCCATGTTCGACCACGTCTGCACCGAGTGCCGCAAGCGCCAGCTCGTCTTCCCCAGCCAGGTGACGTCCCTGGTCAACACCGACGCCGGCATCGTCGTCACCCACACCTGCTGGTGCGGCGCGAGCCAGACCTGGCTCACCGGCAAGGCCGTCGCCGAGCGCGTCACCCCCACGCTGGCGGCCTGAGGCCGGCCGAGCCGGGCCTTCAGGGAGGCCCGGCTCCGGTTTCGCGTGACGGGGCGCGGAACCGTATACTCGCGGACGTTGCCCGGACCCGGACCACGTTGCCGGAACTCCGGGCAGCGCGCCGCCTTAGCTCAGTCGGTAGAGCGATTCACTCGTAATGAATAGGTCGTCGGTTCGATTCCGACAGGCGGCTCCGAGTGAGACCCCAGGTCAGAGGCCATCGCCCTCGACCTGGGGTTCTTTGTTTCCCTCCGTCTCGCGCGACTGTGCATCCCACTGTGCATCGCAGCCGCGATCCGCGGTCAAGGCGAATCGGCACCTGGGCCGAAGCCTGATCAGTCCGGCTGCGGCTCGTGGCCGTAATTCGGCTCTCGCGTCCCGGACAGCGTTCCGGAATAATCTGGGTAACGCTGACGAAAGGGGACTCGTGAGGATCGTCGACTTCCTGATCGCGCGAACCGCCGAGGGCGAAGCGATCCTGGAGCGGGTCATCGCCGAGCTCTTGGTCCACGCGGAATCGTCTGACCTGGATGCTCAGGCGGCCTACGAGCGCCAGATGCTGGAGTACCAGGTGCACCGACGGATCATCTCGCTCCTTGCCCCAGATGCCGCCGACCCGGCGGGTCCGGTGCCGATGACGGTCGAGACCCTCCAAGACGCAGCGACGGCGACGCTGCAGCTGTTGGCGATGCCTTACGCCGACCACCCGGACTACAAACAGGACTGGAAAGTCGACTAGTTGCACGGGGTTCACTCATGCCGCGCGTCCGCGCCATGACGAACAGTGGGTGCGGCATGGGCGTCGCCAGACCCGGTCAGACCCGGTCAGACCCGGTCGACACGAAACCCGTACAGCTCACCGACCCGGCTGCGCGGGTCTTGCTGCTCGTGCCAACGGAAAGCGAAACCGACGGCAGCTGCCGCAAACAAAGCGTCGGCAGACGCCATTCCGATCTCCACGCCGACGACCGCTTCGTCGGCCACGGTCGCGCGGCGCACCGGCTCCCACCGGACCCCAGCGTCGTCCAGCGCTGTCCGCAGCAGCTGTGCGTCGACGAGCTGCGCAGCCCACAGCAACGTCCTCTTCGAGGTCGTCGTGATACGTAGGTCAGGCATGCCTCGACCTTCGGCTCCAACTGCGGGTGAGGCCGTTCGCGACAAGAGCTTCGACGTGGGCGGTCACGACCATCCGAAGCGGGACTCGGAGGAACGCCGACCGAACCGTTTCGGCAAGACACCCGTCGGGATCCGGCACCAGAGCTCGGTGCCGGACGGGAGCGGGGTGGTCCCCCAGGCGTCGGCGACGTCCGCGACGATGCGCAGCCCGAGGCCCGGGGACCCGGGCGCCGCTCGCAGGACCTGGAGTCCCTCGCCCGTGTCGCCGACGACGACGTGGACCTCGGTGCCGAGGCAACGCAGCCGCACGCTGATCGGAGGAACTCCGTGCAGGACCGCGTTGGTGACCAGCTCGGTCGTGACCAGCAGCAGTGCACCCAGGGCGGCGCTCGCGTGCTCGGGGCAGCCGTGTTCGCGCACGAAGGCGCGCGCGTGCATGGGACTGAACTTGGAGTCCGGGAACGTGGCGAACTGGTCTGCGGTCAGGTCACACATGTCGGACGCGATCCATGCGCGTGGGGCGCTGGGCTTGGCCGGACGGCCAACAGGATGAGAGCACTGCCGCCCTCCGGGGCTACAGGGAGTGGATCGCGGCCCTGGAGACGATGGGCCGCGCGGCTGCTCTCCCAACCGCTACGTCTCTCACCCTAGGAGCGCAGCCCGCCGGTCACAAGGACTTCGTGCCGGACCCGAGGGGATCTGGGGGTGTCAGTCGGATGAGCCGTGCTCGAACGGCTGGGATGGGGCCGGAGGGGCCCCGCTGACCCGTGTGATCAGGTCCTCGGCCACACGGCGAAGCCTGCGGTTCTGGCGCTGGGAGTGCCTGCGCAGCAGGTCGAAGGCCTCATGGGCGTTGCAGCGCTGTTCTGCCATGAGGATCCCGATGGCCTGGTCGATGAGGGTTCGTGAGGCCAGAGCCTCCTCCAGCTGGTGGGACGTGCTCACCTGCTCGTTGTAACGAATGGTGAGCGCCAGGGCCACTGAAGCGCGGTCGGCGAATCTCCGGGCAAGCTGCAGGACGTCACCCCCGAATGCGCCCACCCGGTCATGGCTGTACAGGTTCACGGCTCCGACCGACCGGCCGTCGACGAACAGCGGCAGGCTCAGGGACGACCTCACGCCCTGTTCGAGCGCTCGAGGTCCGTAGCCGTTCCAACGGGGATCGACGCGCTGGTCCTCGACCTCGACCACCAGCCCGGTCCGCATCGCCTCGAGGCAGGGGCCTTCGCCCACGGTGTACTGCTCCGCGTCGACCAACGATGCACGCTCGTCGCTCGACGCCACGGTCACCGGTTCCCTCCGAAAGTGGACGGTGATGCCGACCGACGCGGCCGGCTCCACCAGGACGGAGGCGAGCTCGGCGACCTCTTGGAGGAACGTCTCCACCGCGGGCGCGGTCAGGAGCAACGCATGGAGAGAGTCGAGGGCAACCGACTGGTCGCGGGGTGCCTGGTCCACTGCACTCGATCCGGATCCGGAGATCTGCTAGTGAGAACCGGAGACGGCACAGACGACATCCGTGCGCGAGGAACCAGCGGCAACCTCACTGTACGCCGCCTGGATGTGCGTCAGAGGGTGCAGCTACGGGCAGGGCCGGTCGTGTTCCGGGCGTACCCACGAGTGGACGGCCGGCCACGGCCAGGCAGACGCCTCGCCGCACCCGGACCGCTCGTCATGGACAGGTCGTCGGTTCGATTCCGACAGGCGCGCTCCGAGTGAGACCCCAGATCAGGGGACGTCCTCCTCGGCCGGGGGTTCGTCGTTTCCGCCTGCCGGTTCGACGTGCGCCACGAGGACCGCGATGTCGTCGTCGGCAACGTGGTCGCCGACCACCTCGGCGAGCGCCCGGATGCAGCACATCTCCGGGTCCCCACCCTCGCTCAGGGCCCTGGCCAGCAGTGCGGTGTTGTTCGGCACGGCCAGCCGGTGGGATCCATCGGCCTGCGGACGCCGCTCGACAAGGCCGTCGGTGTAGAGGCAGAGGAATCCCCCCACAGGCACGGGTACGAGCGTGGTTCGCCTGCGTGCATCGGGCGACACTCCCAGGAGTCGGTCGCTGCGGACGCTGGCGGCTGCCGCCGGCTTCCCAGCCGTGGCGACCAGGGGCGGATAGTGCCCCGCGGAGCTGAACTGCCACTCGGTGAACGGGGCGCTCGAGACGCCGAAGATGACCGTGGCGAAGGCGCCCGGTTCGAAGTGGCAGAGCTTTCGGTCCAGGTGCGAGAGGACCTCGGCCGGGTCGTCGTGATCGAGCGCGTAGGCGCGCAGTGCGCTGCGCAGGCGGCCCATGACGATCGCCGCATCCAGACCGTGGCCGACGACGTCTCCCATCACGATGCCGAGGCGCTTCCCCGGCAGCTCGAAGACGTCGTACCAGTCACCGCCGAGGTCACCGTCCGCGGGGACGTAGCGCGCCGCGATCGAGATTCCGGGTGGCGCAACCACCGCGGTGGGCAGCAGGCTCCGTTGAAGCGTCAGCGCGGCGGTGTGCTCCTCGACGGCGAACTGATCGTGGAGGAGGGATCCGAGCTCGGCCGCGAACTCGGAGAGCAGCCGCGTGGCCTCCTCGCTCGCGGAGTGCTCCTGCAGGAACCCGACGTGAAGCACGCCCACGAGCTCGCTCCCGTGCAGTACCGGGACCCCGAGCAGCGCCCGCACGTGATGGTCGACGAGAACCGGGTTCACGACCGTCGAGTCGTCGACCTTGGTCAGGAACACGGGCTGGCGAGTCTGCGCGATGCGGCCGGCGAAACCGCGACCGATGGGCACTCGGCGAGCCCGTCGCAGCGTGCGGTCGAGACCGACGGTGGCGAGTGGCTCGAGCAGCGTCCGGGTGCTGTCCAGCACGAGCAGGGTGGCGGTGTTGGCGTGCAGCGTCGCTCGCACCTTGTCCAGCAGGCTGCCCAACCCGGGATGGCTCACGGCACCGTCGCCCGGGAGCACGGCGTCCGTGCTCGGTGCATCACCGGGAACGGCGGCCTCGCGCTTCATGTCTGCAACTCTCGTCAGTGCACGCCGCGCTGTGCGTGCGCGACCAGGTTCGGGTCCGGGGTGCTCCAGACCTCGCAGATCCTCCCATAAGCCGCTGTTGCGCAACCGACGACGATCGGTCGTGTGGCCCTCGAGGGCCTTCAGCGCGTGCGAATGGATGCACACTGGAGGACGTGGGTGCTGTCAGCGAAGCCATCCAGGTCGCCGTGTGCGTCCTCATCTCGATCGCTGCCCTCGTGCCGCTCGTCATCGTGTGGCGCGACGACCACCGGTGGCTGGACCGGGCGAGGCTCTGACCAGCGCGGAGTCGCTCAGAGCCGGATCGTGGTGAACAACGTGGTACCGCGGACCGGGTCGACCTCGTGCCGTTCGGTCTCGGTGAACCCGAGCTTTTCGAGGACGCGGCGGGACGCGGTGTTCCAGTCCCAGACCGTTGCCCAGAGGCGTTCGTGCCCTGACGAGCGCGCCCAGTCCAGCACGGCCAGGGAGGCCTCGGTCGCGTAGCCCTGACCCCAGACCCGGCGCAGCAGCTCGAACGCCAGCTCCGGCTCCGTCTCCGATCCCCGTCCGCTGTCGACCAGACCGCAGTAGCCGATGACATCGCCGGCGGCCTTGCGCTCGACCGCCAGCAACCCGGTAGGCGACGGCCGGTCGGCGCGGATCCACTCCTCGATGTCGGCGATCGTGGGATGTCCGTCCGCGTCGATCCGGCGGTGCGGCGGCACCCGGGGGTCGCGTTCGGTCCACAGCTCGCGCTGGACGGCGGCATCGGCCACGCGCCACCGACGCAGCAGCAGGCGATCCGTCTCGAGCACGACCTCGCGACCCTGAGTCGCCCCCTCTGCCATGGGGAAACCCTCTCATCGCCCCGTGGCGACCACCGCGAGACCGGTCAGCCCCGACCGTGGCCGAGCTGCAGCCGGTGCGAGTGCGCGGCGACTCGATTGCCGGCGGCGGGGACGGTCAGCCGGTAGGTGCCGGGAGGCTCACCGGTGAAGGTGACGCGTCCGGACGGCCCGGAGGTGTGTCGCTCGAGCCGCACCCAGCCGTCGCTCATCCGGCGCTGGAGGGTCACGCTGCTGGTGGACGCCGGGTGGATCCGACCGTGCACGGCGTACCGGCCCGGAGCGGTCCGGGCGCCGGTGGCGCTGACGCGCGGCTTGACCAGGAAGTCGAGCACCAGGCCCTTGGTGCCGGCGGCCGCGTCGCTGACCGTGACCCGGGTGGGGTGCGCGTAGCCCCGGACGGGCACCATCGTCCGGTCTCCGGCACTGGTCAGCTCACGCCGCCGATGGTCCCCGGTGACGGTGTCGCGCACGACGACGCCCAGGGTGCGCCCGTCCACCGGCCGCCCGTCGGCGTCGCGCACCTGCAGGCGCAACGGCGTCGACCGCCGCGGCACCAGTCCTTTCGGCGGGTCGACCGCCGTGAACGTGGTCCCACCCGGGCCGGGGCCGGAGCCGGGCGCGGTCGGCAGGCCGGCGACGGTGAACTGCTGGTAGAAGATGTTGGAGTCGTCGTCCACGGTCGGCCCGACGTCATAGGTGAACCCGATGGTGGCTCGGTCGCCTGACCGCCGCATCACGTTGAGGTAGACGTACTGCACGTCGCTGGCGGTGCCCGTGCCGGTGTCGACCCGCAGGGTGTCGGGACCCCACTGGCCGCCGTCGAGCCGCTGGTCGCTGTAGACGTCGCCGTCCGCGGCGTCGGACCACATGGCGATGACGGTGGTGCCGACCACGGCCAGGTGGGCCACGGCGGCATCGTTGGTGGTGGCGCCCGGATTGATGGTGACCGGGGTCCTGCTGACGACCTGTTCAGGACCGGGGACACCGTTGCGGACGTCGACCGAGCGGAGGATCCCGTCCGGGCCGGCGAAGAGGACCACAAGGACCTCGTCTCGGCCGTCGGCGTAGCTCACCACGTTGGTGAGCGGTGTCGGGATCGTGTTCGTGCCGCCGCTGTCGACCCGGGTCGGCGCGGACAGCGTCCCGTTGGCGGAGAGGGCTCGGAAGTAGATCCGGTTGTCGGCCGTCTTGTAGAAGACGTACGTGCGGTCACCGGTGCCCTTGATCAGCCGGGGAGCGGTCGTCGCCGCGGCGGGGTCGATGGTCTCCCGGCTGGTGTAGGTGCCCTGCGGGTCACGCCGCACGACCGAGGAGTGGGGCGCGCCCAAGGTCCCGCCTCCGTAGGCGACCCAGAGGCTGTCGTCGGCGTTCTCGGCCAACGACGCGTACTGGTCGTGTCCCGGGTCGGTCGCAGGTGCCGCGACCTCGTTCTGGAACTGGTACGTGTCCGGTGCGGTGGGGTGGTCGGAGGTGTTGAACCGCAGCAACCGGACGTCGGTGGACTCCCAGACGAACCAGATCGTGGGCCCGTCCTGCAGCGCCCAGCCGCCCTCGGTGTCGCCGCTCGACGGACGGTGCAGCGGGTCCTGCTCGACCCAGGTCACGCCGCCGTCGGTGGACTTCATCACCTGCGGACGGTTGCCGTGGGCCTCGCTGTCCTCGGTGACCCGGTAGAGGTTGCCGCGGCTGTCGATCATCGGCGGCACGTGGTCGTGCGACTCGATCTCCACGCCCGGGATCTCGTACGGCGCCCCTTCCTCCACCGGGCCGCTCGCCCCGCCCCCACCGGCCGCCCAGGTCACCGTGGAGGCGACGAGCAGTGCCGGGACGAGCAGGGAGGCGCTCAGCCGTGTGGGTCTCGACATCTCGGACTTCCTCGATCGTCGTGGAACATCGGTGGAGTCAGCTCTCGGCTCCGTCATGAGAGGCGCGACGCCACAGCACCGCGCAGACGCCCAGCACGAAGACCGCCAGCGAGACGACGGTCGGCAACGAGAACCGGCTGGCCGACATCGAGAACCCCGTGTGCGCGGTGACCCAGCCTCCGGTGAGCGCTCCGACGCCGGCGAGGACGCCGACCCAGCCGAGCCAGCGAGGGTGCGTGCGGCCGACGGCGACGGCCAGCCCGAGCCCCAGGAGCGCGAACCCGTTCGCGATCTGGAAGAACCCGCTCAGTCCCTTCTCGATGTCGCGGATCCCGTCCGCGACCAGGAACGCCGCGGGCCTCTGAGCCGCCGGTGCCGACACCCAGTGGTCGACGGCCGACTTGAGCGCGACCCCGTCCACGGCCATCTGTACGGCGAAGACGGCCGTCACGACCACGGCGCCGACGACGCCGACCGTGGCGCACGCCCGCGGCCAGCCGCCTTCGGGGGCCACGGAGCGGTACAGCGCGACCAGCGCGACCACGATGCAGAAGGTCCCGACGAAGTCGGCCACGTGGATGGAGGTGAAGGACCCGGATGCGGCGTACTCGCGGAACGCGGCGTGCGAGTCGTTCGGGTGCGCGCGGCTGGGATGGAGGAACCCCTCCATGACCAGCACCAGCAGGACGCCCAGCACCCCGAGCACGGAACCCAGCCGGAACAGGGCGCGATCGCCGAGGTCCGTCTCCTCCGGTGCTCGGGGAGAGGGTTCGGCGCGAGGCGGCTCGCGGACACCCTCAGGCTGGACGGAGCTGTCTGTGCCCATGCTTGCCCCCTCACTGCAGGTCGCGGGGCGTTCGTTCGAGGCTCGGGCGATGCTTCGAGCGTCACCCTCCGGCGGAAGACCGGTCAATAGGTCAACCTGCCCACGCGGACGCCGCCCGGAGGGTCGTCCGGTGGGGACGCTCGGCCGTCGGTACGGCGGGGTTCAGGGACGCGGCAGCACGCAGAACTCGTTGTCGTCGGGGTCGGCCATGACCACCCAGTCGACGTGACCCTGACCGATGTCGATCCGGCGCGCGCCGAGCGACACGAGCCGCTCGACCTCGTCGGCCACGTCGCTGTCGGTGGACGGCACGAGGTCGTGGTGGATCCGGTTCTTGACCGGCTTCGGCGCCACGGGCGGGCCTCCCCAGCTGATCTTCGATCCGCCCTGCGGCGACTGGATCGCGGTCTCCTCGTCCTGGTCCCAGACCAGCGGCCAGCCGAGGGCCCGGCTCCAGAAGTAGCCGGTCGCCTGCGAGCCGTCCGACGAGAGCGCGCCGACCAGGCCGCAGCCGGCGAGGAAGCCGTTGCCCGCCTCGATGACGCAGAACTCGTTGTCCTCGGGATCGGCGAGCACGACGTGCTCCTCCTCGGGCAGCTGGCCGACGTCGTAGTGCCGGCCACCGAGCCGGAGGACCCGGTCGACGGTCGCCTGCTGCTCGTCGAGCGAGGCGCTGGCGAGGTCGAAGTGGGCGCGGTTCTGGTGGACACCCTTCGCGCGCGGGTTGTCCTGGAAGCGGAGCCGGAAGCCGGTGCCGGGGTTCGGCAGCAGCGAGACCGCGCCGTACGGGTCGTCCCCCTCCTGGAGGTCCAGCACGCCCGCCCAGAAGTCGGCGAGGCGGCGGGGGTCGTTCGCGTCGAAGGTCAGGGCGTACAGCTCCACGGCCATGGCGGTCACGCTAGGAGGGGCGGTCCGGGGGAGGCAACGCGATTTCGCCGCGCCCGAAGTCGACCACCGCCCGCTCCCGGACGAGGAGCTCGCAGCCCAGGAACCCGTCGATCCCGCCGGACGCCGGTCGCGGGCGGTCTGCGTACGCGTACAGGTCCCAGCTCATCGCCTCCGGCACCGCTCGCGCGTGGCCGTCGAGCTCGACGCTCCACGGCGTCCGGACGGGCCGGACCTGCACGACGGTGCCGGTCGGGCCGCCGTCCTCGTCCACCACGTCGCCCAGGCCGAGCCCGAGCCGTGCGGCGGCCGCCGGGTCCAGCACGACGCCCGCCACCGTCGACACGACGAATCGCGCGGGCGAGCCGTCGACCCTCGTGTCGACGACGTACGCCTGCCAGCCGTCGTCCCACGCCATCGCGGTCCCGGCCACTGCGTCGCCGCCGAACCGCAGCCGGCCCGCCCCGAGGTCGACCGCGACCGCTCGCTCGCGCAGCCAGCCGATCCCGAGCATGCCGTCCACCGGCTCGTCCTGCGGTACGTCGAACACGGCGATCTCGACCCCGGCGGCGAGGTCGTCACCGACCCGGAGGTCCGCGACCGCGGTGGTGCGGCCACGGGAGCCGAGCCGGCCGACGGCCTCGATGCCGTAGCGCGGCTGCTCCACCGGTGCCAGGTCGAGACCGGCCCGGGCGGCGACGTCGTGGGTCACCATCGCGCGGAAGCCTGCGTTGGAGTGCACCATCAGGCCGACCGGGAAGCCGTCCACCTCCGCCATCACGAACGGTCGCAGCCCGGAGACCTGCCGGAAGGTGAGCTCGACGCCGTCGGTGTCCACACCGTGACGCTAGCGGCGCGGCGTGCGGCGCAACGTCACCACGTCGGCCGGTGGCACCGGACCGCGCACCGGCGCGGGGACGCACGCGACCACGTCGAGCCCGTGCCGACCGGCCACCGCCGCGTCGACGAACGGCGTGCGCCCGGTGCGCGCCTCGCCGACCACGACGAGCCCGCCCGGCGCCAGCACCCGGGCCAGCTCGGCGAGCCCGGCGTTCACGTCCGACCAGTGCCGCGCCGAGAGTGTCGTGGTGACGAGCGAGAAGGACCGGTCGCCCAGCGGCAGCCGCTCGGCACCCGCGCGCACGAGTCCCGCGCGGGTGCCCAGGCGGCGGGCCGCGACGAGCATCCCCGAGGCCGGATCGACACCCACGCTCGTCGCGAACACGCCGTCCAGGCGGCGGAGCAGCCGCCCCGTGCCGCAGCCCACGTCGACCACCGCGCTGCGGTCGACCACGTGCCGGCCGAGCTCGGCCACGACGGTCGCGTGCACCGGGTCGAACAGCAGCCGCTGGAGGTCGCTGTGCTCGTAGCTCATGGCCCACTGGTCGAACGCCGACTCCACCGCGACGGGCAACGGCACCTCCGGACTCCAGGCCGAGCAAGGCCATGCGTCCTCCCACCCTCCGGGCGCCGTACCCGTGGTTGGAATGGGTGCTAACACCCATCTCTGCCCGGATCGCGCGTATCGCGCGGCGTCGCGGGAAGGAGCCTCGACATGGCTTCACGCACGACGTCCTGGGCCTACCGCCCGTCGCTCGACGGGCTGCGCATGCTCGCGATGTACCTGATCATCCTGTTCCACACCCAGGTGCCCTGGATCCAGGGCAGCTTCATCGCCGTCAACCTGTTCTTCGTCCTGTCCGGCTACCTCGTCACCAACGTGGTGCTCACCGAGATGGAGCGCACCGGCCGGCTCGACCTCGGCCGGTTCTACGCCCGGAGGGTGCGGCGCCTGCTGCCCGCCGCGCTGGTCGCGATCGTCGGCATCAGCCTGGTCTTCCTGCTCGTCGCGCCGGTGGTCCGGCGGCTCGGTCTGGTCGGCGACGCGCAGGGCTCGCTGCTGTACGTCGCCAACTGGCGGTTCATCGCGCAGGCCAACGACTACTTCGCGCCCAACGTCGACAAGAGCCCGTTCCTGCACTTCTGGACGCTGAGCATCGAGGAGCAGTTCTACGTCGTCTTCCCGCTGCTCATCCTGCTGCTCGCACGGTCGTCGCGCCGCGGGGTCATGGTCGCCGGCCTCGCCGTCGTCACCGTCGCGTCGATCGGTGCGCAGGTCTACTGGGCGACGGCCGACCCGATCCACGCCTACTACGGCACCGACGCGCGGCTCTACCAGCTGTCGGCCGGTGCCCTCATGGCCGTCGCGCTGCGCACCTGGCCGGTCCGGCTGCCGCGGGTGGGAGCGCGTGCCGTGGCCGTCGGCGGCATGGCGCTCTTCGCCGTGCTCTGCTTCAGCGCGGTGGCGATGTCCCAGTCGAACCGCGGCTTCCTCGGTACGGCGGCGTGCCTGATGATCGTCGCCGGGCTCATGCTCGACGAGGACCAGCCGCTCGCGAAGGCGCTCTCGCTGCGACCGGTCGTGTACCTCGGCCAGATCTCCTACTCGACGTACCTCTGGCACTGGCCGGCCATCCTCGTCATGGGCATGTTCCTCGACGTCGGCCCGGTGACGATGGCGGCGCTGGCCGCGGTCATCGCGACGGGCCTCGCCGCAGCGTCGGCCGAGCTGCTCGAGCAGCCGGTCCGGTCCGCGAAGCGGCTGAACCGGTTCCGCTGGCGGGTCTCGGCGGTCGGGGTCGCGTGCAGCGTGCTCGCCGCGGTCCTCGTCGTGCCGACCGTGCTGGAGCGCGAGCAGCCACCGGCGGTCGCGTCCGGGACGGGTGGCGCCGCGGTCGGGAAGCTTGCGGCGGCGCACTCCGACCCGCTGCCGAAGGACGTCGACTGGGACCGGGTCGACCGCGACCGGGGCACCGAGCAGACCTGCCAGGTCGACGACCTCGACCGCTGCGTGCTGCATGAGGGCAGCGGCGCGCACGTGCTCCTTGTCGGCGACAGCCACGCGCGGATGATGACCGCGATGTTCGAGCAGCTGGCGAAGAAGCACGACTTCACGCTCTCGACCAACATCGTGTCCGGCTGCCCCTGGCAGGAGAACCTCCGCAACACCCAGTCCTCCCCGAAGCGCCAGGAGCGGTGCGACGAGGCACGCACCGGCTGGTACGACACGGTGCTGCCGAGGCTCGACCCGGACCTCGTCGTCGTCGCGACGCTGCCGCGTGACCACGGTAAGTGGCACCAGCGGCTGGAGAACCGCGACGGCAGCGACCTGGGCCTGGAGCGGTCGTTGCTCCGCGCCACTCGCGACACCCTCGACAAGATCGAGAAGGTCGCCGACCGGACCCTGATGGTGCAGTCGGTGGCGACGCCGCGGTCGTTCGTGCCCAACGACTGCCTCACGTCGGCGAAGGACCCCGACGACTGCGTGGTGCCGCTGACGACGACGAACCGGCCGAGCGACGCCTACTACCTCGCGGTCGCCGCCGACGTCGACGCGGCGTACACCGTCGACCTCAACCCGGCGTTTTGCCCGGCAGGGCCGCTCTGCTCACCGGTCGTCGACGGCATGGTGGTGTGGCGCGACAACCAGCACCTCACCGCGAGCTTCGTCGCGCACCAGCGCGCCAAGGTCTGGCGGCTGATCCAGCAGACGGGCGTGCTGGACGCGCTCGACGGCTTGTGAGGCTCAGGCGTCCTGGGGCCAGGTCTTCGCGACCAGGGTGAGCACGTCGTACGTCGCGACCGGGTCGCCGTCGGCGTTGACCACCACGGCGTCCCAGCGCACCTCGCCGTAGTCGGCGCTGCTGCGCGGGGTGATCTGCTTGACCGTCAGCGTCACCGCGATCGAGTCGTCGGCCTTGACCGGCGTCAGGAAGCGGAGGTTGTCGACGCCGAAGTTCGCGAGCACCGGACCCGGGTCCGGGTCCACGAAGAGGCCGGCGGCGAGCGACACCACGAGGTAGCCGTGCGCCACGATGCCGCCGAACAGCGGGTTCCTCGCCGCCGCCTCCGGGTCGGTGTGGGCGTAGAACGTGTCGCCGGTGAACTCCGCGAAGTGGTCGATGTCGGCGAGCGTCACCGTGCGCGGCTCGGACGCGATGGTGTCGCCGACCCGCAGCTCGGCGAGGCTCTTGCGGAACGGGTGCACGCCGTCGTCGTGGCGCGGCGACCCCTTCGTCCAGCGGCCGGTGACCGCGGTCATCATCGCGGGCGAGGCCTGGATCGCGGTGCGCTGCATGTGGTGCAGCACGCCGCGGACGCCGCCGAGCTCCTCGCCGCCACCCGCGCGGCCGGGACCGCCGTGGACGAGCATCGGCAGCGGCGAGCCGTGGCCGGTGGACTCGCCGGCATCGTCGCGGTCGAGCACGAGGATGCGGCCGTGCCAGGGCGCGAGGCCGAGCACGACGGTGCGGGCGACCTCGGGGTCGTGGGTCACCAGCGACCCGACGAGGCTGCCCTTGCCCCGGGCGGCCAGCTCGACGGCCTCGTCGAGGGAGTCGTAGGTGAGCACGGTGCTGACCGGGCCGAACGGCTCGACGTCGTGCGGCTCGACCGCACCGCGCTGGGCGCGCAGCAGCACCGGCGACAGGAACGCCCCGCGGTCGGCGTCACCGGCGACGAGGTCGACGCGGTCCGGGTCGCCGTACGCGACCTCGGCGGAGGAGCGCAGCTGCTGGACGGCCTTGCGGACCTCCTCGCGCTGGTCGAGCGAGACCAGGGCACCCATCCGGACGTCGTCGTGGCGCGGGTCGCCGACGGCGATCTTCGCCAGGCGCGCGCTGACCGCGTCGACGACCTGGTCGGCGAGGGCGGTGGGCACGATCGCGCGACGGATCGCGGTGCACTTCTGGCCCGCCTTGACGGTCATCTCGGCGACGACGCCCTTGACGAACAGGTCGAACTCCGGGTCGTCGACGGTGACGTCGGGCCCGAGCACGGAGCAGTTGAGTGAGTCGGCCTCGACCCCGAGCTGGACGCCGCCGTGCATCACGTTGGTGTGGGTGCGGAGCAGGCCCGCGGTGTGCGCGGAGCCGGTGAACGCCACCATGTCCTGCACGGTGAGCTCGTCCAGCAGGCCGGACGGGCTGCCGGCGAGGAGCTGCAGCGAGCCCTCGGGCAGGATCCCGGACTCGATGATCCTGCGCACGCACAGCTCGGTGAGGAAGGCCGTCTGCGCGGCCGGCTTCACGATCGTGGGCATCCCGGCGATGAAGGCGGGCGCGAGCTTCTCGAGCATGCCCCAGACCGGGAAGTTGAAGGCGTTGATCTGCACCGCGACGCCCGGCCGCGAGGTGTAGACGTGCTGGCCGACGAAGGTGCCCTGGCGGCCGAGCTGCTCGAGGCCGCCGTCGACGTACACCGTGTCGTTGGGCATCTCGCGCACGCCCTTGCTCGCGATCGAGAACAGCGTGCCGAAGCCGCCGTCGATGTCGACCATCGAGTCGCGCTTGGTGGCGCCGGTGCGGAACGACAGGTCGTAGAGCTCGTCCTTGATCCCCGTCGCCGGGTCGGACAGGTGCTTGGCCACCGCCTTGATCAGGCCGGCGCGCTCGTGGAACGTCAGCGCGCGCAGCGCGGGTCCGCCGACGGTGCGGGCGTACGTCGTCATCGCACCGAGGTCCAGACCGCTCGACGAGATGCGGGCGACCTCCTCGCCGGTGCCGGCGTCGAGGAGCGGCCTGCCCTCGTCACGCGCGGCGTACCAGCGTCCGGCGGCGTAGCTCTCGAGCAACGGGGTTCCAGGCACGGGCGCACTCCTCGGGCGGGTTGTCGATGGGACGATCCTGTGCCACAGTAATACAGACCGATCGGTCAGTAAATGGTGTCGGAGCGGAGGACCATGACGACCTCGGACGCAACAGGCATGGAGAGCCGCGAGCTGCAGGAGCAGTTCGACGCGATCATCGCGCGCAACGACCGGATCGAGCCGCGCGACTGGATGCCGGAGGGCTACCGCAAGACGCTGGTCCGGCAGGTCGCGCAGCACGCCCACTCGGAGATCATCGGCATGCAGCCCGAGGGCAACTGGATCACCCGGGCGCCGTCGCTGCGCCGCAAGGCGATCCTGCTGGCCAAGGTGCAGGACGAGGCCGGGCACGGGCTCTACCTCTACTCCGCCTGCGAGACGCTCGGCGCCTCCCGTGGCGAGCTCACCCAGAAGCTGCTCGACGGCACCCAGAAGTACTCCTCGATCTTCAACTACCCGACCTTGTCGTACGCCGACGTCGGCACGATCGGCTGGCTGGTCGACGGTGCCGCGATCTGCAACCAGGTGCCGCTGTGCCGCACGTCGTTCGGTCCCTACGGCCGCGCGATGATCCGGATCTGCAAGGAGGAGTCGTTCCACCAGCGGCAGGGCTACGAGCTGCTGATGACGATGATGCGCGGCACCGACGAGCAGCGCGCGATGGTGCAGGAGTCCGTCGACCGGTTCTGGTGGCCGGCGCTGATGATGTTCGGTCCGCCCGACGCCGAGTCGCCCAACACCGCGCAGTCCATGGCCTGGGGGATCAAGCGCAACACCAACGACGACCTGCGCCAGCGGTTCGTCGACATGACCGTGCCGCAGGCCGAGGCGCTCGGCGTGACGCTGCCCGACCCCGACCTGCGCTGGAACGACGAGCGCGGCGCGCACGACTTCGGCCAGCCCGACTGGGACGACTTCATGCAGGTGGTCAAGGGCAACGGCCCGTGCAACGCCCAGCGCATCGCGCACCGCCGGAAGGCGCACGACGACGGCGCCTGGGTGCGCGAGGCGGCGACCGCGTTCGCGGCGCGCACGTCGGAGGTGGCGGGATGAGCGAGCGTGAGTGGCCTCTCTACGAGGTGTTCGTGCGCGGCAAGCGCGGCCTCAACCACGTGCACGTCGGGTCGTTGCACGCCGCCGACGACGACATGGCGGTGCGGCACGCGCGCGACGTCTACACCCGGCGCAACGAGGGCGTGAGCATCTGGGTGGTGCGCTCCGACGCGATCACCGCGTCGAGCCCCGACGAGAAGGACCCGCTCTTCGCGCCCAGCGGCGACAAGGTCTACCGGCACCCGACCTTCTACACCATCCCCGACGACGTCCCCCACATGTGAAATCACCCCGACAGGCGAGGCATGAGCCACTCCGCACCTGATCCCAGCCACGAGGACGGCAGTCCCTACGACGACGCCCTGCTCGGCAGCGACGCGTCGCACTGGGCCTTCGGCACCGACTTCGAGGACCCGCTCGCCGGCGTCGACACGACGCTGCCCGACGGCGTCGACGCGCGCACGCTGGCGACCTATTGCCTGATGCTCGCCGACGACGCCCTCGTCGCCAGCCACCGCCTGTCGGAGTGGTGCAGCCGCGCGCCCGACCTCGAGGAGGACATCGCGCTGGCCAACGTCGCTCTCGACCTCCTCGGCCAGGCCCGCCTCCTGCTCGCCCGTGCCGCCGCGGCGGACGCCTCCGTCGTGCCGGCGCTGCCCGACGGCTCGCCGGTGCCGCCGGAGGACGCGCTGGCGTTCTTCCGCGAGGCCCACGACTTCCGCAACGTGCGCCTGGGCGAGGTGCCCAACGGCGACTTCGGGCACACGATCGCGCGGCTGCTGCTGTTCTCGACCGCGCGGCTCGCGCTCCTCGAGCGGCTCACCGCGAGCCGCGACCACGTGCTCGCCGCAGTCGCGGCCAAGGGCGTCAAGGAGACGACGTACCACCGCGACTACGCCGGCCGCTGGTTCCTCACCCTCGCGCAGGGCACCGACGAGTCGCGCCGCCGCGTCGAGGCCGGGCTGGCCGAGGTCTGGCCGCTGTACGGCGAGCTCCTCCGGACCCACCCGGTCGAGGCCGAGGTCGCCGCGGCGGGCGTCGGGGTCGACCCCGCCACGGTCGCCGACGAGGTCGACGTGGTCCTGGAGCAGGTGTTCTCGGTCAGCGGCGTCCAGCGGCCCGGGGTGCCGCCCCTGGCCGGCGTCACCGGCCGCTACGGACGTGACGGCCTGCACACCGAGGCGCTCAGCCGGCTGCTCGCCGAGATGCAGGTGGTCGCGCGGGCGCACCCGATGGGGCAGTGGTGACGGTCATGAGCAGCCCCGCTTACGCCGTCGCGGCGACGGTCACCGACCCCGAGATGCCGATGCTGACCCTCGAGGACCTCGGCGTGCTGCGGGGCGTCGAGGAGCACGACGACGCCGTCGTCGTCGCGATCACGCCGACGTACTCCGGCTGCCCCGCCATGGCCACCATGCGCGACGACCTGGTCCACCGGCTCCGGGACGCGGGCTACGCCGACGTCCGGGTGAAGGTCGAGCTCACCCCGGCCTGGTCGAGCGACTGGATCACCGAGCGCGGCCGGCAGGCCCTCGCCGACCACGGCATCTCGCCGCCCGGCTCGGCCCCGCACCGGTCCGGGCCCGTGGTGCTGAACCTCCTCCCGACGCGCCGCGCGATCGCCTGCCCGCGCTGCGGCTCGGCCGACGTCGAGCTCACCTCGGAGTTCGGCGCGACCGCCTGCAAGGCGCTGTACCGCTGCACCGCCTGTCTCGAGCCCTTCGAGCACGTGAAGGAGATCTGATGGCCCCGACCCTTCGACAGGCTCAGGACGGCGCAGGCTCGACCACCCGGGGGATGGCGTTCCACACCCTCACGGTCGCCGACGTCGAGCGGCTCACCGACGACTCGGTCGCGGTCACGTTCGACGTGCCGGACGACCTGGCCGCCGACTACGCGTTCGCCGCGGGCCAGTCCCTCGCGCTCCGCCGCTACGTCGACGGGCAGGAGCACCGCCGCCAGTACTCCATCTGCTCGCCCGTCGGGGGCCGCCCCCGCATCGGCGTGCGCGCGATCCCGGAGGGGATGTTCTCGCGCTGGCTGGTCGAGGAGGTCCGACCCGGTGCCGAGGTGGAGGTGCAGACGCCGAGCGGCACGTTCTGCAAGGACCCCGCGCTGCTCGAGGGCGGCCGGCACCTGTGCATCGCGGCCGGCTCCGGCATCACGCCCATGCTGTCCGTCGCCGGCACGGCGCTCGCCGGGTCGGCCGCCGAGGTGACGCTGCTCTACGGCAACAGGACCAGCGGCTCGGTGATGTTCGCCGAGGAGATCGGTGACCTGAAGAACCGTTTCGGCCCGCGCTTCCAGGCCGTCCACGTGCTCAGCCGAGAGCCGCGCGACGTCGACCTGTTCTCCGGTCGGCTCGACGCCGACCGGATCCGCCGGCTGCTGCAGGTGCTCGTGCCGCTGTCGACGATCGACCACGTCTGGCTGTGCGGCCCGTTCGCGATGATCAACGACGCCCGCGCCGTGCTGACCGACCTCGGCTTCCCGGCCGAGCGCGTGCACTTCGAGCTGTTCTACGTCGACGAGCCGCCGCCGGAGCTGCACCGGGCCGACCCCGTCGTCGCGGGCGAGACCTCCGACGTCACCGTGGTGCTCGACGGTCTCTCGTCGACCGCACCGATGCCGCGCGGCCGGACCATCCTCGACTCCGCGCAGGCCACGCGGTCCGACGTGCCGTTCGCCTGCAAGGGCGGCGTGTGCGGCACCTGCCGCGCGCTGGTGCGTGACGGGGAGGTCGACATGCGGCGCAACTACGCGCTCGAGGAGGCCGAGGTCGAGGCCGGCTTCGTGCTCACCTGCCAGTCCCATCCGGTCAGCGAGCGCGTCACCGTCGACTTCGACGCCTGAGCCGGGCGGAGCGGGGCGCGACTAGCGCGCCAGGCCCTCGAACGCGACCGCCGACACCGATCGCGCGAGCTGCTGCGGGTCGACGAGGCCGCCGGGCCGGTGCCACTCGACCAGGGAGTTGACCATGCCGAACAGCAGGCGGCTGACCAGGTCGGGAGCGACGTCGTCGCGCAGCGAGCCCTCGTCCACGGCCTCGCGCACGAGCCCGGCGAGCCGGGTGTCGAGCTCGCGGCGCCGGCGCAGCGCGTCGAGCTCCACGTCGCTGTTGCCGCGCACGCGCAGCAGCAGCGTGACGGCGGGCTGATGGGCGACGAGGACGCCGACGCTCTCCTCGACCACGTGCCGGAGCCGCTCGTAGGCGGACCCGTCCGAGCCGGCCGTGGTGGCGCGGTCGACGGCGGCGGCCAGGCCGTCGAGCGCCTCGTCGAGCGCCTGGCTGAGCAAGTGCTCCTTGCTGGGCACGTGGTGGTAGATCGCGGACTTGCTGAGCCCGAGCTCGCGGGCGATGTCGCCGACCGACGTGCCGTCGTACCCCTGCCGGTTGAACAGCTCGATGGCCCGCCGCAGCACCGTCTCCTGGTCGTAGCCCGGACGGCCGCGCCGCGGGACGGTCTCCTCCACCGGGTCAGCGTCTCACGGCCCCGGCGGAAGGGTCAGGCAGCGCGCGGCCGGTCGGCCAGGTCCGCGGCCTGCGGTGCTGCCCCGCCACTGGTGGCGACGACGGGTGCTTCGACGGGTTCGAGCCGGGCCATCAGGGCCAGCAGCCCGGTCAGACCGCTCAGGAACGCGAAGACGATGAACACGGCGAACATGATCTGAACTCTCCCCACCCGCGCATCCGGAGGCCCGCGCGGCAGCGTGTGTTGCTGAGGAGTTTGCCCAACAGGGAAAGGGATAAACCTGCCCCG
This sequence comes from Nocardioides iriomotensis, assembly GCF_004168035.1. GTDB lineage: Bacteria > Actinomycetota > Actinomycetes > Propionibacteriales > Nocardioidaceae > Nocardioides_B > Nocardioides_B iriomotensis. Next base: position 100,580 of record NZ_SDPU01000010.1, on the reverse strand, counting down.
GCCGGGGGCAGGTCCGGCCGGGGCAGCGGTGCGACGCGTGGGCGCGAGCTCAGAAGCGGGTGAAGTTGGCGGCCGTGACCCAGGTGCCGCCGACCAGGTTGGCGCCGATGCCGATCCGGGTCGCCTTGCGGCTGAGCAGGATCGGTCGGTGGTACGGCGAGCGCATCCACGCGCGCACGAGTGCCTTGGGCGAGTAGCCGCCACGGCCGAGTGTCTCGGCGGCGTAGCGGGCGTGGCAGGTGCCGAGGATGTTGCCGGTGTCCTGGTGGACGAACGATCCCGTGACCGCGAGGTTGGAGGACCAGGCCTCGGCGACACCGTCGGTGCAGCGCTCGAAGCGCAGGGCGCGCAGGCCGTGGGCGGCGCGCTTGCGGTTGACGTAGTACTGCACCCGCGACTCGTAGGAGTCGCTGCTCATCGCGAGCCGGGCACCGGCCGCGCCGGCGGCGTCGGTTCCCTCGGCACCGAGCCCGGCCGACGACGCGCTGCCTGCCCCCAGCACCACGAGACCGGCCGCCGCGACGACGAGCGCCGTGGACGTCATCAGGGTCCGGGTGAGCGCCCCGACTGCGCGCGTGACAGCGGTCATGGCCAAGACCCCTCCCAAGGCCTCGGGCTACGGCGTCACGGCCCCCTCCCAGAGCACCGCGCCGCCGTGTGCGGTGGCGAGAACGGAAGGGTTGTTGACGGGACGGCTTCGGATGAAACCGCCGAAACCGGCCGGTCTGGACGGGTCAGGCGAACCAGACGGCCGGGCAGTCGCCGCAGGCGAACTCCTTGACCACCGCGCCGTCGCTCCAGTCGACCTGCACCAGCCGCCAGTCGTGGTCGTGGACGACCTCGAGAGCCGGGCGGGAGGGTTGCCGAGGAGCCCGGACCTCGATCGGCGCGGTGGCCGCGTCGAGGTCTGCGGCAGCGAGCACGGTCATGCGGACTCCCTTGGGATGAACGGCGGTGACCCCCGTCGGTGCCTCTTGCCCGGTTCGGGTCGGTTTCATGCCACCCGGGTGGAATCTTGCGGCACGCCGGCGACGGTCGCGCGGCGCCTCGCCGCAGGGTCAAGCGGGTAGCGGCCCACCCTCGCGGCGCATCGGGACGTGCGGGATGCCGTCGTCGAGGAACTCCGGCCCCGTCGCGACGTACCCGAACCGGCCGTACCAGCCCGCCAGGTAGGACTGGGCGTCCAGCACCGAGGGGTTGTCGCCGACCAGGTCGAGTGCCGCCCGCACGAGCACGTCCGCGAGCCCGCGGCCCCTGTGGCTGTGGGCGACCACCACGCGGCCGATGCGCGCGTGGCCCGGGTCGTCGAGCACCCGCAGGTAGCCGACCGGCACACCGTCGTCCTCGACCCATACGTGGCGGGTGCCCGGCTCGCGGTCGCGGCCGTCGAGGTCGAGGTAGGCGCACTCCTGCTCGACGACGAAGACGACCTGCCGCAGCCGCCACAGGTCGTACGACGTTCCCGCGTCCAGGTCGTCGAAGGACGCGACGTGCACCGCGGAGGCGGACGGACCTGGCATGCGCCGGAGCATGTCACAGCGCCATGTCACAGATCCGGCGCGGCCGGTGTCTGGATGTCGACGCGGGCACCCGGCCCGCCGTACCGAGGAGACGACGGCATGACGACGACGTTCGGCAGCAACCTGACCCCCGACGAGAGGCGTGCCCGGTGCGCGTCCCGCTTCGGACCCCGCGCGGGCTGCTCGGCCGGCTGCTGACCTGGTATTCGGTGCGCACCTACGGCGACGTGCCCGACAACGGCCTCGCCCTGCTCCACAACCGCCCCGTGCTGTGGGCGGTGCTCGCCTTCGAGCGCAGGGTCGCCACGTGGGACCGGCTGGACCCCGACCTCAAGGTGCTGGCCCAGGCCGGCAGCGCCGAGGTGATCGGCTGCAGCTGGTGCATGGACTTCGGCTACTTCGCCGCGCACTCCGAGGGGCTCGACGTCAGCAAGCTCCACGAGGTGCCGCGCTGGCGGGACTCCGACGTGTTCGACGCGCGGGAGCGCCGCGTCCTGGAGTACTCGGAGGCGATGAGCGCGACCCCGCCCGCGGTCACCGACGAGATGGCCGAGGCGCTGCGGGCGGACCTCGGCGACGCGGCGTTCGTCGAGCTGACGATGATGGTGGCCGTGGAGAACGAGCGCTCGCGGTTCAACAGCGCCCTGGGCCTCACCAGCCAGGGGTTCTCCGATCGCTGCGAGCTGCCGGCGCGATGAGCACCACCGCGTCGCACGACGACGTCTTCACCGAGCACCGCGCACTGCTGTTCACGGTCGCCTACGAGATGCTCGGCAGCGCGGCCGACGCCGAGGACGTCGTGCAGGACAGCTGGCTGCGCTGGTCGCAGGTCGACCGGGACGAGGTGCACGACCCCCGCGCCTACCTCGTCCGGGTCGTCACCCGCCAGGCGCTCAACCGGCTGCGGACGCTGCGCCGGCGGCGCGAGGAGTACGTCGGCCCCTGGCTGCCCGAGCCGGTCGCGACGACGCCCGACGTCGCCGAGGACGTCGAGCTCGCCGACTCGGTGTCGTTCGCGATGCTCGTCGTGCTCGAGACGCTCTCGCCGCTGGAGCGGGCGGTGTTCGTGCTGCGGGAGGTGTTCGGCTTCGAGTACGCCGAGATCGCCGCGGCCACCGAGCGCACCCCCGACGCCGTGCGGCAGCTCGCCAGCCGGGCGCGCAGGCACGTGGAGGAGCGCCGCCCGCGGACCGCCGACGTGACGGCCGGGGACCACGACGCCGTGTCGGAGCGGTTCTTCACCGCGGTCACGACCGGGGACGTGCAGGGCCTGATGGACGTGCTCGCCCCGGACGTCGTGCTGATCACCGACGGCGGCGGGTTCAAGAAGGCCGCGCTGCGCCCGATCCACGGCGCCGACAAGGTGTTCCGCTTCCTCACCGCGCTGCTGGGCGACCCCGACCTCGCGCTGGAGGCCGAGATCCTCGACGTCAACGGCGCCACCGGGGCCCTCGGGCTGGTGGCCGGGGAGCTCGACGTCGCCCTGTCGCTGCGCACCGAGGGCGGTCGCATCACCGAGCTGTACGTCGTACGCAACCCGGAGAAGCTGGCCCGCATCCGCACCAGCACCCGCCTCACCCGGGAACTACCCGCCCCGCCCGTGCGTTGAGGCGCCGTGACCAGTCCTGACCTCGCCGCACTGCTGGACCGCCAGCTCGACACGCTGATCACCAAGGGCTACCCGGCTCTCGCCGGCCTCGACGAGGCCGCCTTCACCGCCCACGTCGACAAGCTCCGTCCCCTTCTCGACGACGTCCGCGCCGCCGCCGACGCGGCCCTGCCCGTCCTGCTCGTCGTCCGGCACGAGCTCGTGCCGACCGTGGCCGCCGTCGAGCGGTTCGAGGTGAAGGGCAAGGCCGGCTGGACCGACATGCAGGACGAGATCGACCGCTACCTCCCGATCGAGGGCGTCGACCTGCCCGGCGCGCCCGTCTACCTCCTCACCGACGTCAGCACCGGTCCGGAGACGCTCGGCGTCACGCCCGGGGACGCGCTGCCGATGATCCGCGCGGCCGGCCGGACCCCGCTGACCGTCGACGAGGGGGTCGCTCTGGTGACCCAGCTGCCGTCGAGCCTGACCGACCTCAACGCGTTCCAGGCGGTCGGCTCGCGCACCGACAACAAGCGGGTCCCGAGCTTCTGGGTGAGCAAGGGCGCGCCCCGGCTCGGCTGGTGCTGGGAGGGCAACCCGCACTCCTGGCTGGGGTCGGCGTCGGCGGCCGCCCGGCTGGCGGCCTGACCCCTGCTCCGGGTGGTCGAGGTTGTCGAGACCACCGCGCGGTGGAGCAAGAAAAGTCATTCGAAAGTGTCGGTGCCGGGGTGCACGATCGTGGCATGGCCGTCGACGCCGCGTGGATCCTCGACCTCGCCGCCTCCCTCCCCGAGACCGGGGAGCGGGAGTACGTCGAGGAGTCGGTCGCGTTCACGTTCCGCGGCCGGGGGATCGGCTACGTCTCGGCCGACGGCCGCCAGCTGTTCGTGAAGTCCACGCTGGCCGAGCGCGACGCGATGGTGCGCAGCCGCCCCGACGTTTTCGCCGAGTGGTACACCTCCGGCCGGTTCGGCTGGGTGCGCGCGACCCTCGACCGGATCGATGCCGACGAGGCCCGTGAGCTCGTCGTCGAGGCGTGGCGGCTGACCGCTCCTCAGCGACTCGTCCGCGAGTGGGAGGAGGCCTCGGCGGGCGCCGCCACGCCCTGACGCTCAGGAGGCGTCGGTGGTGAAGTCGTTCTCGAAGAACATGTCCTCGCTCGCCGGCACGTCCTTGATCATGCCGATCTGCTGCATGAACTCCGCGAACGTCTCGAAGCCGGTCGGCGTCGTGGTGAACGTGACGTCCTCGTCCGTGATCTGGGTCTTCATGTCCTCGGCGGTGACCTCGCCGCCGGACTCCTCGGAGAGGACCTGGGCGGCCTTCTCCGGGTCGTCGTTGAGCAAGTCGACCGAGTCGGAGAACGCCGTGGTGAGCGCGTCGACGAACTCCGGGTTGGCGTCCGCGAACCCCTCGGTCGTGTAGACGCTGTTGAACGAGTGCTCGCCGAACAGGTCGTAGCTGTCCAGGATCGGGTGCCCGCCCTCCTCGATCTCCTGGGCCTGGAACGGCGGAGCGGTGAGGTGCGCGTCGATCTGGCCGGCGACCAGCGCCTGCACGCCGTCGGGGTGGCCGAGCGCGACGATCGACTTGTCGAGCGCCGTGGCGTCGCCGAGCTCCTCCTCGGCGCCCTTGCGCAGCACGACCGACTGGATGGAGTCGGGCGCCGGCATGGCGATCTTGGCGTTGTCGGGCAGGTCCTCCAGGGACTCGACGCCCTTGTCCTTGGTGACGAGCTGGAGGTTCATGTCGTTCATCGACATGAGCGTCTTCCACTCGACGCCGGCGTCGAGGCCGACGAGGAACGGCGCGGTGCCCATCGACGCGACCTGGATGTCGCCGGACAGCACGCCGTCCCGCAGGGCGGAGCCGGAGTCGAGCATCTGCCAGGTGATGTCGACGTCGGGCAGCTCCTTCTCGATCAGCTTCTCCTGCTTGGCGATCAGCAGCGGGGCGTAGCCGAGGCCCGGCTGGTAGCCGATGGTGACCTCGGTGGCCTCCTCCTCGGAGCCGGCGGCATCGCTGCCGCCGCAGGCGGCGGTCAGCGCGCCGACCGTCAGCAGGGCGGCGGCGAGGGCGGCCGGCTTGCGCAGCCGGCGGGTCAGGGGTGCGGACACAGGGGATCTCCTCGTGGGTTGCGGGTGCGGTGCGGGTGCGGGTGGTGCGGTACGTCGGGGGTCGGGTCAGCTCTCGGCCTTCATGCCCCAGCGCAGGACGGTGCGGCGCTCGAGCGCGGTGAACGCAAGGTCGAGCAGGATGCCGATGAGCGCGATGGTGACGAGGCCGGCGAACACCTCGGGGGTGCGCAGGAAGTAACGGGCGTTGTTGATGTAGAAGCCCAGGCCGCCGCCCTCGCCGGCGACGCCGAAGACCAGCTCGGCGGCGATGATCGTGCGCCAGCCGAACGCCCAGCCGGTCTTCAGGCCGCTGATCGTGTGCGGCAGCGCCGAGGGCATCAGCACGTCGCGCACCAGCCGCCAGCCCTTCAGGCCGATGTTGCGGCCGACCGCGACGACGGTCGGGTTGGCGGTGCGGAAGCCCTGGCTGACGTTGATCGAGATCGGCCACACCACGGCGTTGGCGATGACGACGATCAGTGCGGTCGAGCTGAGCCCGAACCAGAGGATGGCCAGCGGCAGGATGGCGATCGCCGGCAGCGGGTTCAGCATGCTGGTGAGCAGGACGAGGAGGTCCTCGCCGAGCTTGGTCCAGGTGGCCAGCGTCGTGAGCACCGCGGCGACGGCGATGCCGATGGCCATCGCGGTGAGCAGGATCTTCAGCGTGGTCAGGGTGGCCTCGACGAGCGAGCCGTCGGCGACGCCGTCGACCATGGCCGACGCGACGTCGACCGGGCCGACGACGAGCAGCGGGTTGACGCCGCTGACCTCGACAGCGACCTGCCAGACGGCGAGCATCGCGACGACGAGGGCGGTCCGGCGGGGGCCGGTGGGGAGGTCGCCCCACCGGAGCTCGCGCAGTGGCCGGCGGACGCGGGTGCCTTCGACCGGCGGAGCGACCGGGTCGGTGCGCACGGTGTCGGTGACGGTCATCGGGGCTCCTACTCGAAGGCGCCGGCGGCCGGCTCGTGGTCGTCGTGGGCGAGCAGTGCGCGCAGGCGCGTCAGCGCGTCGGTGAAGGCGGGGTCGGCCGGGTCGTCGAGCCCCGCCACGTCGACGTTGTCCAGCACGGTCGAGGGCGGCGTCGAGAGCACGACCACCGTGTCCCCGACGTACACCGCCTCCTGGATGCTGTGCGTCACGAACAGCACGGTCACCCCGGTGCGGGCGGCGACGTCCTTGAGCTCGCGCTGCAGCCGGCTGCGGGTCTGCGCGTCGAGGGCGCCGAACGGCTCGTCCATCAGCAGCACGTCGGGGTCGAGGGCGAGGGCGCGCGCGATCGCGACGCGCTGCTTCATGCCGCCGGACAGCTGGTGCGGGTAGCGGTCGGCGGCGGGCACGAGGTGCATCAGCTCGAGGTACTCGTCGGCGCGACGGCGGGCCTCGGCCTTGTCGCGTCCGTTGACCCGCTGCGGGTAGACGAGGTTGTCGCGCACGGTGCGCCACGGGAAGAGCTGGTCGAACTCCTGGAACACCACGGCGCGGTCGGGGCCCGGCTTGCTCGTGGGGCGGCCCTGCACGGTGACGGTGCCCTGCCACGGGTGCAGGAAGCCGGCCGCGGTCTTCAGCAGCGTCGACTTCCCGCAGCCGGATGGGCCGAGCAGCATCGTGGTCTCGCCGCGCCGGACCTCGAAGCTGACGTCGCCGACGGCGACGTGCCGCACGCCGTCCACGACGTACCCGATCTGCGCGTGCTCGACCGACAGCATCGACACGTCGGTCCCGGGCTTCTCCCGGGGCGGGGCGAGGGTTGTCATCGGACCTCCGTCGATGAGGTGGTGTGCGGTCAGCGGTCTTACCACAGTAACTTACTAGACATAGGATGACGAACCCACCCTCCATCGGCACCCGGGACGGAGACCGACGATGACCGAGACGCGCTTCCGGGCGATCGGGAACGAGCCGCTCGCCCTGCGCATCCGCGCCGAGATCCTGCGGACGCTCGACGAGCGCCGCCTGACGCCCGGCGACCGGCTGCCGCCAGAGCGCGATCTGGCCGAGCAGCTCGGCGTGAGCCGGCCGACGCTGCGCGAGGCGGTGCGGGTGCTCGAGGCGGAGGGTCGCCTGGAGGTACGGCGGGCGCGCGGGGTGTACGTCGCCGAGCCGCTCGTGCAGCGGATGCTCGAAGAACGCGCCTTCGGGTCCGCGCACGACGTGGCCGAGCTCTACCTCATGCGCGAGGTGCTGGAGGTGCCCGCGGCGCTGTGGGCCGCGGAGCACCGGGACGTGGACGCCCTGGCGGCGGTGGAGTCCGCCCTCGCCGCGCTGGACACCGCGTGGGTCGCGGCGCCCGAGGACGTGGACCGGATCCGTCGCCTGGACGCGGAGTTCCACCTCGCGATCGTGCGCGCGGCCGGAAACCAGTTCCTCACCCAGGTCTCCGACGTCCTGCACGAGCTCGTCATGCGCGGCACCCGCGCCACGCTGCTGGTCCCGGGCCGTCGCGAGGGCGCGCAGGAGGAGCACCGCCGGATCCTCGACGCCCTGCTCGCCGGCGACGGGCCGGCGGCCACGCGGGCCGCGCGCGCCCACCTGCGGGCCGCCCGCGCTGCCGCGCTCGACGCCCCGGCGGTCACCGGCTGACGAAGGCCGCCAGCTCGCGGCGCGCCGGCCGCGCCTCGGGCGTGGGCAGCACCGGGTAGTTGTGCAGCAGCCCCTTCTGCTCGCGGTAGGTCGTCGGCACGCCGGCCGCGCGCAGCCGGGTCACGAGCGCGCGCACCTGGGGCAGCAGCAGGTCGCGGGTGCCGCAGAGGACGACCGTGTCAGGCAGACCGGTCATGGCGCCGTGCAGCGGGCTGACCTCCGGGCGGTGCACGTCGTCGTCGCCGGCCCACCAGCCGCCGTACAGCCGCATCTTGGTCAGCCGCAGCCACGGGTCGTGGGCGCGCTGCTCCTCGGTGCCGGGCGTGTCGCCGGCGAGGTCGACCCACGGCGACACCAGCGCGAGCCCGGTCGGCTGCGGCCCCGGGAGCGAGGCGGCCTGCTGGGCGACGGCGAGCGCGAGGCCGCCGCCGGCCGAGTCGCCCATGAGCGTGACGCCCTGCGGCGACTCGATCGCGACCTGCTCGAACAGCCGCAGCAGCGCGGGGTGGCTGTCGCGCCAGGTGTGCGTCGGGGCCAGCGGGTACGCCGGCAGCACCACACGCGCCCCCGATGCGGCGGCGAGCCCGGCCGTCAGGCGCCAGTGGAACAGGTCGATGTCGCCCACGAGCGCGCCGCCGTGGAGGTACAGCACGGCCCGGACGGGTGCCGGTCCCGGCGGCCGGAGCTCGAACACCGGGAACGGGTGCCCGTCGAGCGCGGCCACCGTGCAGCCGCGGAGCAGCCGTCCCCCGGACCGCGGCGGCCGCACGACGCCGCGCCGGGCCTGCCGCGCGAGCACCTCACGCCGCACCTCCTCGGCGTCCACGACCTCGCTGCTGTCGCGGATCCGGGGGATCACCCGGGTCAGCAGCTGGTGGACGAGACTCGGTCGGCCGGTGCGCACCCGCAAAGGGTAGGGTCGGGGGTGAACGACAGGGGAGCGTCACGAGGACGCTGAGAGTGCGGACAGCCGCAGACCCTCGAACCTGCTCCGGCTCGTACCGGCGAAGGAAGTCGAGTTCTCGACCGCGCACGCGGTCCCCTCCCGGTGCGACATCAGGGAGTGCATGGAAATGCGTACGACCACGAAGAACCGGTGGCCGGCGACAGCCGTCGCCGCCACCGCCGGCCTGGTGCTCGCCGGGTGCTCGCTGGGCACCGGCGACCAGGACGACGCCGCCGGCGGCTCCGCCGAGGGCGGGAGCAGCAAGGAGGTCGTGGTCGCCACCCACGACTCCTGGAACATGTCGAAGCAGGTGCTGCGCGACTTCGAGCAGCAGACCGGCTACGACCTGACGATCCAGCCCGCCGGCGACGCGGGAGCGCTGACCAACAAGCTCGTCCTCACCAAGGGCTCCCCGATAGCCGACGCCGTCTACGGCATCGACAACACGTTCGCCTCGCGCGCGGTCGACGAGGGCGTGCTCACCGACTTCACGCCGAAGACGAACCCCGGCTCGGCCTACGAGCCCCAGGACGCCGAGGCGGCCGCCCAGCTGACGCCGGTCGACTACAGCGACGTGTGTGTCAACGTCGACGACGTGTGGTTCAAGGAGCACGACCTGGCGCCGCCGACGTCCTTCGAGGACCTCGCCGACCCGGCGTACGACGGCCTCTTCGTCACGCCCGCGCCGAGCACGTCGTCGCCGGGCCTGGCCTTCCTCGCCGCGACGGTCGCGGAGTACGGCGAGGACGGCTGGCAGGACTACTGGCAGCGGCTCGTCGACAACGACGTGAAGGTGACCGCCGGCTGGTCCGACGCCTACCAGGTCGACTTCACCGCCGGCGGCGGGTCGGGCGACCGGCCGATCGTGCTGTCGTACGCCAGCTCGCCGCCGTTCACGATCCCCGAGGGGGAGACGAAGCCGACGACCAGCGCGCTGCTGGACACCTGCTTCCGCCAGGTGGAGTACGCCGCCGTGCTCGACGGCGCCGCGAACCCCGAGGGCGCGCAGGCATTCGTCGACTTCCTGGGCAGCCGTGAGCTCCAGGAGGCGCTGCCGGACGAGATGTACGTCTTCCCGGTCGACCCGGAGGCGACGCTGCCCGACCTGTGGGCGAAGTACGCCGTGCCCGCCGACGACCCGGCGACGCTGCCGGAGTCGGAGATCGCCGCGCACCGCAGCCAGTGGCTCGAGGAGTGGGCGGACATCGCCCAGTGACGAGGTGCCGGTGACCTGGTCTCGACCGGCTCGACCAGCCGGATGGGTGGGGACCGCCGCCCTCGCGGTGGTCCCGCTGGCGGTGCTCGGCGTCTTCTTCGTGCTGCCGGTGGCCGGCATGGTCGGGCGCGGGTTCTGGACCGACGGCGGCTTCGACCCGTCGGCGTCGCTGGAGGTGCTGACCCGCAGCCGCACCCACCGGGTGCTGTGGTTCACGCTCTGGTCGTCGACCGTCGCGACCCTGGTGACGCTCGCGCTCGGGCTGCCGCTGACCTTCGTGCTCTACCGGCTCCGCGTGCCTGGCCGGAGCGCGGCGCGGGCGTTCGTGCTGATGCCGTTCGTGCTGCCGACGGTGGTCGTCGGCGTCGCCTTCCGCACCCTGCTCACCCCGAGCGGGCCGCTCGGCTTCCTCCACCTCGACGGCACCGCCGCCGCGATCATCGCCGCGATGGTGTTCTTCAACCTCGCCGTCGTGGTGCGCACCGTCGGCGTCCTGTGGGAGAACCTCGACCCGCGCCGCGAGCAGGCCGCCGCCGCGCTCGGCGCGTCGCCGTGGCAAGTGCTCCGCACCGTCACGCTGCCGGCGCTCGCCCCGGCGATCGTGGCGTCGGCGAGCATCGTGTTCCTGTTCTGCGCCACCGCGTTCGGGCTCGTGCTGACACTCGGCGGGCTGCGCTACGCCACCGTCGAGACCGAGATCTACCTGCTGACCACGCAGTTCCTCGACCTGCGCGCGGCCGCGGCGCTGAGCGTGCTCCAGCTGCTCGTCGTGACGGGCCTGCTGTACGCCGCGCACGTGACCCGCTCCCGGCGCGAGCACGCGGTCGAGCGGGCGGACGTGCGCTCGACGCTGCGGCCGGCCCGCCGTACCGACCTCGCCGCGGTGTCCACCGCCGCGCTCGCCCTCGCCTTCGTCGCCACGCCGATCGCGGCCCTGGTGGTCGGGTCGCTGCGCGTGGGCGACGGCTGGGGGCTCGACCACTACCGCGCGCTCGACGGGCACGAGGCGGGGTCGACCGCCGCCCTGCTCGTGCCGGTCACCGAGGCGCTCTCGAACTCCTGGCGGGTCGCCGTCGACGCCACCACCCTGGCGATGGTGCTCGGCTGCCTGGTCGCGGTGCTGGTCAGCCGGCGCGGTCGCAGCCGGGCCGAGCGGCGCGGTCTGGCCGTGCTCGACGGGGTGTTCATGCTGCCCCTCGGTGTCTCGGCGGTGACGCTCGGCTTCGGGTTCCTGATCACCCTCGACCGGCCGCCGCTCGACCTGCGGACCTCGCCACTGCTCGTGCCGATCGCGCAGGCGATGGTGGCGCTGCCGCTGGTGGTCCGGACCCTCACCCCCGTGCTCCGCTCGATCGACCCGCGCCAGCGGGAGGCCGCCGAGTCGCTCGGCGCCTCACCGTGGCGGGTGCTGCGGACGGTCGACCTGCCGGTCGTGTGGCGGCCGTTGCTCGCGGCGACCGGGTTCGCGTTCGCGGTGTCGCTGGGGGAGTTCGGTGCGACCAGCTTCCTGGCCCGGCCGGAGGCGCCGACGATGCCGGTGCTGATCTACGAGCTCGTCTCCCGGCCCGGCGCCGACAACTACGGCATGGCGCTCGCCGCCTCGGTCGTGCTCGGCCTGGTCACGGTCGTGATCATGGGCCTCGTCGAACGGCTCCGGCTCGGCACGGCGGGAGCGTTCTGATGCCGACCTCGCGAGGCCTCGAGGTGCGCGACGCCACCGTCCGGTTCGACCGCGCGGTGGCCGTCGACGACGTCACCCTGTCGCTCGACAGCGGCCACGTGCTGGCCGTGCTCGGCCCGTCCGGCTGCGGCAAGTCCACGCTGCTGCGCGCGATCGCCGGCATCGAGGAGCTCACCGCCGGGACGGTGTGCTTCGACGGCCGCGACCTCGCCGGCGTGCCGACCCACAAGCGCGGTTTCGCGCTGATGTTCCAGGACGGCCAGCTGTTCCCGCACCAGAGCGTCGCGGGCAACGTCGGCTACGCGCTCCGGGTGCGCGGGCGGTCGCGCTCCGAGCAGCGGGTCCGTGTCGACGAGCTGCTCGACCTCGTCGGCCTGCCCGGGTATGGCGAGCGCATGCCCGCCACCCTCTCCGGCGGGGAGCGGCAGCGCGTCGCCCTCGCCCGGGCGCTCGCCGTACGACCGCGCCTGCTGCTGCTCGACGAGCCGCTCAGTGCCCTCGATCGCGGCCTGCGCGAGCGTCTCGCCGCCGACCTGCGCGGCATCCTCGCGGAGGCCGGCACGACCGCGATCCTCGTCACCCACGACCAGGAGGAGGCGTTCGCGGTCGCCGACCGGATGGCCGTCATGCGGGCCGGGCGGGTGGTCCAGAGCGGCTCGCTCTCAGAGGTCTGGCGCGCGCCGGTGGACGGCGAGGTCGCGTCGTTCCTGGGCTACGCCACCGTCCTCCGGGGCGGCCCCGCCCGCACGGTGCTCGCAGCCGGCGGCGCCCACGGCGACGGGAACGGCGACGCCGAGGTGGCGCTGCGCCGCTCCGCGCTCCGTTGCGCCGACGACGGTCCGCTGCGCGGGCGGGTGCTCGAGGCCCGGGCGACGCCCGAGGTGACGCGGCTGCGCGTCGACGTCGACGGCGTCGGGGAGGTGGACGCGGTCGCCGGGCAGGACGCCGACGTCAGCGTGGGTCACGACGTGCGCCTCATGGTGGACCTCACGCGGGCCGCCGTGCTGAGCTGACCGTCAGGAGCGACTACTACCATTGCGCCTTGTGAAACGGCGCGCCTACGGACTCCTCGTCTTGGTCGCGCTGGTCATGGGCACGTTGGCCGTCGTCGCCAGCATCCGGCTCGGCGAGCCGCTGCGCGACCCCGACGGCTTCCTCGGCCCCTCGTGGCTGCGGCTGCCGCTGATGGTGCTCGGCGCGTTTGTCGTCGACGTCGTGCCCCGCTCGCTGTGGCGCGCCCGCGGCGCGTGGCGGACCTTCCCGGACCACGCCCGCACGATCATCCGCGAGCACTGGACGCGCGACCGGATCGCGCTGGTCTCGATCGGGCTGTCGTCGTTCTTCATCACCTACGTCAGCTACCGCAACCTGAAGAACTTCCTGCCCTTCCTCGCGGGCGAGCCCCAGGACGCGGCGCTGCACCAGATCGACCAGCTCCTCACGTTCGGGCACGAGCCCGCGATCCTGCTCCACCAAGCCCTCGGCGAGAACGTCACCGCCCACGTGCTGGCGTTCGTCTACGTGCTGTTCCTGCCGATCTCGCCGGCCTCGCTGATCGTCTGGCTGGTCTGGTCGCGGAACATCTCCTACGGCTACTGGTACGCCACCGCCCACTGCCTCACCTGGGCGTTCGGCACGCTGAGCTACTACCTCGTGCCGTCGCTCGGGCCCAACTTCGCCTACCCGTGGCTGTACGTCGACCTCGACCAGACCTCGGTCAAGGCGCTCCAGGACGCGCTCTACTACGGGCGCAAGGACGTCCTCTACAACCCGTTCGCGGACTCCATCCAGAGCGTCGCGGGCTTCGCGTCGCTGCACGTGGGGATCATCCTCACCCTCGCCCTGGTCACGCAGTACTGCGTGCGGCACGCCTGGATCCGGTGGACGGTCTGGAGCTTCTTCGCGCTCACGGTGCTGTCGACGCTCTACTTCGGCTGGCACTACCTCGCCGACGACCTGGCCGGTGCGTTCATCGCGATCGTCTCGGTGTGGATCGGCGGCCTGGCCACCGGTCAGAAGTTCGACAGACGGGGCCGGTCCTCCCACCCGACGACCTCGACCTCCCGCGTCCCGGTGTCGGACCGGGACGGCCGGGACGACCAGGCCGACCCCGCCGACGAGGGCGCCACCGGCGATCAGCCGGACCGCGCCGGCAGCGTTCCGCTCACGCCCTAGCCCGGGCGGGCCACTCGCCGCTGGTCCGCGACCAGGAGAATCTGGTCCCGACGTGCCGCGATGTCGTCACGTGCAGGTCCGGTCCGCTCCTCTATCGTGGGACTCGCACCACGATCCGGGGGATCAGCCGCAGGACGCCGAATTCGTCGTGTTCCTCGTGTGGCCCCGGTCTCTCGGATAAACTGAACGTGAGCTGCCCCAACCTCCCAGTGGGACAGGTCATCAGGTCCCGCCCCAACCTCCCAGTGGGGCGGGACCGCCTTCTTTTCCGGGCCCTCTGCGTGGCCCGACGACCTCGCGCCGACGTCCCGGTCGCCTCGTCCGGACGGCTCCGCGGCGGCCCGGTACGGCGCGGGCAAGTGCGCTGACCTGCGTCGATGCCCGCGTGCAACCACTGCCGGCGCCGACGACTGCCGAATTACATTCATGTCATTCGTCAAGGCGACACGCCGTGTGACTCATGATTTTCTTGGGGAAACTGTTCCTTTTGTGACTGATGAGCACTAGCGTTCCTCGTGCGACGTCGAACGGATCAGGGTCCGGGCGGCGTCGACCGGCCGATCGGGACCGGTGGTCCACGTCTGGGAGGGCGTGCCGCCGGCCGGTCGGAGGGCCTCAGAGACGACGGCCCGGCGAGCCTGCGGGGAAGCGGCTCGGCGGACGCGGAAGGAAGGTGCTGCACGGTGCGGCTCCCGCGACAGCTCACGGCGACCCTCGCGGTCGTCCTCGCGCTCGGTCTCGGCGGGACCGCCCCGGCCCAGGCAGACAGGGGCGAGCCCGACCGCCCCGACCTGCCGTCGCAGGAGCAGGTCGACGGCGCGAAGCGGGCCGTCGAGGACAAGGCCGCCGCCGTCGGCCGGATCAAGGCGGCCATGCTCCTGGCGAACCAGCGCCTCGAGTCCGCCGCGGTCGAGGCCGAGCAGGCCGCCGAGGAGGCGAACGGCGCCCGCTGGCAGCTCGAGCTCGCCGGCCAGGCCGTGACCCGCGCCCGCCAGGACGCCGCCGACGCCCGCCGCGAGGTGGCCAGGCAGCGCGACGCGATCGGCGCGCTCGTCGCGTCGTCGTACCAGCAGGGCAACGAGCTCACGGCGCTCTCCGCGCTGATGAGCGCCGACGGGCCGGAGGGCGTGCTCGACCAGTACGCCGGCTTCCAGGGCGCGTCGTCGTCCCTCGAGGCCGACTACCAGCGCTTCGCCGCGGCCGACGCGCTCGCCGAGGTGTTCGAGCGCAAGGCGGTCACCGCCGAGCGTCGGCAGCGCGCCAAGGCCGCCGAGGCCGAGGCCGCGCAGCAGCGTGCCGCCGCGACCGCGGGCGCCGCGCAGGCGGCCGCCGACGACATCGCCGCCGAGAAGGACGCCCTGATCCGCGAGCTCGCCGAGGCGCAGGACATCTCGGTGGACCTTGCCCGCAAGCGGCAGGCCGCGCTCGAGGAGATCGCGCGGCAGAAGGCCGAGGAGCGCGCCCGTCGTGAGGCCGAGGCCCAGGCGCGGGCCGAGGCGAAGGCGCGCGCGGAGGCCGAGGCGAAGGCGAAGGCCGAGGCCGAGGCCGCCGCCAAGGCCAAGGCTGCCGCCGAGGCGGAGGCTGCAGCCGCCGCCGCGGCGGCGAAGGCGAAGGCCGACGACGAGAAGGCCACGCCCACTCCGGCCCCGCCGACGCCCACCCCGCCGGCGCCCCCGACCCCCACGCCTCCGGCTCCTCCGACCCCTCCGGCTCCTCCGACACCGCCCGCCGCGCCGGGCGGCGCGCAGGCGGCCCTCGACTTCGCCCGGGCGCAGGTGGGCGATCCCTACCGCTGGGGCGCGTCCGGGCCTTCCTCGTGGGACTGCTCCGGCCTGACCATGGGTGCATGGCAGGCCGGAGGGGTCTCCCTCCCGCACTACTCGGTGGCGCAGTACTTCGCCGGCACGCCGATCAGCGCGAGCCAGCTCCAGCCGGGCGACCTCGTGTTCTGGAGCAGCAGCTCCTCACCGCAGGGCATCCACCACGTCGCGCTCTACCTCGGCGACGGGATGATCGTGCACGCACCGCGCACCGGCCGGCCGGTGACGGTGGAGTCGATGTACGCGTGGATCCCGCCGACGCACTTCGTGCGCCTCTGACGCGCCTGTGATCTTGACCGCGGTGTGACCGGCTCCGCCCGGGGCACACTCAGCCCATGACGGAGCCCACGGACCCCTCGGGGCCGACCAAGGTCGACGTGGCGGCGCTGACCGCCCTCCTCGACGGCGAGTACGCCGACGTCCGCACGCTCGTCCGCGACAACCTCGCCGAGCACGCCTCGATCCTCGAGGACGCCGAGACGATGTCCCGCGACGAGTTCCGCCAGCGCGTGCTCGACGTCGTGCGGATGATGGCCGGCACCGGGCAGACCGGCTTCGGGTTCCCGAAGGAGTACGGCGGCGGCGAGGACATCGGCGCCTCCGTCGCGGCGTTCGAGACGCTCGCGCTCGGCGACCTGTCGGTCGTCACCAAGGTCGGCGTGCAGTTCGGGCTGTTCGGCGGCGCGGTCCTCCAGCTCGGCACGAAGCCGCACCACGACGCCTACCTCGAACGGCTCATCAAGGGCGACCTGCTCGGCTGCTTCGCCATGACCGAGTCCGGCCACGGCTCCAACGTGCAGGCGCTCGGCACGACCGCGACGTACGACGCCGGCACCGGCGAGTTCGTCATCAGCACGCCCGACGACCGGGCCCGCAAGGACTACATCGGCAACGCCGCGCAGCACGGTCACGTCGCCGTGGTGTTCGCCCAGCTCGTCGTGGGCGGCGAGTCCCACGGCGTGCACGCGTTCGTCGTACCGCTGCGCGACGAGGACGGCACCGTGCTGCCGGGCGTCCGCATCGAGGACTGCGGCCGCAAGATCGGCCTCAACGGCGTCGACAACGGCCGCATCTGGTTCGACGACGTCCGGGTCCCGCGGACCAACCTGCTCAACCGCTACGCGAACGTCAGCGAGGACGGCACCTACTCCTCCGGGATCGACAACCCGGATCGCCGGTTCTTCACCATGCTCGGCACGCTCGTGCAGGGCCGGGTGTGCGTCGGCGGCGCCGGCATCAACGCGAGCAAGGTCGCGATCGCGATCGCGGTGAAGTACGCCCTGCAGCGCCGCCAGTTCGGCAGCCCGGGGTCGGGACGGGAGGAGCTCCTGCTCGACTACGGGCAGCACCAGCGCCGGCTGCTGCCGATGCTCGCGCGCACCTACGCCCTGCACTTCGCCCAGGAGCGAGTGGCCGCTGACCTGCACACGGTCTTCAACCGCTTCGGCGAGGTCCAGGCGGCCGACGACGAGCACGAGCGCCGGGCGCTGGAGGCGCGCGCCGCGGGCACCAAGGCGCTGGGCACCTGGCACGCGTCGCGCACGATCCAGGAGTGCCGCGAGGCCTGCGGCGGCGCCGGCTACCTGTCGGTGAACCGGTTCGACGCGCTGCGCGCGGACACCGACGTGTTCACGACGTTCGAGGGCGACAACACGATCCTGCTGCAGCTCGTCGCGAAGGGCCTGCTCACCGACTACAAGGACTCCTTCGAGGACATGGACCAGATCGGCATGGTCCGGTTCGTCGCGGGGATGGCCGTCGAGTCGGTGCTGGAGCGCACCAACGCCCGCTCGATCCTGGAGCGGCTGCGCGACGTGGTGCCCGGCAACCGCGACTCCGTCGACGACCCGGAGTCGGGGCTGCAGGAGGGCGCCTGGCAGCTGGAGATGCTCTCCGCCCGCGAGGAGCACATGCTGTCCGGGGTCGCCCGCCGGCTCAAGCGCGGCATCGACGCCGGCCGTGACCCGGCCGAGGTGTTCAGCCTCTGCCAGGACCACGTGATCGGCGCGGCCTGGGCGCACGTCGAGCGGATCGTGCTGGAGGCGTTCCTCGACAAGCTGGAGACCGTCGAGCCCGGCCCGAACAAGGACGCACTGAACCACCTCAGCGACCTGTTCGCGCTCTCGTGCATCGAGGCCGACCGGGCGTGGTTCCTGGAGCACGGGCGGATCTCCAACGCCCGGTCCAAGGCGGTGACCCGCCGGGTCAACCAGCTGTGCCGCCGGGTCCGGCCGCTCGCCGGCGACCTCGTGGACGCGCTCGCCGTACCCCCGGAGATGCTGCGGGCCGAGCTGCTGGAGTTCTCGGGGTCCTAGGCAGCGAGGACGCGTTCGGGGCGCTCGTCCAGCTCGCGCCAGCGGGGCTGGAGCGCGGGCAGCATGGTGACGGCGAAGTACGCCGCGCCGCAGGCCAGCATCGCCAGGCTGAGGCCCGCGCCGCCGATGAGCAGGCCGCCGACGACACCGCCGAGCGGGATCAGCGACCAGCACAGTGCGGTGTTGAGGGCGCTGACCCGGCCGACGAGGTGGTCGGGGATCCGCTCGAAGATCACCGCGCCGAGCACCGGGTTGATGAACCCGGACGCGAAGCCGCCGGCCACCATGACCGCGAGCACCGCCCACAGCGGGGCGTCGAACGCGAGCACCAGGAACCGCGGGGCGCCGCCGACGAGGAACGCGACGAGGTACGTCGAGTAGCGCGGCAGCCGGTCCGCGAACGCCGACGCGAGCACCGCCCCGCCGATCGACGCGCCGCTGAACACCGCGAACAGCAGGCCGATCGCGGCCGCGCCGCCCCCTGTCTCCTTCGCCCACACCGGGACGAGCACGACCGTGAACGCCTGGTCGATCAGGTTGGTGAGCGCGACCATCACGCAGATGCCGAGCAGCACCTTGTCCTGGCGGAGGAAGTCCCAGCCGGCCCGCAGCCGGGTGAGGTACGGCGCGTCGTCGCCCTCGGCCGCGGGGTCACCGGCGATCCGGTCACCGGCCAGCGCGCGGGTCGTCGCCAGCAGGATCAGCCCCGACAGAAGGAACGACCCGGCATCCACGACGAGCGCCGTGGTCGGGCCGGCCAGCGCGACGAGCGCGCCGGCGAACGCCGTACCGACCATCGACGCCGTCCGCTCGACCGCGGCACTCAGCCCGGTGGCCCGCTCCATCGGGACGCCGCCGTGCCGCACGAGCGCGGGCACCATCGCCCCCTTCGCGCCGTCGCCGGGCCCGCGCAGCGCGCCGGCGACCGCGACCAGCCCGAGCAGGGCCGGGAAGGTGAGCGCCCCGAACAGGTGCAGCAGGGGGACCAGCCCGACGACGACGAACGACCCGAGGTCCGCACCGATCGCCACGCGCCGTGCACCGATCCGGTCGATGAGGGGGCCCGCGAGCGCCTTCATCACGACCAGCGGGGCCATCTCGGCGAACGCCACGAGGCCGGTGAGCGTGGGACTGTCGGTCGTGGTGAGCACGAACCACGGGATCGCGATCATCGACACCCGGGTGCCGGTCAGCGAGACCGCCTCGGCGGTCAGCCAGCCGTAGAGCGGGACGCGCGTGGTCACGACTGCGCCTCCGCGTCGACCGGGGTGAGCGTGCCGGGGCGCGGGAAGGAGTGCAGGTGGACGACGAACTCCGCCGTACCCTCGGCGTCCTCGTCGGCCTCCTGCCAGCTGCCCATCAGCTCGTAGATCTTCGCCATGAGCTCGTGCGCCTGCTCGGGGGTGAGCCGCAGGTGCCAGTCGCTGGTGGTCGACGGGCGGCGCCAGGCCTGGGGGAGCGTCGAGGCCTCCTCCATCGCCCGCTGGAGCATCTCGGTGTGCACCACCGCGATCGCCTGGGTGTAGGCGTCGACGACCTCGCGCCCCTCCGGCGTCTCCGAGACATTCTCGGCGGTCCGGGTCGACTGGTGCGCGGCCTTCCACCACCGGTCGCGCCCGGTGCCGCGATCCGGGTCGTCGACGACGAACCCGTGGGCGGCGAGCTGGCGCAGGTGGTACGACGTCGCGCCGCTGTTGAGCCCGAGCCGCTGCGCGAGCGAGGTCGCCGTCGCCGGCCCGTCGGAGCGGAGCAGGCCGAGCAGCCGGAGCCTGACCGGGTGCGCCAGCGCCCGCATCGCGGTGGCGTCGGGGGTGATCGTCGTGAGGTCCACGACAGGAGGGTAGAACGCAAAGACTCGTTTGCAAAGAGATCTTTGCAAAGATTCGTTTGCGGTCGCGCGGTGGTGGCCCCCACAACGTGTAACGCGGGGTTATGGACGCTCCACAAGCGGCATATGCCTTGTGAAGCGTCCATAACCCCGCGTTACAGCTGGGCGACGGCCGGTGTCAGTGCTCGGAGGGGTTCTCCTTGAACCGCTCGAACGAGGCGACGACCTCGGCCTCGGCCTCGGTGCGGCCGACCCACTCGGCGCCCTCGACGGACTTGCCGGGCTCGAGGTCCTTGTAGACCTCGAAGAAGTGCTGGATCTCCAGCCGGTCGAACTTCGACACGTGGCTGATGTCGCGCAGGTGCTCCAGGCGCGGGTCGGTGGCAGGCACGCACAGCACCTTGTCGTCGCCGCCGGCCTCGTCGGTCATCCGGAACATGCCGATCGCGCGGCACTTGATCAGGCAGCCGGGGAACGTCGGCTCCTGCAGGATCACCATGGCGTCGAGCGGGTCGCCGTCGAGGCCGAGGGTGTTCTCGATGTAGCCGTAGTCGGCGGGGTACTGGGTGGACGTGAACAGCGTCCGGTCCAGCCGGATGCGACCGCTGACGTGGTCGACCTCGTACTTGTTGCGCTGCCCCTTGGGGATCTCTACCAGGACGTCGAACTCCACCTTGTTCCTCTGCTTTCAGCCGCGATGAACTGTTTGGCTAGTGTCGCGCACCAGAACGGGAATCGGAGAGTCGGGAGGGCCTGGCGGTGCCAGAAGGTGACGCAAGCCACGCTGCGTCGCGCCCGCGACCGGCCGGAGCCCGGCTGCGCCGCCGCACGGTCGCGCTCGTCGTGCTCGTGTACCTGCTCGCCGTCGCGGCCTGGGGCTTCGACCTCGGGCCCCGCTGGTTCGGCTTCGACTACCCCTCGCCCGTCACCCAGCCCGCCGCCGTCCCGCCGCCGCCCGGGCTGACCCTGCCGGAGGCCGACGACCCGAACGCCGTCGCCGCGACCACCGAGGACGCGACCGCCGACCCCGACGCGGTACGGCGGGCCGTGGCGAGGTCGCTGAAGGACAAGCGTCTCGGGCGCGGCATCGGCGTCGCGGTGAGCGAGCTGTCGACCGGCGAGGTCGTCTACCGGACCGGCGAGAAGCGGGTCACCCCCGCGTCGACGATGAAGATGCTCACCAGCACCACCGCGCTCGCGACCCTCGGCCCCGACCACCGCTTCCGGACCACCGTCGTCCAGGGCGCCACCCGCCGGGGGATCGTGCTGGTGGGCGGCGGCGACCCGCTGCTGGCCAGGCGCCCGGTGACGGCCGACGAGTCGTACCCGGCGCGCGCCGACATCCAGACCCTCGCCCGCGCGACCGCCAAGGCGCTGCGCGACGTGGGCCGCACGAAGGTGCGGCTCGGCTATGACGCGTCCCTGTTCGCCGGGCCCGCCGTCAGCCCCGACTGGCGGACGTCGTACGTGCCGGACAACGTGGTCAGCCCGATCTCCGCGCTCTGGGTCGACGAGGGCCGCAGCCAGGGCGGCTACTTCCGCAGCGCCGACCCCGCTCTCGCGGCCGCCGCGTCCTTCGCCGAGGCCCTCGAGCGCCGCGGCATCGACGTCCGCGGCGCACCGCGCGAGGAGCAGGCGGCCGACGACGCCCAGGAGCTCGCGGCCGTCCAGGGCGCGCCGCTCGCTCAGGTCGTCCAGCACGTCCTGGAGGCCAGCGACAACGAAGGGGCCGAGGTGCTCTTCCGGCAGGCCGCGCTCGCCACCGACCGGGAGGGGTCGTTCGACGGTGGTGCCGAGACGGTCCACACCGTCCTCGACGAGCTCGGCGTCGACACCTCCCGCGACCGGATCCTCGACGGCTCCGGCCTCGCCCGCGGCGACCGGCTCCGCCCCGAGACGCTGCTCTCCGTCATCCAGGTGGCCGCGAGCGAGGAGCACGCCGAGCTGCGGCCGGTGCTGACCGGGCTGCCGGTCGCCGGCTTCACCGGCTCGCTCGCCTACCGCTTCGACACCGGCGCCCCCGCCGGCCTCGGCGACGTCCGCGCCAAGACCGGCACCCTCACCGGCGTGCACGGCCTCGCGGGCACGGTGACCACGCAGGACGGCGTCGTGCTCGGCTTCGTCGCCGTGGCCGACAAGGTCAAGGTGCAGAACACACTCGACGCCCGCGCGCGGATCGACGAGCTCGCCGCGGCCCTCGCCGCCTGCGACTGCAGGGCCGGCGCCTAGCGTGACCACGTAGGTTGTCGTCATGGTGGGACGCTCGACGATGATCGACTGGGACCTGGCCGTGTCGGCCGCCTCGCGCATGTCCGGCGCCGGGCCGTCGATCACGCGCGACGAGGCGGAGGCCGTGGTCGCCGAGCTGCGCGAGGGCGCCGAGCGCTCCACGCCGCTCGTCCGCGACTACACGGGGCTCGCCGCCGGCAGCCGTACGGCGCCCGTCCTGGTCGTCGACCGGCCGGGCTGGATCCGGGCCAACGCCGACGGGTTCGCCGAGGTGATCGCGCCGCTGGTCGACAAGCTGCAGACCCGGAAGGGCGCCCCGTCGCCGATGGCCGAGGCCGTCGGCTCGCGGATCACCGGCCTCGAGGTCGGTGCGCTGCTCGGGTTCATGTCCAGCAGGGTGCTCGGCCAGTTCGACCCCTTCTACGGGCTCGACAGCACCGGTGAGAGCGGCCCGGCCGGGCGGCTGCTGCTGGTGGCGCCCAACATCGTGCACGCCGAGCGCGAGATGGGCGTCGACCCGCGCGACTTCCGGCTCTGGGTCTGCCTGCACGAGGAGACCCACCGGGTCCAGTTCACCGCCGTCCCGTGGATGCGCGACCACATCCGCGGCGAGATCGAGGCACTGGTCGGCGAGATCGAGGTCGACCCCGGGAAGCTCGCCGCGATGGTGGGCGAGGGCGTCAAGCGCGTCGGCGACATCCTGCGCGGCGACGACGACGTCAGCCTGCTCGACCTGTTCTCCTCCGCCCACCAGCGCGAGGTCCTCGACCGGATCACCGCGGTCATGTCGCTGCTCGAGGGGCACGCCGACGTCGTGATGGACGGCGTCGGTCCCGAGGTGATCCCGACAGTGAAGGACATCCGGCGCCGGTTCACCGAGCGCCGCAAGGGCACCAGCTACCTCGACCGCGTGCTCCGCAAGCTGCTCGGCCTCGACGCCAAGATGGCCCAGTACCGCGACGGCGCCGCCTTCACCCGCGGCGTGCTCGACCAGGTCGGCATGGAGGGCTTCAACGCCGTCTGGGCCGAGCCGGCGAACCTCCCGTCCCGCGTCGAGATCGCGGACCCCGCCGCCTGGGTGCGCCGCGTCCACGGGTGAGCCCCGACCCCGCCGTCGCCGCGGTCCGGCTCGCCGTACGCCGGACGCTGGAGGCCGAACCCGCCGGCCGGCCCGTCCTCGTCGCCTGCTCCGGCGGGGCCGACTCGCTCGCGCTGCTGGCCGCGACCGTGTTCGAGGCGCGCAAGCAGGACCGGCACGTCCTCGGCGTGACTGTCGACCACGGCCTGCAGGACGGCTCGACCGCGCAGGCGTCCCGGGTCGTCGCCCAGATGGCCGCGCTCGGAGCCGACGAGACCGTGACGGTCCGGGTCGAGGTGCAGGCCACCGGGCAGGGGCCCGAGGCCGCCGCCCGCGAGGCGCGCTACGCCGTCCTCGAGGAGGTCGCGCAGCGCACCGGCGCCGTCGTCCTCCTCGGCCACACCCGAGACGACCAGGCCGAGACCGTGCTCCTCGGCCTCACCCGCGGGTCCGGCGGTCGCTCGATCGCCGGCATGCGCGCCTCGTACGACGACGTGCGCCGACCCCTGCTCGACGTCACCCGGGCGCAGACCGAGCAGGCCTGCCGGGCCGAGGGCATCGACTACTGGACCGACCCGCACAACGACGACCCGCGCTTCACGCGCTCGCGGGTCCGGCAGACCGTCATGCCGGTGCTGGAGCGAGAGCTCGGACCGGGCGTCGCCGACACCCTCGCCCGGACCGCCGAGCAGCTGCAGGAGGACGTGGCCGCGCTCGACGGGATCGCCGCGGTCGCCCTCGCGGACGCGAGTCGCGGCGACGGGCTCGACGTGACCGTGCTCGCCGGCCTGCCGGCTGCCGTCCGTCGCAGGGTGCTCCGGCTCGCCGCCCTGGACGCCGGGGCGCCCGCCGGCGAGCTCTTCCGGGTCCACGTCCTCGCCGTCGACGAGCTGGTCACGGCGTACCGCGGCCAGCGCTGGGTCGATCTCCCGGGCCACCTGCGCGCCCAGCGGTCGGGTGACCGGTTGGTGCTCTCGGGGGCTGTGGGAGGCTGACGCCATGGACGAATCGCACATCGAGGGCGACCTGGTCGACGTCCTCTTCACCGAGAAGCAGATCCAGGAGCGCCTCGGTGAGCTGGCTGCCGCGATCGAGGAGGACTACGCCGGCAAGGACATCCTGCTGGTCGGCGTCCTCAAGGGCGCGGTCATGGTGATGGCCGACCTGGCCCGGCACTTCGGCCGGCACGTCGAGATGGACTGGATGGCGATCTCGTCCTACGGCTCGGGCACCAAGTCCTCCGGCGTCGTCCGCATCCTCAAGGACCTCGACACCGACATCAGCGACCGTCACGTCCTGGTCGTCGAGGACATCATCGACACCGGCCTCACGCTGTCCTGGCTGATCTCCAACCTCAACTCCCGCGGCCCGGCCTCGGTCGAGATCTGCACCTTGCTCCGCAAGCCGGAGGCGCAGCAGATGACGGTCGACGTGAAGTACGTCGGCTACGACATCCCCAACGAGTTCGTCGTCGGCTACGGCCTCGACTTCGACGAGCGCTACCGCAACCTGCGCTCGATCGGCACGCTGGCGCCGCACGTCTACTCCTGAGCCCCGGCTGGGCTCCTGCCTCTCGCCGGCTCGCGCCCACAGCCTGCCGCCGACGGCCCCCGGTCCCGGCCGGACGGCCCGCGCTTCGTTTGGGGCGGTCCGGGTGAAACAATGGCCCGATCATGGACTTCAAGCGCATCTTCCGCGGCCCGTGGCTGTGGATCGTCATCGCGGTCGTCGGCGTCCTCGTCGCGCTGCAGTACCTCGCTCCCAACGGTGGCTACGAGCAGGTCGAGACCTCCGAGATGATCGGCCACATCAACGACGGGTCGGTCAAGGAGATCACCTTCATCGACGGTGACCAGGAGATCCAGGCCACCCTCGACGACGACAAGAAGATCAGCGCGTCCTGGGTCGCCGGTCAGCAGCAGAGCATCGTCGCGCTGGCCCAGCAGGAGGTCGAGAAGGGGACGATCGAGAAGTCCAACTCCGAGAACCCCCAGCCCAGCCTGCTCGGCTCGATCCTGGCGACGTTCCTGCCGTTCGTGCTGATCATCCTGCTGTTCCTGTTCCTGATGAACCAGGTCCAGGGCGGCGGCGGCCGGGTCATGCAGTTCGCGAAGTCCAAGGCCAAGCTGATCAGCAAGGACATGCCGAAGACCACGTTCGCCGACGTGGCCGGCTGCCAGGAGGCCATCGAGGAGCTCGGCGAGATCAAGGAGTTCCTCCAGGAGCCGGCGAAGTTCCAGGCCGTCGGCGCCAAGATCCCCAAGGGTGTGCTCCTCTACGGCCCGCCCGGCACCGGCAAGACGCTGCTCGCCCGCGCCGTCGCGGGTGAGGCCGGCGTGCCGTTCTACTCCATCTCCGGCTCCGACTTCGTCGAGATGTTCGTCGGCGTCGGCGCCTCGCGCGTCCGTGACCTGTTCGAGCAGGCCAAGGAGAACGCCCCCGCGATCGTCTTCATCGACGAGATCGACGCCGTCGGCCGCCACCGCGGCGCCGGCATGGGCGGCGGCCACGACGAGCGCGAGCAGACCCTCAACCAGCTGCTCGTCGAGATGGACGGCTTCGACGTGCGCGGCGGCGTGATCCTCATCGCCGCCACCAACCGGCCCGACATCCTCGACCCGGCGCTGCTGCGCCCCGGCCGCTTCGACCGGCAGATCGGCGTCGAGGCGCCCGACCTGGCCGGCCGTCACAAGATCCTCCAGGTGCACTCGCGGGGCAAGCCGATGGCCATGGGTGTCGACCTGATGTCGGTCGCCCGACGCACGCCCGGCTTCACCGGCGCCGACCTGGCCAACGTGCTCAACGAGGCCGCGCTGCTCACCGCCCGGCAGAACAACAAGGCGATCGACGACGCCGCGCTCGACGAGGCGATCGACCGGGTCATCGCCGGCCCGCAGAAGCGCACCCGCCTGATGAGCGAGAAGGAGAAGCTCATCACGGCTTATCACGAGGGCGGCCACGCCCTCGTCGCGGCGGCCCTGCCCGGCACCGACCCCGTGCACAAGGTGACCATCCTGCCGCGCGGCCGGGCGCTGGGCTACACGATGGTGCTGCCCGACGAGGACAAGTACTCCCAGACCCGCTCCGAGATGCTCGACAAGCTCGCTTACATGATGGGCGGCCGGGCCGCGGAGGAGATGGTCTTCCACGACCCGACCACCGGCGCCGGCAACGACATCGACAAGGCCACCTCGCTGGCCCGGGCGATGGTCACCCAGTACGGCATGACCGAGAAGCTCGGCGCGATCAAGCTCGGCGACGACAACTCCGAGCCGTTCCTCGGCCGCGACCTCGGCCACACCCGCAACTACTCCGAGGACGTCGCCGCCATCGTCGACGAGCAGGTCAAGCTGCTGCTCAGCGCCGCTCACCAGGAGGCGTTCGACATCCTCGAGGAGAACCGCGACGTCCTCGACAGCCTGGTGCTCGAGCTGCTCGACAAGGAGACGCTCGACAAGGAGGAGGTCGCCTCGATCTTCGAGCCGCTGCGGCGTCGCCCGGTGCGGCCGGCCTGGACCGGCTCGCCGACCCGCTCGCCGTCGTCGATCCCGCCGGTCGACGTACCCCAGGCGGTGAAGGACCGGGCCGCGGCCAACGGCTCGACCCACGACACGAGCGAGGGCGGCGTGATCCTGACCCCGCCCGGCAGCGGCGGCGACGTGCACGGCGACCCGGGCGTCAGCCACGATGCAGACTGACGGACACGCGTCCGGCGAGATCACGCGGATCACGCAGGAACCGCGCGACAACATCCCGGAGTTCGACCAGCCACGCGCCGAGGCGGCTGTCCGGGAGCTGCTGTTCGCGGTGGGGGAGGACCCCGACCGCGAGGGGCTGCGGGACACGCCCGCCCGCGTCGCGCGCGCCTACAAGGAGCTGCTCTCCGGCATGCGCCTCGGCGCGGAGGACGTGCTCACCACGACGTTCGACCTCGGCCACGACGAGCTGATCCTGGTCCGCGACATCGAGCTGTGGTCGATGTGCGAGCACCACCTCGTGCCCTTCACCGGGGTGGCGCACATCGGTTACATCCCCAACGACAACGGCCGCATCACCGGCCTCTCCAAGCTCGCCCGCCTCGTCGACGTCTACGCCAAGCGGCCCCAGGTGCAGGAGCGGCTGACCACGCAGGTCGCGGACGCGCTGATGGAGATCCTCGAGGCGCAGGGGGCCATCGTCGTCATCGAGGCCGAGCACCTCTGCATGACCATGCGCGGGGTGAAGAAGCCCGGCGCGAAGACGATCACCTCCGCCATCCGGGGCAGCATGCACCGGGCCGCCACCCGCCAGGAGGCGATGAGCCTCATCATGCGTGGCACGCGCTAGCCGATGAGTTAGCCCGGTCACGCCCTCCCGCCTGGCGTCGCCTCAACGATCTGACGGCGCTTCGACCGGCGGTTACGATGGCGGGACTCATGACCGAGACGACGGATCGTGCCGCCACTCCCCGGCCCTCTGAGCCGGGGAGGCGCAAGGCGCGCCGTCAGGGCCGTCCCGGGCTGAGCCCCGAGTGGCGCAAGGGCCTGCTCATCTTCGCCTTCGTCGTCCTCGTCGGCACCGGCATCTTCTACGCCGGGCGGGCGCTCACCACCGCCGACCCGGCCCAGCTCCAGATCCGGGTGGCGACCCCGCGCGGCGGGGTGATGCCGGGCGAGCGGTTCACGATCGAGGGATCGGCCACCGAGAGCTCCGACCGGCCCGTCTACCTCGAGCGGCAGGTGCGCGGGGCATGGAGCCGCATGGAGACGCTCCAGACCACCTCCGCCGGCGCCTTCGTCTTCAGCGGGCTGCAGGTCGACGCGCCCGCGCGGCTGCGGGTCGTGCTGCCCGAGGTCAGCCAGCTCGGGCAGCGGCACCCCGCCGTCACCCAGGTGCTGCCGCGGGTCCAGGTCACCAAGCAGGCAGTCCCGCAGTTCTCGGTGCTGCCCGGCGTCGTCCAGAACGGCGCGGTGCCGGCGGAAGCAGGGGCCGCGAGCCTGTTCGCCGAGGCGACGTTCTCGCCGATCCGCCCGGGGCGCGAGGTCTACGCCCAGCGACGGCTTCCCGGCGGGGACTGGGAGCGCGTCGGGAAGGACACCCAGGGTGCCGAGGGCAAGGTCCGGTTCCAGGTGCCGCAGGACGCCACCACGCCGTACCAGTACCGGGTCCTGGCGGCCGGGTACAAGGGCGCCCCCGAGGCGGCGTCGCCCGCGCAGGCCTCGAACCGCTGGCGGCTCGACTTCGACGACGAGTTCACCTACGGCGTCGACTCCGCGACGTGGCTCACCCGCGGGGACGTGCACGCCCCCGACTCCAGCCGCACCTGCGCGCGCGCCGACTCCAGCATGGTCTCGGCCTCCGGTGACGGTGCCGCGCGCCTGAGCGCCCAGCGCGACCCGGCCTACGCGCCAGACAGCTGCAGCTGGAAGAACCCGTCGACCGGCGCAAGCGGCACCGAGAGCTACTACCTCAACTCGCACGTCGGCACCCAAGGGACGTACTCCTTCCGCTACGGCGTCGCCGCCGCTCGGGTGAAGTTCCAGCAGCCGCAGGGCATGCACGGTGCGTTCTGGCTGCAGGACAGCGGCGAGGCCGGCGGGACCATCGGCGCCGAGATCGACACCGTGGAGTTCTTCGGCAAGGGGTACGCCAAGGGCGGGATCGCGTCGTTCATCTACCCGTCGCAGGGCGAGGAGGTCGGCGGCACGCAGCCGGACGCCTCTGAGGCACTCACGGGGCCTCGAGACAACTGGTGGGACCGCTACCACGTCTTCAGCGTCGAGTGGACGCCCGAGGCCTACGTGTTCCGGATCGACGGCGTCGAGACGCTGCGTGTCGAGGAGAACGTCGCCGACAAGAAGGCGTTCCTCATCATGAGCCTGCTCACGTCCGACTGGGAGCTGAAGCGGATGCCGGAGGCCGGAGCGGGACAGATGGACGTCGACTGGGTGCGGGTCTGGCAGGACACCCGGTTGAACGACCAGAACCTGTGACGCACCAGTAACACGCGTCACTCCAGACACAGTTGGACAGTGTCAGTTACCCTGGCTCGGCACCCTGACGTCCAAAACATCCGGGAGTCCTCCCCATGTCCTCATATCGCGCCCTTGCGGCGTCCGTGGCCGCTGCCGCGATGGTCCCGCTTCTCGCGGTCGGCCCTAGCAGCGCCCTCGTGATCTCCGACAGCGCCACGTCCGCTCGCACGACCAGTGCGGGCACGAGCAGCCAGAAGACCTCGTTCCAGAGTCTCAAGCGCAAGAAGGCCCAGACCGCGCGGATCTCGGTCCTGCCGAAGATCGCCCAGAAGGGCAAGGGCGCCGCGAGCGCCGACAAGGCCAAGGCCATCGGCGAGGTCAAGTTCTCGCCGGCCAAGGAGGGCCGCAAGGTCCAGGTCTACCGGTCCAGCGACGGTGGCACCACGTGGACCAAGTGGGGCACGCCGAAGAAGCAGAACGACGACGGCATCGTCCGCTTCACCCCCGCCGCTCCGCTGACCGGGGCTCACTGGACCTATCGGGCGGAGGCCGTCAAGGCCGGCAGCCTGGCCAAGTTCATGTCGGGCACGGCCACCGACCAGTGGACCCAGATCTTCGAGGACCAGTTCGGCGGATCCTCCCTGAACAGCGCGATGTGGTCCACCCGCGGAACGACGTACAGCAAGGCATCGCAGCGTAAGTGCTCGAAGGCCTCGCCGAAGATGGCCAAGGTCGGCAGCGGTGTCCTCTCGCTGCAGGTGAAGAAGGACCCGAACCGTCGCGGCGACGTGTGCAAGTGGAAGAAGCCGGGCACGAGCAAGAAGTTCAAGTTCCCGTACTACCTCAACGGTCACATCGGCACGGACGCCAAGTTCACCTTCCGCTACGGCACCGCCGCAGCCCGGGTGAAGTTCCAGCAGCCGCGCGGCATGCACGGCTCGTTCTGGATGAACACCAGCTACGAGCCGCAGGGCCGGAAGAAGGTGGAGATCGACACCGTCGAGTTCTTCGGCAAGGGCTACAAGGACGGCGGCCTCGCGCAGTTCCTGCACTACAAGGGCCGCAAGATCGGCGGCGTCCAGAAGAGCGCCAACGAGACGCTGAAGGGCACCGACAACTGGTGGAAGAAGTACCACGTCTTCTCCGTGGTCTGGAGCCCGAGCGGCTACTCCTTCCGCATCGACGGCACCGAGACCTTCCGCACGTCGAAGGCGATCTCCGACAAGCAGGTGCTCGTCATCCTGAGCCTGCTCTCCTCCGACTGGGAGCTGGACGACATGCCGAAGTCCGGCAAGGGCTCGATGAAGGTCGACTGGGTCCGCGTGTGGCAGCACCAGAGCCTCGCCGCCCGCAACCTTCAGTGAACGCCTGACACGCATGACCGGGACGCCCCGGCCCGCACGGGCCGGGGCGTCCCGCTTTCTTCCGGCGCCGATAGGCTTCCGGGGTGTACGCCCAGCCCCTCCGGTACGTCGACGGCCTGCCCCGGCCGCCGCGCTGCCTGGTGATGGGCGTCCTCAACGTCACGCCGGACTCGTTCTCCGACGGCGGGCGCTACCTCGACCACGACCGGGCGGTCGCCCACGGCGTCCAGCTGGCCGGGTACGGCGCCGACCTGGTCGACGTCGGCGGGGAGTCGACGCGGCCCGGGGCGCTGCGCCCGACGGTCGACGAGGAGCTGGCCCGCGTCGTCCCGGTCGTCGAGCGGCTGACGGCGCAGGGCGTGCAGGTCTCGGTCGACACGATGCGCGCCGTGGTCGCGGAGGCGGCCGTGGCCGCCGGCGCCGTGCTGGTCAACGACGTCTCGGGCGGCCTGGCCGACGCGGACATGTTCGCGACGGTGGCCCGCCTCGACGTGCCCTACGTCCTGATGCACTGGCGCGCCCACTCCGCCGAGATGGTCGACCACACCCACTACGACGACGTGGTCGAGGACGTCGCGACCGAGCTGTCGACCCAGCTCGCCGCCGCCCAGGCCGCGGGCATCGACCGCGGGCGGATCGCCCTCGACCCGGGCATCGGGTTCTCCAAGACCGCCGACCAGAACTGGCAGGTGCTCGCCGGTCTCGACCGGCTGCACGCCTTGGGGCTGCCGCTGCTGGTCGCCACCAGCCGCAAACGCTTCCTCGGCCACCTGCTCGCCGACGACGCGGGGGAGCTGCGACCCCCGCTCGAGCGCGACGACGCCACCACCGCGACCACCGTCCTCGCGGCCGCGGGTGGGGCGTGGTGCGTGCGTGCGCACGACGCCCGGTCGACCGCCGACGCGGTCAGGGTGGTCACCCGGTGGGCCGTCGCGGAGCAGGAGGTGGTCACACGTGGCTGACACCGCTGAGCGGGTGGCCGTGGAGCGCGTCAACGCGGCGTTCTACGAGGCGTTCGAGAACGCCGACCTCGACCTCATGCGGGACCTGTGGCTCGACCACGAGGAGTCGCTGTGCGTGCACCCCGGCGCGCTCCCCGTGCGCGGGACGCCGGCGATCAACCGCTCCTGGGCGCTGATCATGGCGAACACGCCGTACATCCAGTTCTTCCTGACCGACGTCGAGGTGAGCGTCCGCGACGAGGTCGCCTCCGTCACCTGCACCGAGAACGTCCTGACCGCGGACGACCGCGCCGGTCCAGACGGTTTCGGCGGCGCCAGGGCCGTGGCCACCAACGTGTTCGTCCGCACGCCGGACGGCTGGCGGTTGTGGATCCATCACGCGTCCCCGGTACTGTCGGGGCCAGACCATGACTGACCTCCCTGTCGCCGGGACCGCCCCCGGAACCCGCCCCCCGGTCGCCGGTCGCGACGACGTCGCGCCGCTGGACCGGCTGGCGGTCGTGGGCATCGAGGCCGTCGGTCACCACGGGGTGTTCGAGTTCGAGAAGCGCGAGGGCCAGGTCTTCCGGGCCGACCTCGTGCTCGGCGTCGACACTCGTACGGCGGCCGGGAGCGACGACTTGCAGGACACCGTCGACTACGGAACCCTCGTGGCCGCGGTGAAGCAGGCCATCGAGCACGACCCGGTCGACCTGATCGAGACGCTGGCCCAGCGCATCGCCGACATCTGCCTCGCCGACCCCCGTGTCGGCTGGACGGAGGTCACCGTGCACAAGCCCGACGCGCCCATCGAAGCGACGTTCTCGGACGTCGCCCTGACGATCCATCGGAGCCGACCGTGACTGAGACCCCCAACCCGCACATCGTCGACACGGACACGTTGACGGGTGAGATGCACCCGATCCGTCGCTGTGTGCTGGCGCTGGGCTCCAACCTGGGCGACCGCCTCACCTACCTCCAGGGGGGCCTGGCCTCGCTGGCCGACACCCCCGAGGTGTGGGTCACCGAGGTGTCGCCGGTCTACGAGACCGAGCCGGTCGACGCGCCGGAGGGCTCCAAGCCCTTCCTCAACGCCGTGGTGCTGGCCGACACGACGTTGTCCGCCCGCACCCTCCTCGACCGCGCCCTGGCCATCGAGGACGCCTACGGCCGCGAGCGCAGCGAGCGTGGCGCCCCTCGCACCCTCGACGTCGACCTGATCGTCGTCGGCGACCGCCGCGCCAACGAGCCTGACCTCGTCCTGCCGCACCCCAAGGCGCACGAGCGCGCGTTCGTGCTCGCTCCCTGGAACGACGTCGAGCCCGACGCCGAGATCCCCGACCAGGGGCCGGTCGCCGAGCTGCTCGACAAGGCCGACCAGGACGGCATCGCGCGACGCGACGACCTCACGCTGTCCCTCACCTGACCGGCCGCCGGTGAGCGAGCCGACGCCGCCGCCCGACCCCGAGGGCACCGTCGGGACGACGCGCCCGGCGACGCTGCTCGGGGTCGGCCTCGTCGCGCTCGTGCTCGGCTGGACGCTGCGATCGGCCAGCATCGCCTGGGTGGGCCACGCCCCTCGCGTCACCTGGCTCCAGGTGCTCGCGCTGGCGCTCGTGGCGGGCATCCTCGGCGCGGTGGCCTGGTCCACCTACCGCACCCTCCAGGCCCGCCGCCAGACCATCGAGCCGCACCAGGCCGTGAACCGGCTGGTGCTGGCCAAGGCGTGCGCGATCGCCGGCGCGGCGGTGGCCGGCGGCTACCTCGGCTACGCACTGTCCTGGGTCGGCATCGACGAGCAGGAGCTGGCCGGGGAACGCTTGCTGCGTTCGGGACTCGCGGGTCTCGCCGGTGTGATGATCGTCGTGGCCTCGCTGCTCCTCGAACGAGCGTGTCGGGTCCGGCGCGACGACCCCTGAGCCCTACCCTGTGCGCATGGCCACTTCTTCCCCATCTGGCACAGCAGCAACGGCCCGACCGTCCCGTCGTCGTCAGCGCAGCGTCCGCGTCACCGTCGCCGTCTCCCTGCTCGCCCTCGCGACCGTCGCGGTCGTCCTCGCGGTCCCGACCCAGTCGCCCGTGTGGCTGACCTTCTCGTCCGTGTTCGCCCTCGCCTGCGGGTGGGCGGCGGCCCGGATCGTCTACACCGAGCTCGCGCAGTCGCGCCGTGACAACGCCCGCGACAAGGCCCAGCAGGCGCAGGCCTACCGCACGATGTTCGCCGAGCGCGCCACCGAGCACGCCGAGTTCACCACCGCCATGACGGACCGGATGAAGCGCGCCGACGCCGAGGTCGCCGAGCTCCAGGACAGCTTCGTCACTGCCCAGCGCCGCGCCGCCGAGGCCGAGTCGCGGGTCAAGCGTGAGGCCCAGCGCGCCGCCGCCGCCGACAGCTTGGTCGCCCAGCTGGAGCAGCGGGTGCAGGAGCTCGAGATCCGGAAGGCCGAGCAGACCGACCAGCTCGCCAGCTGGGAGGGGTTCGAGACCGTCGTGGACCTGATGGCCTGGGAGGAGAAGGTCGGCGCCATCACCAAGGCCGCCCTGCCGCCCGAGGCCCGAGAGGCCTGACCCGCCGTACGTCGGAGAGCCCCGGTGCCACGCACCGGGGCTCTTTGCGTGCTGTGGAACGAGTCACCTCGACAGGTGCCAGTGGTTAGGCGACGAACGCCTGCGGAAGACTGAGGGTCGTGGCTCCCACCGAACACCAGCTGTCCGACACGCTGCTCGACCGTCTTCCCGACGGTTGGGAGGCCTCCGCCCCCGACTCCGGCGACGCCCCCGAGATCGCCGCACTGCTGAGGCGGCACGAGCACCGCGGCCGCGGCTGGGCGGGCTCGGGCGAGGACGACGTGCTCATCGAGGTCTCGGCACGCGGCTACATCACCCGCGAGAACGTCATCCTCCGCGACGCCGAGGGCGAGCTGCGCGGGTGGGCCAGCGCCCACGACCGCGCCGCGGGCCGGATGCTGCTCGTCGTCGTCGTCGACCCCCGGCTCGACGAGGCCGACCGCGAGACGTCCGACCGGGTCGCCGGGGTGCTGTTCGGGTGGGCCGACGAGGCCGCCCGGCGCGTCGGGCAGGAGCGCGGTCTCGACGTCCAGCAGATCGACTCCGGCGCTTTCGCCGACGACCAGCGCCAGCACGGCTGGCTGGAGCAGGCCGGCTTCACCAAGGTCCGCACCTGGTGGCAGATGTCGCGTCCGGTGACGCCGGAGGAGGCCTCGCTCGACGAGGGCGACGACTACGGCCCGCGCGAGGGTGTCACGATCCGGCTCGTCGAGCGCCAGGGCACCGGGATGCCGTCCGAGGAGGACCTGCGGATCGTCCACGACGTGCTCGAGAGCGCGTTCGAGGACCACTTCAACAGCCACGAGGAGACCTTCGACGAGTTCGTCTCCCGGCTGCGCGAGGACCCCGGGCACCGCTGGGACCACTGGTGGATCGCGGAGGTCGACGGCGAGGACGGTACGGCGGAGCCGGCCGGTGCGCTGGTCGCGGCGGTCATCGACGGCGAGGACGGCCGGCCGGTCGGCAGCTACGTGGAGTACATCGGCGTGCTCGCCAACGCGCGCGGCCGTGGCGTCGCCAAATCGCTGCTCGCCACCGTCATCGGCGACGCCGCCCGGCGCGGCCGGGACCGGGTCGGTCTCGAGGTCGATGCGGACTCGCCGACCGGGGCCGACGGGCTCTACACGTCCATGGGCTGGGCGACGCGCTACGTCACCCAGTCGTGGCACAAGGACGTACCGGTCGCCTAGGGCTCAGGGGACCAATCCGGTCGTGGACTCGGGGACGGTCTCCCGGCCGGTCGTGAGCGACGGCGGCGGGGCCGCGACGGCGTCCTCGGGCGCCGGGCTCGAGGCGCGAGCGTCGGCGAGCACATCGGCCGGAACGTGCTGCTCGAGGAACCGCCGCGCCAGCCGCGTCGACGGGTGGATCCCGATCGTGGCCAGCACGATGATCCCGGCGATCACCAGCCAGCCGCCGGCCCCCCAGCTCATCGCGAGGAACGTGTACAGGGCCGGAGCCCAGACGCGACCCAGCGTGCCGCTCAGCTCGGCGGCGCCCTGGTAGGCCCCGCGCTGGCGCGGGTCCATGAGCTCGGCTTCGAACGACCAGCTGGCGGCCGACAGGTAGAGCTCCGCGCCGGTCACCGTCACGTGGCCGATCCAGACCAGGGCGATCGTCATCCAGCCGACGGTGTCGTGCGTCGCGAGCGTGATCAGGCAGGACACCACGAAGAAGACCGACGACAGCCGCACCGCCTTGAGGGCCGTCGGCACGTCCTCGATCCCGCGGGCCGCGGCCATCGGCAGCACGATGCACATCACGGTGTTCGTGCCGAACAGGAATGCCAGCAGCACGTGCGGTGCGTCAGTCTCCTCGACGAGCCAGAGCGGGATCACGATGTTGAGCAGCACCTGGTTGGTCCAGAACACCCCGCCGAAGAACGTCGTCAGCAGCCAGCCGACGTTGCGCAGCGGACCGGGGCCGGGGATCTTCACCTTGCGGTCCTCGGCCGTCCGTTCGTCGTGCGAGGCGTTCGGCAGCCGGGTGATCGCCGCGGCGTTGACCAGGAAGACCAGGGCGGTGAACCACGGCAGTGTGCGCAGGACCTGGTCGGAGTCGAACGCCAGCGCTAAGCCGCCGAGCACGGCGCCGAGGGTGAAGCCGACGTTGAGCGCGGAGTACATGTAGGCGCGTGACTTCACACGCTGGTCGGCCGGCAGCACGTCGATCGTGTAGGCGCCGTGCGCGGCCCCGCCCAGCGCGCCGACGACCTCCATGCCGACGGCCATGGCGAGGTAGCCCTGGAAGTCGGTGATGAACGGCCACACCGAGAACATCGCGGCCTGGCCGACCGCGCTGACCGCCCACATCTTCTTCGGCCCGAAGCGGTCGACGAGCCTGCCCATCGGCAGCGCCGCCAGGAACGACGCGATCCCGGCGAGCGTGAGGCCGAGGCCGACCTGGGTGGCGGACAGCCCGACGATGCCGGTGAAGAACACCGCCGACCCGGTCATGAAGCTGCCCTCGCCGAGCGCGAAGAGCAGGGACTGGGTGGCGAG
Source organism: Nocardioides iriomotensis (assembly GCF_004168035.1). Classification (GTDB taxonomy): domain Bacteria; phylum Actinomycetota; class Actinomycetes; order Propionibacteriales; family Nocardioidaceae; genus Nocardioides_B; species Nocardioides_B iriomotensis. The sequence continues at coordinate 64,153 of NZ_SDPU01000010.1, read as the reverse complement.
ACGTCCGGCGAGCGGTGACGGGGGACGTGCGTAACGGGCGACAGCGGCGAACATCACCGCGGATTCTCCCGGGTACGGCGTGCCGTTGTCGCCCGATTTACCCCGCTGTGACCCGGTCGGCACCGTCGGCCGGGTCGTCCTCCGCGATCGACGTCCGCAGCGCCCGGTGCACGGCACCCGGGGTGAGCACCCCGAGCATCGCGCCGCCGCGGGTGACCGCCACCCGGGCGTCGTCCTGGCGCAGCATCGTCGCCAGGGCCTCCTCCAGGGTGCTGCCGATCGGCAGCGTCGCGGCGGGCGGCTCGCCGTCGTGGCGGACCAGGTGGCGCTCCTCGATCGGGGTCACCGACAGGCGGCGCAGGCCGCGGGAGGCGCCGACGAACTCTGCGACGAAGTCGTCCGCGGGCCGGCCGAGGAGGGTCGCGGGCTCGTCGTACTGCGCGAGCCGGCCACCGACCGCGAACACCGCGACCTTGTCGCCCATCCGGATCGCCTCGTCGATGTCGTGCGTGACGAACATGACCGTCTTGTCGAGGTCCCGCGCGATCCGGGCGAACTCGTCCTGAAGCCGGCTCCGCACGATCGGGTCGACGGCGCCGAAGGGCTCGTCCATCAGCAGCACGGGCGGGTCGGCGGCGAGGGCGCGCGCGACGCCCACCCGCTGCCGCTGGCCTCCCGAGAGCTGGTGCGGGTAGCGCCCGCCGTACTGCGCCGGGTCGAGCCCGACCAGGTCCATCAGCTCGTCGGCCCGGGCGTGGGCCTTCTTCCGGTCCCACCCGAGCAGCGACGGGACGGTGGCGACGTTCGTGCGGATCGACTGGTGCGGGAAGAGCCCCACCTGCTGGATGACGTAGCCGATGCGCCGGCGCAGCGCGACCGGGTCGGCCCGCGTGATCTCCTCGCCGTCCAGGAAGATGCGCCCTTGGGTCGGCTCGATCAGCCGGTTGACCATCTTCAGCGTCGTCGACTTGCCGCAGCCGGACGGCCCGACCAGGCACACCGTGCGGCCGCGGGGCACGTCGAGGTCGAGCTCCTGCACCGCCACCGTGCCGTCGTCGTACGTCTTGCCGACACCGACGAGCCGGATCATCTCGCCGTCGGTGCCATCGGTGCCGTGGGCCGGCGGGTCCTGTGGGCTACGGTCGGTCACGTGCTGATCCCCTCGACGGCGGCGCCGAGCTGCCTGGTCGACAACGACTGGGTGTGTGCGGAGTACTTCCGGACCCGCTCCGGCATCCTCACCGACGCCCTGGTGCAGCACATCTGGATCACGGTGGTGTCCGTCCTGCTCGGTCTGGCCCTGGCGTTCCCGCTGGCCCTGCTCGCCCGACGCTACCGAAGGCTGGAAGGGATCGTCGTGGGCGCCACCACGGCGATCTACACGATTCCCTCGCTGGCGCTCTTCGCGCTGCTGCTGCCGTTCACCGGCCTGACCCCGGCGACGGTGATCATCGGGCTCGCGCTCTACTCCCTGACGATCCTGGTGCGCAACATCATCGAGGGCCTCAAGTCGGTCCCGCCGGACGTGCGCGAGTCGGCCCTCGGCATGGGCTACGGCCGCACGCGGATGCTGTTCGGGGTCGAGCTCCCGCTCGCGCTGCCCACGATCATGGCCGGTCTGCGGGTCGCGTTCGTCTCGACGGTCGCGCTGGCCACGGTCGGGTCGATCGTCGGGTACGGCGGGCTCGGCAACCTGCTGCTGCAGGCCGTCGACAGCCAGTTCAAGGCCCAGGTGCTCGCGGCCGGAGCGCTGTGCGTCGTCCTGGCCGTCACGTTCGACGTCCTGCTCGTCGGCGCGCAACGCGTGCTGACGCCGTGGACACGCACGAGGACCACGTCGTGATCGGGGCGATCTGGGCCTGGTACGCCGACCCCGCCAACTGGCAGGGCGAGGACGGCGTGATGAACCGGCTGATCGAGCACGGGCTGCTGACGGTGACCGCGACGATCGTGGCCGCCGCCATCGGGCTGCCGCTGGCGATCTGGCTCGGCCACGTCGGCAAGGGCGGCCTCCTCGCCGTCAACGTCACCAACGTCGGCCGCGCGGTCCCGACGTTCGCGGTCCTGCTGCTGCTCGCGCTCGGCCCGATCGGCTCGTCGTACTTCGGCCCCTACGGCCGAGCCGGCCTGGCCACCCTCGTCGCGCTCGTGCTCTTCGCGCTGCCACCCATCGTCACCAACGCGTACGTCGGGATGCGGGAGGTCGACCGCGACGTCGTCGAGGCGGCGCGCGGGATGGGCATGGCCAGCGGGCAGGTGCTGCGCGAGGTCGAGATCCCGCTGGCGCTGCCCCTGATCCTCACCGGGCTGCGGCTCGCCGTCGTGCAGGTGTGGGCGACCGCCACCATCGCCGCGATGGTCGCCGGCCCCGGTCTCGGCCGGATCGTCACCCTCGGGTTCGTCCGGCAGGACGTCGCGATGATCGTGGGCGGGGCCCTCGTGATCGCGGTCGTCGCGCTGCTGCTCGAGGTCGTGCTGGTCGTCGTGCAGGGCTTCGTCGACCCGGTGGCCCGCGCCCGGCGCCGCGCCGCGCCCGCGCCACGCCGGGCGATCGTTACCGAACCGGCGTAGGAAACGGTCGGCGACCCGTCGTACTGTGACCTTCGCGGGTGCTCGATCCCTGGCGCCCGCCGGACACGCGCGACGACGACTGTCGCGGGACACAGAAGGCGGAGCGGCCCATGCGCATGCTGACCACCCATTCCTCGCTCACCCGTCGCGTCGCGACGGCCGCGGCCCTCGTGCCGCTCGTGCTCGTCGGCGCCTGCGCCGGCGAGGACGCCCTCGACCAGTCCGGCAGCGACTCCGGCAGCGACAGCGGGGGCGGCGGAGGCGAGGTCGTCATCGGCGGCCAGAACTACACCGAGATGCAGATCATGAGCGAGATGTACAAGGCGCTCCTCGAGAACGCCGGCTACGACGTCACGCTCAAGCTGGTCGAGAGCCGCGACGTCTACGCGCCCGAGATGCAGAAGGGCAACGTCGACGTCTCCGCCGACTACCTCTCGTCGATGACCGAGTACCTCAACCTCAAGGCCAACGGCCCCGACGCCGATCCGGTGGCCTCCAACGACCCCGACGCCACGCTCGAGGAGCTGAAGAAGCTCGCCGAGCCGACCGGCATCGAGCCGCTCGAGCCGGCCGAGGCCCAGGACGCCAACGCGTTCGCGGTGACGCAGAAGTTCTCCGACGACAACTCCGTGACGACGCTGAGCGACCTCGCCGGCCTGGGCGACCCGGTGACGCTCGCGGCGGCCGAGGACTGCCCCGAGCGCAACGAGTGCAAGGTCGGCCTGGAGAAGACCTACGGCCTCGACATCACCAAGGTCGAGCCGCTCGGCTTCGGCACCGAGGCCACCAAGGACGCCCTGAAGAACGGCGAGGTGACCCTCGGCCAGGTCGGCACGACCGACGCGACCCTGGACCAGCTCGGCATCGTCATCCTCGAGGACGACAAGCAGCTGCAGAACGCCGAGAACCTCGTCCCGATGGTCAACAGCGACTTCCTGGCCGAGCACGGCGACGTGGCCGACGTGCTCAACGAGATGTCCGCCGGCCTCACCACCGAGGACCTCACGGCGATGATCGGCAAGGTCGACCTCGAGCGGGAGCTCCCGGCCGACGTGGCCAAGGAGTACCTCACCGAGAAGGGCCTCCTCGAGAGCTGATCCGGTTACCGCCACCGACATCGGTCGTCCGGGAGTGACCCCTGGGTCACGCCCCGACGACCGGTATCGGTTTGGATGGGGTCCGTGAGCGACGTACGGCGGTGGGCGGGCCGGCTGCGCCGTCGCGTGCGCGCGTCGACCGAGCAGCTCGGCGACCGGGTCCGCGGACCCGCCTCCGGGCCCCGGGTCAGCGCCATCGCCGTGGTGCACGGTGGGACCGCCTCGACCGGGCACGTCGACGCGTGCGTCGCCTCGGTGCTCGGCACCGGCCACCGCGCGGTCGAGGTGCTGCTCGCCCCGACCGACCCGGCCGCCGAGCGCGCCGTCGCCGCGAGTGGGCACCTCGGTGACCGGCGGGTCCGCGTGCTGCCGCTCGGGCCGGCGGGGCTCGACGCGGCGGTGGCCGCGGCCGACGGGGAGTACCTCACGTTCGTCGACAGCGCCGACGAGCTCGCCGCGGGGTCGCTGCCCCGCCTCGTCGCGAGTCTCGAGGCCAGCGGTTCGGACGTCGCACTCGGTCCGGTCGCGGCCGTGCGCGGTGGCAGGACCACCCCGCCGACGTGGGCGGACACGCTCTACGCCGGTCACCTCACCGGCCAGCAGGTGGGCTCCTGCCCCGACGGGCTCGTCGGGGCCGCGCTGACCGGCGCGCTGCACCGCACCTCCTCGTGGCACGCGTCCGGGGCCTCCGTGGCCGACTGGGGCGCCCGCGCGGTCGCGGCGGCTCGCGTCCTGCTGACGTCGACGTTCGACGTCGTCCCCGGCACGGCGTACCTGCGGCACGACCGCACCGCCTCGCTGCCGGTCGACGAGCAGCCTCGCTTCCGACCCAGCCTCGTCGCGATCGAGGTCGGCGCCCTCCGCCAGGTCGCGGCCCTGGTGGCCGACACCGACAGCGCCGTCTACCGGCGCTGGCTCGTCCTGACCCTCACCCACGTCGTCCCGCCGCTGCTCGTCGACGCCGTCGGCGGTGGCAGCCGTTCGCTGGAGGTGCTCGGACCGTTCGTCCGTGACCTCGTGGGAGACACCGGGCCGGGCGCGCTGGCCGAGATCCCGGTGACGGCACGCATGCTCGCCCGCGCCTCGCAGGGCTCGCTGCACGACGTGGCGCTGGTGCAGGACCTGGTCGCGGACAACCCGCACGGCCTCCCGACCGAGCGTTCCGCCGAGGGCGCCCAGGTCGTCGTCCTCCCCGCGGGCCTGGCCATCCCCGTCCCCGACGCGGTCCGCCGGATCGAGTCGGTCGACCGGGTGCTGCGCACCGTCGTCGGCACGATCCGTCGCGACGACCTCGGCGGTCTGACCGTGAACGGCGCCGCCTTCGTGGAGTACGGCGAGCGCGCCACCGTGCCGACCGTGACGCTGGCCGGACCCGACGGGCGCCACGTGCCGATGCTGGTCGAGCCGCGGCACGACCCCGACGTGAACCTCTGGGCCCAGCGCGCCTGGGAGGACCGTGCCGGCTCCGGCTTCACGGCGCGCCTCGACCCCGGGACGGAGCCGCCCAGCCCGAGCGGCCGCTGGCGCGTCGACGTCCATCTCGGGCGTCGCGCCGGCTCCCACGACGTCGCCCTGGCCGACCCGGCCGACGGGCCGCCGACCCGGCTCACCGGGGCGACCCTGCAGGACGGGCCGCGGCCCGTCCTCGTGCTCGACGGCAGCGGACCGGCGCCCGCCCGGGTCCTGCTCGACGGCGGCAAGGGCGGCTCGCCGGCCGCCGACGTCGAGACCTCCGGCCGCAGCTGGGTCGCGCGCGTGCCACTGGTGACCCGCCTGTTCGGCTGCGAGGTGCTGCTGCCGGCGGGCCGCTACGCCGTCGAGCTGCGCGACGCCGCGGGCACCCCGGTCGCCGCCCGCTGGCACGGCGCCACGACGCACGGCGACCTCGTCGGTGACCGGCTCCGGCTCGTCCCCGGTGACGGCCCCACGGGCCCCGTCGTGAGCGTGGCGGCCCCGCTGCGGCACGACGAGCGCAGCGCGTACGACCAGCAGCGCCTGCAGACCCACGTCTACGCCGCGCCGCCCGAGCCGACCTACGACGGCACCGTGGTCCTCGAGACGTTCCGCGGCCGCAGCGTCGGCGACAACCCCGGCGCCATCGGTCGCGAGATCCTCGCCCGCGGCCTCGACCTCGAGCTGGCCTGGGTGGTCGACGACCCCAGCGTCGCCGTCCCCGAGGGCACGCGGGCGCTCCCGCGCCGCTCCGAACGCTGGTACGACGCTCTCGGCCGGGCCCGCGCCTACGTCGGCAACGCCGGCGCGCCGTACTGGTTCACCAAGAAGACCGGGCAGGTCCACCTCCAGACCTGGCACGGCACCCCGCTCAAGCGGATCGGCGAGGACCGCGGCCCCGGCGACTTCCAGACCTGGCGGCACCGGCGCCGGATCGCCCTCCAGGCGGCCGGCTGGGACGCGATGATCTCGCCGAGCCCGTTCTGCTCCGAGCACTTCCGCAGCGCGTTCCGGTTCGACGGCCGGTTCCTCGAGGTCGGCTACCCCCGCAACGACGTGCTCCTCGACGCGACCCGCGGCCCGCAGGTGCGCGCCCGGGTCCGGGCCGCCCTCGGGCTCTCCGACACCGACCGCGTCGTGCTCTACGCGCCCACCTGGCGGGAGTACGTCGGCGTGCGCGACGCCAAGCCGCTGTACCTCGACGCCGAGGCGCTCGTGCGGGACGTGCCCGACGCGGTCGTGCTGCTGCGCGGCCACTACAACGCCACCCACCAGGCCGACGTGTTCCGTGGCGAGTCCCGGATCCACGACGTCACGCGCTACCCCGACATCGCCGACCTGTACCTCGCCGCCGACGTGCTGGTGACCGACTACTCCTCGGTGATGTTCGACTTCGCGCTGACCGACAAGCCGCAGGTGCTGCTGGTGCCCGACCTCGACCAGTACCGCGACGTCGAGCGCGGCTTCTACGTCGAGCTCGAGGACGTCGCGCCCGGGCCGCTCGTCGCCACGACCGACGAGGTCGCCGCCGCTCTTGCCGCCGAGGACGTCCACGGCGACCGACGGGCGGCGTTCCGGGATCAGTTCTGCCCGTGGGACGACGGCCGCGCCGCGGCCCGGACCGTCGACTGGCTGCTGTCGCAGATCTGAGCCTGGCTAGAGTCGCCCCGTGGCGGACAAGCGAGGGCGTCTGGCGGGCCGGCTGGCGAGCAGGTTCCGGAAGCCGGACGACGCCACCCCCGAGGAGACGCCGTCCGCGGCTCCGCCGGAAGGACGCCCGCCGCTCCCGGAGGAGCCGCTGGTCAGCGTCGTGGTGCCGGTGTACGCCGTCGAGCAGTACATCGACGACTGCCTGACCTCGATCCTCGGCCAGACCTACCGCAACCTCGAGGTCGTGGTCGTCGACGACGGCTCGCCCGACTGGTCGATGCACGTCGTGGACCAGCACGCCGCGCGCGACCAGCGCATCACGATCGTGCACCAGGACAACGCCGGCCTGGGCGCCGCCCGCAACCGCGGCATCGACGAGGCGACCGGTGACCTCGTGACCTTCGTCGACTCCGACGACACCATCCCCGAGAACGCGATCGCCAACCACGTGCGCCAGCTCGTGCGCACCGGCTCCGACTTCTCGGTCGGCGCGCTCGAGCGGCAGCAGAGCGAGACGTCATACGTCCAGAAGCCCTGGTCGCGACGCCTCCACGAGGTGCTCCGCCGCGAGGTGACGCTGGAGGACGTGCCCGAGGCGATGGCCAACGTCTTCGCCTGCACGAAGGTGTTCCGCGCCGACTTCCTCGCCGAGATCGGCCTGCGCTTCCCGGTGGGCGTGCGCTACGAGGACCAGGTCCCGATCACGCGGGCCTACCTGAAGGCACGCAGCTTCGACCTCCTCCCCGACGTCGTCTACAGCTGGCGGTCGCGCCGCGACGGCTCCTCGATCACCCAGCAGAAGGCCCGCAAGGACGACCTGCACGACCGGCTGCTCGCGGTCGACGAGGTCCGCCGGATGGTGGTCGAGCGGGACAGCCCGGCGGTGCTGCGCGGCTGGTACGGCAAGGTCTTCGAGTTCGACCTCTTCGCCTACATCCGCGCCGCGGTCGACGCCGACGACGACTACTACGCCACCCTGGTCGAGACCGTCCGCCACGTCCTCGACAGCGCGCCGCCCGACGCCTGGGACGCCGTCGACCTGCGGCACCGCATCGCCGCGTGGGCGCTGGTCCACGAGGGGCGCGAGGCGCTCATCCGGCTGCTCGAGTCGCCGCTCCTGACCGGCAACGTCCCGGTCCGCACGCACGGCGACCACCCCGAGGCCGACCCCGACCGGCTCGGCCTGCACGGGGACGTGCCCGCGGAGCTGCTGGCCGTCTCCGAGCGCGACCTGCTCGTCGAGGCGCGCCTCGACAGCCTCGCCGTCGACGGCGGCGCGCTGGTCGTGCGCGGCGTCGGGTTCACCCGGTACGTCGACAGCAGCCTGCCCCACGAGGTGGCGCTGACCTTCCAGCGGCGGGCCGGTGGCGACCCCGTCACCGTCGCCACCCGCGGTGAGCACGTCGAGGACGTCAACGTGTTCGCCGACCGGCACCACGAGGACCACCGCGACGACGGCTTCGTGGCGAAGGTGCCCCTGGAGGACCTCGTCGCCGCGTCCGACGGCGCCCGCACCGTCTGGCACACCCGCGTCGCCTGCACCACCCTCGGACGCACCAGGAACGCTGTCTTCCGCGACCGGGTGGACCACGGGTCCGCCTTGCGCCCGGCCCGCAGCCTCGCCGACGACGTGCTCGTCGAGGCCACGTGGTCCGACCGGCTCGGGCTCGTCGTCACGGTGCGGCGCGACTGGGTCGCCCTGGTCGGCCGGGACGGGGCCACCCTCACGCTGCGCGCCGCTCCCGGCGTCACGCCGAGCTCGCTCCGGCTGCAGCAGGACGAGGTCGCGACCGTCGAGCCGGACGGCACCGGCAGCTTCCGGGCCACGCTCGACCTGAGCGGCGTGGCCGACGCCGACCGCCGGCTCCTCGTCGCCACCGGCTCGGGCAAGCCGCAGCCGTTGGTCGACCTCGACGCGACCGACGACGGGTTCGTCCGAGCCGTCGGTCAGTTGGGACGGCTCGAGACCCACGACGTCTCTTTCGACGCCGGGGCTGTGCGTCTTTCCGGCACGCTCGTCGGCTCCGCGCCCGCGTCGCTGCGGCTGGTGGGGCCGCGTGCCACCACGAGCGGCACTGTCACGGTCGACGGCGACCGGTGGCGGGCGGAGCTGCCCACGGTCCGGCCGTCGCTGCTCGACGGCGCTCCGCTGCCGCTGCCGCGCGACGCCTACCGGGTCCTGTCCGACGACGGGCACGCCGTCGTGGGTCTGCCCGAGCTCGACCCGGCCGACGCGCCCCGCGACGCCGTCCGGGAGTGGGCACCGCGCCTCCTCGACGGCGGCGCCCTCGCCGTCGAGCGCAGCCGGGGAGCCGAGCTGGAGGCGCAGACCCGGCACGGTCAGCAGGAGCTGCTCACCGGCGCGTACGCCGGCGGGCTGCGCGGCGAGCGACGGCCGCTCGTCCTCGTGGACGCCTTCGTCGGCCGCGGCCTGTTCCACGCCGCCGGCGCCGTCGTCGCGTCGCTGCGCGCGGAGCGTCCGGACCTCGACGTCGTGTGGGCGCTGCGCGACGAGTCGCTCCCGCCGCCGCCCGGGGTCACGCCGGTCTCACGCGGGTCCGCGACGTGGTTCGAGCAGCTCGCCGCCGCGTCGCACGTGCTGACCAACGGCACGATGCCCCGGTTCTACGAGAAGCCCGCCGGTCAACGGCTCGTGCAGCTGTGGTCGGGCACGCCGCTGCTGCGCTTCGGGTACGCCGTACCGGCGGGGGAGGCGGGGCACGGTCCCGAGCAGCGCGCCTTCGCCCGCGACGCCGCCGGCTGGGACGTGCTCTGCACCGGCAGCCCGGACGCGACTGCCTGGATGCGCGAGGCGACGCGGTACGACGGCGAGGTGCGCGAGGTGGGCCACCCGGCGCTCGACGCCTACCGCGCCGACGACCGTGCCGCCCGCGCGGCCGCCGGGCGCCACCGGCTGGGGATCGGCGACGGTCCCGTCCTGCTGTACGCCCCCACGACCCGGCAGGCCGTCCGCGCGCACACCCGCCGCGACAAGGTCGTGGACCTCGACGTCGAGGCGCTGCACAAGGCCGTGCCCGGCCTGACCGTGCTGCACCGCGGCCACCCCAACACCGCCAACCGGGCGGTGCTCGGGCCGGAGTCCGGGATGCTCGACGTGACGCTCTACCCCGAGCTGTCCGACCTGGTCCTGCTCAGCGACGCGGTGGTCAGCGACTACTCGTCGCTGGTGGTCGACGTGCTCGCCTCGGACACGCCACTGGCGCTGTTCGTGCCGGACAAGGAGGACTTCGACGAGGTCGGCTGGTTCGTCGACCTGTTCGAGGACCCGCCCGGCCCGGTCGCGACCACGACCGAGGAGCTGCTGCCGTGGCTGACCGACGGCCTCGGCACGTCGTACCCCGGCCGTCAGCGGCTGGCCGAGCAGCTGCTTCCGCTCGACGACGGCCACGCCGCCGACCGCGCTGTGGCGGCCGAGTGGGGTCGGGACTAGGGTCGCCAGCCCCCGAGCTGCCGGTCGGTCATCGCGCGGACGTCGTCGTGCACGTGCGACCACGCCGCCCAGACCGAGCGACCCCAGCGCTCGACGGCGGCCGCCTGCTCCTCCGGCGACGACGCCAGCGCCGGCTCCAGGACGGTGACGTCGCCTACGGACGCGGGCACGTCGAACCTCAGCCACTCGTCGCGCGGGACGGTGTTCGCCAGGTGGCCGTGCGCGGCGCGCCCCTCCAGCCCGGTCCAGCCGCGCTCCAGTACGAGGTACAACGTGTTCAGCGCGAAGCACATCGCGATCGGCTTCGTGTCGGCCGAGACGTGCTGGAGCAGGTAGGCGTCGGTCGTCGTCTGGTGCCAGCGCGCGAGCTCGACGGGGTGAGCCATGCCGAACGCGACGACCTCCCCGAGCAGGGCCGCGCACTCGGGCGAGGACCGGTAGCCCTCCCGTGCCGGCGCTCCCGGCGTGGCGGGCAGCGCGAGCCCGCACCCTGGACAGGCCGCGTCAGCCACCGGGCCGGTGGTGGATGGCGGCGTCGAACTGCTCCATCGCCATGGCGTTGTAGGCGGCCGGGTCGAGCGGGGTCGCCCGCACGTCGCCGGCGAGGAACTTCCGCATCCCCTCGGCGAGCCCCTTCACGGACTGGGGGACGACGATCCCGGCGTCCTCCGGCACGGAGTCGGCGGCCGACGAGAACGCCGTCGTCACGATCGGCAGGCCGAGGACCCGGGCCTCCAGGATGACCATCGGCTGGCCCTCCCAGTCGCTCGACAGCAGGAAGCAGTCGCTCTCGGCGAGGATCGCGAACGGGTTGTCGACCAGGCCGGCCAGGGTGACGGCGGAGTCCATGCCGAGGCTGTTGATCAGGCCTTGCAGCTCCTGCTCCAGCGGCCCGTAGCCCATGACGATCAGCCGAACGTGCGGGTTGGTCTCGTGGACCTTGGCGAACGCCTTGATCATCCGGGCATGGTTCTTTGCCGGGGACAGCCGCCCGACCGTCACGAACGTGACGGCGTCCTTCGTGGGCGCGGGCTGGTTGGCGAGGCGCAGCCGGCCGCGCGCCTCCCGCAGCACGTCGCGCACGTCGTAGTGCTCCAGCAGGACGTTCATGGCCTGGGTGAGGTTCGCCGCGTCGATCTCGACCGTCGTCGCCGGACCGACGTTCGCGACGTCCTCGCCGCGCGCCTTCGCCGCGACCTGCGCGGCGGTGAGCCCGGACAGGTCGAGGATGCGGTCGCCGTCGATCGTGTTGACGGCGTACGTGAACCGGTCCGGCGGGGCGTACTCCGCGAGCTGCTTGCGGTTGACGCGGTCGAGCTCGGGGGAGACCGAGACGAGGTGGTCGAAGTACTTGTACGTCGTGAACACGGCCTGCAGCCGGTCCTCGAGGTGCTTCTCGCCGACCGTCTCGCGCTGCATGTCGGCGTACATGTCGTTGTGCAGCCAGATCGACTTGTGCTTGGCCTCCGTCACCGAGAACAGGAACGGCGAGTAGCAGCCGTAGCCGCTGAAGTCGATCAGGTGGTCGAACCGTGCGTGCCCGAAGACGCGCTGCCACTCGTCGGTCCAGAACTTCACGTGGTCGGCGCCGAGCTGCTCGGGCAGGCCGTGCTCCATGAGCTTCTTCGTCTCGCGGCGCACCTTGGCCGGGCTGCCGTTGAACTGCACGACGCGGGGGATGACGCGGGCGCGGTCGTCGACGAGGTTGGCGTTCTTCAGCCGGTCGGGGCCCTTGGAGAACGTGTAGTAGGCGGTGACGTCGTACCGGTCGTAGTCGAGGTTGCGCAGCAGGTTGAGCGCCGACGTGGTGATGCCCTGGGTCTTCAGGCTGCCGAGGTAGACGAGCAGCGTCTCCTTGGCGCTGGCGAAGTCCCGGTGCACGGTGTACGACGGGTCCTCCTTGCCGCGGAAGACGATGTCGACGACCCGCTCGCAGACCGAGCCGTCGTCCTTGGGGTTGTAGACCTCGGCGAGCTCCAGCGAGCGCTCCGACGTGCCCGCCGCCAGCGCGGCCGTCACCGCGTCGACCAGGTCGGGGACGGTCGCGCAGACCGGCCCGGGCAGGTCGGACTCGTCGAGGTAGAGACCGCGGCTGCCGCGGTAGTCGTCGAGGTCCGGGACGTAGTGCACGACCGGCCGGCCCGTGGCGAGGTAGTCGAAGAAGATCGACGAGTAGTCGGTGACCAGCAGGTCGGCGACCGCGAGCGTCTGGTTGGTCGGGACGCTGTTGGGCACCAGGAAGTCGACCCCGTCGCCGCCGCTGACCCGCTGCTTCACGGCGTCGTACACGACCTGGTGGACCTTGAGCAGCACGACGTACTCGCTCGGGTCGAGCGCCTTCTGCAGGTCCTTGACGGTGGCGAGCAGCTGGCCGGCGTTGACCCGCGGGTCCTGGAACGAGTCGCCCCGCCAGGTCGGCGCGAAGAGCACCACCTTGCGGCCGTCGATGCGGCAGCCGCGCTCCTCGAGCAGCCGGAGGGTCGGGCCGGGGTCCTTGAGCGCCTCGACCTGCCGGTCGGTGCGCGGGTGGCCCTCCTCGATCACGGCGCCGCGGTAGATGCCCTGCATGCGGTAGGCGTGGCGGTACATCGTGTCGGTCATGTACGCGCAGGCGCCGATCATGAAGTCGGTCTGCAGGAAGTTGCGGGTGATGTTCTTCGAGCTCGGGCCGCCGCCGGCCATGTCGAAGCCCATGTACTTCAGCGGGATGCCGTGCCAGGTGTTGAGGTAGGTCTGCTCGGGCCGCTTCGCGAGCTCCTGGGGGAACGTCGCGTTGTTGACGAGGTACTGCGACGTGGCGAGCGCCTTGAAGTAGCCGTCGGACCGGATCTGCACGAACCGCACGCGCGGATGGCCGTCGAACTCCGCGAGCACCTCGGCGTGCTTGGCCGGGTCGTCGAGCACCCAGGTGTGCTGGAGGTGCTCCATGTCCGGCTGCGACAGGAGGTACCGGAAGATCGCCTCCGGGTTGTCGAGCATGCCGTTGCCGGAGAACGCCTCGTAGAGCACGGTGCCGGGGACGACCGGCTTCTCGCGCCAGCGGGCGTAGCGCGCCGACGTGACCGACTCGCGCGCCGCGCGGGCCCGGGTGCGGATCGCGAGGCGCTGCCGGACCGCCCCGACGACGCTGGGGACCTGGGGGTCGGACACGGCTCAGCCCCTGCTGCCGGACAGGGACCGCACCTTGCGCACCACCCGGCGGGCGAACGACGGGGCTGCGGCCGGCTGCGCGCCGCCCTGCTGCTCGCGCAGCTCGCGCGTGACCTTGCGGCGGGTCTGCGCGCGGGCGACGTCGACGGAGTAGTTGGTGTGGTCCTGGGTCAGCGCCACCGACCAGGTGTGCAGCTGGCCGTAGGCCTCCCGCATCTCGTCGTTGCTCTTCATCGCGGCCGCGTCGTAGGGGTCCTTCGCCAGCGCGTCCAGGTTGTTCCAGACGGTCTCGGCGATCTCGACGAGCTGCTTGGGCACGTCGAGGTCGTCGTAGGACAGCTGCGAGCGGCGCAGGCTCGAGTCGATGAAGTCGTCGATCGGGTGGTGGGCGTCGCTGGTGAGGTCGGCGTCGTACGTCAGGCCGAGCTTCTCGCCGGCGTCGAGCATCGCGCTGCGCCAGTTGCTGATCATGTCGGTGTAGTGCACGAACACCCGGCGGCTCTCGCGGCCGACGTACTCGTTGGTGAGCGCCACGTTGACCCAGCCGCCGAGGTTGCCGGTCTCGCGGGCGAGGCGGCGCGCGTCGTCGGCGTTCTTCAGGTAGTGCATGTCGCGGGAACCGACGACCTCGGCCGGGTGGCGCAGCATCGTCAGGAACCGGGTGTCCACGCCGAGGTCGGCGGCGACCGGCACCCAGAGGTTGCGTAGCCAGAACGACCGGGGGTCCTTCACCACGATCTGCGACCCCTGGAGCTGGGTGCCGAACCACGCGCGCAGCTCGTCGCGGAACGACGCCTTCTCGCAGGTCGGCTGCATGAGCTCGTAGGCCTCGGGCCGGGCGTCGAGGGTGCGGACGCCGGCGTCGGCGAGCACCCGCTTCTGGTACTCGACCGTCCACTTCGGCTCGAAGTAGCCGCGGGGGTTGGCCTCGTTGGCCGGGATCTCGGGCTGCGGGATGTAGCAGCCCAGCATCTTGAGGCTGCCCGTGACGGTGCTCGTGCCGCTGCGGCCCGACCCCGTGACGATCACCAGCGTGCGGTCGGACTCGGGGGACATGGGCTGCACGATACCGGCCGGTCAGGCGGTTCCGGGACTCGCCCGCAGGCCTGCCGCCCCGCTCATTTGTCGATGTCCCCCGGCGCCGATGGGTCGGCTCCATCGACGATGTGCTCAGGGACGGGGCAGGCTACTTGTCGATGTCGCCGACCACGAAGAACATCGACCCGAGCACCGCCACCATGTCGGCCACCACGCACCCCGTGAGCACCTCGGGCAGCACCGCGATGTTGTTGAACGACGCGCTTCGGAGCTTCATCCGCCACGGGGTCTTCTCCCCGCGGGAGACGAGGTAGTAGCCGTTGATGCCGAGGGGGTTCTCGGTCCAGGCGTACGTCGCGCCCTCCGGCGCCTTGAGGATCTTCGGCAGCCGGACGTTGATCGGGCCCCGGTCGAGCGAGCGGAGCCGGTCGACGCAGGCCTCGACGATGTCGAGCGAGACCTGGACCTGGTCGAGGAGCATGCCGAACCGCGCGTAGCAGTCACCCTCCTCCTGGGTGATCACCTGCATCACGCCGTCGTCGACGAGCTCCTGGTAGGCGAGGTACGGGTCGTCGCGGCGCAGGTCGAAGTCGACCCCGCTCGCCCGGGCGATCGGGCCGCTCACGCCGTACGCGTCGATCAGCTCGCGGGAGAGCACGCCGACGCCTCTGGTGCGGGCCTGGAAGATCTCGTTGCCGAAGATCAGGTCCTCGATCTGGGGCATCCGGCTGCGGACGGCCCGGGCCGCGTCGTCCGCCCGGTCGACCCAGCCCGCGGGGATGTCCTCCTTGAGCCCGCCGACCCGGTTGAACATGTAGTGCATGCGACCGCCGGAGATCTCCTCCATCACCGCCTGGAGCGTCTCCCGCTCGCGGAAGGCGTAGAACATCGGGGTGATCGCGCCGAGCTCGATCGGGTAGGAGCCCAGGAACATCAGGTGGTTCAGCACCCGGTTGAGCTCGGCCAGCATCGTGCGCAGCCAGACCGCGCGGGTCGGCACCTCCATGCCGAGCATCCGCTCGACCGCGAGCACGACCCCGAGCTCGCTGGAGAACGCCGACAACCAGTCGTGCCGGTTGGCCAGCACGATGATCTGCCGGTAGTCGCGCACCTCGAAGAGCTTCTCGACACCCCGGTGCATGTAGCCGACGACCGGGTCGCAGTCGACGATCCGCTCGCCGTCGAGGGTCAGCTTGAGCCGGAGGACGCCATGGGTGGCCGGGTGTTGCGGTCCGATGTTGAGCACCATGTCCTGGGTGGCCAGGCCACCGGGCGTACCGCCGCCGCGCTCGTGGCCACCGAAACCCGCGGCACCGTCGCCGATGCCGACGACGACGTGCTCGCGTCCGTCCGCTGCCACGTCGGTCATCCTTGCACGCTCAGCCGCCGGTCAGGCGCTGCCGCAGTGAGCGCTTCCGCTCGGGTGCCGGCGCCTCCTCAGGCGCCGGCTCGTCCTTCTGCGTGCCGAGGTCGCTTTGGCTGGCGCCGCCGCGCTTCGCGGGCGGTCGAGCCCTTCGAGACGGCTCGTTCCTCGCCTCCTCAGGAACCACCCGTCGAGACCCCTTGTCGGCCGGCTCCGGCTCGGGGGTCGGGTCCTCGTGCCAGGAGAACCCCTCCTCGGCGCCGTTGAACCACCAGGTGCCGGACACGGCGTCGACGGCATCGTCGAGCTCCTCGCCGGGGGCTACGTCCTTCGCTGCGCGCGTGAACGCCGAGGTGCGCTCCAGCCGGGCCACCTGCCCGTCGGGGAGCAGCACGGAGGAGAGGCCGCGATCGACCTTCATCATCTCGCGGGCCAGTCGGGCGACGGTCTCCGTGGCGGGTGCCCAGCCGGCCGGGAGCAGCAGGAGGTACGGCGCCGGGAAGGCGGACGTCGGCGCCTGCTCCTCGAACCGGACCCGTCCCTCGCCGACGTACTCCGCCTGCACCAGCCGCAGCTCGCGGTCCGGGTCGCCGAGCGGGGAGCGGCGGCCGTCGCCGAGCCGGCTCCACGGGCCGACCAGCACGACGTCGAGGTCGTGGAACGACGCGGTCAGCAGCGCGTCCACGCTGTGCCGGACCTCCTCGAGCGTCCGGTCGCGGGCGTCAACCACGGCGGTGACCCACGGGACGGAGTAGGAGCGGCCCTTGGTGCGCCAGTGCCGCAGGTCGGGGACCCGGTCGGTGACGAACGGCCGGTTGTAGCGGTTCACGTCGTCCTGCTGCTGCATGAGCGTGGTCCGGCCCAGGTGCCAGGAGCGTGCGTCGTCGTCGGGCACGAAGACCGCGCCCTGCTGGGCGAGCCGGTAGCCGAGCTCGACGTCCTCGCCGAGTTTGAGCAGGGAGTTCATGCCGCCGGCCGCGTCGTAGAGGTCGCGGCGCACGGACGCGCTGGCGCCGGTGTGCACGAGGTAGCTCCGCGTCGGGTTGGCGGTGAGCCCGTCGGTCTTGGCGATCTGCTCGACGACCCAGTCGTGCTCGGAGGTCCATCGGTCGGTGAACAGGTCACGAGCGCGGCCCTCCGCCAGCTCGGCCAGGGTGGCGTCGAGGTCGGGCAGGCCACCCGCCTCGTCGGCGACGTCGACGAACAGCTTGTGGCCGAGCACGACGGCGTGGTCGACCAGGTGGTGCCAGCGCAGCTGAGCCTCGACCTCGTCGCGGTGCGGCAGCATGTCGGCGTCGAGCCAGTGGACGACCTGGCCGCTCGCGGCCAGCGCGCCCGTGTGGCAGGCGTGGGCCCGGCCCCAGGACTCGCTGGTGCGGACGATACGGGTGTTGGCCGGCCGCCGCTCCGGCAGCTCCAGCGACGGCTCGGTGCCGTCGTCCACCACGACGACCTCGAGCAGGTCCTCGGGATAGGTCTGCAGCGCGAGTGCCGCCAGCGTGTAGGGCAGGGTCCGCTGCGCGCCGTACGCCGGGATGACGACGGTCACCGACAGGGTGGGCGTCCAGTTGCCGAGCGTGGCGGGGGCGAGGCCGGGCCAGTCGTTGCCGCGGACGCGGGGCTGGTCGGGGTTGCTCATGTCTGCTTCCTCGGTCGGTCCTCGTCGTCGGGGTCGAGCAGCGGGCTCGGCGTGAAGCCGCGCCACTGGTGCCAGGACAGCTTGCGGCCCACGAAGTAGCCGAGGCCGGGGTCCCAGGTGTGGCCCTGCGCGCCGCGGCGGAGCACGTAGCCGTGGCCGTGCGAGCGGTAGACGGTGCCGCCGGCGTCGGTCACCGCGCGGAGCAGTCCGGCGTCGACGTACTTCCTGGTCTCGCGGAAGCCGCCGATCGCCGCGACTGTGCCTCGGTCCATCAGCATGGTGCCGCCGGCGACGACGGGGCGGTGGGCCTCGGTGGCGTCCTGGCGGCGCACGGTCAGCCAGAGCGGCTCGACGAAGGTGAACTCGGGCGGCGTGCCGACGACCTCGGCTCCGGAGTAGTCGCGGGCCAGCAGCAGGTCGGCCACGAAGTCGCGGCCGTACCAGTCGTCGTCGTCGACCTTGAGCAGCACGTCCCCGGAGGCGGCGCGCACGGCGCGGTTGAGGATCGCGCCGAAGGGCTCGTCGCCGGGCGCCTCGAGGACGGTGAGGGGCGTCCCGGTGGCCCGGAACGCCACCAGGTCCGCCTCTGCGGCGGTGAAGCCGTGGGTCACCAGCACCAGCTCGAGGTCGACATCGCGCTGGCGGGCGACCTGACGCAAGGCGAAGGCGACCTGCTCCGGACGCCGGGTCGGCAGCAGCACGCTCACCGTCGGAGGCGGCGTGGTCTGGAGGCCGTGCGCGGCGCCTGCGGCCCGGTGCCAGCCCGCCGCGCCGTGGGCGGCCAGGGCGGTCCGGCGGAGCCGGATGCTGTGCGCCTCGCGCTCGACGATGTCGTCGAGGTCTCGCGGGCCGGCGGTGAGGAGCGCGACGAGGGCGGGGTCGAGGAGGCCGTGCGCCCAGGCCGGTACCTCGTCCGCGACGAGCGGGACGCCCGCCATCGCGAGACCGGCGACGACGCGGGCGTAGGCGTGCGGGCCGCGGGCGCCGGTCCAGCCGACGTGGACCGCCGCGAGCCGCCGGATCCCGTCGAGGTCTGCCTCGGACGGTCCGTGCCGGGCGTCGAGGACCCGGTCACCCTTGGCCGTGCGCAGCGTCAGTCGGGTGGGGTCGTCGTGCGCGACGAGGTGGGCGAGCGGCTGCCGGTGCTGGCGCTTGAAGCCGACGGGGTTGAGGGTCCGGTGGTCGAGCGGGCCGAGCGCCAGCGGCCCGCCGGTCACGTCACCGGCGTCGGCCCAGGTCGGCTCGGGACCCGTCGCCACGACGACGGTGGCGCGGGTGAGCACCGGGTGCGGGTCGGGCAGCCCCTCCAGGGACGGCGGCTGCTCACCGACCACCAGGTCGGGCGGGAAGTCGGCCTCGACGTCCACCTCCGTGACGCCGACCGCGGTGTCCGGCCAGCCCGGCCAGTCGAGGTGCCCCTGGGTGACCGACCGCGCGACGGCGGCGACGACGGCCCGCACCGGGGCGGGCTCGGCGAACTCCGCCTCCAGCAGCGCGCCGTCGCCCTTGGTCGTCACCGCCAGCCGCACCAGCCGCGGCCACGACGGGTGCGAGGACAGGGTGGGTGTGGTCGTGCAGGCGTCGACCTCGAGGGTGAAGGTCGACGCGGTGGCCTCGCGGTCGAGGCGGCCGACCGCGCGGCGAAGGGCCGTCAGGTCGCCGACGTGCAGGTCGAGGCTCAACGCCGTCCCATGCTGCGGAAGGTCCAGCCTCCGTCGCGCCACGCGTCCGCGTCGAGCAGGTTGCGACCGTCCAGGATCTGCTTGCGACGTACGACGCCGTCGAGGTCGCCCGGCGTCAGCGACCGGAACTCGGGCCACTCGGTCAGGTGCAGTACCAGGTCCGCGTCACGGCAGGCGTCGAGCACGGAGTCTTCGTAGGTCAGCGTCGGGAAGCGCTTGGCGGCGTTGGCGTTGGCCTTGGGGTCGTAGACCGACACGTCGGCCCCGGCCAGGTGCAGCGTGCCGGCGACGGCCAGGGCGGGAGAGTCGCGCACGTCGTCGCTGTCGGGCTTGAACGCCGCCCCGAGCACGGCGACCCGCGCCCCGGACAGCTCCCCGAGCATCTCGGCCGCGATCTGCCCGACGCGCTCGCGCCGGTGCAGGTTGATCGCGTCGACCTCGCGCATGAGGCTTGTGAGGTGGTCGACGCCGAGCTCGCCGGCACGGTGCTGGAACGCCCGGATGTCCTTGGGCAGGCAGCCGCCACCGAAGCCGATGCCCGCATTGAGGAACTTGCGCCCGATGCGCGCGTCGTGCCCGATCGCCTCGGCGAGGTCCCAGACGTCCGCCCCGGTCGCCTCGCACATCTCGGCGATCGCGTTGATGAACGAGATCTTGGTCGCCAGGAAGGCGTTCGCTGACACCTTCACCAGCTCGGCCGTCGGCAGGTCGGTCACGACGCAGGGCGTGTCGTCGGCCAGCACTTTCGCGTAGACCTCGCGCAGCGTCGCCTCGGCCGACGGCTCCGTCACGCCGAACACCAGCCGGTCGGGCGCGAGCGTGTCCTTCACGGCGAAGCCTTCACGCAGGAACTCCGGGTTCCAGGCCAGCCGGGGCGTCGCCCCCTCCGCCTTGTGCTCGTCGAGCATCGCGAGGAGGCGCTCCGCCGTACCGACGGGGACGGTGGACTTGCCGACCACCAGCGCGTCGCCGCGGAGGTACGGCGCGATCGCGACGACCGCGCCCTCGACCTGGCTCAGGTCGGCCCCCAGCCCGTGCGCCTGCTGTGGCGTGCCGACGCACAGGAAATGCACGTCACCGAACGCGCCCGCCTCCTCGAAGGAGGTCGTGAAGCGCAGGTTGCCCGACGTGACGTGCCGGCTGAGCAGCTCCTCCAGGTCGGGCTCGTAGAACGGGACCCGTCCCGCTGACAGCTGGTCCACCTTGGCGGGGTCGACCTCGAGGCCGAGGACCTCGTACCCGAGCTCGGCCATGCCGGCGGCGTGAGTCGCCCCCAGGTAGCCGCATCCGATCACGGTGACGCGCATGGTGGGGAGTGTAGAAGAGTCGCGCGGCTCGGCCCGCATCGCACGACCGTCGGTAGTGTCGAGAGCAACGCATGCGGGGTGGGAGAGTGCCTTGGCCGAGGAGAGATGGCGCGTGGAGCGCCGCGCTCACCTGTGGAGCCTCTACGACTTCAGCCGAGGCCGTGGGCTCGAGATCGGTCCGCTTCACGCACCCGTCATCACCAGAGACGCGGCGGACGTGTTCTACGCGGATGTCTTCGACCGCGACGAGCTGGTCAGGAGGTACAGGGACGACCCGCTGGTGGATGTCGCCAGCATTCCATCGATCGACTTCCCGTTGAGCGGTGACGACAACCTCGTCTCGCTCGTCGACGCTGTGGAGGCCGAAGCCCCGTTCTCGTGGGCGTTCGCGTCGCACGTGATCGAGCACGTGCCGGACGTTGTCGGTTGGTTGGGGGAGCTCGGTGATGTCGTCGACCCGGGCGGAGCGCTGGTTCTTGCCATCCCGGATCGCCGCTACTGTTTCGACGTGTTCCGGCCGCCGACAACTGTCGGTCAGATGTTGCAGGCGCACATGGACCGCGACCTCAGGCCCACGGTCCGAGCGGTGTTCGACAGTCTGAGGGACAAGGTCGAGGTCGACACCGCCGCCCTGTGGCGGGGCGAGAATCCCGATCTGGCGACCGCTCGCGTCCACACCCTCGACGAGGTCATGGCAGCGGTGGAGCGTGCCCGAAACGGCGAGTACATCGACGCGCACGTCTGGACCTTCACGCCAGAAGCGTTCAACGACCAGCTGCTTGAGCTGGTCGCCATGGGTCTCAGTGCGTGGCACGTGGAGCATGTCGAGGCGCCTCATGGCGCCGTCGAGTTCTACGCACGGTTGCGGCGGACGGCTAGGGCCATCTGAGCGAAGGACCGATGCTCGACATCACCCGTCGATCGGCTAGCGCGCGTCGAGAAGCTGTTGGAGATAGCGACCGTAGCCACTCTTGACCAGCGGTTCCGCCCGATCCGCGAGCTCGGAGTCACTGAGCCAGCCCATGCGCCAGGCGGCCTCCTCGGGAACACCGATCCTCAGACCTTGGCGCGACTCGATCGTGCGCACGAAGCTCGCAGCCTCGTTGAGGTCGTCCACGGTGCCGGTGTCAAGCCACGCCGTGCCGCGCTGGAGGATCTCTACGGTCAGGAGGCCTTGCTCCAGATAGATGCGGTTGAGGTCGGTGATCTCCAGCTCTCCGCGCTTCGAGGGCTGGAGCGACCGGGCATGCTTCACGACGTCGTTGGCGTAGAAGTAGAGGCCGGGCACGGCGTAGCTGCTCTTCGGACGGGCGGGCTTCTCCTCCAAGGAGATCGCCTTCCCCGATGAGTCGAACTCGACTACTCCGTAGGCCGTCGGGTCCGCGACCCGATAGCCGAAGATCGTCGCCCCATCCGGCTCGGCCATCGCCTGCAGATGCGTGCCCAGCCCTGGGCCGTAGAACAGGTTGTCTCCGAGGATCAGGCCGACCGGGTCGTCACCGATGTGCTCCTCGCCGATGATGAACGCCTCTGCGAGGCCGTTGGGCGCGTCCTGGACGGCGTACGAGAGCGAGATGCCGAACTGGGCCCCGTCGCCGAGCAGGCGCTTGAAGGAAGTTGCGTCCTCGGGCGTCGTGATGACGAGGACGTCCTTGATCCCGGCGAGCATGAGCGTCGACAACGGGTAGTAGACCATCGGCTTGTCGTACACCGGCATGAGCTGCTTGCTCACACCCAGTGTGATCGGGTGGAGACGCGACCCGGTACCTCCGGCGAGGATGATTCCGCGCATCTTCGTACCCTAGGACACGCGGGCTCGAGCCGGCATCCGCCCTCAGAGCGTGCGTCGTACTGCCTCGACCAGGACGCGGGCCCGCGAGAGGAACGACTCCTCGTTCCGCACGCGAAGCGCGATCTGCGCGAGGGCTTCGGGCTTGGGGAAGCGCTCACGACCGTCGAGGCTGCACAGGTAGGCGAGCTCGTCGACGGAACGGTAGACCTGGACGGCGCCGTCGAATGCGTCCTCGATCCCTGGGACGTCGTCGCTGATCACTCGCGCGCCCGCGCCGACGGCGTCGAAGATGCGGTTGGCGATGAAGCCCTCACGGGCCATGTCGTCCCAGTGGTCTGCCAGCACCAGGCCGCGAGCGCGGTAGACGGACGTCACCTCGTGGTTGGGGACGTACGAGCTGCGCAGGACCGGGGCGGGGACCAGCCCCTCCCAGCCCGGGCCGTGCACCTCGAAGTCGATGCCGGCCTGCATGGCGTCGAAGACGACCTGGCGGCGACGGTCGCCGTACTTCCCGCCGACGAAAACGGGTCGCGAGCCGTCACCGGCGGGTGCGTCCGAGGCCGGCAGCTGCCGTGCGTCGACGGCCTGCCGGAGGACATGCACGGGTCGCCCGGAACGCGCGGTCATCGAGCGGCTCCAGGACTCCGACGCCGCGAAGACCAGGTCGAACGACTGGAGCTCGTCGACCGTCACGTCGTCCGGGTGACTGATCACCCAGAGAACGTTGATCTTGCCCGCCTGAGGGTGAATGCGCTCGAGTCCGCGGATGCCCAGCACGACGTCGTCGAGGTACGACGCGTTGGACTGGTGCGTGCCGCGGCGATACGTGACGACGTCCTGGTCGAGCTCACGGAGCGCGTTGGCGAGCGAGCGCGCCAGGTGCGTGTCACCCCAGTGGTCGCCGGACGGCCCCGGTATCGAGGGGAGCTTGATGCCCCAACGCAGTCGATCGGGGGAGTCGAGCAGACGGCCGCCGCCGTCGCGAGTGAGCACCGGACGCGGCACCGGGATCGCGACGTCGTCGGCGCCGATGTGGGCGAGCCGGAAGCCGATGTCGGTGAGACGGTCGGTGTCGGGTTGGGGCAGGCGCGACCGCCACCGCCGCATGAAAGCCGCGCGGTTGGCGAGGATGTGGTCGCCGCGTCCGGGGGTCTTGCCCTCGAGATGCGTCACGCGCGCGTCCGGTGCCACCTGGAAGCCGCCGCCGAAGAGCTCGACCGCGCGCAGGCAGAGGTCGACGTCCTCCATGCCGTTGACGAACTCGACGTCGAAGCCGCCGAGCTGCTCGAACTCTGCCGCGCGGACCAGCATCGCGGCGCCGGTGATCGCGGCGAAGCGCCGGTCCCCGGCCTTGCTCGCGTCCTCGGGCGGATGGCCGACGAGGAAGTGGCAGGGCAGCGTGTCCTTGGCCGGGAAGTAAGTCCCGGCGGTCTGGATCGTGTCGTCGGGGTAGAGCAGGAGCGGCTGGACGCCGCGGACGCTCTCGTCGTCGAGCTTGGGCAGCATCGTGCCCAGCCAGTCGCCCCTCGGGATCGTGTCGTTGTTGAGGAAGACGACGAGCTCACCGGTTGAGACTGCGAACCCGGCGTTGCAGCCGAGCGCGAAGTTCAGGTTGCGGGCGAGGCGGTGGTAGCGGACGCGCGGTTCGCTGAGAAAGGCCGAGACGAGACGGGCACCGACCTCGGGCTTGGAGCCGTTGTCGACGATCACTATCTCGACGTCGTCGGTGCCGGTCGTGCGGAGCGTGGCGTTGACAGCAGCGATCGTCATGCGGAACTCGTCGTACGTCGGGATGACGACGGAGACCCGGCCGGCGACCCGCGTCGTGGTCGGCGTGACGGTGTGTCGGGGGCACTCGAGGAGGTGTCGCTGCACGACGTGGGCTGCCGTGTCGTGGCCGCCGCCGAGCGGCAGGATCGCGGGCACGGAGACGCGGCGGCCGCCGACGAGGGGCAGCAGCGGCCAGTTGACGTCGTGCGCGACTCCGAGCAGGAAGTCGTGTCCGGCCTGCGGTCGGCGCTGCGCCTGGCAGACGTGCCGGACGTGGTCACGGACCAGGCGGCTCCGACGAACCATGGCGCCGCCGAGACTCAGGTTCCGGGAGTACAGCAGCCTGTCGTGCGTCTCCCCGAACGACAGCAGCATCTCGTGCCCGTCGTCGTCACGAGTGAGCCAGGCCTGACCGGCATCGAGGCCGCGCAGCTCCAGCGTGGCACTCATCGCACGCAGGAAGTCGTCGTCCCAGACCGCGTTCGGGGTTAGGAACACGACGAACTCGCCGGCGCTGTTCCACAGCGACCCGCAGTGGTCGGGATCGGTCCCCGAGCAGCTCTCGACCACCTTGAGCCGCGAGTCGCGCGTCGAGGCCACCTCCACGACGCGGTTGAGCTCGGGATCCCAGTCGCCCGACGGCACCAGCAGCTCCCAGTCGGTCAGCGTCTGGTCGCGCAGCCGGTCCAGGGTCTCGATGAACTGGCGTGGTGACGTCGGAGGGCCGCACAGGATCGACACGCGTGGTGTCTCGACCGACGTGGAGATGAAGCTCTTGACCTCGTCCGCGAGGCTGTCGATCGCCGGCTGGTGACCGGCCGTCCGCTGCTGCTCGTCGTCGTGGAGGTCGTTGGCGGCGTTTCGGACGTGCTCCACGAGTCCACGGCGGGCCTCCCGGAGTGTCGGCGCGGGCCCCCAGTAGCCGGGCGGGACCGGGAGCAGCGAGCCGTCGTCGGCCAGGGCGACGAACTGCGCGATGGCGGAGCCGGGCTTGTCGGGACCGATGCGCGGGTCGGTCAGGGCCGGCGGGTAGAACAGCGGTCCCGAGGAGGCGCCCCACCCGGCCTCGGACTCCAGGTGCTCGACGACCTTGCCGATCTGACCACGGCGCCAGGCGGTGCGCACAGTGCGCGGCACGGAGTAGATGTCGAGCAGCGGGTGCGGCGAGCGGCCTTGTGGCATGCCGACGTTGATGCAGTGCCGCGCCGCGTGCCGGTCGGACTCGAACTCGCGCCCGGACGTGGCGGTGTAGTACTCGACGTCGAAGATCCCGGACTCGACAAGGCGGTCGACACGGGTGGCGGGCCGTTGGTCGTCGTCACCCGAGGGGTCGCTCCGACGCCCCAGGAGCCGGTCCGCGAGTCGGCGCGCGGACGAGGCCGCCCGCGACGTGACCGGTCCCTCGGGACCTGGGTGCTGCTGGTTACCAGCGACCATCGGAGTACCTGACGGGTGATCCGCCCGTGATCCTTCCTGGGACGGCTGCCTGCACAACAGCCGGAAAGTGTAGCGAACGGGACGACCGCGGGGCGAAATTCGTTGCAGAGGCCATGCAACGCCGTGGGAGGGATCGTGGCATGCGGGCGCCGCTCAGTCCGCCCGAACCGTGGCGCAGCCGAGGGGACCGGGAGTCCGGTCCACGACCGTCGCTCCGTGCTCGTGGGTCCAGCGGTGCACGATCGCCTTCTCGTCGGGGCGCGCGGCGTCGTCGAGGATGAACCGGGCGCCGGGTGCGCACCGGTCACGCAGGACGGGGAACGCCGGGTAGCGCGCCAGCGGGCCGGTCGTGCCGGGAGGCCCGTCGACGAACACGATGTCGATGCCGTCGAGTCCCTCGACCTTGCTCAGGTCGTACCACTGGAACGTCTCGCCGGCGACGTCGACCGAGACGAGCGGGCAGTGCACGACCTCGACGTAGTCGGTGAGCCCGTGCCTCTCGATGTCGGCTCGCGTCTTCGCGGCGTAGTCGGCGTCGTGGTCGAGCGACACACAGCGGCCGCCGCCGTTCCGCTCCAGGCAGTAACCGACCCACACCGAGGAACCTCCGCTCCCGGCCTCGACGACCAGCTGAGGACGGGTCTCGAGCACCTCGCGCACGAGCGCGGAGACGGTGAGGGGACTGGCCGCCCAGCCTTGAGTCGAGGGCATGGTGGTGCGGGCCGGCACGAGCGCGCGCAGGTCGATCAGCGCCTCGATCTCACGAACGGTGCGCGAGTGCTGCTCGGCGCCGTTGCGGCGCAGCCGTCCCACGAGACCGGCGGTCTCGGTGCGGCGGTGCGGCTGCGGCTCCTCGTCGACCGGCTCGCTCGCCTCGTCACCGGTGAGCGCGCCGCGGACGTAGAAGAGGATGACGACCTGGACGACCAGCAGCAGCAGGAACGCGACCACCAGCAGCGTGATCGCAAGATGGGTGCTCACTGCGCTCCTCGGACGGATCGGGACGTTGTTGTCGGAGAGTCAAACAGAATGACGGACGCCGAGGACTCCGCGCACCCGGGTCTCGTCGAACTGCTCACCGAGCCACTCGAAGAGACCCCGGAGAGCAGTTGGGTCGGCAGTGTAGTCGTCGAAGTGCACCCGGTAGGCCGCGTCGCCCAGCGAGTCCGCGACGTCGAGGATCGCCGACTCCATGCGCTCCAGCCGGCCGTCTCTCGGTTTCTCCGGCCACCATCCGCTGTTGAGCACGGCCTCGTGGTCGCGCGTGTTGATCACGAACCGCGCGTCCGGGAAGAGCTGCCGGAGGAACTCGACGTACGCCGGGACGTCCTCCTGGTACCACCGGATCTCCTTGAACCCGGTCACTCGCGTGTCGGGCTCGGGCCGGAGAAGGGTCTCGGTGACGAGGCGACGCAGGATCCGCAGCGAGACCTTGCCGGGGAAGTCGTCGAGGCCGAAGTGCGGGTTGGTCGTGTCCAGGGGCAGCTCGAAGCGCTTGCGGAGCCGACGCTTGCGGTGAGTCGCCGCTGCGTGGAACTGGTGGAGGAAGTACGCGGCGCCGTCGTTCTCGCCACGGATCAGGTAGCCGGGGATGGAGTTCAGGACACCCAGGAGCAGGGTCGAGCCCGAGCGGCCGTACGTGACGATGAAGAGGTGCCGAGGTCCGTCGTCGGGCGGGTCCGGCGGTGCGTTCACCGCGTCATCCTTGCACGTAGTCTCGCCTCATGAGCGGGTCGGACGACAGCCTCTTCGCGCCTCCGGAGGCCGCGTGGCAACGCGTCTCGCCGGCTCTCGTGCGGATGCGCCGCACGGTGCTGCTGAGCACGCTCGGCGTGCTGGCCCTGCTCCTGATCGGACTGGAGGTCGTCCTCGACCTCCCCGTGTGGCTCTGGCCGGTCACGGCCGCCGTCGTCCTCGGCCTCGCCGGCTTCACCTGGTGGATGATCGGCCGCAACGCGCGGCGCTGGGGGTACGCCGAGCTCGAGGACGAGCTCTACGTCACTCGAGGTGCCCTGTTCCGGAGGCTGGTCGTGGTGCCCTACGGCCGGATGCAGTACGTCGACGTGCAGGCGGGGCCGGTCGAGCGGGCCTACGGCCTGGCTCGGATCCAGCTCCACACCGCGGCGCCCGGCACGTCCGCCCACATCCCCGGACTGCGCGCGGAGGAGGCCGCGCGGCTGCGTGACAGGTTGACGGCCGCCGGTGAGGCGCAGGCGGCCGGCCTGTGACCGAGGACTTTCCTCCACCGCCGTCGCGTGAGCCGCCGCCGGACAAGCCGTTCCACCGGCTGTCGCCGCTGACCCCCCTGGTCCGCGGTTCGATCTTCCTCGTCGCCGTCGCCGCGACCACCTGGGACGACCTGCGCACGGGCAACCTCGGCGTCCTCGGCGTGATCCTGCTCACCGTGCTGCTCGCCGGAGCGGTCTACGGGTGGGCGTCGTGGCTGCGCACCCGCTACTGGATCGACGACCGAGAACTGCGCATCGACACCGGCGTCGTCTACCACCAGTCGCGCCGGATCCGGATCGACCGGCTCCAGGGCATCGACATCGTCCAACCCTTCGTGGCACGGCTCTTCGGCCTCGCGGAGCTCAAGATGGACGTCGCCGGCGGCGACAAGGAGGGTTCTCTCGCGTTCCTCCCGCTCGCCGAGGCGCAGCGAGTCCGCCAGGTCCTGCTCGACCGCCGCGACGCCGTGCGGCGTTCGGTGCAACCGTCGTCGGTCGAGGACGCCTCGCCAGAAGGATCACCCTCGTGGGTGGCGCCCGACCACGACATCGCGGTGCTCGACCTGCGCACCCTCCTGCTGAGCATCCTGCTGTCGCCAGAGACGATCGCCCTGCTGCTGGCAGTGCTCGTGTTCACTCTCTCGGCCGTCTTCGTGGGTGGGCTCGTCGTCGCACCCGGCCTTCCCGTGCTGATCGGCTTCGGCCTGGTCGTGCTGCGCCGCTTCTCGGGCTACTACGGCTTCACGGTCAGCCAGACCCGGGTCGGCCTCCAGGTGCGCCGCGGCCTGTTCGACCGGAACACGCAGACCATCACGCTCGCGCGTGTCCAGGGCATCGTGATCAGCGAGCCCGCGCTGTGGCGCCCCTTCGGCTGGGCGAAGCTCGACGTCTCCGTGGCCGGCGCCGGCGGTACGTCCGAGACCGACGGCGGCCCCTCGGCGACCACGGTCATGCCGGTGGCCGACCTCGCGGCCGTCCACGCGCTCGCGTCCCACCTGCTGCGCGGTCATGACGTCGACGTCGACGTCGACGTCGACGTGGCCGGGATCGAGCTCGACCTGCCGCCCACGAGCGCGACGTGGCTGGACCCGTTCGGCCGCCGCTTCATGGGCGTGGGGATGGGAGACGACCTCATCGTCTCGCGGCAGGGCTGGTTCACGCGCTCGACGCACGCGGTCCGCCACGCGCGGGTGCAGTCGGTCCGGCTCAGCCAGGGGCCGCTGCAGCGCCGGCTCGGTCTCGCCGACGTGCACATCGACAGCCCACCCGGCCCGGTGCACGTGCGGGCTCGTCACCGGGGCGCGGCCGAGGCTCGGAAGCTCTGGGAGGCCGAGGAGAGGAACGCCAAGGCCGCGCGATTGTCGCGTCTTTGAGTCGATTTGCAAGGGTAGGCAGCATGACGGCCGGCGTGCGTCCCACCTTCCCTTGGCCCGCGGTCGCACCCCTCGTGGGTGTCCTCCTCCTGGCCCTGACCTGGGGACGAGGCCTCGGCGCAGCCCTGGTCCTCCTCGTTGCGGTTGCGCTGGCCGGGGCGGTCCTGGCCGCGGTGCACCACGCCGAGGTGATCGCGCACAAGGTCGGCGAACCCTTCGGCTCTCTGGTCCTCGCTGTCGCCGTCACGATCATCGAGGTCGCGCTGATCGTCACGCTGATGCTCTCCGGTGGCGACAAGACGGCAACGCTGGCCCGCGACACCGTCTTCGCGGCAGTGATGATCACGATGAACGGCATCGTCGGCATCTCGCTGATCGCGGCCGGACGCATGGTGGGCGTGCCGAGGTTCAACGCCGAGGGCGCGGGCTCGGCGGTGGCGTGCGTCATCTCGATCGCCACGCTCAGCCTCGTGCTCCCGAACTTCACGACGGCCTCCGAAGGCCCGCAGTTCTCCGGCCCGCAGCTCGCCTTCGCCGCGATCGCGTCCCTCGCCCTCTGGGGCATGTACGTCCTCACCCAGACCGTCCGGCACCGTGACTTCTTCCTCCCGGTGACCGACGACGGTGACGGTGTCCTCGACGAGGACGAGCACGCCGACCCCCCGACCGGCCGTGAGGCGGTGCTCAGCCTCGGGCTGCTGCTCCTGGCGCTGGTCGCCGTCGTCGGCCTGGCGAAGGTCGAGTCGCCGGCGATCGAGGCAGGGGTCGCCGCGGCGGGATTCCCGCCGTCCTTCGTCGGGGTGGTGATCGCCCTGCTGGTGCTCCTGCCCGAGACGCTCGCGTCGGTGCGCGCGGCTCGGCGCAACCTGATGCAGACCAGCCTCAACCTCGCGTACGGGTCGGCGATGGCGAGCATCGGCCTCACCGTGCCGGCGATCGCGGTGGTCTCGATCTTCCTCGACGGGCCGCTGATCCTCGGGCTGGGCTCGACCCAGATGATCCTGCTGCTGCTCACGACGGTCGTGAGCATGCTGACGATCATTCCGGGGCGGGCGACTCGCCTCGAAGGCTTCGTGCACCTCACGCTGTTCGCGGCGTTCGTGTTCCTGTCGATCAACCCGTGAGCGAGGTCGTGGGCACCTCGCCCACCACGGACACGACCCACAGGAGGTCTCCGAGCCCGCCGTCCGCCGTGAGCTCCCCGGCCTCCGTCGCGGACGAGAGCGCGCGAAGGTAGCCCTGCGGGTCCGACGCCGCTGTTTCCAAGGGAGGTCTCGCCCCGACGACTCCCAGACGGGCCAGAGCCGCGCGCTGCGTCAGGACTGTCCCCGCCACCCGCTCCGCCACGGCGTCGAGCGCCACCGGCGCCGTCACGTCGCGCGAGCCGTCGGGAAGCACGTCGACCTCGCCGCCGTCGCGGTACGACCGCAAGGACCCGAACGGCGGTCGTGACTCGAGCATGTGCCCGTAGTCAACGGTGACGGCGATCCCTCGCGTCACCCGCCGTACGACGTCGGCCCACGCAGTGTCGCGGCTGCTGCCGACCTCCGCGCGTGTGCCCGGCTCGGCGGGGTCGAGCGGCCACCACCGGTCGACCCACGCAGAGATCGACGACGGCACCGAGCTGTGGGTCAGCGGGTGACCGAGGGACTCGGTCCCGGTGCGCGCGTCCACATGCACCATCCGAGCGACTCCGTCGGGCGCCATCTCGACCACGTGGCAGGGGATGTTGTCGAGCCACTCGTTGGCGACGACCACGCCCTCGACGGACTCGGGCAGGGCGGTCGTCCAGGTGATCCCGTCGGGCAGGTCGTCCGGGCGGGCCGCGACCTCCACCGCGAGCAGGTCGAGGTCCGGGTCGATCGCGTGCGCCGCGCGGAGCAGCTCGCCGCGGCCGGCGCCGATGTCGACGAGCGTGTCCAGGCCGGCCTCGCGGACGAGCCGCACGAGCGCGCGGGCGAACAGCGGGGAGGCGTGCACGGACGTCCGGAAGTGGGCGGACGGCGACTCGCGGCGGAAGAAGCCGGCAGCGCCGTACAGCGCGTCGTCCCACGCCGCCTTCCAGGGCGGGTCGGAGGTCGGTGGCGGCACCGCCGGGATACCGAGCGAGGTAGGGCTGGACACGCGTCCAGGCTACGAGGCACGCCGCTGTGACCGACGACACGAGCCGGCGGGGTTACCAGCCCGAAATGCACCACCTACGCTCGACGTTGCATCTGCAGGACGTCCGGTACCCCGTACGGGGACTGGAACGGAAAGGCGATGAGAGCGATGACCCGTATCGGGGTTGTGGGCGCCGGCCGGGTCGGCGCCGTCCTGGCCGCGGCGCTCCGCGAGGCCGGACACGAGATCGTGGCGGTGGCCGGCGAGTCGCACGCGTCCCGCACCCGCATCGACACCCTGCTGCCCGGCGTCCGCGTCGCCAAGCCGACCGCCGTCAGCCGGGCCTGCGACCTCCTCCTGCTCACCGTCCCCGACGACATGCTGAGCAACGTCGTGACGATGCTGGCGGCCAGCGGGGCGATCCGCGAGGGCCAGTACGTCGTGCACACGTCCGGCAAGCACGGCCTGTCCGTCCTCCAGCCGGCCGCCGATGTCGGTGCGCACGTGCTGGCCATGCACCCCGCCATGACGTTCACCGGCACCGATCTCGACCTGACCCGCCTCGACGGCTGCGTGTACGGCGTGACGGCCGAGCCCGAGACCGAGCACCTCGCCGTCCGGCTCGTCACCGATCTGCGCGGGCGGGTCGTGCGCGTCGAGGAGGACCGTCGCGCGCTGTACCACGCCGGCCTTGCGCACGGCGCCAACCACCTCGTCACGCTCGTGGCCCAGGCGATGGACCTCCTGCGTGCCTCCGGCGCCGACGACCCGGCCGCGACGCTTCGTCCCCTGCTGACTGCCGCCCTCGACAACGCGCTGGAGTACGGCAGCGCCGCACTGACCGGCCCGATCGTCCGCGGGGACGTCGAGACTGTCCGCGCGCACCTGCGGGACATCGCCGCCAACCGGCCCGCCACGCTCGAGTCCTACGTCGCGATGGCTCGCGCCACGGCCAACCAGGCCGTCGTCGACGGCCGCCTGCTGCCGATCCGCGCCGCCAAGCTCGTCGGCATCCTCAACGACGCCCTCGTCGAGGTCGAGGCATGAACACCCCACGAAAGCGCTCCCTGCGCTCGCGTTGCTCACTCCGGTCGCGCTTCCGCGGGGACCCCGCATGAGCAAGGGCGACACGCCCGTCGTCGCCCGTACCCGCCACCAGCTGCACGAGCTCGTCGCGGACCGTGCCGAGGGAGCCAAGGTCGGCCTGGTCCCGACGATGGGCGCGCTCCACGACGGCCATGCCTCGCTCATGGACGAGGCCAGGCGTCGGGTCGAGGACTCCGGCCGCGTCGTGGTCTCGATCTTCGTCAACCCGATGCAGTTCGCACCGGGTGAGGACCTCGACCGCTACCCCAGGACGTTCGACGCGGACCTCGCCCTCTGCGCGGAGCACGGCGTCGACGTGGTGTTCGCGCCGTCCGTGGAGGAGGTGTACCCCGGCGGCGAGCCGCAGGTCACCGTCGAGCCGGGGCCCGTCGCGGCCGTCCTGGAGGGTCGGGTGCGCCCGGGTCACTTCCGGGGCGTCCTCACGGTCGTGGCCAAGCTGTTCGGCCTCGTCCGCCCCGACGTGGCCGTCTTCGGCCAGAAGGACTACCAGCAGCTCGTGCTGGTACGCCGCATGGCCGCCGACCTCTGCATGGGCGTCGAGGTCGTCGGCGCGCCGACCGTCCGCGAGGACGGTGGCCTGGCGATGTCCTCGCGCAACACCTACCTCGACAGGGAGCAGCGCATCGCTGCGTTGACCCTCTCGTCCGCCTTGCGCGCGGCCGCTGAGAACGCCGACCAGGGCCCCGACCATGCCCTCGCCGCCGCACGCGCGGTGCTGCGGGCGGCCCAGGGCGTCGACCTCGACTACCTCGTGGTGACGGGTCCGGACCTCGGTCCGGCCCCCGAGCGGGGCGAGGGCCGCGCGCTCATCGCCGCACGGGTCGGGACCACCCGGCTCATCGACAACCTGCCCCTCCAGCTGGGAGCCCGCTGATGCTGCGCACGATGATGAAGAGCAAGATCCACCGCGCCACGGTCACCCAGGCGGACCTGCACTACGTGGGCTCGGTGACTGTCGACGAGGACCTCCTCGACGCCGCCGACCTGCTCGCGGGCGAGCTGGTGCACATCGTCGACATCACGAACGGCGCTCGGCTCGAGACCTACACGATCGCCGGTGAGCGCGGTTCTGGTGTCATCGGCATCAACGGTGCCGCCGCTCGGCTCGTGCAGCCGGGTGACCTGGTCATCCTGATCGGCTACGGCCAGATGGAGACGTCCGAGGCGCGCGCGTTCAAGCCGCACGTGGTGTTCGTGGACGCCGCCAACAAGGTGGTCGCGACCGGTGCCGACCCGGCAGAGGCCGTCCCGGGGTCAGGGCTCGTGCGGGGCGACCTCGTCGCGCACCGCTAGATTCCAGGCGTGACGACCTCTCCGGGGCTGCCTGCGCGGCTCGCCGCGCCCGGCGCCGGCTGGACGACGTACGCCGACGTCGTCGTCATCGGCTCCGGCATCGCGGGACTCACGACCGCGCTGCAGGCGCGCGAGCAGCTCGGCTCCGTCATGGTCGTCACCAAGGACATCCTTTCGGCGGGCTCGACCCGATGGGCCCAGGGCGGCATCGCCGCCGCGCTCGGCCCCGGTGACACCCCGGGGCAGCACCTCGCAGACACCTTGGTCGCCGGCGCCGGACTCTGCGACGAGGAGTCCGTCCGGGTGCTGGTCACCGAGGGGCCGGACGCCGTACGAGAGCTGATCGACCTCGGCACCCGGTTCGACCAGGACGCGGCGGGCGAGCTCTCGCTGACGCGCGAGGGCGGCCACCACCGAGACCGCATCGCGCACGCCGGTGGCGACGCCACCGGCGCCGAGATCCAGCGCGCTCTCGTGGAGGCTGTGCACGCCGCGCCCGAGATCGAGGTGATCGAGCACGCTCTCGTCATCGACCTGATCCCCGGGGCCGACGGAGGCATCGCCGGCGTGACGCTGCACGTCATGGGCGAAGGCCAGCGCGACGGCGTCGGTGCGGTGCACTGCCGCGCGGTGGTCCTCGCGTCCGGTGGGCTCGGGCAGGTCTACTCCGCCACCACCAACCCCTCGGTCTCGACCGGAGACGGGATGGCGCTCGCGCTGCGGGCAGGCGCGGTTCTGCGCGACCTCGAGTTCGTGCAGTTCCACCCGACCGTCATGTGGCTGGGCTCCGGGTCCACGGGACAGCAGCCACTGATCTCCGAGGCCGTGCGTGGCGAGGGAGCGTTCCTCGTGGACGACCAGGGGCGTCGGTTCATGCAGGGCCAGCACGAGCTGGCCGACCTCGCGCCTCGCGACGTCGTCGCCAAAGCGATCATGCGCCGCATGCGCGAGACCGGCCGGTCGCACGTGTGGCTGGACGCGAGGCACTTCGGCAAGGAGAAGTGGGAGGTCCGGTTCCCGACGATCCTCGCGACCTGCCGGAGCCACGGCATCGACCCGGTGCGGTCGCTGATCCCGGTCGCGCCGGCCTGCCACTACGCCTCAGGCGGCGTCGCGACCGACCTGCACGGGCAGTCGAGCATTCCCGGCCTGTTCGCCTGCGGCGAGGTCGCCTGCTCCGGCGTGCACGGCGCCAACCGGCTCGCGTCCAACTCGCTGCTCGAGGGGCTCGTGTTCTCCCGCCGCATCGCGCAGCGGCTGCGCGAGGACCTCCCGGCGCGACGAGAGCCGGTCGCCGACACGCGCACCCCCGGTCTCGTGGACGGCGCCGTACGACGCGAGCTGCAGGACGTCATGACCGAGCGCGCCGGCGTGCTGCGGTCCCGCGACGGCCTCGACCTCGGCGACAAGGAGCTGGGCGACCTCAGCCAGCGTTCCGGCGACCGTCCGGGGGTCGACGCCTGGGAGACCTCCAACCTCGCCACGGTCGCGTCGGCCCTGCTCGGCGCCGCGCGGATGCGCGAGGAGACCCGCGGCTCTCACTGGCGCGAGGACTTCCCGGACCGCGACGACCAGCAGTGGTTGCGACACATCGACGTCCGTCTGCTCGATGGCGCCCTCACCTACGACACCAGCCAGCATGGAGCCAGCACGTGATCACCTGCACGCCGTACGCCGAGCTTCCGCCGGCGCTGATCGGACAGCTCGAGGCCGCCGGGCTCGAACCCGCGACCG
This sequence comes from Nocardioides iriomotensis, assembly GCF_004168035.1. Classification (GTDB taxonomy): domain Bacteria; phylum Actinomycetota; class Actinomycetes; order Propionibacteriales; family Nocardioidaceae; genus Nocardioides_B; species Nocardioides_B iriomotensis. The sequence continues at coordinate 28,916 of NZ_SDPU01000010.1, read as the reverse complement.
TGTACGCCGCCGTCGTCCGAGCACTCGAGGAGGACGTGCCGGGCGTCGACGTCACGAGCGAGGCCACGCTCGACCCGACCGACGTTTCGACGGCTGACCTCGTCGCTCGCGCAGGTGGCGTGGTCGCGGGTCTCGACGTCGCCGAGCTCGTCGTGCGGGCGGTCGCCGGCACGGACGCCGACGTCGAGCGGCCCCTCAAGGACGGTCACGAGGTCGGTCGCGGCGACGTCCTGCTCACCGTGACCGGCCGCACCGCAGACCTGCTCACGGCCGAGCGCACCGCCCTGAACTTCCTGTGCCACCTCTCCGGAGTCGCCACGACCACCGCGCGCTGGGTCGCGGCTCTCGACGGCACCGGTGCGCGGGTACGGGACACGCGCAAGACGACACCCGGCTTCCGCGCGCTGGAGAAGTACGCGGTGCGCTGCGGCGGCGGCGTCAACCACCGCGCCACCCTCAGCGACCAGGCACTGGTCAAGGACAACCACGTGCTCGCCGCGGGTGGTGTCGTGCCGGCCTACCGGGCGGTGCGCGAGCGGTTCCCGGACGTGCCGGTCCAGGTCGAGGTCACCACGCTCGACCAGCTGCACGAGCTGCTCGACGCCGGGTGCGACCAGATCCTGCTGGACAACATGGACGCCACGTCGATGGCCGAGGCGGTCGAGATCACGGCCGGGCGCGCCCGGCTCGAGGCATCGGGCGCCCTGGACCTCTCCCGCGCGCGCGAGGTGGCTGAGACGGGTGTGGACTACCTCGCGGTCGGCGCCCTCACCCACAGCGCCCCCGTCCTCGACATCGCGATGGACCTCCGCCCGGTCGGGACCACCTGATGCTGCTCTGCGCCGACATCGGCAACAGCCACACGACGATCGGGCTGGTCGAGGACGGCGTCGTCCACGACCACTGGCGGGTGGCCACCGACGAACGCCGTACCGCCGACGAGTGGGGGATCCTCCTCAAGGCCCTCCTAACCGACTCGACGGTCCCGAGCACGCACACCGGAGTCGCCGTCTGCGCGACCGTCCCCGGGGTGCTCCACGAGTGGCGCGAGATGCTGCGCACCTTCCACGGCGACGTCCCGCACGTCGTCGTGGAACCGGGCGTGAAAACCGGCGTCCCGGTGCTGATGGACAACCCGCGCGAGGTCGGGTCCGACCGGATCGTCAACGCCCTCGCCGCCGCACAGCTGTACGAGGGTCCGACGATCGTCGTCGACTTCGGCACCGCCACCACGTTCGACGTCGTCAGCGCCAAGGGCCAGTACGTCGGCGGCGCGATCTCGCCCGGCATCGACATCTCGCTGGAGGCGCTCGGCCGCCGTGGCGCACAGCTGCGCAAGGTCGAGCTGATGCGCCCGCGCACGGTCATCGCCAAGAACACCGTCGAGGCGCTCCAGTCCGGCATCGTCTACGGCTTCGCAAGCCAGGTCGACGGCCTGGTCGCCCGGATGCTCGCGGAGCTCGGGCTGGAGCCCGGCCAGGCGCACGTGATCGCCACCGGTGGGCTGGCGCCGATCGTGGTCGAAGAGTGCACATCGGTCACCGACCACCAGCCCTGGTTGACGCTACTGGGCCTGGAGATCGTGTTCGGCCGGAACGTGGCCGTCTGAGAGCCGGGGAGCGAAGCGAGCACGAGAAGTCCGTCGTGTTAGCGTCGTCGGTCGTCCGAAGCAGAAGAGGGGGCGTCGTTGTCCGTGGCAGGCAGTGAGGACGTCGGCGGCAGCGTGCCGCAGACGGTGCATGCCGAGGTGCTCGAGGAGCTCCGGCTGACCCGTCTGGAGCTGGCCAAGGCGCGCGAGGACCTCGAGGCGGAGGCGGAGAAGGTCGCGAAGCTGCGGCGCGGTCGTGCCAAGGCCGACCGCGAGGCGGACATCTTGGCGAAGGCCCTGTCCGATGCGCTGGTCCGACACACCCGGCAGCGCCTCAAGGGGCGCCGCGCTCGGCTCACCGACCGGAAGCTTCCGTCGTCGACCGAGTGGACCCAGGTCAGCCTTCTGCGCCAGTCCCTCTACTTCTGGCCGGGCTGGTACCTGCGCAAGAATCTCGACGTCGCCGAGGCGGGCATCGAGCCTGCCCTCCACTTCCTGCGCAACGGTTACCGCGAGGACCGCGACCCATCCCCCAACTTCGTCCTTCGCCGGTACCTGCGAAGCCACAGTGACCTCGAGGGCGCCAGTGTCAACCCGCTCGTTCATGCCCTCGAGAGCGGTGATGCGCCGCCGGTGAAGCACAAGAGGAAGAAGCTCCACTCTTGACACCGGAGCAGTTCGGCACGGCGTGGCTGGACCTCGTGGAACGCTGGTCTGCTGCGCGCACGGACCCCGAGGGTCGACCGGCCCAGGTGCTGCGTCGGGCCCTGCGACGTGGTTTGTCGCCCGTCGAGGTTGCCGACGAGGAAACGACACCGACCGTCACCGAGGACGTACAGCGCCGGTGCGAGCTGGCGGTCCTCCGGATGAGCGGACTGTTCCAGGCACGTGCCTACACCAAAGCCAACCGCGAGGTCGCGAAGCAGCGGCTCGACGCCCTTGAGCACTTCGTCGACGAGGGTTGGCGAAGGTTGCGCAACCCCAGTCGCGAGTTCGACGTGTGGTGGTACTGGACGGAGTACCTGGACCCCGCGGCCGACGACGTCGACCCGTTGCTCCACTACGCGCTGGTCGGACGCCGCCTCGGTCACGAACCGCTGCCGCCCGTCGAGGTGGCCACAAACCCGGTCTCGTTCGTCCCCGAACAGGAACCGAGACGGATCTGCCTGTTCGCAGGCTACGACCCGCATGGCGTCGTCGACGACTACGTGGTCGCCTACGTCACGGAACTGAGTCGGTTCGCCGACGTCTACTACCTCGCCGACGGATATCTGAAGCCGGGCGAGCTCGACAAGTTGGCGCACGTCACGAAGGGCGCCTGGGCGAAGAGCCACGGCGCCTACGACTTCGGGTCCTACTCGATGCTGGCGCGCGACCTGGTGGGCTGGGACGTCATCGACGGGTACGACGAGCTGGTCCTGGTGAACGACAGCGGCTTCCTGATCCGTCCGCTCGACGGCGTCTTCGCGGAGATGGACCGCCGGACGTGCGACTGGTGGGGTCTCCAGGCGACGCGGCACGACTTCGTCCGGCACTCCAACGGGGGCGAGCCGCTGCCGCTCGCCGATGCGAAGGCAACGATGATCGGCGAGCGGACCATGGACGACATGGACCACCTGCACGTCAGCTCGTACTTCTTGGCGTTCCGGGCTCGGGTCCACCGCGACCGTGGGTTCCGTCGAAGGCTCGACGCGGTCACCCGGCAATCGGACAAGCACCTTGTCATCTACAAGTACGAGATCGGGCTGAGCCGGTACCTGATGTGCCGAGGCTTCGAGGTCGACACCTTCATCCCCGACCTCTATCCGTTTCACCCGCTGTACACCGAGCAGTACTTCGACCTGCTTGCGATGGGGTTCCCTCTCCTGAAGAGAAACTTCCTGTCGGAGAACAGCCGCGACGTCCCAGACCTGGCCAGGTGGAAGGACCGGATCTCCGCAGAGGTGCCTGACGCGCACCTGGAGGTGCTCGAGCGCAACCTTGCGCGGGTCTCGCCCGACGACCGATTGCGACGCAGCTTCTCGCTGACAGTCGGCGACAGCGGCGAGCTGGTGAACCACCGCCCGCTCAGCTGGTGGCACGTGGCGGAGCAGGACCGGCTGGCCCCCATGTACGACCACTGGTGGGCGTTCCCGGTCGACGTGACGACGGGGCACCTGTCGAGCGACCAGCGGGCCGTCTTCGAGCAGGTGCGGCACGACCCGGCGGTCCGCAAAGTGATCCTCAGTCGTGAGGCGCGCGTCGACCTCGACGGCGAGAACGTTCAGGTCGTTCCCCTGCGCAGTGCCGAGGGGCAGGACGCGGCGTTCCGGTCACGGACCTTCTTCCTCGCGCAGACACCCCGCGTCAGCGTCCCGTTCCCCATCTCCCCGCGTCGACACCGCTTCGTCCTCGTGAGCGCCGCCGCGCGCCTCGAGCAGCCGGCGAGGGTGGTGGCGGACAAGGACACCACGACCGCCGAGGACGCCGCACGTCTCACGCTCGTGGTCGCCTCGTCGCACCACGACGCACTGGCGGCGGCCGCGTTCGCGGGCGTCGTCGACCAGTCGCGACTGGTCGTGTCCGGCGCACCGCGTCACGACCTGCTGCTGCGCGAGCTCGACGACCTCCCTCCCGACCTGCGGGCCGAGGAGACACGTGTGCGCGACGCAGCCGGGGCCCGGCGCCTCATGCTGTTCCTGCCGCACGCCGCAGGGAGGCGCCTGGTGGGGGATCGCGGACCCTCTTCCGAGGAGCTCGCAAGACTCGTTTCCTGGTGCGAGCAACACGACTATGTCCTCGGCTACCAGGACCGGCCCGGGGACCGGCACCGGCGGCTCAGCCAGGTCCTCGAACCGCTCGGCGCCCTCGCGTTCGACCGGCATGAGCACCCCCTCGTCGAGCCGCTGCTCCGCGCCGCCGACGTCGTGGTCACCGACGGTGCCGACGCCGCCTTGGAGGCGACGCTCCTGCGTCGGCGAGTGGTTCTCCTCAACCTCCCCGCGAGCCGCGAGTCCTTCCTGCTGCCCCCCGCCACCGCGCTCGCCGGCCCGCGAACTCTCATGGTGGACACGTTGACGGCGTTCCTCGACAGCGTCGACGCCGACCCTGGTCTGCTCGAGACCCCGGATCAGGGCGGACGCAGCGGATACGACGTCGAGGCGTTCGGCGACACCGACAACGCCGCCCGTCTCGTCCGCCTCGTGCGGGAGGGCGACGTCAGCCTGCCCCCGGTGAGCGCGTAGCAGGCTTCGGCCCGCTCTGGCCCCGTTCCTGTCGGCCGGGGCGCAACGACTAGGCTCGCGGGGTGCAGAACGAGCGGACACGTACGAAGAGAGCGCGCTTGCGTCCGCATGCCTGGATCATGGTGGTCGCGGGGGCGCTGACCCTGATCAGCTGGGCCCTGGCATCCGCGCCGGGCTCCGCGCCGGACGACAACTACCACATGGCGTCCATCTGGTGCTTCGGCGACGGTTCGTGCCCCACCGTCCCCGGCGAGCCGTCGCTGCGCCGTCCGCCGGCCGAGGTCCCAGCCGCACCGTGCTTCTCGCAGGACTCCGACATTAGTGCCGGCTGTCAGGAGGGGCTCTCGGATGACATGCTGCCCGGGAAGGCGACGGGGGTCGGCAACTGGAACACCGACTCCTACCCCCCGCTGTTCTACGCGACCATGCACCTGTTGATCACGGGCGATCTCTACAGCTCGACCCTGCTGATGCGAGTCTTCAACGGCGTGCTGCTGACCGTCGTGATCGGCTCCTTGATCGCTGCGCTGCCCCGTCGTTTGAAGCCGCTGGGCGCGGTCCCCATCCTGATCACCTCGGTCCCGCTGGGCATGACGCTCTTCGCCTCGACCAACCCGAGCTCGTGGGCGATTGCTGGGTCAGCGGTCGTGTGGCCCGCTCTCTATGCGGCTTTCGAGGTGCGGGGACGACGACGCGTCGCGCTGCTCGCGCTGTTCGTCGTCGGGGTCCTGATGGCATCAGGTTCACGCGGCGATGCTGCCTTGTTCACGATCGGAGGCATTGGCCTCGTCCTTCTCATGCGCTGGAAGGAGCTGCTGGCGAACAAGACGCTGGTCGTCGTGGCCGCGGCAGGTCTGGCCATTTCCGCCTGGTTCTTCCTCACGTCGGGGCAGGCCACGGTCGTCGTCTCTGGCGGATTCGGAATCGAGCCCAAGAAGGTCCTCCCGTGGCATCAGATTGCCGTGGCCAACCTTCAGCAGCTTCCTGTCCTGTGGGCCGGCAGCCTGGGTTTCGGGTTCATGGCGAGCGCCGGATGGCTCGACACACCGTTCCCTGCGCTCGTCGGTTTCAGTGCCACGACCGCGTGGGCGGTCTACGTGTTCGGATCGTGGCGGGAGATGTTCCCCGCCAAGGTCTTCGCGGTGTCCGGCGTCGGTGTCGCAATGATTCTCTACCCCCTCGTCATGTTGGGGCTTTCCGGCGCAAAGGTCGGGACGGGCTTCCAGCCCCGGTACCTTCTGCCGCTCCTCGTGATCCTCACAGGAGTCTCGATGCTCTCCCGCCGTGTGGTGGCCAGTCCCTTCACGCGCTTCCAGGCAGTTCTGGCGACGGCAGCACTTGGTCTGGCGCAGTCGTTGGCGCTCCATACCCAGATCCGCCGGTACGTCACCGGGCTCGACGTCGGTGGGATCAACCTCGATCGAGGTCGTGAGTGGTGGTGGGACCTGCCGATCTCGGCCACCGCAACGTGGGTGGCCGGATCGCTCGCGTTCGCGATCCTGGCGTGGTACTTCCTGCGACCTTCCGGGCTGCTCGGCTCGGCGATCGTGGACGAGATCGAGCGCGAGATGGAGCACGAGATCGAGGAGACCGGCCGACGTGAGGTCGTGACCACGTGAGCACGCAGGAGCCGGAAAGCGACGACCTGCCCGAGCAGATGCGCGTGCGCCGGGACAAGCGGTCACGCCTGATCGAGTCGGGCCCCGGCGCCTACCCGGTTGCCGTCGACCGCACCCACGCGCTCGCCGAGATCCGTGCGAAGTACGACGACGCGGGGCTCGAGCCCGACGCCCACACCGGTGACGAGGTCGCGGTGGCGGGGCGGGTGATGTTCCTCCGCAACACCGGCAAGCTCTGCTTCGTCCGGCTGCGGGAGGGCGACGGCACGGAGCTGCAGGTGATGCTGTCGCTCGCGGACGTCGGCGAGGACGCGCTGGCCGACTTCAAGGCGCTCGTCGACCTGGGGGACCTGCTGGCGGTGCGCGGTGAGGTGGTCACCAGCCGTCGTGGTGAGCTGTCGATCCAGGCGAAGACGTGGCGGGTCGCGGCCAAGACGCTGCGGCCGCTGCCCAACGAGCACCGGCCGCTGTCGGACGAGGCGCGGGTGCGGCTGCGGTACGTCGACATGATGCTGCGGCCGGAGCCGCGGGAGATGGTCCGCGCCAAGGCGACGGTGCTGAAGTCGCTGCGTGCGACGCTCGACACCCGCGAGTACGTCGAGGTCGAGACGCCGATCCTCCAGCTCACCAACGGCGGAGCGGCCGCGCGCCCGTTCCGCACGCACCTCAACGCGCTCGACCAGGAGATGCTGCTGCGCATCGCGCTCGAGCTGGATCTCAAGCGGGCGATGATCGGCGGCGTCGACCGGGTCTACGAGATCGGCCGCACCTTCCGCAACGAGGGCATCGACTCCACGCACGCGGCGGAGTTCTCGATGCTCGAGGCCTACGAGGCGTACGGCGACCAGCACACGATGATCGAGCTGGCCAAGGCGATGGTGCGCGGCGCGCACCGGGCCCTCGGCTCGCCGGAGGTCGTCGGCCGGGACGGCACCGTCATCGACCTGCACGGCGAGTGGCGCGAGGCGCCGATCCTCGAGCTGGTGTCGGAGGCGACCGGCACGACCGTCGACGTCGACACCGACGAGGCGACCCTGCGCGAGCTCGCCGCCAAGCACGACGTGGAGCTCCAGGACGGCTGGGAGGCGCCCGAGATCGTGGTCGAGCTGTTCGAGCAGCTCGTCGAGGACTCGCTCATCCAGCCGACGTTCGTCATGGACTATCCCGAGAAGGTCAAGCCGCTCGCCAAGCCGCACCGCTCGGTGCCTGGCCTGAACGAGGCGTGGGACTTGATCATCAACGGTGTCGAGCTGGGCGCGGCGTACTCCGAGCTCAACGACCCGGTGATCCAGCGTGAGCGGCTCGTCCAGCAGTCGATGATGGCGGCGCAGGGCGACCCCGAGGCGATGGAGCTCGACGAGACCTTCCTGCGCGCGATGGAGTTCGGCATGCCGCCCGCAGGCGGCATCGGCATCGGCGTCGACCGGCTGATCATGCTGCTCACCGGCGCCTCGATCCGCGAGACGATCCTGTTCCCGTTGCTCCGACCGGAATAGACCGGGCAATTCGGGAAATGTGGATTCAGCATTTCTCGAATTAAATGCTGCGCTAATGTCCTCGGCATCGGGAGACGACCGGACTTTCGACCGAAATATGGGAAAGGCTCGAGAAATGGCGCAGCGGGTCAACGTGGTACTGGTCGACGACCTCGACGGCAGTGACGCCGACGAGACCGTGACGTTCGGGCTCGACGGGGTCGACTACGAGATCGACCTCAACGACAAGCACGCCGCCGCCCTGCGCGACGCCCTTGCCCTGTACGTCGGGCACGGGAGGCGCACCGGCGGGCGGCGCAGGCGCGGCCAGGGTGCCGCACAGGCGGCGCGCGCCAACGGCGCAGCCGGCGCCGGCGGGGCCACCCCCGCCGAGATCCGCGCCTGGGCCCGCGACAACGGCTGGGAGGTCCCCGAGCGAGGCCGGGTGGCCGCCGAGGTCCGCGAGGCCTACGACGCCGCTCACTGAGCCGCCGGCACAGCTCCTTCCGGGCCGCTCCTTGCCCCCGTCTGACTAGTCCGGGAACCCCCTGTTCGCTGAGGGCGAAGCCGTTACCCGGCATGTGTCGGAACACGTAGGGTGGGAACAGGGGTTGGACAGGGTGTGCGCCATTCGTGCGCACACCTCAGACTGACCCCGTGGACGTGCGACAGACTGCAAGCAGGCACACGGGCACGTGACACGGCCCCGGAAGCACCCCCGGGGTGATGGCAAGGAGCGATGCGAATGTTCGAGCGGTTCACAGACCGGGCCCGCAGGGTGGTCGTCCTGGCGCAGGAAGAAGCCCGGATGCTCAGCCACAACTACATCGGCACCGAGCACATCCTGCTCGGCCTGATCCACGAGGGTGAGGGTGTCGCCGCCAAGGCGCTCGAGAGCCTCGACATCTCGCTCGAGGCCGTCCGCGCGCAGGTCGAGGAGATCATCGGCCAGGGCCAGCAGGCCCCGAGCGGACACATCCCGTTCACCCCGCGCGCCAAGAAGGTGCTCGAGCTGTCCCTGCGCGAGGCGCTGCAGCTCGGCCACAACTACATCGGCACCGAGCACATCCTGCTCGGCCTGATCCGCGAGGGCGAGGGCGTCGCCGCCCAGGTGCTGGTCAAGCTCGGCGCCGACCTCAACCGGGTCCGCCAGCAGGTCATCCAGCTGCTCTCCGGCTTCCAGGGCAAGGAGACCGCGACCGCGGGCGCCCCGCAGGAGGGTGCGCCGTCGTCGTCGCTGGTCCTCGACCAGTTCGGCCGCAACTACACGCAGGCCGCGCGCGAAGGAAAGCTCGACCCGGTCATCGGGCGCGAGAAGGAGATCGAGCGCGTCATGCAGGTGCTGTCGCGCCGCACCAAGAACAACCCGGTCCTCATCGGCGAGCCCGGCGTCGGCAAGACCGCCTGCGTCGAGGGCCTCGCCCAGGCGATCGTCCGGGGCGACGTCCCGGAGACGCTCAAGGACAAGCAGATCTACTCCCTCGACCTCGGCTCCCTGGTGGCGGGCTCCCGCTACCGCGGTGACTTCGAGGAGCGCCTCAAGAAGGTGCTGAAGGAGATCAAGACCCGCGGCGACATCGTGCTGTTCATCGACGAGCTGCACACGCTGGTCGGCGCCGGCGCGGCCGAGGGCGCGATCGACGCGGCCTCGATCCTCAAGCCGATGCTGGCTCGCGGCGAGCTGCAGACGATCGGTGCGACCACGCTCGACGAGTACCGCAAGCACCTCGAGAAGGACGCCGCGCTCGAGCGCCGCTTCCAGCCGATCCAGGTACAGGAGCCGTCGATCGCCCACACGATCGAGATCCTCAAGGGCCTGCGCGACCGTTACGAGGCGCACCACCGGGTCACGATCACCGACGAGGCGCTGGTCTCGGCGGCGACGCTGGCCGACCGCTACGTCTCCGACCGGTTCCTGCCCGACAAGGCGATCGACCTGATCGACGAGGCGGGCTCGCGGCTGCGCATCCGCCGGATGACCGCGCCGCCGGACCTGCGGGAGTTCGACGACAAGATCGCCGACGTTCGTCGCCGCAAGGAGAGCGCGATCGACAGCCAGGACTTCGAGCTGGCCGCGTCGCTCCGTGACGAGGAGAAGAAGCTCATCGTCGCCAAGGGCGAGCGCGAGAAGCAGTGGAAGGCCGGCGACATGGACGTCGTCGCGGAGGTCGACGAGGAGCTCATCGCCGAGGTCCTGGCCGTCGCGACGGGCATCCCGATCGTCAAGCTCTCCGAGGAGGAGTCGACCCGGCTGCTCAAGATGGAGGACGAGCTCCACAAGCGCGTCATCGGCCAGGAGGAGGCCGTCAAGGCGCTCTCCCGGGCGATCCGCCGTACCCGCGCGGGTCTGAAGGACCCCAAGCGTCCTGGTGGCTCGTTCATCTTCGCCGGACCGTCCGGTGTCGGTAAGACCTGGCTGTCCAAGACGCTCGCCGAGTTCCTCTTCGGCGACGAGGACGCCCTGATCCAGCTCGACATGTCGGAGTTCAGCGAGAAGCACACCGTCTCGCGGCTGTTCGGCTCGCCTCCCGGCTACGTCGGCTACGAGGAGGGCGGCCAGCTCACCGAGAAGGTGCGCCGCAAGCCGTTCTCCGTGGTGCTGTTCGACGAGGTGGAGAAGGCCCACCCGGACATCTTCAACTCGCTCCTCCAGATCCTGGAGGAGGGTCGCCTGACCGACTCGCAGGGTCGCGTCGTCGACTTCAAGAACACCGTCATCATCATGACGACCAACCTGGGCACCCGGGACATCAGCAAGGGCGTCAACCTGGGCTTCAGCCAGACCGGCGACGCCGCGGGCTCCTACGAGCGGATGAAGGCGAAGGTGTCGGAGGAGCTCAAGCAGCACTTCCGCCCGGAGTTCCTCAACCGTGTCGACGAGATCGTGGTCTTCCCGCCGCTGTCGCAGGAGCAGATCGTCTCGATGGTCGACAACATGATCGCCGGCGTGGAGCTGCGGCTCCGCGACCGCGACATGTCGATCGAGCTGACCCAGGCCGCCAAGGACCTGCTCGCCAAGCGGGGCTTCGACCCGGTCCTCGGCGCGCGGCCCCTGCGCCGCACGGTCCAGCGCGAGATCGAGGACACGCTCGCCGAGAAGATGCTGTACGGCGAAGTCGGTGCCGGCCAGATCGTGCTCGTCGACGTCGAGGGCGAAGGCCCCGAGGCGACGTTCACGTTCAAGGGCAACCCGAAGAGCGAGCTGCCCGACCTGCCGCCGCTCGAGGAGGCCGCCACGGGCGAGACCGGCACGACCGGCACCGCCGACGCCGGCTGACCCGAAGCACGAGACAACGCGAGGGCGTCCCCGTCAGGGGGCGCCCTCGCGGCGTCTGTGCCGGTCTCGGCTCAGTGCGCGCCCTGCAGATTCAGCACGACGACGCCGACGATGATCATCGCCAGGGCCGCGGCCTTGGCCAGGTCGAGCCGCTCACCGAGGAACAGCACCCCGATGAGGGCGATCCCCGCCGTCCCGAGGCCCGACCACACGGCGTAGGCCACCGACACCGACAGGTGCTTGATGACCAGTGCCAGCAGCCAGATCGACAGGGCGTACCCCACCAGCACGAGCAACGTCCACCACGGGTCGCGGAAGCCGTGCGTGCGCGGCAGCGAGGCCGTGCTCGCCACCTCGACGCCGATCGCCGCAAGCAGCAGCAGCCAGGCGCTCCACATCTCCAGACCTCCAGATCGAATCTGTAGCACTCGCTACAGAGACTCCACTGTAGCACTCGCTACACTTCTCCGCATGGCCCGCGAGACGTCCCGCCGCGAGGAGCTGGCGCAGGCAGCGACCGACTACGTGCTGCAGCACGGGTTGATCGGGCTGTCGCTGCGCCCGCTCGCGGCCGCGATCGGCACGAGCGACCGGATGGTGCTGTACCACTTCGACGACAAGGACGACCTGGTCGCGACCGTGCTGCGGGTGAGCAACGACCGCTCGGTGGCGGCGATCCGCGCCCTGCCGCCTGCCCGCGACGTGCGGGAAGCGGTGCTGCAGCTCTGGCAGACCGTCACTCGGCCGGAGCTGGTCGGCTGCCAGCGGATGTACGTCGAGGCGGCCGCGCTCGGGCTGTTCGGACGGGAGCCGTACGCCGGAGTCGTCGGCGCGGCCAACGACGTCTGGATGAGCGCGGTCGCCGACCACCTCGTCGCGTCGGGGGCCTCGCGGCGGAGGGCGGCCCGGGCGACGACGCTGCTGGACAGCGCGTTCAGCGGCTTCCTGCTCGACTCGCCGTTCGGTGACGGCGAGGGCGACGGCGAGGCTGACACGACGAAGCGGCAGGCGGTGCGCGATCTCGCCGACGCGGTCGCGGTGGTGGCGGGTCAGGGCAGCGCGTAGGCGCCGGTGCCGACGCGGACCAGCAGCCCGTCGTGCACCAGCGAGGCGAGGCAGCGGTCACGCTGCTCGGCCGACGGCCACACCGCCTCGATCCGCGACCGGTGCACGGGCTCGTGCGCGTCGCGGGCGAGCGCGAGGATCCGGCCGCGGCACTGCCGGTCGGTGCCGTCGTAGGTCTGACCGCGGCGCGGCGGTCCGTCGTACGCCGGGTAGCCGGCGGCCCGCCACGCGCAGAGGTCGGTCACCGGGCAGTCGGCGCAGCGCGGTGACGAGGCCGTGCAGACGACCGCGCCGAGCTCCATCACCGCTACCGACCAGGTGGCCGCCGTCGGCTCGTCGTCCGGCAGCACGGCAGCGGCGCGCTCGCGCTCGGCCCGCGTCACCGAGGCGGCCGGGAACTCCTCGCCACCGCGCACCCGACCCAGCACGCGGCGGACGTTGGTGTCGAGAACGACCTGGCGCCTTCCGAACGCGAACGCCGAGATCGCGGCCGCGGTGTAGTCGCCGACCCCGGGAAGCGTGAGCAGCTCGTCGTACGTCGAGGGGACCTCGCCGTCGTGCACCCGCTCGATCTCGGTCGCCGCGGCGTGCAGCCGCAGCGCGCGACGCGGGTAGCCGAGACGGCCCCAGGCGCGCACGGCCTCGCCGGCCGGCTCCGCGGCCAGTGCGGCCGGCGTCGGCCACCGGTCGAGCCACTGCGCCCACACCGGCAGGACGCGGGCGACCGGCGTCTGCTGCAGCATGAACTCGCTCACCATGACCGCCCACGGGGATGCCGCCGGGTCGCGCCAGGGCAGGTCGCGCTGGTGCTCGTCGTACCAGGCGATGACGCGCGAGGTGAGGCCGGCAGGGTCGGTGCGGATGGTCATGGCCCGCACAACCTAACCAGGACAGCGGATCCGCCCCCGCCCGGAGTGGCATACCGGGACGGAACGGTCCGCCCGACTACCGTTTTCCTCATGTCCGCCATGAGGCCGCGAGGCCACCTTCCTGCGCGCGTGTACTGGGTACGCCGCACGCTGGTGCTGGCGGTCGCGCTCGGTCTCGTGTTCGGGATCGCGCAGCTCCTCGGCGGCTCGACGGGCGCGTCCGACGACGAGGCTGCCCGCGTCGTGGGTGCCGACCGGACGCCCACGCAGTCCCCGCAGGGGCAGGCTGCCACCGCCGACGACAGGCCGTCGCAGCAGGCCGGTCCGCGCGGCACGAAGGGCCGGAAGCCGAAGAAGACCAAGACCCCGCTGGCCGTCCCGACCGGACCGTGCCGCAACGAGGAGGTCGTGGTCGAGCCCAAGCTGAAGGAGGCGGCGTACGCCGGCAGCCTCGTGCACGTCCGGCTCAAGCTGACCACGACCGGCAACCCCGCCTGCACGTGGACGGTGTCGCCGGAGACGCTGGTCGTGAAGATCACCTCCGGCAACGACCGGATCTGGTCGAGCCAGGACTGCCCGGACGCCGTGCCGCAGACCGACGTCGTGGTGCGCAAGGACGTGCCGGCCAAGGTCGACCTGGGCTGGGCCGCCCGACGCTCCGACACCGGCTGCACGCCGCAGCGGGGCTGGGCGCAGCCGGGTTTCTACCACGTGGCCACGGCGGCGTACGGCGCCGAGCCGACCGACGTGCAGTTCGAGCTCAGGTCCCCGGTGGCGCCGACCGTGACGGCCAAGCCCAAGCCCGAGAAGGACAAGGGCAAGGGCAAGAAGGCCGACGAGAAGAAGAGCGACCGGCCCGAGAGCGGACGCCAGGAGCGCTAGACGTAGCGCTCGAGGATGCTCGACTCGGCCAGCCGGGACAGACCCTCGCGCACGCTGCGCGCCCGCAGCTCGCCCACGCCGTCGACCGCCTGGAGGTCGTCGATGCTCGCGGAGAGCAGCTTCTGGAGGCTTCCGAAGTGGTCGACCAGCCGGTCGACGACCGCGCCGGGCAGGCGCGGCACCTTGGCCAGCAGCCGGTAGCCGCGCGGGGTCACGGCACCGTCGAGGTGCTCGCTCGACCCGAGACCCATCGCCCGCGCCACCGCGGCCACGTCGACCAGGTCGGCCGGGCTGAGCGACTCGAGGTCTGCCAGCACCTCGGCCGCCGAGCGACGGCGGCGGGTGAGCGGGAGGTAGTCGCGGATGACGAGCTCGCGCTCGGTGTCGACGCCGGTGACCAGCTCGTCGAGCTGCAGTGACAGCAGCCGGCCGTCGGTGCCGAGCTCCAGGACGTAGTCCTCGATCTCGCGGGCGATGCGGGTGACCATCTCCAGCCGCTGCGCGACCACGGCGACGTCACGCACCGTGACGAGGTCCTCGATCTCCAGCGCGGACAAAGTGCTCGACACCTCGTCGAGCCGCAGCTTGTAGCGCTCCAGCGTGGCCAGCGCCTGGTTGGCGCGCGACAGGATCTGCCCGGAGTCCTCCAGGACGTAGCGCAGCTCCCCGACGTACACCGCGATGATCTGCATGGACTGCGACACCGAGATGACCGGGAAGCCGGTCTGCCGGGCGACGCGGTCGGCCGTGCGGTGCCGGGTGCCGGTCTCGACGGAGGGGATCGCGGGGTCGGGCATCAGGTGCACGGCGGCGTTGATGATGCGGCTGGCGTCGCGGTCGAGGATGAGCGCGCCATCCATCTTGGCCAGCTCGCGCAGGCCGGTGGGAGAGAACGCGACGTCCAGCGTGAACCCGCCGGTCGAGATCGAGTCCACCGTCTTGTCGCTGCCGAGCACGATGAGCGCGCCGGTGCGGCCCCGCAGGACGCGCTCGAGTCCCTCGCGCAGGTCGGTGCCGGGAGCGATGCTCGCGAGGGTCGCGCGCAGGCGGAAGCTGTCGTCCGCCCGGTCGGTGCCTGCCACGTGTCTCCAGAGCTTGTCGCCTCGCCGGCCCCTCCGGTCGGCGAGGTCAGTCTAGGGGCGTGGACGGCGCGGCGTGTCGGGTTGCCGTCCCTCGGTAGGTGATGGGGGCATGATCAGCGCATGAGGCTGCTCGTCCTGGGCGGCACCTCGTTCGTCGGGGGAGCCGTGGTGGAGGCCGCGCTCGCACGCGGGTGGTCCGTGACGACCTTCAACCGCGGCAGCCGGCCGGAGTGGCGCGAGGGCGTCGAGGCCGTCGTCGGGGACCGCACCCGGCCGTACGACGTCGAGCAGCTCGCGCACGGTCGCTGGGACGCCGTGGTCGACACGTGGGCCGGCGCGCCGGTGGCCGTGCGCACGAGCGCGGAGCTGCTGGCCGATGCGGTCGCGCGCTACGTCTACGTGTCCAGCCGCGCGGTCTACGCCCCGCCGTACCCGGGAGGCCTCGACGAGTCCGCGGCGACGGTGGCGGCGTCGGCGGGCGCGCCGTCGGTCGGGTACGCCGAGGACAAGCGCGGCGGCGAGCTCGCGGTCGAGGAGTCGTTCGGCGGCCGGTCGGTCCTCGTCCGGGCCGGCGTGATCCTCGGGCCGGGGGAGAACCTCGGCCGGATGCGGTCGTGGCTGGCCCACGTCGCCCGGTCCGGCACGGTGCTGGCGCCCGGGGACCCCGACCAGCCGTGGCGGTACGTCGACGTGCGCGACCTGGCCGCGTGGATGCTCGACGTCGCCGCGGACGGGGCCACCGGGCCGTACAACGTGGTCAACCGCCTCGGTCACGCCACGACAGGGTCGTTCCTCGACGCGTGCCGCGGGGCGGTCCCGAGCCCGGCGCGGTTCCGCTGGGTCGCGCCGGAGGCGATGGAGGCGGCCGGCGTGGACCGGTACGTCGCGCTGCCGGGCTGGCTGCCGCCCGAGCCGGAGTACGACGGCTTCCTCACCACCGACGTGCGCCGGGCGGTCGATGCCGGGCTGCGCTGCCGCCCCGTGCACGAGACGGTCGCGGACACGCTCGACTGGCTGCGCGCCACCGGCGGCCTGGGGCACGACCCGGCCCGCGACGGCGACGAGGTGCTGGGCGTCGACCCGGAGGTCGAGCGCCGGCTGGTGGGCGGCTAGGCGGCTCAGACGACGCCGAGCGCCGGCGGCAGGTCGGGAACGTGGCCCGGCCGGAACAACGGCACGGTGTCCTCGCGGGCCAGGTCGAGGACGCGGAGCGCGGAGTCGAGGTCGGGAACACCGACGACCTCGAGCCCGTCGACGGTGCGGACCGCGCCGGCCCGGCCGCCCGGCTCCAGCGGCACGATCGCGGCGCCGAACCCGAGCCGCGCGGCCTCGGCGATGCGCTGCGGGGTGTCGCGCACGCGGCGCAGCTCGCCGGCCAGGCCGATCTCGCCGATGGCGACGACGTCGGTCGGCACCTCCTTGGACTTCCATGCCGAGGCGATCGCGACCGCCGTCGCGAGGTCGGCCGCGGGCTCCTGGATCCGCACCCCGCCGACCGTCGAGGCGAAGACGTCCTGGGCGTGCAGGTTGATCCGGCAGCGTTGCTGCAGCACCGCGACGATCATCGCCGCGCGCGAGGAGTCGAGGCCGGAGGTGGTGCGGCGCGGTCGCTCGGCTGCGGACGGGGTCACCAGCGCCTGCACCTCGGCGAGGATCGGCCGGCGCCCCTCCAGCACGACGGAGACGCACGTGCCGGCGACCGGCTGGTGGTGCCGCGCGACGAACAGGCCGGTCGGGTCGGTGACGGCGACGATCCCGCTGCCGGACAGGTCGAAGCAGCCGACCTCGTCGACGGGACCGAAGCGGTTCTTGACGGCGCGCACCATCCGCAGCCGTGAGTCGCGCTCGCCCTCGAACTGGAGCACCACGTCGACGAGGTGCTCCAGGACGCGCGGGCCCGCGATCGAGCCGTCCTTGGTGACGTGGCCGACCATCACGGTGGCGATGTTCTGGGTCTTGGCGACGCGCACCAGCGCGGCCGCGACCTCGCGCACCTGGGTGACGCCGCCGGGGACGCCGTCGACGTCGGGCGCGCCGATGGTCTGCACGGAGTCGACCACCAGCAGCTGTGGCTTGACCTCGTGGACGTGGGTGAGCACGGCACCGAGGTCGGTCTCGGCCGCGAGGTAGAGGTCGTGGTGGACGCCGCCGGTGCGGTCGGCGCGCAGCCGGACCTGGGATGCGGACTCCTCGCCGGTGACGTAGAGGGTGCGCAGCCCGGACCGGGCGGTCTGGGCGGCGACCTCGAGCAGCAGCGTGGACTTGCCGACACCGGGCTCGCCGGCCAGCAGGACGGCCGCGCCGGGCACGATGCCGCCGCCGAGCACGCGGTCGAGCTCGGGCACGCCGGACGTGCGGGAGCGGGAGTCCTCGACCGGCACGTCGCCGATCGGGACCGCGGGCGCGCTGACCGGCCCGGACGCCGTGCGCGAGCCGAGGGCGCCGGCCGCCACCGCGGTCTCGGCCACCGAGCCCCAGGCCTGGCACTCGCCGCAGCGGCCCACCCACTTGGCGGTCTCCCAGCCGCACTCGGCGCAGCGGTAGGTGGCTCGGGTCTTGCTGCGGGCGGAGGTGCGCGAGGACATGGGGTGACGGTAGGGGAGCCCACCGACAGCCGACCGGCGACGCCCCGGAGCGTTCCGTGGTTATCATTTGAACGATCCAGACCGCGCCCTTGGGGGAATCGCATGACCCGCCGTCCCGAGCTGCACCGCCCGGAGCCGCCGCGCTCCGAGCCGCGGCCTGGGGCGCCGACGCTCGCCACGGTCGCGGCCGAGGCGGGCGTGTCGCGGCAGACCGTCTCCAACGCGCTGAACAGCCCCGAGCTGCTGCGCCCCGAGACCCTGGAGCGGGTGCAGGAGGCGATCGAGCGGCTCGGCTACTCGCCCAACCGGGCCGCCCGCAACCTGCGCACGCGCGCGTCCCGGCTGATCGGCCTCAAGGTGGCGCCGGCGGTCGAGGACAGCGCCAACGCGCTGATGGACCGGTTCCTGCACTCGCTCGTCGAGAGCACCCGCGACGCCGGCTACCACGTGCTGCTGTTCACCGGCTCCCCGACGCCGCAGCCCGGGCCCGAGGTGCCGGTCGACGCGCCGGAGCACGTCGAAGCGCCCGACCCGCTCGACGGGTACGACGAGCTGCTGCGCAGCGCGGCGGTCGACGCGTTCCTGGTGACCGACACGTACCTCGGCAACCCGCAGGCCGCCTGGCTCGAGGAGCGCGGCGTGCCGTTCGTGGCGTTCGGCCGGCCGTGGGGCGACCCGCGGGCCCGGCACCCCTGGGTCGACGTCGACGGGCGCGCCGGCGTGATGCTGGCGGTGGACCACCTCGTCGAGCGTGGCCACGAGCGCATCGCCTGGGTCGGCTGGCAGAAGGGGTCCTACATCGGCGAGGACCGGCGCAGCGGCTGGACCGACCGGATGCACGACCACGGGCTGTCCACGAGCCGGCTCAGCGCGCGCGGGGACGACACCCTCGACTTCGGTCGGCGCGCAGCCCACGCGCTGCTGGACAGCGAGCAGCCGACCGCGTTCGTCTGCGCGAGCGACACCCAGGCGATGGGCGTGATGCGTGCACTCGACGAGCGGCACCTCCGCCCCGGCCGCGGGCTCTCCGTGGTCGGCTTCGACGACTCTCTCGCCGCCCAGGTCTCGACCCCGGGCCTCACCTCCGTGCGTCAGCCGCTGGAGCAGGTGGCGGTCGAGATCGTCACGCTCCTCGGCGACCTGCTCGCGCACCGGCCCATCCAGGAGCTCGGCCGCACCCTGACGCCGACGCTGTCGGTGCGCTCGACCACCTGAGCGACCCGGGCGTCAGGAGCGCTTCCACCAGAGGTTGACCGCGTAGTCGACCTCGAGCCCGGCGTCCGGGCCCCACTCGGTGAGCACCTCCTCGGCCACCTTCGTCGGCAGCTCGATCCGGACCACCGCCTCGAGGTCCGCGCGCGACTCGAACCGCCACACGATGTCGACGGCCTCGCGCTGCCAGCCGTGCCGCGACCAGAACCGCTCGACGTCGTCGGGCCGGACGTCGGGGTAGCCGCGGCGGAACCACCCGCCGAAGGCCGACCGGCGGGCGTCGTTGTCGACGACGAACGCCGTACCGCCGCGGCGGAGGACGCGGTCGAGCTCGCGGAGGCCGGGCTCGCAGCCGGGCCCGAAGAAGTACGCCCAGCGCGCCTGCACGACGTCGACCGACGCGTCGGGGAGCGGGACGGCCTGGGCGGTGCCGACCAGCACCTCGACGGCGTCCAGCCGGGAGGTACGGCGGGCGGCGACACGTGCCAGGTCGGGGTGCGGCTCCACGCCGACGACGCGACGGGCGTCCTCGGCCCAGCGCGGCAGGTGGTACCCGGTGCCGCAGCCCAGGTCGAGGAGGTCGCGGCCGCGCCAGTCGGCGACCGAGCGCATGGCGGCCTCGATGTGGCGATCGGGGTCGGCGGCGCGGTTCTCGATCTCGTAGGTCTGCGGGTGGTGCCAGATGTTGGGGCTCGGCACCGCCCCGGGCGTGGTCAGATGCGGACCAGCCCGGCCGGGGTGCTGAACTGCGCGGCCACGACGCCCGGCGTGCCGTGCGGCGCCACCCACTCGACGTTGACGTCCTCGAGCGGGTCGACGTCGGGGTCACCCAGCCAGTCGCGGACGCGCGCGGAGTCGCCGGCGATCTCGAGGGTCTCGAGGTGCAGCTCGCCGGTCGAGCCCGTCGAGGGGTGCTGCTCCTCGGGCACCTGCCACTGCACGAAGAACGGCAGCTGGGGGTCGGTCTGCAGGCCGGTGACGCCGATCTGCCTCCAGCGCAGCTCGATGCCGTCCGGCCGGTGCCGGTTGCCGTCGACCGACTGCCGGCCGAGGCGGGCCTCGACCTTGGCGATGTCGTCGACGCAGACGACCCAGCCGAGCCAGCCGCCACCGAGCTGGGAGCGGGCACGGACGGCCTGGCCGAACGGCGCCTTGTCGGACGCCGGGTGGTCGAGGACTTCCACGACCTCGAGGTAGGTGCCCTGGCTCAACGGCAGCACCATGTTGCGCGTGCCGAAGCGCGGGTGGATCCCCCCGTCGCGGAACTCCTCTCCGAGCAGCTCGCCGATGCGGCGGGCGGTCCCCTGCAGCCCGTCAGGCCCGGCGGCGTACGAGAGATGGTCCAAACGCATACCCAGCATTGTCACCGCACCGGCGGGAGGCCCCGACACTGGGGTCCGTCGGACTCTTGTGCGCGGGCGGCAACGGGTGAAGGGTGAAGGTCTCAGACCGGTCAGGAGAGCCCAGGAGGGGTCGTCGTGTCAGGGAAGCAGGCATCAGCCCAAGCAGGCAAAGGAGATGTCCCGGTCGCCGACCGGGCGGACGCCATCCGCAACGTGGCCGTGGTAGGCCCGGCGGGCTCCGGGAAGACGACACTGGTCGAGACCCTGTTGGTCTCGGCCGGTGTGCTTTCCAGGGCAGGTTCGGTCGTGGAGGGCACGACCGTGTGCGACTTCGACGACGCCGAGCAGCGCCAGCAGCGCTCGACCGGCCTCGCCCTGGCGCCGCTCATGCACGACGGCGTGAAGATCAACCTGCTCGACACCCCTGGGTACGCCGACTTCGTCGGTGAGCTGCGCGCCGGTCTGCGCGCCGCCGACTGTGCGCTCTTCGTGATCGCGGCCAACGAGGGCGTCGACGAGCCGACCAGGTCGCTGTGGCGCGAGTGCGCCGAGGTCGGCATGCCGCGGGTCGTCGTGATCAGCAAGCTCGACCACGCCCGGGCCGACTACGACGGCGTGGTGCTGCAGGCGCAGGCGGCGTTCGGCGACAAGGTCGTGCCGGTCTACCTCCGCGAGGGCGACCAGCTCGTCGGGCTGCTCTCCGACGACCACGCCCACGACACCCAGCGCGGCGCGCTGATCGAGGCGGTCATCGAGGAGTCCGAGGACGAGACGCTGATGGAGCGGTTCCTGGGTGGCGAGGACGTCGACAAGGCGCTGCTGCTCGAGGACCTCGAGCGCGCGGTCGCCCAGGGGTCCTTCCACCCCGTGCTTCCGGTCGACTCGTCCAACGGCGTCGGGGCCACCGAGCTGCTCGACCTGATCGTCTCCGGCTTCCCGTCGCCCCTGGAGCACACGACGCCCGAGGTCTTCACCCCCGAGGGCAAGTCCGGCCCGGCCATCTCCTGCGACGCCGACGGGCCGCTGGTGGCCGAGGTCGTGAAGACCACCTCCGACCCGTACGTCGGCCGGGTCAGCCTGGTCCGGGTCTTCTCCGGCACCATCCTCCCGGACGCGACCGTGCACGTGTCCGGCCACTTCTCGTCGTTCTTCGGCACGCCCGGGGACGCCGCGTCGGTGGGCGGCCACGAGGACCACGACGAGGACGAGCGCATCGGGTCGCTGTCGATGCCGCTGGGCAAGACCCAGCGCACCTGCGACAAGGTCGTCGCCGGCGACATCTGCGCGATCGGCCGGCTCACGCGCGCCGAGACCGGCGACACCCTCTCCGACAAGGAGAGCCCGCTGGTGCTGAAGCCGTGGTCGATGCCGGAGCCGCTCCTGCCGCTCGCCATCGAGGCCCGCGCCAAGGCCGACGAGGACAAGCTCGGCCAGGGCCTGCAGCGCCTCGCCGCCGAGGACCCGACCCTGCGCATCGAGCACAACGCCGAGACCCACCAGATCGTGCTGTGGTGCATGGGCGAGGCGCACGCCGACGTCGTGCTCGACAGGCTCGAGCACCGGCACGGCGCCGGCGTCGACCAGGTGGAGCTTCGGGTGCCGCTGCGCGAGACGTTCGGCTCGTCCGCCACGGCGAAGGGCCGGCACGTGAAGCAGTCGGGTGGGCACGGGCAGTACGCCGTCTGCGACATCACCGTCGAGCCGCTCCCGGAGGGTGGCGGCTTCGAGTTCGTCGACAAGGTCGTGGGCGGCGCCGTACCCCGGCAGTTCATCCCGTCGGTGGAGAAGGGCGTCCGCGCGCAGATGGAGAAGGGCGTCGCCGCCGGCTACCCGGTCGTCGACATCAAGGTCACGCTGACCGACGGGAAGGCGCACAGCGTCGACTCGTCGGACATGGCGTTCCAGACCGCCGGCGCGCTGGCGCTGCGAGAGGCGGCGGCGTCGGCGAAGGTCTCGATGCTCGAGCCGGTCGACGAGATCGGCGTGCTCGTGCCCGACGACCTCGTCGGCACCGTGATGAGCGACCTGTCCGGTCGACGCGGGCGCGTGCTCGGCTCCGAGCCGGTGGGCGGCGACCGCACGCTGGTGCGGGCCGAGGTGCCGCAGACCGAGATCATCCGCTACTCCATCGACCTGCGGGCGTTCTCCCACGGAGCCGCGTCGTTCACGCGCAGCTTCGCTCGCTACGAGCCGATGCCCGACCACCTCGCCGCGAAGTACCGCGACTGATCCTGTGGACGGTCGGCCGCACGCGACCGTCGCTTCCGTCAGGCTCGTGGGGTGCGACCGGAGCAGGTGCTCGAACGGCTGGGTGGCGTCGCCGACACCGCGACGCTCCTGACGCACGTCACGAGACCGTCGCTGCGCGCAGCGACCCGCAGCGGTCTCGTCATCCGCCTGGAGCGGGGGCGGTATGCGCTACCGGGAGCGGACGAGGCGCTCGCCTGCGCCCACCGTCTCTCCGGCCTGCTGTGCGAGGACAGCGCCGCGCAGCTCTACGGCTGGCCGTTGAAACATCGGCCGTCGTCCCCGGTTGTGGTCGTGCCCAGGAAGCGGAACCTCCCGGAGCATCGCCGTCGTGGCGTGCGCGTCCGCTTCGTGGACCTGCCTGCCGAGGACGTCAACCGAGTGGCGACCAGTCCGGTGCGCACCGTGCTGGACTGCTGCGCGCGGATGCCGTTCGACGAGGCGCTCGCCGTTGCCGACTCGGCGCTGCGGTCGCTCGACGTGTCGTCCGAGCACCTGCTGCGCCGGGCGGCAGCCGTGCCGGTGCGGCACCGGGCGCGGTGCATGCGGGTCGCGCTCGCCGCCGACGCCCGTGCGGCCAATCCTTTCGAGTCGGTCCTCAGGGCGATCGCGCTCCAGGTGCCGGACCTGTCCGTAGAGCCGCAGGTCTGGATCGGGGACGTGGGCCGGCCCGACCTGGTCGACGAGCGGTTGCGGATCGTGCTCGAGGCGGACTCCTTCGAGTTCCACGGTCGTCGGCAGGCGCTGGCCGACGACTGCGAGCGCTACAACGCCTTCGTCGTCGACGGGTGGATCGTGCTCCGGTTCGCCTGGGAGCACGTCATGTTCCGTCCTGACTACGTGCGAACAACCCTCGTCGGTGCCGTCGAACAGGCACTCGCGCGGTCGCGGCGGCCTGGCGCAGCGTGACCCGCGGGCCACGTGCCGGCGAGTGCCTGTCCGAACGGCCCGGTGCTAGTCGCGCGGGTCGGCCGGGTGGATGGCCAGGGCGGAGCGGGACTTGATGTGCCGCTCGCAGTGGTCGACCAGCTCGTCGTACGCCGCCTGGCCCATCAGCTCCACCAGCTCTCGCTCGTTGCTGATGTAGACCGGCTCCTGGCCGACGTGGGCCTCGGTGTTGCCCGAGCAGTACCAGTCGAGGTCGTGGCCGCCGGGACCCCAGCCGCGGCGGTCGTACTCGCCGATCGAGACCTCGGTGTACTCCGTGCCGTCGGGCAGCTCGACGTCGCGGAAGGTGCGGCGGATCGGGAGCTGCCAGCACACGTCGGGCTTGGTCTCGACGAAGTGGGTGTCGTGGCGCAGCGCGAGGCCGTGCAGGGCGCAGCCGTAGCCGCCGGGGAAGCCGGGCCGGTTGAGGAAGATGCAGGCGCCCTCGTGGACGCGGGTCTTGCGGTCGCCGTCCTCGTCGACCTCGACGATCCCGCCCTTGCGGCCCTCGTCGTGGAACTGCCAGTGCTCGGGGTCGAGCTTCTTGGCCCAGCGCTTCACGCGCTTCTCGTCGTCCTTGTCGGAGAAGTGCGCGCCGAGGGTGCAGCAGCCGTCGTCAGGCCGGTCGGCGTAGATGCCGCAGCAGCCCGACCCGAAGATGCAGGTCCACTGCGACGTCAGCCACGTGAGGTCACACTTGAACACCTGGGACTCGTCGGACGGGTCCTGGAACTCGACCCAGGCGCGGGGAAAGACGAGGTCGACTTCTGGCACGCGGGCAACCCTACGCGCGGAGGACTAACCTGCCCCCATGAGGCTGGGCGTGCTGGACATCGGCTCGAACACCGGGCACCTGCTGGTCGTCGACGCGCACGGGGGCGCCGCGCCGCTCCCCGCGTTCTCCCACAAGGAACCTCTTCGTCTCGCGGAGCATCTCGATGCCGACGGCGCGGTCGACCAGAGCGGCGTCGACGCGCTGACCAAGTTCGTCGCGGACGCGCTCGTCGTGGCGGGCGACAAGGGCTGCGAGGAGATGCTCGGCTTCGCCACCTCGGCGGTGCGCGACGCCACCAACAGCGACGAGGTCCTCGAGCACGTCCGGGAGCAGACCGGCGTCGACATCGAGGTGCTGCCCGGTGAGGACGAGGCCCGGCTGACCTTCCTCGCCGTACGACGGTGGTTCGGCTGGTCGTCCGGCCGGCTCGCCGTGTTCGACATCGGCGGCGGCTCGCTCGAGATCGCGGTCGGCAGCGACGAGGCGCCCGACGTGGCGCAGTCGCTGCCGCTGGGCGCCGGCCGGCTCTCCCGCGACTGGCTGCAGGGCGCCGACGAGGACGCCGTACGGCGCCTGCGCCTCAAGATCCGGGCCGACCTCGCGCGCGACGCGGGGTCGATCCTGCGGCCCGGGCGGCCCGACCACGCCGTCGCCACCTCGAAGACCTTCCGCTCGCTCGCGCGGATCTGCGGGGCGGCCCCGTCGGGCGACGGCCCGCTGGTCCGGCGGGTGCTCCCGCACGGGGAGCTGATCGGGCTGATCCCGGCGATCTTCGCGATGTCCGCGGAGGAGCTGTCCTACCTCCCGGGCGTCTCCGCCAGCCGCGCGCACCAGGTCGTCGCCGGCGCGCTGGTGGCCGACGCGGTGATGGACATCTTCGACCTGCCGGAGCTCGAGATCTGCCCGTGGGCGCTGCGCGAGGGCATCATCCTCGAGCGCCTGGACCAGATCAGCGTGCGCTCCGGACGCCGGCCGGGCGGCCCCATCACGGTGGCTAGTCTGAGCAGGTGATCGCGCTCTCGACCGCCTCGGTCTACCCCGAGACGACGGCGCAGGGTTTCGAGCTCGCCGCCCGCCTCGGTTACGAGGCGGTCGAGGTGATGGTCGGGATCGACCCGATCAGCCAGGAGATCGACGCGGTCCGGCACCTGTCGGAGTACCACGAGATGCCCGTGGCAGCCGTGCACGCGCCCTGCCTGCTCATCACGCAGCGGGTCTGGGGCACCGAGCCGTGGGGCAAGCTCGAGAGGAGCGCCGACATGGCCCGGGCGGTCGGCGCCGACGTCGTGGTGGTGCACCCGCCGTTCCGGTGGCAGCGCGACTACGCCCGCACGTTCGTCGAGGGGATCAAGGCGCTCGAGGAGCGCACCGGCATCGCGTTCGCGGTCGAGAACATGTACCCCTGGCGCGCCTCCCGCCGCCAGATGGAGGTCTACCTCCCCGGCTGGGACCCGAGCGAGCAGGACTACGCCAACGCGACGATCGACCTGTCGCACTCCGCGACCGCGCGGTGCGACCCGGTCGCGATGGCCAAGCGGCTCGGCGACCGGCTGCGGCACATCCACCTCACCGACGGCACCGGGTCGGCCAAGGACGAGCACCTGGTGCCCGGCCGCGGCAGCCAGCCCGTCGCCGAGCTGCTCGAGCACCTCGCCCGGGTCGGCTTCGGCGGCCACATCGTCGTCGAGATCAACACCCGCAAGGCCGGCAACCGGGACGCCCGCGAGCTCGACCTGGTCGAGTCGCTCGCGTTCACCCGGCTCAACTTCGCCACGGCGCCCGAATGACCGAGCGCGCGACGTCCCGCGGCCGCCGTCCCGGCGGTCCCGACACCCGCGGCGCGATCCTCGCCGCGGCCCGGGAGTCCTTCGCGCACAAGGGTTTCGCCGGTACGACGATCCGCGCCGTCGCCGCCTCGGCGGGCGTCGACGCGGCGCTGGTCCACCACTACTTCGGCAGCAAGGACGACCTGTTCATCGCCGCGCTGGAGATCCCGGTCGACCCGCGCCAGGTGGTGCCGCTGGTCTTCGCCGAGGGCGTCGAGGGCGCGGGGGAGCGGCTGCTCCGGGTGTTCGTGTCGGTCTGGGAGGACCCCGAGGCGCGGCTGCCGCTGATCGCGCTGGTCCGCGCGTCGCTCGGCGAGGCCGGTCCGGTCAACCTCCTTCGCGAGGGGGTGCTCCGGATGATCTTCACGCCGCTGCGGGAGGTCCTGCCGGGCCCGGACGCCGAGGAGCGGGTCCAGCTGGTGCTGTCGCAGCTCGTCGGCCTCGTCGTCGCCCGCTACGTGCTCGCCGTCGAGCCCCTGGCCTCGATGCCCCCCGAGGAGGTCGTCGCCTGGGTCGCGCCGACCGTGCAGAGGTACCTGGACGGCGACCGATGAGTCCTGGCCGCGGCGCCGGTCTCAACCACATGGACAACGAGCACCCGACCCTGCCCTTCGGACCCGCCACCGCCACCCTGGCGCGTGTCGTCACCGGCGTCCGCGACGACCAGCTCGCCGGGCCGACGCCCTGCCCGGACTGGACCGTCGCCGACCTGGTCGACCACATCGCCGGGCTGACCCTGGCGTTCACCGCCGCCGCCACCAAGACCGACCTGCCGGGCGGTGCCGGTCCACGGGCCAACGGCAGCGACCTCCCGGACGGCTGGCGCGAGCGCATCGGCGCCGACCTCGCGGTTCTGGCCGAGGCCTGGGCGAAGCAGGACGCGTACGAGGGGACCACCATGGCCGGCCCGGTCGAGATGCCCGGCGACGCGGCCGGTCTCGTCGCGCTCGACGAGGTCGTCGTGCACGGCTGGGACCTGGCCCGGGCGACCGGACAGCCCTACGACGCCGACCTCGCAGCAGTCGAGGCGGTGACCCGGTTCGTGGCGTCGTTCGAGCCGCCGGACGGTGGTACGCCCGACGCCGACACGGGCGGTGGCCTGTTCGGCCCGCCGGTCGCCGTACCCGCGCACGCGCACCCGGTGGACCGCCTCGCCGGCCTCACCGGGCGCGATCCCGGGTGGCGTGCGACCTCTTGACACTCCCGGCCGCTGGAGCATAATTCAACGCATGATGAAAAACTCGGTCGTGGAGGTCGACGGGCTCACCGTCGTCCGCGGGCACGTCCGGGCGGTCGACGACGTCTCGTTCGCGACCGTGCCCGGCAAGGTGACCGGCCTGCTCGGGCCGTCCGGCTGTGGCAAGACGACGCTGATGCGCTCCATCGTCGGGGTGCAGATCGTCGCCGGCGGCACCGTCACGGTGCTGGGCTACCCGGCAGGCAGCAAGCAGCTGCGCGACCGGATCGGCTACGTCACGCAGGACCCGAGCGTCTACAACGACCTCACCGTCGCCGAGAACCTCCGCTTCTTCGCCCGCGTGCTCGGCACCGAGCCCGGCGAGGTCGACCGCTGCATCGAGGCCGTCGACCTCGTCGACCGCAAGGACGTCGTGGTCGGTCGGCTGTCCGGCGGCCAGCGCTCGCGCGCCTCGCTCGCGGTCGCGCTGCTCGGCAGGCCGGAGCTGCTCGTGCTCGACGAGCCGACCGTCGGCCTCGACCCGGTGCTGCGCCGCGACCTCTGGGCGATGTTCCACGCGCTCGCCGACCAGGGCACCACGGTGCTCGTGTCCAGCCACGTCATGGACGAGGCCGACCGGTGCGACCGGCTGCTGCTGATGCGCGACGGAAGGCTGATCGCCGACGACGCGCCGGACGTGCTGCGCCAACGGACCCGCACCCACGACATCGAGTCCGCGTTCCTGGCCCTCGTCGAGGGCGGCGTGGAAGGAGCCACGGCATGAGCGCCCGCATCACTCTCTCCGTCGCCGGACGCGTGCTCCACCAGCTCCGCCGCGACCACCGCACCGTGGCGATGCTGCTGGTGATGCCGTGCGTGATCCTGACGCTGCTGTGGTGGATGTTCGGCGACCTCCCCGGCGGTGCCATCGGCTTCGACAAGCTCGGGCCCGCGCTGCTGGCGCTGATCCCGTTCATCGTGATGTTCCTGGTGACCTCGGTGACCACGTTGCGCGAGCGCTCGTCCGGCACGCTGGAGCGGCTGCTCGCGATGCCGACGGGCAAGCTCGACCTGCTCGGCGGCTACGCCCTGGCGTTCGGCCTGGTCGCCGCGGTCCAGTCGACGCTCGCCGTCACGGTCTGCGTCTGGCTGCTCGGCCTCGACGTCGCCGGGTCCGTGTGGGTGCTGGTCGTGGTCGCGGTCTGCGACGCCGTGCTCGGCACCGCGCTCGGTCTGTTCGTGTCGGCGTTCGCGCAGACGGAGTTCCAGGCCGTCCAGTTCATGCCGCTCGTGGTGCTCCCGCAGATCCTGCTGTGCGGGCTGTTCGTCCCGCGCGAGGCGATGCCGGCCGTGCTCGAGGCGATCAGCAACATGCTGCCGCTGTCGTACGCCGTCGACGCGATGAGCAGCCTCGCCACCACGGCCGGCAGCGCGCTCGGCGACGTCGACCCCGAGGTGTGGGTCGACATCGGGATCGTGATCGGGTTCGCCGTCGCCGCCCTGGCCCTCGGTGCCGCGACGCTACGGCGCCGTACCGCCTAGCGCCGCGACCTCGTCGTCCGTGAACAGCCGGGACCGGATCAGGAACCGCCTGCCCGTCGGGGCCTCGACGGAGAAGCCGGCCCCGCGGCCGGGCACGACGTCGATCGTCAGGTGGGTGTGCGACCAGTAGGCGAACTGCTCGCGCGACATCCACACCGGCACCGGCGTCCCGCCCGGCACGTCGAGCTCGCCGAGGTGGAC
>NZ_SDPU01000001.1 GCF_004168035.1 Nocardioides iriomotensis | reverse complement strand
TTCGTGGAGAAGGAGCAGAAGATCCAGGCGTTCTTCTCCGACGTGGCCGGCTTCTCCAACACCAGCCGCGACTTCCTCGAGACCAACGGCGACAACATCATCCGGCTCAGCAACCAGGGCGCAGAGCAGCTCCCGCTCTTCGCGAAGTACTCCCCGGAGTACCCGTGCCTGCTGCAGTCGATGGTCGACTGGACGCCCTCGATGGAGCAGGCCTACCGGGGCTACACCCTGCACATCAACCTCGAGACGATCCCCAAGCAGCCGCGCGGGTACGACGCCGGCGACAGCCCGGTCTTCGACGACAAGCGCGGCCCGATGGCGCCGGCCGAGTGCCAGGCCGCCTCGTCGTACAGCCAGGCGAACCTGCCCGGCACCCGCTACGCCCCGCCGATGTCCGACGGCGTCAGCCGTCCGGTCAACAAGCGCGTCGCCCCGTTCAGCGGCAGTGCCGCCGCTGACGCGCCCTCGGTCGACCTCACGTCCGGCTTCGCCGGCACGTCGTCCGAGCGCGCGGTCGTCAACGCCTTCGCCGCCCCCGCGATGGGAGTCCCCTCCGATGACGTACCCGACGTGGCCACCCTGCTGCTCGGCCCGCTCGCGCGTGGGACGGAGGTGAGCGTGCGATGAAGATCCTGGACAAGCGCACCTCCGCCGACGCGACCAAGCTGCTGATCTTCATCGTCGTGACGACGCTGGCCACCGGCCTGCTCGTCGTCACGATCGGCAACATCAGCTTCGGCGACACCCGCGAGTACAAGGCCGTCTTCAGCAACGCCACCGGCGTCGTGAACGGCGACGACATCCGCGTCGCCGGCGTCAAGGTCGGCAACGTCGAGGACGTCGAGATCGTCGACCGCACCAACGCCCTGGTCACCTTCAAGGTCGACAGCACCCACCAGCTGACCGACAGCACGCACGCGACGATCCGCTACCGCAACCTCGTCGGGCAGCGCTACATCGCGCTGACCCCCGGCGTCGGGCCGAACACCCCGATGCAGGAGGACGAGACGATCCCGATCTCGCGCACCCAGCCGGCCCTCGACCTGACCGTCCTCTTCAACGGCTTCAAGCCGCTGTTCGAGGCGCTGTCCCCGGCCGACGTCAACAAGCTCGCCTACGAGATCGTCACGGTCTTCCAGGGCGAGGGCGGCACGCTCGAGAGCCTGCTGGCGCACACCGCCTCGGTGACCACGACGCTCGCCCAGCGCGACAAGGTCATCGGCGAGCTCATCGACAACCTCAACCAGGTGATGGTGACCCTCGGCAACCGCGACGACGAGCTCTCCTCGCTGCTGGTCAAGCTCCGCCAGTTCGTCGGCGGTCTGTCCCAGGACCGCGAGGCGATCCTCGGCTCGCTGGACTCCGTGTCCGCACTGGCCGTGGAGACCTCCGACCTGGTCACCGGCATCCGGCCCGGGCTGACCCGCGACGTCAAGGAGCTGCGCAAGGTCGCCGGCAACCTCGACGCCGGGAAGGGCGAGATCGACCGCGCCCTGCAGGTGCTGCCGATCAAGCTCGAGAAGGTGGGCCGCACCGCGATCTACGGCTCGTGGTTCAACTTCTACCTCTGCAACTTCAACGGGCGGGTCAAGCTGCCGGCCGGGGTGACCCTGCCGGTCGACTACAAGGCCGGCGCGGAGAGGTGTGATCTCCAGTGAGCAAGCCCTTCCGCGAACGCAACCCGGTCGTCATCGGCGCCGTCTCCCTCGCGGTGATCGCGATGATGATCCTCGCGGCCTTCCGGGCCGAGGACCTGCCGCTCATCGGCGGTGGTGACACCTACTACGCCGCCTTCAGCGAGGCCGGTGGCCTCAAGGCCAACGACGAGGTCAGGGTGGCCGGCGTCCGCGTCGGCAAGGTGAAGTCCGTCGACCTCGCCGGCGACCACGTGCGCGTCGAGTTCCTCGTCGACCGTGGAGTCGACTTCGGCGACCAGACGGGTGCCGACATCCGGGTCAAGACGCTGCTCGGCGCCATGTACCTCTCCCTGGTCCCGCAAGGCGGCGGGCAGCTCGCCGAGGGCAGCGAGATCCCGCGCAGCCGCACCACCTCGCCGTACGACGTGGTCGACGCGTTCTCCGGCCTGGCGGAGCGGTCCGAGCGGATCGACACCGACCAGCTCGCGGAGTCGCTCAACACCGTCGCGGACCTGACCCGCAACACGCCGGAGGAGTTCCAGGCGGCGCTGCGCGGCGTCAGCAGCCTGTCGGCCAACATCGCGGCTCGGGACCAACAGCTCAACACGCTGCTCACCAACCTGCACAAGGTCTCCGGCGTGCTCGGCGACCGCCGCCAGGACCTCGTCAAGCTGATGAAGGACGGCGACACGCTCTTCCGGGCGCTCGTCGCCCGGCGCGAGGCGGTCAGCAACCTGCTCGACGCGACCAGCCAGCTCTCGGTGCAGCTCTCCGGCCTGGTGCGTGACACCCGCGCCGACCTCAAGCCGGCACTCGACCACCTCGACGGCGTCGTCGACGTCCTCAACAAGAACCAGGAGAACCTCGACGCCAGCCTCCGGCTGATGGCGCCGTTCTACCGGGTCTTCGCCAGCACGCTCGGCAACGGCCCGTGGTTCGACACCTACATCCAGAACCTCCCGCCGGTGCCCAACCTGGGCAACGGGGGCGGCCTCGGGGTTCCGGGCCTGACCGACCAGGGAGGTCGCTGACATGGCCGCGCGCAGCAGGGGCCGGACCGGGTTCACCCGCGTGCTCTCGATCGTCGCGGTGCTCGCGATCGTCGCGGCGTTCGGGCTCGCCCTGTTCCAGCAAGGACCCGAGCAGAAGACCCTGACGGCGAAGTTCCCGCGCACCGTCTCGCTCTACGAGGGCTCCGACGTCCGCATCCTCGGCGTCCCCGTCGGCACGGTCACCTCGGTCACCCCGACCGGCACCGACGTCACGGTGACGATGGAGTACGACGCGAAGTACAAGGTGCCCGCCGACGCCGACGCGGTGATCATCACCCCGGCCATCGTGGGGGACCGCTTCGTCCAGCTGACACCCGTCTACCAGGGCGGCGAGGTGATGGCCGACGGCGCCGAGCTGACCGTCGACGACACCTCGACGCCGCTCGAGCTCGACGAGATCTACCAGAGCATCGACGACCTGATGGTGGCGCTCGGCCCCGACGGCGCCAACAGCAAGGGCGCGCTGACCAACCTGCTCGACTCGACCGCCGCGAACTTCGCCGGCCAGGGCGAGCAGTTCAACCGGACGCTGAAGAACCTCGGCAGGTTCACCGGCACGCTGGAGAACAACAAGGAGGAGCTGTTCGGCACCGCCCGTGAGATGCAGCGGTTCGTGCACGCCCTCGCCGCCAACGACCAGACGGTCCGCGACTTCAACGACTCGCTGACCGGTGCCGCCGACCTGCTCGACGACGAGCGTGAGGACCTCGCCGCCGCGCTGAGGAACCTCTCGGTGGCGATGCGCGACGTGTCGTCGTTCGTCAAGGAGAACCGCGACTCGCTGTCGGAGAACATCAAGGGCCTCAACCAGGTGTCCAAGATCCTCGTGAAGCAGCGGGCCGCGCTCGACGAGACGCTCAGCGTCGCCCCGGTCGCGCTGTCGAACCTGTACCACACCTACAACCCCAAGACCGGCACGCTCGACACCCGCACCAACCTCGGCGAGAACATCGGCGACCTCGAGAACGACCCGGCGACCGTGCTCTGCTCGATGCTCGCGCAGACGCCGTCCCCCAAGCAGGCGTGCAACCTGATCCAGCAGGCGCTGCCGCGCACCGCGGCGCTACAGGGCTCAGGCCGCAGCTCGACGGTGTCCGACGTCGAGGTCGTCGACCGGTCGCTCGCCGGCATCGTGGAGGTGGAGGACCGATGAGCCTGCGATCCCGGATGGTCAAGGCCGCGACCCTCGTCGCCGTCGGCGCGCTCGCGCTGACCGGCTGCGACTTCGACGTCTACAGCGTGCCGCTGCCCGGCGGCGCCGACCTCGGCGACGACCCCTATGAGGTCACCGTCGAGTTCCGCGACGTGCTCGACCTCGTGCCGCAGTCCGCGGTCAAGGTCGACGACGTCACCGTCGGCCGCGTCGACGACATCACGCTCGACGGCTACACCGCCCAGGTGACCGTCCTGCTCCGCGACGACGTGAAGCTTCCGGACAACGCCGAGGCGCAGATCCGGCAGACCAGCCTCCTCGGCGAGAAGTTCGTGTCCCTCGCCGCGCCGGTCTCCGGTGCGAGCCAGGGCCGCCTCGCCGACGGCGACCGCATCCCGCTCGAGCGGAGC
This sequence comes from Nocardioides iriomotensis, assembly GCF_004168035.1. Taxonomy (GTDB): domain Bacteria; phylum Actinomycetota; class Actinomycetes; order Propionibacteriales; family Nocardioidaceae; genus Nocardioides_B; species Nocardioides_B iriomotensis. Next base: position 263,115 of record NZ_SDPU01000001.1, on the reverse strand, counting down.
GGCCGCAACCCCGAGGTCGAGGAGGTCCTCGGCGCGATGTCGCTGCTGCTCAACGGTGGTGGTGTCGCCCAGCTCAAGACGATCTCGACCGAGCTCAACAAGGCGCTCGAGGGCCGTGAGAGCAACGTCAAGGGCGTGCTCGACCAGATCGACACCTTCATGGGCCAGATCGACGACAACAAGGCGTCGATCGTCGAGGCCATCGAGAGCCTCAACCGGCTGTCGAAGTCGCTCAACGAGCAGGAGGGCACGATCAAGTCGGCCCTCGACAACCTGCCCCAGGCGCTCGCCTCGATCGACAGCCAACGCGACGACCTGGTCAAGATGCTCAAGGCGCTCACCGAGCTGAGCTCGGTCGGCACCCGGGTGATCCGCGACTCCAAGGCCGCGACGATCCAGAGCCTCGAGTCGCTCGCGCCGACCCTGAACAAGCTGGCCGAGGCCGGCGACGCGCTGCCGAAGTCGCTGCAGGTGTTCCTCACCTACCCGTTCGTCGACGCCGTGGTCGGCAAGAACCCCGCGCAGGCCCGCAACCTGCACATGGGCGACTACACCAACCTCGCGATCCAGCTCGACCTCGACTTCAGCGGGCAGAACCAGCCGACCCTCCCGGAGCCCCCGGACGTGTGCGCGGAGACCCCGCTCGACCCGGTGTGCGACGCCCTTCCCAACCCACCCGAGACGATCTCGGACGTGCAGAAGTGCCTGGAGTCCGGGGACATCACCAGCGACGCCTGCCGGCGGGTGCTGAAGGACATCAACCTGTACGAGCGGTTGAAGAACCAGTGCGCCAAGCCGGAGAACGCCGACAACCCGGTCTGCAAGGTCGTGAACCCGCTGCCTCCGTTGCCGGCGAATCCCGACCCGAGCGACCTGCCGCCGCTCCCGACCCTGCCGACGCCGTCGATGGCTCTCCCGACCATCCCGGGCATCCTCGGCCGGGCGCCGTACGGCGGGGGCGGAGGCTCCGGCGGAGCTGACGGGGTCTCGACCGACAAGCGCTACGACAGCGACCTCGCGCCGCTGCTCGTGTGGGGAATGGTGGACCGATGATCACCCGTCGCACCAAGGTGCAGCTCATGATCTTCGCGCTGATCACGATGGTCGGCGTGGCCTACGTCGGCGCGCGCTACGCCCGCCTCGACCGGCTCTTCTTCGACGACTCCTACCGCGTCGCCGCGCACTTCGCGGAGTCCGGAGGCATCTTCGAGGGCGCCCAGGTGTCCTACCGCGGGGTGACGATCGGCCAGGTCGGGGAGCTCGAGCTCACCGACGAGGGCGTCGACGTGATGCTCGACATCGACAACGACGTCGAGCAGATCCCGGCCGACACCAAGGCCGTCGTGGCGAACCGTTCCGCGGTCGGCGAGCAGTACGTCGACCTCCAGCCGCAGACCAAGCAGGGCCCGTACCTCGGTGACGGCGACGACATCGCGCTGGCGATGACCGAGACGCCGATCCCGACGACCAAGCTGCTGGTGGACCTCGACACCACGGTCAACTCCGTCAACAAGGAGAGCCTGACCACGGTCGTCAGCGAGATGGGCAAGGCGTTCAACGGCACCGGCCGCGACCTCGGTCAGATCATCGACACGTCGAACTCCTTCATCCGGACGGCCAACGACAACTTCGACATGACGACCGCGCTGCTCGAGGACGGCAACACCGTGCTCACGACGCAGCTCGACAAGGCGTCGGCCATCCGCAGCTTCGCCAAGGACCTGTCGTCGTTCTCCGACACCCTGGTGCGGTCCGACAAGGACCTGCGCTCGGTGATCGAGAACGGCTCGGCGACCGCCAACCAGCTGCGCACGTTCCTCGAGGAGAACCAGGTCGACCTCGGCGAGCTGATCAACAACCTCGTCACCACCGGCGAGGTCACCGGCCGCCACATCGACGGCACCGAGATGATCCTGGTCGTCTACCCGTACGTCGTCGCCGGCGGCTACACCGTCGTCGACAAGGACGCCGGCTCCGGCCTGTACGACGCCCACTTCGGCCTCATCCTGACCCAGGACCCGCACGTGTGCACCGGCGGCTACGACCAGGGGGAGCGTCGCCCGCCGCAGGACGGCTCGAACAAGCCGATGAACGAGAACGCCCGCTGCACCGAGCCGGCCTCGACCAGCAACGCCCGTGGCGGACAGCACGCCCCGGGCCGCGCCGGCGCCGCTTACCGGGCCCCCGTGGTGGGCACCTATGACAGGGAGAGCAAGACCGTCGACCTCGGGGCCGACGTACCGAGCGTGACCTATTCGGGGGGTGCCGCGTTGACGTTCGGGGAGGAGTCGTGGAAGTGGCTCCTGCTGGGGCCGCTGTCCAGCGGCAAGTAGTGATGCAAGTCGTCAGAGGGAGGACGATGTGAGTGTGCTCGGAACGGCGAGGCTTCCTCGCCGCCAGGGGAGTCTGGAGTTCAGCCGAGGTGCCGCCGCCACGCTGGCGGTGGTGGCGGTGGTCGCCCTGGTCGCGCTGGTCGTCCAGCTGTTCACGGTCCGCCCCGACTACACGGCCGCGGAGGACCTCGACGCCAACCGGGGAGAGGTCGTCCGGACCGCGGAGCAGTTCACCCTGCTGGTGAACACCTTCGACGCGAAGAACATCGACGCGATGAAGAGCAGCGTCACACCGCTGCTCACCACCAAGTTCCAGGACAGCTTCGAGAAGACCGCCGACGAGCTGCTGACCCAGGTCAGCAGCCTGAACCTGACGTCGAAGGGGGAGGTGCTCCAGTCGGCCGTCGCCAGCCAGGACACCGACTCCGCCCAGGTCCTCGTGGTCGCCGACGCGCGCGCCGAGTCGGACCTCGGGACGAGGGCGCGCCACTTCCGCTGGCAGGTCGACCTCGTGAAGGTCGATGGTCAGTGGCTCGTCGACAACTTCAGCCCGGTGGCGTGAGGAGGGCCTGGCCATGACACAGACACCCACCACGTCCACCCGTCGCCGGCGGATCGCCGGAGAGCGGCGGCCCGCGACCGAGCAGGTCGCCCCGCCGACGAAGAAGCCGTCCGCCCCCAAGCGCCCGGCCGAGAAGGTCGAGAAGGTCGAGAAGGCCGAGCGCGCCCGCCGGGCTCCGGCGCCCGCGCGCACCGAACCGACACCGGAGGCCACCCCCAAGCGCCCCGTCGGCCGCTGGCAGCTCACCGTCCTCGCCCTGGTCGCCGCGGTCGCGGTGACCCTGGCGGCGGGGCCGATCATCCCGGGCGTCGGCATCGCGGCGATCCGGCAGAACTCCGAGCACGACGCGGTCGCCGCCGCCTCCCGCACCGCCCCGGCCGCCGCGGAGCGCGCCGCGGCCGCGATCCTCGCCTACGACTACGAGACGCTCGAGGCCGACCGCGACAACGCGGCCCGGTTCATGACGAGCGACTACCGCAAGGAGTACCTCGACACCTTCGGCCTGGTCCTCGACAACGCCCCCGAGGTGAAGGCCGTCGTGGAGGCCCAGGTCCGCGCCAGCGGAGTCATCCACGCCGACGCCGACCGGGTCGACGTGCTGCTGTTCGTCAACCAGACCACCACCAGCACCGCCAACGAGGGCGAGCCGCAGACCGCGCTGAACCGGGTCCGGATGACCATGGAGCAGCAGAACGGCACGTGGCTGGTCGACGGCATCACCAGCTACTGAGCACGAAAGGCTGGTTACCCGGGCAGAGAGCCAGCTAAGCACGGAGCCACCGCCCCAGCACGATCACGTCGCGGACTCGCGTGGAATGACGACCGAGGGGTCAGTTGTGCACCAACACGCCGACCACGAGCAGGAAGATCTGACCCCGCAGCGCTCCGGCGGAACGCCTCGGGCGCGTGCACAACTGACCCGTCGGTACCAACAGGTCTGACCTCGGGACCGCGCGACAGGGGCTGCGCACCCGGGCAGGGACCCGGCCACGGGGCCAACTCAGCCCCAGAGATCAGGACATTCCACGTGTACGGGGTGGTTTATTGCGGATCTTTCGGAAGGGCGCGAAGTGCTTGACTCCGGTCTCGGGAGCGATCATGCTTCCAGGTGCGGAACGGGGCTGCACTGCTGGGTTGTGCCCTGAAGCCTGAGTCGGTATCGTTGGTCTTTGCGTCTGCCCTCAGATACTTCCAGCCTGCCCGGTGAGCTGGTCTGTGGTGGGCACGCGCTCGAGTCCCCGCGAAGCCCTCGGAAGGACCCCTCTTGGCCGCCTCGCGCAGCACCAAGTCCAGCACTGATCTCCACCCGCACCGCATCTCGTTCGCAAAGATCTCCGAGCCCCTCGAGGTTCCCAAGCTCCTCGACCTCCAGACCACCAGCTTCGACTGGCTGGTCGGCAACGATGCCTGGCAGGCCGCAGCCGCCGCCCGCATCGACTCCGGCGAGGACGTCTCCCTGAAGTCCGGCCTCGAGGAGATCTTCGAGGAGATCTCCCCGATCGAGGACTTCTCCGGCACCATGTCGCTCTCGTTCGAGAACCCGGTGTTCTACGACCCGAAGAACACCGTCGACGAGTGCAAGGAGAAGGACTTCACCTACTCCGCCCCGCTCTACGTCTCCGCCGAGTTCACCAACAACGAGACCGGTGAGATCAAGGGCCAGACCGTGTTCATGGGCGACTTCCCGCTCATGACCGACAAGGGCACCTTCGTCATCAACGGCACCGAGCGCGTCGTCGTGTCGCAGCTCGTCCGTTCGCCGGGTGTCTACTTCGAGCGCACCGCCGACAAGACGTCCGACAAGGACATCTACACCGCCAAGGTGATCCCCTCGCGCGGCGCCTGGCTCGAGTTCGAGATCGACAAGCGCGACATGGTCGGCGTCCGCCTCGACCGCAAGCGCAAGCAGAACGTCACGGTGCTGCTCAAGGCGCTCGGCTGGACCGAGGAGCAGATCCGCGAGGAGTTCGGCGAGTACGAGTCGATGATGCTCACCCTGGAGAAGGACCACACGTCCGGCCAGGACGACGCGCTGCTCGACATCTACCGCAAGCTGCGCCCGGGCGAGCCGCCGACGCGTGAGGCCGCGCAGACGCTGCTCGACAACTACTACTTCAACGGCAAGCGCTACGACCTGGCCAAGGTCGGCCGCTACAAGCTGAACAAGAAGCTCGGCCTGCAGGAGGCCTTCGACCAGCAGACGCTGACGATCGACGACATCGTCGCCACGATCAGGTTCATCGTCGCGCTGCACGACGGCAAGACCGAGCTCGAGGCGCCGGCCGGCACGCTGGAGATCCAGGCCGACGACATCGACCACTTCGGCAACCGCCGCATGCGCACGGTCGGCGAGCTGATCCAGAACCAGCTCCGCACCGGCCTGGCCCGCATGGAGCGTGTGGTCCGCGAGCGGATGACGACCCAGGACGTCGAGGCCATCACGCCGCAGTCCCTGATCAACATCCGCCCCGTGGTCGCGGCGCTGAAGGAGTTCTTCGGTACGTCGCAGCTGTCGCAGTTCATGGACCAGACCAACCCGATCGCCGGTCTGACCCACAAGCGCCGCCTGTCGGCCCTCGGCCCGGGTGGTCTCTCGCGTGACCGCGCCGGCTTCGAGGTCCGCGACGTCCACCCCTCGCACTACGGCCGCATGTGCCCGATCGAGACCCCTGAGGGTCCGAACATCGGTCTGATCGGCTCGCTGGCGACGTTCGGCCGGATCAACCCGTTCGGCTTCGTCGAGACGCCGTACCGCAAGGTCGAGAAGGGCCGCGTCACCGACAAGGTCGAGTACCTCACCGCCGACGAGGAGGACCGGTTCGTCATCGCGCAGGCCAACGCCGCGCTCGACGACAAGGGCCGCTTCGCCGAGGAGCGCGTGCTCGTCCGGCAGCGTCACGGTGAGGTCGACGTCGTCCCCGCCGACGAGGTGGACTACATGGACGTCTCGCCGCGCCAGATGGTGTCGGTCGCGACGGCCCTGATCCCGTTCCTCGAGCACGACGACGCCAACCGCGCGCTCATGGGCTCGAACATGCAGCGCCAGGCCGTCCCGCTGATCCGCAGCGACGCCCCGCTCGTCGGCACCGGCATGGAGTTCCGTGCCGCCGTCGACGCCGGTGACGTCGTCACGGCGTCCGGGGCCGGCGTGGTCACCGAGGTGTCCGCCGACGCCGTCGAGGTCATGCAGGACGACGGCACGCACAAGACCTACAAGATGCAGAAGTTCAGCCGCTCCAACCAGGGCACCTGCATCAACCAGCGTCCGCTGGTGTCCGAGGGTCAGCGTCTGGAGGTCGGCTCGCCGATCGCCGACGGTCCGTGCACCGACGAGGGCGAGATGGCCCTCGGCACGAACCTCCTCGTGGCGTTCATGCCGTGGCAGGGCCACAACTACGAGGACGCGATCATCCTGTCGCAGCGCCTCGTGCAGCAGGACGTCCTCACCTCGATCCACATCGAGGAGCACGAGGTCGACGCCCGCGACACCAAGCTGGGTCCGGAGGAGATCACCCGCGACATCCCGAACGTCAGCGAGGAGATGCTCGCCGACCTCGACGAGCGCGGCATCATCCGGATCGGCGCGGAGGTCACCACCGGTGACATCCTCGTCGGCAAGGTGACCCCCAAGGGCGAGACCGAGCTGACCCCCGAGGAGCGGCTGCTCCGCGCGATCTTCGGTGAGAAGGCGCGCGAGGTCCGCGACACCTCGATGAAGGTCCCGCACGGTGAGTCCGGCACGGTCATCGGCGTCCGCGTGTTCGACCGCGAGGACGGCGACGAGCTGCCCCCGGGCGTCAACCAGCTGGTCCGCGTGTACGTCGCGCAGAAGCGCAAGATCTCCGTGGGTGACAAGCTCGCCGGCCGTCACGGCAACAAGGGCGTCATCTCGAAGATCCTGCCCGTCGAGGACATGCCGTTCCTCGAGGACGGCACCCCGGTCGACGTCGTGCTCAACCCGCTCGGTGTCCCGGGCCGGATGAACATCGGCCAGATCCTCGAGATCCACCTCGGCTGGCTGGCCAAGACCGGCTGGGAGGTCGAGGGCAACGACGAGGACTGGAAGAAGCGCCTCATCGCGATCCACGCCGAGTCCGCCGCGTCCGACACCAACGTCGCCACCCCGGTGTTCGACGGTGCCAAGGAGGACGAGATCGTCGGTCTGCTCGGCTCCGCACTGCCCAACCGCGACGGGGTCCGCCTCGTCGGCGAGAACGGCAAGGCGCAGCTGTTCGACGGTCGCTCCGGCGAGCCGTTCCCGGACCCGGTCGCGATCGGCTACATGTACATCCTGAAGCTGCACCACCTCGTGGACGACAAGATCCACGCGCGGTCGACGGGTCCGTACTCGATGATCACCCAGCAGCCGCTCGGCGGTAAGGCCCAGTTCGGTGGCCAGCGCTTCGGTGAGATGGAGGTCTGGGCGATGGAGGCGTACGGCGCCGCCTACGCCCTCCAGGAGCTCCTGACCATCAAGTCGGACGACGTGCCGGGCCGCGTGAAGGTCTACGAGGCCATCGTGAAGGGCGAGAACATCCCCGACTCCGGCATCCCCGAGTCGTTCAAGGTGCTCGTCAAGGAGATGCAGTCGCTCTGCCTCAACGTCGAGGTGCTGTCCCAGGACGGCACGGCGATCGAGATGCGCGACGCGGAGGAGGACGTCTTCCGCGCCGCCGAGGAGCTCGGCATCGACCTGTCCCGCCGCGAGCCCAGCAGCGTCGAAGAAGTCTGAGGACGGCGGCCGGCGCCCCGCATGAGCGGTGGCGCCGGCACCGCCCCTCAGTCCCTCTGACTATTCAGGCAAGAACTACCGAAGGATTGCAGCCACCGTGCTCGACGTGAACTTCTTCGACAAGCTCAAGATCGGCCTGGCTACCGCGGACGACATCCGCGAGTGGAGCCACGGCGAGGTCAAGAAGCCGGAGACGATCAACTACCGCACGCTCAAGCCCGAGCGTGACGGTCTCTTCTGCGAGAAGATCTTCGGTCCCACCCGGGACTGGGAGTGCTACTGCGGCAAGTACAAGCGCGTGCGCTTCAAGGGCATCATCTGCGAGCGGTGCGGCGTGGAGGTCACCCGCTCCAAGGTCCGCCGTGAGCGGATGGGTCACATCGAGCTCGCCGCTCCCGTGACCCACATCTGGTACTTCAAGGGCGTGCCGAGCCGTCTCGGCTACCTGCTCGACCTGGCGCCGAAGGACCTGGAGAAGGTCATCTACTTCGCCGCCTACATGGTCACCCACGTCGACGAGGAGGCGCGTCACCGCGACCTCTCGTCGCTCGAGGGCAAGATCGGGCTGGAGCGCGAGCGCCTCGAGAAGCGCCGCGACGGCCAGCTCGACGAGCGCGCCAAGAAGCTCGAGGAGGACCTCGCGGCCCTGGAGGCCGAGGGTGCCAAGGCCGACGCGCGTCGCAAGGTCAAGGACGGCGCGGAGCGCGAGATGAAGCAGGTCCGCGACCGCGCCCAGCGTGAGCTGGACCGCCTCGAGGAGGTGTGGACCCGGTTCAAGAACCTCAAGGTCCAGGACCTCGAGGGCGACGAGCTGCTCTACCGCGAGATGAAGAACTGGTTCGGCAAGTACTTCGAGGGCCACATGGGCGCCGCGGCGATCCAGAAGCGCCTCGAGTCCTTCGACCTCGACGCCGAGGTGGACTCGCTGAGGGAGACCATCGCGACGGGCAAGGGCCAGCGCAAGGTCCGCGCCCTCAAGCGCCTCAAGGTGGTCGACGCCTTCCGCAAGACCGGCAACAGCCCCCGGGGCATGGTCCTCGACGCCGTCCCGGTGATCCCGCCGGACCTGCGTCCGATGGTGCAGCTCGACGGTGGCCGCTTCGCGACCTCCGACCTGAACGACCTGTACCGCCGCGTGATCAACCGCAACAACCGGCTCAAGCGCCTGCTCGACCTCGGCGCCCCGGAGATCATCGTCAACAACGAGAAGCGGATGCTCCAGGAGGCCGTCGACTCGCTGTTCGACAACGGCCGTCGTGGCCGTCCGGTCACCGGGCCAGGCAACCGGCCGCTGAAGTCGCTGTCCGACATGCTCAAGGGCAAGCAGGGCCGCTTCCGGCAGAACCTCCTCGGCAAGCGCGTCGACTACTCCGGCCGTTCGGTCATCGTGGTCGGCCCGCAGCTGAAGCTGCACCAGTGCGGTCTGCCCAAGCAGATGGCGCTGGAGCTGTTCAAGCCGTTCGTGATGAAGCGGCTCGTGGACCTCAACCACGCGCAGAACATCAAGAGCGCCAAGCGCATGGTCGAGCGGGCCCGCCCGGTCGTGTGGGACGTGCTCGAGGAGGTCATCACCGAGCACCCGGTGCTGCTGAACCGTGCGCCCACGCTGCACCGTCTCGGCATCCAGGCGTTCGAGCCGCAGCTGATCGAGGGCAAGGCCATCCAGATCCACCCGCTGGTCTGCACGGCCTTCAACGCCGACTTCGACGGTGACCAGATGGCGGTGCACCTGCCGCTGTCCGCCGAGGCTCAGGCCGAGGCCCGGATCCTGATGCTGTCGACGAACAACATCCTCAAGCCGTCCGACGGCCGCCCGGTCACCATGCCGACGCAGGACATGATCATCGGTCTGTTCTTCCTGACCCGTGACATGGAGCAGGACCTGCCCGGCGACGGTCGCGTCTTCGGCTCGACGGCCGAGGCGATCATGGCCTTCGACCGCGGCGAGGTCACGCTGCAGAGCACGGTCCGGATCCGGATGCCCGAGGTCGTGGACTCCGAGAGCATCGCGCTGCCGGAGGGCTGGGAGCCGGGTCAGCCGGCGACCATCGAGACGACGCTGGGTCGCGCGCTCTTCAACGAGACGCTCCCGGCCGACTACCCGTACGTCAACTACGAGGTCGGCAAGAAGCAGCTCGGCACGATCGTCAACGACCTGGCCGAGCGCTACACCAAGGTCGAGGTCGCCGCGGCGCTCGACGCGCTGAAGGACGCCGGCTTCCACTGGGCCACCCGGTCCGGAGTGACGGTCTCCATCGACGACGTCGTCACCCCGGAGAAGAAGGCCTCGATCCTGGAGAGCTTCGAGGAGCAGGCCAAGAAGGTCCAGACGCAGTTCGAGCGCGGTCTGATCACCGACGACGAGCGCCGTCAGGAGCTCATCGAGATCTGGACGCAGGCCTCCAACAAGGTGGCCGACGAGCTCGAGACGACGTTCGACAAGATGAACCCGATCTGGATGATGGTCCACTCGGGTGCCCGCGGAAACATGATGCAGGTCCGCCAGATCGCCGCCATGCGAGGCCTGGTGGCGAACCCGAAGGGCGACATCATCCCGCGGCCGATCAAGTCGAACTTCCGCGAGGGTCTGACCGTCCTGGAGTACTTCATCGCGACGCACGGCGCCCGCAAGGGTCTGGCGGACACCGCGCTGCGGACCGCCGACTCGGGCTACCTGACCCGTCGTCTGGTGGACGTCTCGCAGGACGTGATCATCCGCGAGGACGACTGCGGCACGGAGCGCGGCCTGCCCAAGCGCATCGGCGTCAAGCTCGACGACGGTCGCGTGGTCAAGGACGAGAACGCCGAGACCGCGGCGTACGCCCGCTCGGCGGCCGTGGAGGTCACGCACCCGGAGACCGGCGAGGTGCTGGCCACCGCGGGTGAGGACCTCGGCGACGTCAAGATCGACGAGCTCGTGGCCGCCGGCATCGAGGAGGTGAAGGTCCGCTCGGTGCTCACCTGTGACGCCAAGACCGGCACCTGCGCCAAGTGCTACGGCCGCTCGCTGGCCACCGGCAAGCTGGTCGACATCGGTGAGGCGGTCGGCATCATCGCCGCCCAGTCCATCGGTGAGCCCGGCACGCAGCTGACGATGCGTACGTTCCACACCGGTGGTGTGGCCTCCGCGGACGACATCACGCAGGGTCTGCCCCGCGTGGTCGAGCTCTTCGAGGCCCGCCAGCCCAAGGGTCGTGCGCCGATCACCGAGGCGGCCGGTCGCATCGAGATCGAGGAGACCGACAAGGCAAAGAAGGTCCTGGTCACCCCGGACGACGGATCCGACGTCCAGGAGTACCCCATCAGCAAGCGCTCGCGCCTGCTGGTCGGCGACGGTGACCACGTCGAGGTCGGCCAGAAGCTCACCCAGGGCACCGAGGACCCGCAGGACGTGCTTCGCGTCCTCGGCGTCCGCCGCGCCCAGGAGCACCTGGTCGACGAGGTCCAGCAGGTCTACCGCAGCCAGGGCGTGTCGATCCACGACAAGCACATCGAGATCATCGTGCGGCAGATGCTGCGCCGCGTTCTCGTGCTCGAGCAGGGCGACACGCACATGCTGCCGTCGGAGCTCGTGGACCGGATCTCCTTCGAGGAGGAGAACCGCCGCGTCGTGTCCGAGGGTGGCAGGCCGGCGGCCGGCCGTCCGCAGCTGATGGGCATCACCAAGGCGTCGCTGGCCACCGAGTCGTGGCTGTCGGCGGCGTCGTTCCAGGAGACCACGCGCGTCCTCACCGACGCGGCGATCCACGGCAAGTCCGACTCGCTGCGCGGCCTGAAGGAGAACGTGATCATCGGAAAGCTGATCCCGGCCGGCACCGGCCTGGAGCGGTACCGCAACATCCGGGTCGAGCCGACCGAGGAGGCGCGTGCCAACGCGTACTCCGTGACCGGCTACGGCGACTACGACTACGACTTCGGCACCGCCGGAGGCCAGGCCGTGGCGCTGGACGACTTCGACTTCGGTTCGTACCAGAACTGACGACGTCGGGTCTGGTCGTCACGAACCAGATCGAGCATGGAAGGGCCCGCACTCGCGCAGCGAGTGCGGGCCCTTCCGCGTCGAGAGCCGTCCTGCCTCGTGAGCGTCGGGGCGAGGCTCCCAACCGCGTGGCCGTCGTGTGCGAACGTGCAGGTGTGGAGGGCACCTACACCGCGGCGACCGGCGCGGCCCGGATCGTGCTGCGTGCACTCGGGCTGCGCATCGACCTGCTCGGCGACGAGCAGGTGCCGGCGTCGGGGCCGGTGCTGCTGGTCAGCAACCACGTGAGCTTCCTGGACTTCGTGCTCGTCGGGCTCGCCGCCCGGCGCAGCCGCCGGCACGTCCGCTTCCTCACGCGGTACGACGTGTGGCGCCACCCGCTGGTGGGCCGCGCGATGACCGCGATGGGTCACGTGCCGGTCGACCGGGCCGCCCCGGCCGGTGCCTACCTGCACGCCCGGTCGCTGCTGCGACGCGGCGAGGCCGTGGGGGTCTTCCCCGAGGCCGGGATCAGCCTGTCGTGGACGGTGCGCGGCCTGCTGCCCGGCGCGGTCGCGCTGGCCGCGGACACGGGCGCGCCGATCGTGCCGGTGACGATCTGGGGGCCGCAGCGGGTCGCGACCGCGCTGCACCGGCCCGACCTGCGACGTGGGCGGCCGGTGTCGATCAGCGTCGGGGCGCCGTACACCGTCGCGCCCGACGCGGACCGCACGGCCGAGCTGCACCGGCTCGGCGGGCGGCTGCAGCGGATGCTCGACGAGCTCCAGGAGCGGCCCGAGCACCAGCCGCCTGCGGGAGAGGAGCCGTGGTGGCACCCCGCGCACCTCGGCGGCGGGGCGCCGACGCCGCTGGACGCGCGAGCGCGGGAGCGGACCGTGCACCCGCGGGCCGTGACCCCGTCGTGGGCGCCGCCGGCCTGACGCCGCCCGACGGGGTCACTCCAGGCGCCACACCCGCACGTGGTCGAAGGTCGCCGTGAAGCCGGCGCCGCCCATCGAGACCAGGCCGATGCGGGCGCCCGGGCCAAGCTCGTGGGTCCACACGCCCCCGCGCACCCAGCGCCGACCGCCCTGGGAGGTGTAGGCGGTGTAGTGCTCCGCGCCGTCCCGGGTGCGACGAACGATGCGCAGCCAGGTCTCGTCACCGGGCGCCCCGACGACGCTGTTGCCGTAGCGCGGGAAGGACGGCGGCGCGGCCGGCACCTCCTTGGCCCACTCGGTCTGCCGCGTCTCCCAGATGGAGGCGTGCCCGAGCTTGACGAAGGCGTCGTCGGACCTGCGGACCACGAGGCCCGCCTGCACGTAGTTGTGGCAGCAGCCCTCCGCCGGCACGTCGAGCGACACCTTCGTCTGCACGACGTAGTCGCCGGTCGGAGCGGGCTCGGTGAGCACGGAGGCGGTGTTCGAGTCGACGTACAGGTCCGCGGCCTGGGTCGCGAAGCGGAACCGTCCGCCGGCGACGCGGTACGTGGCGGGGTCGGGCCGGCGCACCCAGGTCCAGCGGTCGGCCAGCCGCTCACCCCCGAACTCGTCGGAGTACGCCGGGAGGAGGCGACCGGTGCGGTCGGGATCCACCGGGTCGGGACGGTACGCCGACACCTGCCCGGGCTGCGCGGCCGGGCCGGGGACCGGCTCGTCGGAGGCCCACCGGCCGGAGCGCACCGACGGCCAGCCGTCGACCCAGGCGAGCGGGTCGAGCAGCGCGGGTCGCTTGGTGAAGCCGGGTCGGCCGGCGAAGTACGGGTCGTCGCGGTCGACGGCGTGGTACGCGAGCCACCACCGGCCGGACGTGTCGCGGAACGCCGAGCTGTGGCCGGTGCCGACCCAGCGGTTGCCGTTCATGCTGATGACCGGCGTGCCGCCGACGCGGCCGGCGAGCAGCGAGCTCCCCTCGCGGTCGACGAACGGCCCGAGCGGGCTGCGCGACCGGCCCGCGAAGACGGTGTACCCGGTGAGCGGACCGGCGCAGCAGTTGGTCGCGGAGCCGAAGAGGTAGTACCAGTCGCCGCGTCGCACGACGTTGGTGCCCTCGTAGCGGTTGCCGATCGACACCTGGGTGGCGGCGCCCTGCTCGGCGGCGTCGAGGTCGGGCTGAGTGGGCCGGCGCAGGTCGGCGGGGTCGACCTTCGGCTCGACCCGCTGGCCGAGCGTGACCCGGGTGGGCTGTCCGGTCGTGCTGATGCCGTCGGCCGTCAGAGCGACGTGCTGGCCGAAGACGCCGCCGTAGTAGCTGCCGAAGTACAGCACCGCGGTGTCGTCGACGCTGTCGCCGAGCACGTCGGGGTCGTAGGTCCAGTAGAAGTCGCAGCCCGGGCCGGCGCGCCGCGGCCCGACAAGCGGCTCGTCGCTGGGTGTCCACGGGCCGGTGGGGGAGTCGCTCACCGCGACGCCGATCGCGCTGTCGCTGGTGCAGCCGGGCTCGCCACTGACCGCGTCAGCGGTGTCTGTCACGACGTAGGTCAGGTAGTAGCGGTCGTGGGTCCGCGAGTGGACGACGTCCGGCGCCCACAGGAAGGCCGACGGCGCCGCCCAGGCCGGCCTCTGCGGCAGCGCGTCGCCGACGTACTCCCACGAGACCAGGTCGTCCGACCGCATCGTCGGGACGGGGTGGAACACAGGGTCGCCGGGGCCGGACGTCTCCGCGTCGTTGAGCGGGTCGGTGGTGCAGTAGAGGTACCAGGAGCCCGCCTCGTCGCCCTGCCCCTGGAGCACGGCCGGGTCGGCGCACGAGTCGACAGTGCCGCCGTCGGCGACGGTCGGGGCCAGCGGGTTGCTGTACGTCGGTGGCGGCTCGGAGGTCTCCGCGGTCGCGGAGGTCGCGGGGGTGGCGGCGCCGACCGCGAGCAGGGGAGCGAGCAGGAGCACGGCGGAAAGAGGTGTGACCCGAGTCATGTCCGGCACTCTGCCCGACGATTTACAACGTTGCAATAGGCGGAGGCGCCGGGACGACCGGCCGGTGGGCCGCTGGTCAGCGGCGGTTCACCGGGTGGCGGTGGGTGAGCGCCAGCCGCTGCTCCACGCCGACCCGGTGGTGGTGCGGCTCGAGCATCCCCGGGGTGTCCTCGGTGGCGGTGCTGATCGGGTCGACCAGCTTGTTGAGCCGCCGCGCGACCGGCGTCGCCGCCAGCGCCAGGGCGAGCAGCACGGCGGCACCGGTGATGAGCACGAACGCGGTGACCTCGTCGTGCTCGACCAGGCCGCCGACCCCGGCGTACTGCGCGGCCTTCACGAAGAACCCGTGGCAGAGGTAGACGACCAGGCTCGCGGCGCCGAGCGGCGTGAACCAGCGGTAGGACCGCGGCATCAGCGACAGCGCGGCCAGGGCCAGCGCGCCGGCGACCAGGATCATCCCGAGACGTCCGGCGAAGCCCTCCCAGACGGTGGCGTTCATCGCGGCGTACGACGAGCGCCAGTACAGCCACTCGACGTTCATCGGCTTCGCCACGACCGCGGAGACGACGAACGCGAGGACGAGCGCCGCGAACGCCCACACCCGCACGCGGGTCTCGGCCAGTCGGTCGAAGTGCTCGCGGGTCAACACCAGGCCCAGCACGAAGAACGGCAGCAGCCCGGTGGCGCGCGAGATGTCGAGGACGTCGCTCTCGACGAGCCCGCCGAGCAGGCTGACGACGACGGCGACGACGAGCGGCTTCGGCACCCGCAGCAGCAACGGTTTCGCGAGCCGCCAGAGGAACAGGACGGCGAGGTACCACATCGGCCAGTGCGGGTCGATGTAGAGCGGGCTGCCCATCGACTCCTTGCCGATGACGATGCGGAACGTCGCGAGCAGCGTCTCGAACACGAGGTACGGCGCCACCACGGTGGTGACCAGCTTGCGCAGGTGCGGCCGGGTGAACCGGAAGCTGCGGGAGAGGTAGCCGGTCACGATCACGAAGGCCGGCACGTGCCAGGCGTACAGGAAGGTGTAGGCCGGGAACGACGACGGCGCGTCCGGCATCATCACCCAGGCGTGGCCGATGACCACCAGCGTCACCAGCAGCAGCTTGGCGTTGTCGAAGAACGGGTCGCGCGAGCTCGCCGGGGCTGGCGCGTCCGTGGTCTCGGTCGCTGTCGCGGGGGCGGTGGTGGTGCTCATCGTCCTCGTGGGTGGTGTCGTCGCCGTCGGTCCCATGGTCCCCACCGCGTTCACGGGCGAAACGACGTGGCGGTCACACCGCGCCGCGCCCGGGTGCCGCCGGTTTCCCTAGAGTGGCCCCATGCCCGCCGAGCCCGCCGAGCCCGCCGACGCCGCCGACGCCGCCCTGCCGCGGCGCCAGCGCGTCGCGGCGTACGCCCTGCTGCGGCGCGGCCACGAGGTGCTGCTGACCCGGATGTCGGACCGCACCCGGATCCCCGGTCGCTGGACGCTGCCGGGGGGTGGCATCGACCATGGCGAGGAGCCGCGGGCGGCGCTGGTCCGCGAGGTCTACGAGGAGACCGGGCTGCGCGTCGAGCCCGGCGTGCTCGCGGACGTGCACTCCACGCACTTCACCGGCGCGCGGGCCGACGGACTGGTCGAGGACTACCACGGCATCCACCTGATCTTCCGCGCCACGATCGCGCCGGAGTCGCACGACGTCGAGCCGCACGTCGTCGAGGACGACAGCTCCACGGACCTGGCCGCCTGGGTCGACGTCGACGAGGCGCTCGGCCTGGACCTCCTCTCGGCCGCGCGGCACGCCCTGACCCACATCCACCACGACGAGGTGAGCCGTTGATGCAGGAGACCGTCTTCACGTACGGCGCGCCCCAGCTGAAGTTCGGCCCGGGCGCGTCCGACGAGATCGGCTACGACCTGTCGCAGTCCGGGGCGAAGCGCGTCCTGGTCGTGACCGACGCCGGCGTCGCCGCGACCGGTCACCCGCAACGGGTCGCCGACCAGATGGCGGAGTTCGGCATCGAGGCCGTCGTGTACGACGGGTCGCGGGTCGAGCCGACCGACGCGAGCCTCCAGGCCGCGGTCGACCACGCGCGGGAGACCGGGCCGTGGGACGCCTTCGTGGCCGTCGGCGGCGGGTCCGCGATCGACACCGCCAAGGCCGTCGACCTGCTGTGCACCAACCCGGGCGACCTCATCGACTACGTCAACGCACCCGTCGGTGGCGGACGGTCGCCCGCCCACCCGCTCGCGCCGCTCGTCGCCGTGCCCACCACCACCGGCACCGGCAGCGAGAGCACCACCGTCTGCGTGCTCGACGTGCTGGCCCAGCAGGTCAAGAGCGGGATCAGCCACCCGCGGCTGCGGCCGACCATGGCGGTCGTCGACCCGCGGCTCACGATGACGCAGCCCGCCGGCGTCACCGCGGCCGCCGGCATGGACATCCTGTGCCACGCCCTCGAGTCGTGGACGGCGCGCCCGTACACGTCGTACCCCCGCAAGCAGCCGGAGGAGCGCGTCCCCTACTGCGGCGCCAACCCGATCGCGGACATGTGGGCCGAGAAGTCCCTGCGCCTGCTCGCCACGTCGTTCCGGCAGGCCGTGAAGAACGGCGACGACGAGGACGCCCGCACCCAGATGTCGTTGGCCGCGACCTTCGCCGGGATGGGGTTCGGCAACGCGGGCGTGCACATCCCGCACGCCAACGCCTACCCGGTCGCCGGTCGGGTCCGAGACTTCCGGCCCGAGGGCTACCCCGACGACCACGCGATGGTGCCGCACGGCATGGCGGTGGCGCTGACCGCGCCCGAGGCCTTCAGGTTCACCTTCGACGCCGACCCCGAGCGGCACGTGCGCGCCGCCGAGCTGCTCGCGCCCGGCTCCGACCGGCCCGACGATCTGCGCGAGTACCTCCCCGGCGTGCTCGCCGACCTGATGCGCGACATCGGCATCCCCAACGGTCTCGGCGCCGTCGGGTACGCCGAGTCCGACGTGCCGGCGCTGGCCGAGGGCACGCTGAAGCAGCAGCGGCTGCTGGCCACGGCGCCCAAGGACGTCACCGAGGACGACGCGACCGCGATCCTGACCCGGTCGCTGGAGCTCTGGTGACCGCTGACCTCGTCGCGGCCCTGCACGAGGCGGGCGTCGCCGACGTCGACGACTCCTCGCTCACCCGCGCGCTGTACTCCTCCGACGCCTCGCTCTACCGCGTGCCGCCGCTCGCCGTGGCCCGGCCGCGCGACGTCGACGAGCTGCTCGCCGTGGTCGCCACCGCGCGCGAGACCGGCACGCCGTTGACCATGCGCGGCACGGGTACGTCGATCGCCGGCAACGCCGTGGGGCCCGGCCTGGTCGTCGACACCCGCCGGTACCTCGGCCGGGTGCGGTCGATCGACCCGGAGGCCGGCACGGCCGAGGTCGACCCCGGCGTCGTGCACGCCGACCTGCAGCGCGCGGCGGCCCCGCACGGCCTGCGGTTCGGCCCCGACCCGTCGACGCACACCCGCTGCACGATCGGCGGGATGATCGGCAACAACGCCTGCGGCTCCCGGGCGTTGGGCTACGGCCGCACCTCCGACAACGTCGAGGCCCTCGACGTCGTGACCGGCGCGGGCGAGCGGATCGCCACCGGCACGCCCTCCCGCGCCGGCGCCGCGCTCGACGAGCTGGTCGGCCGGCACCTCGCGACGATCCGCACCCACCTCGGCCGGTTCCCGCGGCAGGTCTCCGGCTACGCCCTCGAGCAGCTGCTGCCCGAGCACGGCCGGCGGCTCGACCGCTTCCTCGTCGGCAGCGAGGGCACGCTGGCCGTCGTGCTCGGCGCCACCGTCCGGCTGGTGCGCGACCCGGCGCACCGCGTGCTGGCGGTGCTCGGGTACGCCGACATGTTCGAGGCGGCGGACGCCGTACCCGGGCTGCTGGGGCACCCGCTCGTCGCCTGTGAGGGCCTCGACCAGCGGATCACCGACGTCATCAGGGCGGGCGGCGGCACCGTGCCCGACCTCCCCCGCGGGGGCGGCTGGCTGTTCGCCGAGGTCACGGGGGACAGCGAGGCCGAGGCGGTCGCACTGGCCGAGGCCGTGGTGGCCGACGCGGGTGCGCTGGACGCGCGGGTGGTCGCGGACCCCCGCGAGCAGGCGACGCTGTGGCGGATCCGCGAGGACGGTGCCGGCCTGGCCGCACGCAGCCTCGGCCGTCCCGCGCACGCCGGGTGGGAGGACGCCGCCGTGCCGCCCGACCGGCTGGGCCGCTACCTGCGGGACTTCGACGCGCTGCTCCGCGAGCACGGCCTCGACGGCGTCCCCTACGGCCACTTCGGCGACGGCTGCGTCCACGTGCGCATCGACTTCGGCCTGCGCGAGCCCGACGGCCCGGCGGCGTTCCGGCGCTTCCTCGACGACGGCGCCCGCCTCGTCGCGTCGTACGGCGGCACCCTGTCCGGCGAGCACGGCGACGGCCGCGCGCGGTCGGCGCTGCTGCCGCTGATGTACCCCGCCGAGGTCGTCGACCTGTTCGCGCAGGCCAAGGGCGTCCTCGACCCCGACGGGCTGCTCAACCCCGGCGTGCTCGTCGACCCCCGGCCGGCCGAGTCCGACCTCAAGCTCGCCGGTCCGCTGCGGGAGCCGTCCCGCGCGCTGCGCTGGGCGCACGACGGCGGCTCGGTCGTCGAGGCGGTCCACCGCTGCACTGGCGTGGGCAAGTGCGTCGCCACCCCGGTGGGCGGCGTGATGTGCCCGTCGTTCGAGGCCACCCGCGACGAGAAGGACTCCACCCGCGGCCGCGCCCGCGTCCTCCAGGAGATGGTCGACGGACGGCTCGTCCGCGACGGCTGGCGCTCGCCCGAGCTGCACGAGGCGCTCGACCTCTGCCTGGCGTGCAAGGGCTGCGCCAGCGACTGCCCGACCGGCATCGACATGGCGACCTACAAGGTCGAGGCGCTGCACCAGCGCTACCGCGGCCGGCTGCGGCCGCGCAGCCACTACGCCCTGGGCGCGCTGCCGCGCTGGCTGCGGCTCGCGTCGCGCACCGGGGGCGCCGGCCTGCTCCGCAGCGGGCTGGTGCAGCGGGTCGCCAAGGCGGCGGCCGGAGTCGACCGCCGCCGGTCGATCCCCGCGCCGGTCTCCGCCGGAGCGCGCTCCCGGCTCGCCGCCGTCGACCGCCCCGACGTGGTCGTGTGGGCCGACACGTTCACCGAGCACTTCACACCTGACCACGCCACGGCCGCCGTCGACCTGCTCACCCGGGCCGGCCTGCGCGTCGGGTACGTCGAGGACCCCGCCTGCTGCGGCCTCACCTGGGTCAGCACCGGCCAGCTCGCTCCCGCCCGCCGGCAGCTGCGGCGGACGGTGGACGTTCTGCACCCGTACGCCGCCGCCGGCACGCGCATCCTGGCGCTCGAGCCGTCCTGCCTGGCGACGCTGCGCACCGACGCCGCCGAGCTGCTCGACGACGCGCGGCTGCCCGTCGTCGTCGCGCACACCCGGACGCTGGCCGAGCTGCTCGCGGAGACGGACGACTGGACCCCGCCCGACCTCACCGGCGTCGAGGTGGTCGCGCAGCCGCACTGCCACCACGCCAGCGTCATCGGCTGGCAGGCCGACGCGGCCCTGCTCGCGCGCACCGGCGCGACCGTCACGAAGGTGGCCGGCTGCTGCGGGCTCGCCGGCAACTTCGGCGTCGAGCAGGGGCACTACGAGGTCTCCGTGGCGGTCGCCGAGACGCACCTGCTGCCCGCCGTACGGCAGGCGGGGGAGGGGGCCGTCGTGCTCGCCGACGGGTTCTCCTGCCGCACCCAGCTGGCCGACCTGGCCGGGGTGCGGTCGATGCACCTCGCCGAGCTTCTCGCCGGCGGCAGGGAGACCGTCCGAACGGGACGAATCCCCTATACCGCATGACGCTCGGGGCCGTTTTGACCCTGCCTCGGCGAGCCGGTAATCTCTTTCATCGTGCCTGGGACAGCCAGGCCATCATGCGTGCCCCCGGACATCGCGAGGGTCGCGTGACTGCGTGAGCAGCTCCATCCGGCTCCGCCGCCCACACTTTGAAACCCGGTCGGCGTGCCATGGGCAGGGCGACACGCCCGACCGCGGGGGTGAGCGCAGGCAGCAGGACCCAGCTCCACCCGGCAGCGTCAACAGAAGCAAACTCAGTCTCGAAAGCGAAGGGGAACCACGCGGTGCCCACCATCAACCAGTTGGTCCGCAAGGGCCGCCAGGACAAGGTGTCGAAGAACAAGACGCCCGCCCTGAAGGGTTCTCCCCAGCGGCGCGGCGTGTGCACGCGTGTCTACACGACCACCCCGAAGAAGCCGAACTCCGCCCTCCGCAAGGTCGCCCGTGTGCGCCTGTCGAGCGGCATCGAGGTCACGGCGTACATCCCGGGCGTCGGCCACAACCTTCAGGAGCACTCGATCGTGCTCGTCCGCGGCGGTCGTGTGAAGGACCTCCCCGGTGTTCGCTACAAGATCATCCGCGGTTCCCTCGACACCCAGGGTGTGAAGAACCGCAAGCAGGCTCGCAGCCGGTACGGCGCGAAGAAGGAGAAGAGCTAGTGCCTCGCAAGGGTCCCGCCCCCAAGCGTCCGCTCGACGTCGACCCGGTCTACGGCTCCCAGGTCGTGACCCAGCTGGTCAGCAAGGTCCTCAAGGACGGCAAGAAGCAGACCGCGCAGCGCATCGTCTACACCGCGCTGGAGGGCTGCCGCGAGAAGACCGGCACCGACCCCGTCGTCACGCTGAAGCGCGCGCTCGACAACGTGAAGCCGGCCCTCGAGGTCCGCAGCCGCCGTGTCGGTGGCGCGACCTACCAGGTCCCGGTCGAGGTGCGCGGCCCGCGCTCCATGACGCTCGCCCTGCGCTGGCTCGTCGGCTACTCGTCGCAGCGTCGCGAGAAGACGATGGCCGAGCGCCTCATGAACGAGATCCTCGACGCCTCCAACGGCCTCGGTGCCGCGGTCAAGCGTCGCGAGGACGTTCACAAGATGGCCGAGTCCAACAAGGCCTTCGCCCACTACCGCTGGTGACGCCCGGCCCGGTCCGTCGCGGGTGACCCCCGCCCGACGTACCGGGCTGATCGCCGCTCCGGCGGCGAACCACCAGCTCCAAGCACCGATCCCAAAGGGAAACTCCAGTGGCTGTCGACATCACCACCGACCTCAACAAGGTCCGCAACATCGGCATCATGGCGCACATCGACGCCGGCAAGACCACCACCACCGAGCGGATCCTGTTCTACACCGGCATCACCTACAAGATCGGTGAGGTCCACGAGGGCGCCGCCACGATGGACTGGATGGAGCAGGAGCAGGAGCGCGGCATCACGATCACGTCCGCCGCGACGACCTGCTGGTGGAAGGACCACCAGATCAACATCATCGACACGCCCGGCCACGTGGACTTCACGGCCGAGGTCGAGCGCTCGCTGCGCGTCCTCGACGGCGCCGTCGCGGTGTTCGACGGTGTCGCGGGCGTCGAGCCGCAGACGATGACCGTGTGGCGCCAGGCCAACAAGTACTCCGTGCCGCGCATGTGCTTCGTCAACAAGCTCGACCGCACCGGTGCCGACTTCTTCCGCTGCGTCGACATGATGGTCGACCGCCTCAACTCCACCCCGCTGGTCCTCCAGCTCCCGATCGGCGCCGAGGCCGACTTCCTCGGTGTCGTCGACCTGGTCGGCATGCGCGCCCTCACCTGGCGCGGCGAGACCAAGATGGGCGAGGACTACGACGTCGAGGAGATCCCCGCGGCGATGGCCGACCAGGCCGCCGAGTGGCGCGAGCGCTTCCTCGAGACGCTGGCCGAGGCCGACGACGAGGTCATGGAGAAGTACCTCGAGGGTGAGGAGTTCACCGTCGAGGAGCTCGAGGCCGCCATCCGTCGCGCCACCCTGGCCGACAAGCTCAACCCCGTCCTCTGCGGCACCGCCTTCAAGAACAAGGGCGTGCAGCCGCTGCTCGACGCCGTCGTGAAGTACCTGCCCTCGCCGCTCGACATCGACGGCATCCAGGGTCACGACGTCAAGGACGAGGAGAAGGTGATCGTCCGCCAGCCGAGCGACGACGAGCCGTTCTCCGGCCTGGCCTACAAGATCGCCGCCGACCCGCACCTCGGCAAGCTGACCTACGTGCGCGTCTACTCCGGCAAGCTCGAGGCCGGCTCGACCGTGGTCAACTCGGTCAACGGCCGCAAGGAGCGGATCGGCAAGGTCTACCAGATGCACGCCAACAAGCGTGAGGAGATCGCGTCGGTCGGCGCCGGCCAGATCGTGGCCGTCATGGGCCTCAAGGACACCAAGACCGGTCACACCCTGTGCGACCCGAGCAACCAGGTCATCCTCGAGTCGATGACGTTCCCGGCCCCGGTGATCGAGGTCGCGATCGAGCCCAAGACCAAGGGTGACCAGGAGAAGCTCGGCACCGCGATCCAGCGGCTGTCCGACGAGGACCCCACGTTCACCGTCAAGGCGGACGAGGAGACCGGCCAGACGATCATCGCCGGCATGGGCGAGCTCCACCTGGAGATCCTCGTCGACCGGATGAAGCGCGAGTTCCGCGTCGAGGCCACCGTCGGCAAGCCGCAGGTCGCCTACCGCGAGACCATCCGCAAGCGCGTGGAGAAGCACGGCTACACCCACAAGAAGCAGACCGGTGGGTCGGGCCAGTTCGCGAAGGTGCTGATCTCCCTCGAGCCGAACGTCGACCCCGAGACGGGTGCCGGCGCGGGCTACGAGTTCGTGAACAACGTGACCGGCGGTCGCGTGCCGAAGGAGTACATCCCCTCGGTCGACCAGGGTGGCCAGGAGGCCATGGAGTTCGGCGTGCTGGCCGGCTACCCGATGGTGGACGTGAAGTTCACCCTCGAGGACGGTGCCTACCACGACGTCGACTCGTCCGAGCTCGCCTTCAAGATCGCCGGTAACCAGGCGTTCAAGGAGGCCGCGCGGATGGCCAAGCCGGTGCTGCTCGAGCCCATGTTCGCGGTCGAGGTGACCACCCCGGAGAACTTCCTGGGCGACGTCATCGGCGACATCAACTCGCGGCGTGGCCAGGTGCAGTCCATGTTCGAACGGTCCGGCGACCGCGTCGTCGAGGCCCTCGTTCCTCTCTCCGAGATGTTCGGGTACGTTGGCGATCTGAGGTCCAAGACCTCCGGCCAGGCGTCGTACTCGATGGAGTTCGACTCGTACGCCGAGGTTCCGCAGAACGTCGCCGACGAGATCATCAAGAAGGTCCGCGGCGAGTAGTTCCGTCGGGCGCGCGTCAAACCCATCAGCAACGAGTCAGAGAAAACTAGCTAGGAGGAGCCCCAAGTGGCTAAGGCGAAGTTCGAGCGGACTAAGCCGCACGTCAACATCGGCACGATCGGTCACATCGACCACGGCAAGACGACGTTGACCGCAGCGATCACCAAGGTGCTGCACGACAAGTACCCGGACCTCAACCCGTTCACGCCGTTCGACGAGATCGACAAGGCTCCGGAGGAGCGTCAGCGCGGTATCACCATCTCGATCGCGCACGTCGAGTACCAGACCGAGGCTCGTCACTACGCTCACGTCGACTGCCCGGGTCACGCCGACTACATCAAGAACATGATCACCGGCGCGGCTCAGATGGACGGCGCGATCCTCGTGGTCGCCGCCACCGACGGCCCGATGCCGCAGACCCGTGAGCACGTGCTGCTCGCGCGTCAGGTCGGCGTGCCGGCGATCGTGGTCGCGCTGAACAAGTGCGACATGGTCGACGACGAGGAGCTCATCGAGCTCGTCGAGATGGAGGTGCGCGAGCTCCTCTCCGAGTACGAGTTCCCGGGCGACGACATCCCCGTCGTGCGCGTGGCGGCCTTCCCGGCCCTCAACGGCGACGCCAAGTGGGGCGAGTCGGTCCTCGAGCTCATGCAGGCCGTGGACGACTACATCCCGCAGCCGGAGCGCGACATCGACAAGCCGTTCCTGATGCCGGTCGAGGACGTCTTCACCATCACCGGTCGCGGCACGGTCATCACCGGCCGTATCGAGCGCGGCATCGTGAAGGTCAACGAGGAGGTCGAGATCATCGGCATCCGCGAGAAGTCGCAGAAGTCGACGGTCACCGGTGTCGAGATGTTCCGCAAGCTCCTCGACGAGGGCCAGGCGGGCGAGAACGTCGGTCTGCTCCTCCGCGGCACCAAGCGCGAGGACGTCGAGCGCGGCATGGTCGTCATCAAGCCGGGCACCACGACCCCGCACACCGACTTCGAGGCCTCCGTCTACATCCTCTCGAAGGAGGAGGGCGGCCGTCACACGCCGTTCTTCAACAACTACCGTCCGCAGTTCTACTTCCGCACCACGGACGTGACGGGCGTCGTGACCCTTCCCGAGGGCACCGAGATGGTCATGCCGGGCGACAACACCGACATGTCGGTCCAGCTGATCCAGCCGATCGCGATGGAGGACGGCCTCCGCTTCGCGATCCGCGAGGGTGGCCGCACCGTCGGCGCCGGCCGCGTCACCAAGATCAACAAGTAGTCACAGTCGAAGGCCCCGCAGCGCCGCTGGCGCTGCGGGGCCTTCGTGCTGTGACTACTTGTCCACGCTGACCCGGCTCTTACCTCCCGATTCCTCTGCTCCGCTCCTCCATCGGGAGGTAAGAGCCGGGTCAGCGGACTGCCATGCTGTACCTCGACCGCAGTCTTCACCGGAGATCGTCATGACTGTCCGCCCTGCGCGGCCGCACCAGAAGCTCACCGCCGACGGCCGCCGGATGCGCGAGGTGCTGACCTATTCCCGCCGCGGCGCGCGCTTCACCCCGTCGCGCCAGGTGGCGTGGGACGCGTACGGCGAGCGCTACTGGATCCCCGACGAGGTCGTCGACGACCCCGGCTTCCGGCTGGCCGACTGGTTCGGCCGTGAGGCGCCGCTCGTGGTCGAGATCGGTCCCGGCATCGGCGAGGCTACGGCCGCGCTCGCCGCGACCCGGCCGGCGACGAACGTGCTGGCCATCGAGGTCTGGCGCCCCGGCGTCGCCGACATCGTCGGCCGCGTCGGCGAGGCCGGCCTCGACAACGTCCGCGTGCTCGGCGTCGACGCCGTGTGGTCGCTGGAGAACCTCGTCGACCCCGCCGGCCTGGCCGGGCTCTGGACGTTCTTCCCCGACCCGTGGCCGAAGAAGAAGCACCACAAGCGCCGGATCGTGAACCCCGCCTTCGCGCGTCTGGCCGCGAGCCGGCTCGCGCCGGGGGCGCAGTGGCGGCTCGCGACCGACTGGGCGGAGTACGCCGAGGTGATGCGCGAGGTGCTCGACGCGGAGCCGCTGCTCGACGGCGGCGAGGTGCCGCGCTGGGACGAGCGGCCGGTCACGAAGTTCGAGCGCAAGGGTCTGCAGGCGGGTCGCGCCATCCACGACTTCGCCTACACGCGCGTCGGCTGAGACCGGCACTTCCAGGCCAAGTCATGCACTTCCAGGGCGTCGTGCTGCCCTGGAGGTGCAGGAGTCCCTGGTGAACCAGGGACTCCCGCAGCCCTCACCCCGAGAAGTCGACGCCGGCGAAGTCCTCGGGCGTGTAGTCGTGCGGCTCGACCAGGACCATCCAGTTCCCGGAGGTGTCGCGCATCAGCGCCTCCACGCCGTACGGGCGCTCCTCGGGCTCCTGGAGGAACTCGACGCCCTTGGCCTTGAGCTCCTGGTACGTCGCGCGGCAGTCGTCGACGTGCAGGCCGACGCCGGGGAGGCCGCCCTCGTCCTGGGCGCGGCGCATCGCGGCGATCATGTCGTCGCTGAGCGGTTTGCTCGGGGTGGTCAGGTGGAGATGCAGCTCGGGCTGCTTGGGGTGGAAGACCGTGCACCAGCGGAAGTCCTCACCCATGCGGATGTCGTCGCCGGGCTCGAAGCCCAGGACCTCGGTGTAGAAGGCGAGGGACTCGTCGATGTCCTTCACCCAGACGCTGACCAGAGAGACGTTGGTGATCATGCGGTCGAGCCTAGGAAGGCTCGGGGTCGGTCCGCTTCTCCTCGCTTGCTGAGTCGGTACGGCGTTCGGCGAGGCCGGCCATGAACACCCAGCAGCCCGGGATGCGCGGCGCGCCCGCGGCGGCGTACCGCGCCTGGAACGCGCTCGGCGTCTCGCCGACCAGGTCGCGGAAGCGCGAGCTGAACGAGCCGAGGCTGGTGAAGCCGACGGCGTGGCACACCTCTGTCACGCTGAGGTTGGTGGTGCGCAGCAGGTCCTGCGCCCGCTCGACCCGACGCTCGGAGACGTAGAGCGCCGGGGTGATCCGGTAGGTGGCGGTGAACATCCGGTGGAAGTGGTACTTGCTCATCCCGGCCACCGCCGCGAGGTCGTCGAGCACGAGCGGCTCGGCGTAGTGCCGGTCGGCGTGGTCGCGGGCACGACGCAGCCAGACGAGGTTGTCCGCGGGGACGCGCTGCTCGGGCCGGGTGGTCACGCCCCCATCGTGCCGGAGCGGACCGACGGCTGCGCGACGGCGCGGATCACCGGGCGGCTGGCACCCCAGAGGCCGGCCACGGCCATGCAGGCACCGAACACCGCAGCGGTCGTCCTGACGGACGTCGTCGCGGCGAGCCAGCCGAAGAAGGGGGTCGCCAGGGGGAGCAGGGTGTAGTCCGACAGCATCGTCATCGACGACACCCGGCCGAGCTGGTCCTCACGGACCACCCGCTGGAAGCAGGCCGACAGGATCACCGAGGCCCACCCGGCAGTCAGCCCGATCACGACGGCACCACCGAGCGTGGCGGGCAGCCAGGCGACGCCGAGCGCGACGATCGCGCCGCCCTGCAGCACCAGCGACACGAAGCCGGACACCGCCGGCCGCCGCGGCCTCACGTGCATCGCGGCCAGGGCGCCGACGGCGGCACCGACCCCGACGCAGGCGTTGGCCGCGCCGACCACCCCCGCGCCCCAGCCGGACGCGTCCGCGCGCAGGGCGACGCCGAGCGACAGCGCGGGCCCGACGAACACGTTGAGCCCGGACAGCGTGACGACGAAGGTGCGGACCGTCGCGTCGCCGCGGACGTAGGAGACGCCGGTCCGGATCGCCCGGACCACCGGCTCGGCCGCGCTGCGGGCCAGGGGGAACCGGGGCCGCAGCACCACCGCGACCACCACGCTGATCGTCACGAAGCCGACGGCGTCGACGACCATCGCGGTGACCAGCCCCTGCGTCGCGGCGATCCAGCCGCCGAGGGCGGAGCCGGCGAGCACCGCGGCCCGCCGGACCACCTGGAAGAGGCCGCCCAGCGTGGCGAGGTCGTCGGCGTGCACCATCTGGCGCGGCATCGTCGAGGTGGCCGGGAGGTAGAAGGCGTCGGCGGCGCCGAAGACGCAGGCCACGGCGATCAGCAGCGGGACCGGCGCGACGCCGGCGTTCCAGAGGGCGGCGCCGACGAGCAGCGTCGTCACGCGTACGGCGTTCGCCGCCACCATCACGAGGCGGGTGTCGAGCCGGTCCGCGATCGTGCCGCCCACGAGCAGCAGCACTGCCTGCGGCACCATCCCGACCGCTACGACCACGCCGGCGACGCCAGGTGAGGCGACGTTCACCGCGGCCCAGGCGACCCCGACGAACCAGATGCTGTCGCCCACGAAGGCCAGGAACGACGCGGCCGCCCACACCCACACCACGCGGTCGCGGGTGGGCGGGGGCAGGGTGCGCCCGGCGGAGTCAGGGATCAGCGTCTCGGTCACCGGGTGCCGCCCTCGACGCTCGGCACCACGTGGGCGAAGGCGAGCACGTGCCGCCGGTCGGCGTCGGGGTGGACCTGCTGGTCGTCGTGCACCTCGTAGGCCCAGGTGCGGAAGACCTCGTTGACCCGGGTGAGCAGGTCCTCGACCTGCTCGGCCGTCGCCGCGATGCCGGTGTCGCTCGAGCCGCCCGCCCGCCGCCACGCCCCGGGCAGCTCGTGCCGCCGGGTCCGCCACGTGCGCATCGCGGCGACGTGTCGGTCGTCGTTGGCCTTCTCGGCCAGACCGACCACCTCGCGCGCGCGGCTGCCGGGCGGGTAGTCGAGGGCGTCGTAGGACACGCTCGTCCGGGCCAGCCGCCACCAGCTCGCGCGGGTGTCGGCGGCGAGCTCGGGGGCGGGCTCGACGAAGCCGGCGCGGTGCAGCGGCTTGAGATGGTGGCTCACGCTGCCCGGGGCGATGCCGAGGCGGTCGGCGATCATCCCGACGCTCGCCGGGCCGTGCACCGAGATCGTCTCGAGGATCTTCTGGCGGGTCGGGTGGTAGTAGGCGATCAGCTGCTCGATGACCTCGGGCCCCTCGGGCGAGGGCGCGGTGTCGGCGTGGCGCTGGTCGGCGGTGCGGCGGGTCCGTCGTGTCACAGCCAGGACGCTAGAGACCCGGCCCGACTCTCACAAGCGCACTTGTATAACTCGGGGTACGGCGGCCGGGGGTCAGGCAGCGTCGTCGACGTCGAGCCCGGCCTGGTACAGCAGCCACTCCACGCGTCGGCGCTCAGCGTCGAGCTCCGGTCCGGGCGGCAGCACGCCGAGCAGGTGCTCGATGCCGAGCGCGCGGCAGCCCTCGGCGAGGACCTTGTCGTAGGCCCAGCGGGTGCTCTCGTACTTCACGAACGTCAGCCCGCGGTGCGGGTGGTGGAAGCGGTGGCCGAGACGCCGCGCGTCGTGGGCGATCACCTCGATGGGCCGGCTGTCGGCCGTGGGGCGCACCCGCCGGGGCACCAGCGCCCAGAGGCGCCGGCCGACGCGCTCGCCCGTCCGCAGCACCCGCCGGCGGACACGGACGTTGAGCGCCGCACCGATCGCGGCGATGACGAAGGCCAGCACGGCCCAGTCCGCGGCCACGACCAGAGAGTAAGCCCGGGACGCGGGCGGCGTCACCGGGGTATCAGCGCGACAGCAGGGACGCGCGCCGGGCGGCCCGGACGGCGCGGAACGCCCAGAACTTGTTGGTCACGAACGACACCGGGGTGATCATGACGACCGCGATGAAGTTCGCCCAGAGCAGGCGCGAGCGGAAGGCCGAGCTGTCGTCGAACACGGACTCCGGGAGCGACAACGGGGAGTGCGGGTGGATCAGCAGCGTGACGATCAGCAGGTTGAGCCCGAGCGCGAGCAGGCCGACGGTCAGGAACGGGAGGTACTCCGAGAGCCACGGCCGCTTGTGCACGGCGCTGCGGAACGCCCACGAGCGGTTGAGCTGGAAGTTCCACAGGTTGGCGACGAGGAACGCGAACGCCGTGTAGAGGTGGTACCAGCGCACGTTGTAGTCGGTGAGCGGCAGGTCCAGCCACACCTGCGTGTACGTCGGGCCGAGCTGCTCGACCAGACGCAGCGTCACGAGGTTCACGACCACGCCCGACGCGCCGACCAGCGCGAACCGCCCCAGCAGCACCCAGTTGTGGCCGTGCCGCTCGACCATCACGCGGCGCCACCAGCTCATGCAGAAAGGCTACCGACCGAGCAGAGCGGCCACGGCGTCTCCGAACACCTCGGTGTGCAGGTCCACGTCCGCCTCGGTGTGGTGCGGCGAGAACAGCGCCATGTTGTGGAACGGCGTGAGCAGGATGCCCCGGTTCAGCGCCCACAGGTGCATGAACGCCTCGAGCTCCTCGTCGACCGCGGCCGCGGCGGCGGCCCCGTCGCGCGGCGGCGGGCAGAACCAGTACTCCGCGCGGGCGCCCAGGCGCTGGACGTGCCATGGCAGCCCGTGCTCGGCGATCCCCCGGGCCACGCCGTCGGCCCAGCGCTGCGCCAGCGGGATCGCCACCGCGAAGTCCTCCTCGCGCAGCGCCACCGACAGCGTCCGGCGCACCGCGGCCAGCGCCAGCGCGTTGCCGGTGAGGGTGCCGCCGACGCCCGCCACGTCGATGTCGTGGGACAGCATCTGCGGGCCGAGCCGGTCCGCGACCTCCTGGCTGACGCCGTACGCCGCGGCGGGGACGCCGCCACCGATCGGCTTGCCGACGACCAGGATGTCCGGGACGAGGCCCCACGCCCGGGTGGCTCCGCCGGGGCCGGCGCACAGCGTGTGCGTCTCGTCGATCACCAGGAGGGTGCCGGCCTCGCGGGTCAGGCGACGGACCTCGTCGAGGTAGCCCTCCTCGGGGAGCACGATGCCGATGTTGGTCAGCGCCGGCTCCATCAGCAGGCAGGCGACGTCGCCGTGGGCCAGGGCGGCCTCGAGGGCGGCCAGGTCGTTGAACGGCACCACCCGGGTGGTCAGCGCGACGTCGACCTGCGGGCCGAGCGCCCCGGGCCGGGGGACCACCTTGTCGCCGTCGAGGACGGCCAGGGTCTCGTCGACGGTGCCGTGGTAGCACCAGTCCATCACCGCGACCTTCGGGCGGCCGGTCAGGTGCCGGGCGAAGCGCAGGACGAACCGGTTCGCGTCCGTGGCCGACATCGCCATCTGCCAGCGCGCCAGCCCGAACCGGCGGCGCAGCTCCTCGGCGACCCAGGCCGCGTCGGTGCTGGGCAGCATGGTGGTGATCCCGGTGCTTGCGCGCTCGGTGATCGCCTCGGTGACGGCCGGCAGGGCGTGCCCCGTCATCGCTCCCGTGTCGCCGAGGCAGAGGTCGACGTACTCCCGGCCGTCGACGTCGGTGAACCGGGCCCCGGACGCCGTCTCGAAGAACACCGGGAACGCCCCCGGCCAGCGAGTCATCCAGGGCATCGGGACGCCGGCGAGCAGCGCGTCGGCGGCCTCGGCGGCCAACGCGGCCGAGCGCGGCCGGTCCGCGACGAACCGGGACTCCTCCTCGGCGTGCAGCGCCCGCAAGCGGTCGCGGTCGACCGGTGAGGACGCGGACGAGGCGGCGGAGGCGGGTTCGCTCATGCGCCGAAACTAGGGCATCGTGGGTGCGCGGGGACACGCCTCGATCGGGTCATTCCGCCTCGGTCCGGGGCCGATTTGATAAGGCACCACGACCTCTGACAAGATAGTCCGGTTGCTCCGGCGGGGTCGCCGGGGCGCAGCGCACTTTGACTCCTGAATCGGTTCCACCTGGTTGCCAGTGAGTCGCGTGCGCCGCGCCGCACCAGGAGACCCTTTCAGGCCCGACCGTGCGTCGGGTAGCCACTCCAACATCGCGAGATCGGTCTCGTGTTGCGCCCAGCATGCGCGACACGCCCGACCGCGGGGGTCGGAGGAGGCAGTGCCAAGGGGCAGCGTGACCGACCGGGTCCTCCCGGAACGGCCACTGGACTTGGCGGTACGACGAGCCCGGCGGGCTCAGGACTAGTAAAGGACGACGAGGAGCTATGGCGGGACAGAAGATCCGCATCCGGCTCAAGGCCTACGACCACGAGGTGATCGACACCTCCGCCCGCAAGATCGTTGACACGGTCACGCGCACGGGCGCAAAGGTCGCTGGCCCTGTGCCGCTGCCCACGGAGAAGAACGTCTACTGCGTCATCCGTTCGCCGCACAAGTACAAGGACAGCCGCGAGCACTTCGAGATGCGCACCCACAAGCGTCTCATCGACATCATCGACCCCACGCCGAAGACGGTTGACTCGCTCATGCGTCTCGACCTCCCGGCCGGTGTCGACATCGAGATCAAGCTCTGAGTCGCGACGAGGCCTGATAACCAATGAGCACTCTTGAACGCAACGTCCGTGGGCTGCTGGGCACCAAGCTCGGCATGACCCAGACCTGGGACGAGAACAACCGCATCGTGCCCGTGACCGTGATCGCGGCCGGCACCAACGTGGTCACGCAGGTCCGCCAGCCCGAGACCGACGGCTACAACGCCGTCCAGATCGGCTTCGGCGAGATCGACGGCCGCAAGGTGACCAAGCCGCAGGCCGGCCACTTCGCCAAGGCGGGCACCACGCCCCGTCGCCACGTCGTCGAGATCCGCACCGCGGACGCCGCGTCGTACTCCGTCGGCCAGGAGCTCTCCCCGGAGGTCTTCGCCGCGGGCGAGGAGGTCGACGTGACCGGCACCAGCAAGGGCAAGGGCTTCGCCGGAACGATGAAGCGTCACGGCTTCTCCGGCGTGGGCGCCTCCCACGGTGCGCACCGCAACCACCGCAAGCCCGGTTCCATCGGCGCCTGCGCGACCCCGGGTCGCGTCTTCAAGGGCGTCCGGATGGCCGGCCGCATGGGTGGGGACACCGTCACCACGCAGAACGTCTCGATCCACGCCGTGGACGTCGAGAAGGGCCTGATCCTGCTCAAGGGCGCCGTCCCCGGCCCCAAGGGCGGCCTCGTGGTCATCCGTTCCGCCGCCAAGTCGACCGTCAAGGAGGGCTGACCATGGCTTCCGTCAAGACCGTCAAGGTCGACCTGCCTGCGGAGATCTTCGACGTGCAGGTCAACATCCCGCTGATCCACCAGGTCGTCGTCGCCCAGCAGGCCGCGGCCCGCCAGGGCACCCACGACACCAAGTCCCGCGGCGAGGTCCGCGGTGGTGGCCGCAAGCCCTACAAGCAGAAGGGCACCGGTCGCGCCCGCCAGGGCTCGACCCGCGCGCCGCAGTTCGCCGGTGGTGGCACCGTGCACGGCCCGACGCCGCGCAGCTACGACCAGCGCACGCCCAAGAAGATGAAGGCCGCCGCCCTGCGCGGTGCCCTCTCCGACCGGGCCCGCGCCGGCCGCGTGCACGTCGTGGAGTCGTTCGTCTCCGGCGACAAGCCGTCGACGAAGAACGCCCTCGCCGCGCTGTCCAGCCTCAGCGACCGCCCGCGCGCCCTCGTGGTGCTCGAGCGGGGCGACGACCTGACCTGGCTGTCGCTGCGCAACGTCGACACCGTGCACATCCTGGCCGTCGACCAGCTCAACACCTACGACGTGCTGCTCTCCGACGACGTGGTCTTCACCAAGGGCGCGTACGACGCGTTCGTGGCGGGCCCGTCGACCGGCAAGTCGGTCAAGGCCGTCGCGACCTCCACCGAGGCCGCCGACATCGAGGACGACAAGGTCGGCGTCGTCGCCGAGGCGCCGTTCGAGGGTGCCGCTGCGGCGCTCGAGGACGGCAGCGCGCCTGCCGGCTACGAGATCAAGGGCAAGTCCGACTCGAAGAAGTACCACGCCCCCGGTGGCCGCTGGTACGACAACACGACCGCTGACGTCTGGTTCAAGACGGCTGCCGACGCCGAGGCCGCGGGCTTCGTGGAGGCCGGCGCCAAGGCCAGCACCGAGGAGGCTGACCAGTGAGCACGTTCCACAAGGACCACCGCGACGTGCTGATCGCGCCGGTCGTCTCCGAGAAGAGCTACGGCCTGCTCGACGCCAACAAGTACACCTTCCTGGTGCACCCGGACGCCAACAAGACCGAGATCAAGATCGCGGTCGAGAAGGTGTTCAACGTCAAGGTCACGTCCGTCAACACCCTCAACCGGCAGGGCAAGGCTCGTCGCACCCGCTTCGGTGTCGGCCGCCGCGCCAACACCAAGCGCGCGATCGTCTCGCTCGCCGAGGGCCAGCGCATCGACATCTTCGGAGGTCCGGTCTCCTGACCGGGCAGTAGAAGGACTGAGAAGACATGGGCATCCGTAAGTACAAGCCGACCACCCCGGGCCGTCGTGGCTCGTCGGTCGCGGACTTCGTCGAGGTCACGCGTTCGACGCCGGAGAAGTCGCTGGTGCGTCCGCTCCCCAAGAAGGGCGGCCGCAACAACCAGGGCCGGATCACGACGCGCCACCAGGGCGGTGGCCACAAGCGCGCCTACCGCGTCGTCGACTTCCGTCGCTACGACAAGGACGGCGTGCCGGCCAAGGTCGCGCACATCGAGTACGACCCCAACCGCACCGCGCGCATCGCGCTCCTGCACTACGCCGACGGCGAGAAGCGCTACATCATCGCGCCGCAGGGCCTGCGTCAGGGCGCCACGGTCGAGGCCGGTCCCAAGGCCGACATCAAGCCGGGCAACAACCTGCCGCTGCGCAACATCCCGGTCGGTACCACGATCCACTGCATCGAGCTCCGTCCCGGCGGCGGCGCCAAGATCGCCCGGTCCGCCGGCATCTCGGCCCAGCTCGTCGCCCGCGAGGGCAGCCGCGCCCAGCTGCGCATGCCCTCCGGTGAGATGCGGTACGTCGACGTGCGCTGCCGCGCCACGGTCGGCGAGGTCGGCAACGCCGAGCAGTCGAACATCAACTGGGGCAAGGCCGGGCGCATGCGCTGGAAGGGCAAGCGTCCGACCGTCCGCGGTGTCGTCATGAACCCGGTCGACCACCCGCACGGTGGTGGTGAGGGCAAGACGTCCGGTGGTCGTCACCCCGTGTCCCCGTGGGGCAAGCCGGAGGGCCGCACGCGCAAGCGCAAGTCCTCCGACGCCCTCATCGTCCGTCGCCGCCGCACCGGCAAGAAGCGCTGAACAGGCTAGGGAAGGAAGAACACGATGCCTCGCAGCCTGAAGAAGGGCCCCTTCGTCGACGACCACCTGCAGAAGAAGGTGGACGCGCAGAACGAGAAGGGCACGCACAACGTCATCAAGACGTGGTCGCGTCGCTCCATGATCGTGCCCGACATGATCGGCCACACGATCGCCGTGCACGACGGCCGGAAGCACGTCCCGGTGTTCGTGACCGACTCCATGGTCGGCCACAAGCTCGGGGAGTTCGCGCCGACCCGCACCTACCGCGGGCACGTCAAGGACGACCGGAAGAGCCGCCGCCGCTGACCGCGGGTGGCAGCCGACCGAACGAGAGAGATCGAAGGTTATGAGCGTTACCGAGCGTAGGCGCGTGAGCGCCCGACGCGAGAGCCTGCTGGGCGAGGAGCCCGGCGCTTTCGCCAGCGCCCGCTTCGTCCGGATCACCCCGATGAAGGCGCGTCGTGTCGTCGACATGGTCCGCGGCATGCAGGTCGACGAGGCCCTGGCCCTGCTCCAGTTCGCCCCCCAGGCGGCGGCGCAGACGGTCTACAAGGTCCTCGAGAGCGCGGTCGCCAACGCGGAGACCACCGAGGACCTCGACCGCGGCACGCTGGTCGTGTCCAAGGCGATGGTCGACGAGGGTCCCACGATGAAGCGCTGGCGCCCCCGCGCCCAGGGCCGTGCGTCCCGCATCAACAAGCGGACCAGCCACATCACCCTCGTGGTGCAGCCGGCCGCCGACGACAACCGGAAGGGTCAGAAGTAATGGGTCAGAAGATCAACCCGAACGGCTTCCGTCTGGGCATCTCGACCGACCACCGGAGCCGTTGGTACGCCGACAAGCTCTACAAGTCGTACGTCGGTGAGGACGTCGCCATCCGTCGCCTGCTGTCCAAGGGCATGGAGCGCGCGGGCATCTCCCGCGTCGAGATCGAGCGCACCCGCGACCGCGTCCGCGTTGACATCCACACGGCGCGTCCGGGCATCGTCATCGGTCGGCGTGGCGCCGAGGCGGACCGCATCCGCGGCGAGCTCGAGAAGCTCACCGGCAAGCAGGTCCAGCTCAACATCCTCGAGGTGAAGAGCCCCGAGACCGACGCGCAGCTCGTCGCGCAGGGCGTGGCCGAGCAGCTCGCCGGCCGCGTGGCCTTCCGTCGCGCGATGCGCAAGGCGATGCAGACCACCATGCGGTCCGGCGCCAAGGGCGTCCGCATCCAGTGCTCGGGTCGCCTCGGTGGCGCCGAGATGTCGCGCTCGGAGTTCTACCGCGAGGGCCGCGTGCCCCTGCACACGCTCCGTGCGGACATCGACTACGGCTTCTACGAGGCCAAGACGACCTTCGGCCGCATCGGCGTGAAGGTCTGGATCTACAAGGGCGAGGTCGCGGGCACCCGCGCCGAGCGTGAGGCCCAGGCGGCCGCGCGCGCCGGTGCGCCGAGCCGCGGTCGCGGCGGTGCCCGTGGCGGCGACCGTCCCGGCCGGGGCAACCGTCCGTCGCGTGCGGACCGCGCACCGCAGACCGAGGCGCCGGCCGAGGCCGCCGCTCCGGCCGCCCCCGCCGGTGACAACAGCGGACAGGAGGCCTGAGTCCCATGCTGATGCCCCGCAGGGTCAAGCACCGCAAGCAGCACCACCCCAAGCGGACGGGTGCGGCCAAGGGTGGCACGAGTCTCGCCTTCGGCGACTTCGGCATCCAGGCGGTCGAGGGCCACTACGTCACCAACCGTCAGATCGAGTCGGCGCGTATCGCGATGACCCGGCACATCAAGCGTGGCGGAAAGGTGTGGATCAACATCTACCCCGACCGTCCGCTGACCAAGAAGCCGGCCGAGACCCGCATGGGTTCCGGCAAGGGCTCGCCGGAGTGGTGGATCGCGAACGTCAAGCCCGGTCGCGTGATGTTCGAGCTCTCCGGTGTTCCGGAGGACATCGCTCGCGAGGCCATGCGCCGCGCGATGCACAAGCTCCCCATGAAGTGCAAGTTCGTCACGCGCGAGGCAGGTGACTTCTGATGGCGACCACAGCCCACGAGCTGGACGACATGACCAACGTCGACCTCGAGCAGAAGCTGCGGGAGGCCAAGGAGGAGCTGTTCAACCTCCGCTTCCAGGCCGCCACCGGGCAGCTCGAGAGCCACGGCCGTCTCCGCACGGTCAAGCGTGACATCGCGCGCATCTACACCGTGGTGCGCGAGCGTGAGCTCGGGATCCGTCAGGCCCCGGGCAGTGAGGACGGTGCCGCATGAGCGAGAAGGCTGCAGAGAAGACCGTGAGCAACGAGCAGGCACGCAATTCCCGCAAGGTCCGCGAGGGCCTCGTGGTCAGCGACAAGATGGAGAAGACCGTGGTCGTCTCCGTCGAGGACCGTGTGAAGCACGCCCTCTACGGCAAGGTCATGCGCCGCACCAGCAAGCTCAAGGTGCACGACGAGCAGAACCAGTGCGGCGTCGGCGACCGGGTCCTGATTCAGGAGACCCGTCCGCTGTCGGCCACCAAGCGCTGGCGCGTCGTCGAGGTGCTCGAGAAGGCCAAGTAAGCAACGTCAAACGGCGGCTCCGGCCGCCACCGAGTTCCGCCAGGCTCAGCAATGAGAACCGGCGCGACAACCAGGAGAAGAACCGATGATCCAGCAGGAGTCGCGACTCAAGGTCGCCGACAACACCGGTGCGAAGGAGATCCTCTGCATCCGTGTTCTCGGCGGTTCGGGCCGTCGCTACGCCGGCATCGGCGACGTCATCGTCGCCACCGTCAAGGACGCGATCCCCGGTGGCAACGTCAAGAAGGGTGATGTCGTCAAGGCCGTCGTCGTACGCACCGTCAAGGAGCGCCGCCGTCCGGACGGCTCGTACATCCGCTTCGACGAGAACGCCGCGGTGATTCTCAAGAACGACGGCGAGCCGCGCGGCACCCGCATCTTCGGCCCCGTGGGCCGCGAGCTGCGGGAGAAGAAGTTCATGAAGATCATCTCGCTGGCGCCGGAGGTGCTCTGAACCATGGCGAAGAACCTGAACATCAAGAAGGGCGACGTCGTCCGCGTCATCGCCGGCAAGGACAAGGGCGTCGAGGGCAAGGTCATCGCCGTCCAGGCCGAGCAGGACCGGGTGATCGTCGAGGGCGTCAACCGCATCAAGCGGCACACCAAGGTCGTCAACCAGGGCGGCCGCGCCGGCACGACCGGCGGCATCGTGACGCAGGAGGCGGCCATCCACGTCTCCAACGTGATGCTGGTCGACGGCAAGGGCACCACCCGCGTGGGCTTCAAGCGCGTCGAGACCAAGAAGCGCCGTTCCGACGGGTCCGAGTACACCGCTCAGCGCAGTGTCCGCATCTCGCGCAAGACCGGTGAGGAGATCTGACATGAGCACCACCAGCACCGAGACCCGCGAGCTTCCGCGCCTCAAGCAGAAGTACCGCGACGAGGTCATCGCCGGGATGCAGAGCGAGTTCAGCTACGCCAACGTCATGCAGGTGCCCGGCCTGACCAAGATCGTGGTCAACATGGGCGTCGGCGAGGCCGCGCGCGACTCCAAGCTGATCGAGGGTGCGGTCAAGGACCTCACCGCGATCACCGGCCAGAAGCCGCAGGTCACCAAGGCCCGCAAGTCGATCGCGCAGTTCAAGCTGCGCGAGGGCATGCCGATCGGCGCGCACGTGACCCTGCGCGGCGACCGCATGTGGGAGTTCCTGGACCGCCTGCTGGCGCTGGCGCTGCCGCGCATCCGTGACTTCCGCGGTCTCTCCGCGAAGCAGTTCGACGGCCGGGGCAACTACACCTTCGGTCTGACCGAGCAGGTCATGTTCCACGAGATCGACCAGGACCGGGTCGACCGCTCGCGGGGCATGGACATCACGGTCGTGACCACGGCCACGAACGACGACGAGGGTCGCGCGCTGCTCAAGCAGCTCGGCTTCCCGTTCAAGGAGGACTGACCGATGGCGAAGACTGCGCTCAAGGTCAAGGCGGCCCGGACCCCGAAGTTCAAGGTCCGCGGCTACACCCGCTGCCAGCGCTGCGGCCGGCCGAAGGCGGTCTACCGCAAGTTCGGCCTGTGCCGCATTTGCCTGCGCGAGATGGCGCACCGGGGCGAGCTGCCCGGCGTCACCAAGAGCAGCTGGTAACAGCACTCCACCCCTGCACGACCCCCGCATTCGAGTTCAACCGACAACGCTGAAGGTCGCAGCGCCCGTCCAGCACGGGCTCGCGAAACCACGGTGAGAAAGGGCCTCACGGCCATGACGATGACTGACCCGATCGCAGACATGCTGACCCGTCTGCGCAACGCCAACCAGGCGTACCACGACTCGGTGACGATGCCGTACAGCAAGATCAAGGCCGGCGTCGCGGAGATCCTCCAGCAGGAGGGCTACATCACCTCCTGGAAGGTCGAGGACCCGGCTGAGGGCGAGGTGGGCAAGACCCTCCACGTGACCCTCAAGTTCGGCCAGAACCGCGAGCGCTCCATCGCGGGCGTCCGCCGGATCAGCAAGCCCGGCCTGCGCGTCTACGCGAAGCACACCGGGCTCCCGAAGGTGCTCGGCGGCCTCGGCGTCGCGATCATCTCGACGAGCCAGGGTCTGCTGACCGACCGCCAGGCGAACCAGAAGGGCGTGGGTGGGGAAGTCCTCGCCTACGTCTGGTAACCCGCGAGACCAGGGAAGGAAACACACAGCATGTCGCGCATTGGCAAGCTCCCCATCACGGTCCCGTCGGGTGTCGACGTCGCGATCGAGGAGCGTCTGGTGACGGTCAAGGGTCCGAAGGGCACCCTGAGCCACACCGTCGCCGCCCCGATCTCCGTCGGCAAGGGCGAGGACGGCAGCGTCGAGGTCTCGCGTCCGGACGACGAGCGCGAGTCGCGCTCGCTGCACGGCCTGACCCGCACCCTGATCAACAACATGGTGATCGGCGTGACCGACGGCTACGAGAAGAAGCTCGAGATCGTGGGCGTGGGCTACCGCGTCCTGTCGAAGGGCCCCACCCAGCTGGAGTTCCAGCTCGGCTACTCGCACTCGATCACGGTCAACGCCCCCGAGGGCATCACCTTCACGGTCGAGGGCCCCACCAAGCTCGGTGTCCAGGGCATCGACAAGCAGCTGGTCGGCGAGGTCGCCGCGAACATCCGCAAGCTCCGCAAGCCCGAGCCGTACAAGGGCAAGGGCGTCCGCTACGCGGGCGAGCAGATCCGCCGCAAGGTCGGAAAGGCTGGTAAGTGACCATGGCGATCTCCCTCAAGCACAAGAAGCACACGGCCGGCCGCACCGCCTCGCGCCTGCGTCGTCAGGTCCGTGGCCGCAAGACGATCTCCGGCACCGCCGAGCGTCCGCGTCTGGTGGTCACCCGCTCCTCGAAGCACATCAGCGTGCAGGTCGTGGACGACGTGATCGGCAAGACGCTCGCCTCCGCCAGCACCATGGAGGCCGACCTGCGCTCGTTCGACGGTGACAAGTCCGCCAAGGCCCGCAAGGTCGGCGAGCTCGTCGCCGAGCGCGCGAAGGCCGCGGGTGTGACCGCCGCGGTGTTCGACCGAGCCGGCAACCAGTACCACGGGCGGGTCGCCGCCCTGGCCGACGGCGCCCGCGAGGGCGGCCTCGCGTTCTGATCGCGACAACAAGTAGAGGAAGAGGTAGTTCGAAATGAGCGGATCCCAGCGCCGTAGCGGCGGTGGCGAGCGCCGTGGTGGCCGCGACGACCGTCGCGGTGGCCAGGTCGCCGACAAGACCGCCTACATCGAGCGTGTCGTCGCGATCAACCGTGTCGCCAAGGTCGTGAAGGGTGGTCGTCGCTTCAGCTTCACCGCCCTCGTGATCGTCGGTGACGGCGATGGCATGGTCGGCGTGGGCTACGGCAAGGCCAAGGAGGTGCCGGCCGCGATCGCCAAGGGCGTCGAGGAGGCCAAGAAGCACTTCTTCAAGGTCCCCCGTGTCCAGGGCACCATCCCGCACCCCATCCAGGGTGAGAAGGCGGCCGGCGTCGTGCTGCTCCGCCCGGCTGCTCCCGGTACCGGTGTGATCGCCGGTGGCCCGGTGCGCGCCGTGCTGGAGTGCGCCGGCATCCACGACGTCCTGAGCAAGTCGCTCGGCTCGTCGAACCAGATCAACATCGTGCACGCGACCGTCGAGGCGCTGCGCTCGCTCGAGGAGCCCGAGGCCGTCGCGGCCCGCCGTGGCCTCCCCGTCGAGGACGTCGCCCCGGCCGCGCTGCTGAAGGCCCGTGCGGAGGTGTCGTCCTGATGGCGCGTCTCAAGGTCCAGCAGCAGCGGTCCTCGATCGGCTGCAAGCAGAACCAGCGGGACACCCTCCGTTCGCTTGGCCTCAAGCGCATCGGCGACGTCGTCGTCAAGGAGGACCGTCCCGAGATCCGTGGCATGGTCCACACCGTCCGTCACATGGTGACGGTCGAGGAGGTCGACTGACATGACGCTCAAGCTGCACCACCTGCGTCCCGCCCCTGGTGCCAAGACCGCCAAGACCCGCGTGGGTCGCGGTGAGGGCTCGAAGGGCAAGACCGCCGGTCGCGGTACCAAGGGCACCAAGGCCCGCTACCAGGTTCCGGCCGCCTTCGAGGGTGGCCAGATGCCGATCCACATGCGGATGCCGAAGCTCAAGGGCTTCAAGAACCCGTTCAAGGTCGAGTTCCAGGTCGTCAACCTCGACCGGATCAACGACCTCTTCCCCGAGGGCGGCACCGTGGGTGTCGAGGACCTGGTGGCGAAGGGTGCCGTCCGCGACGGCAGCCCCGTCAAGGTGCTCGGCTCCGGTGACCTGTCCGTGGCCGTGCAGGTGAGCGCGCACGCGTTCTCCGCCTCGGCCAAGGAGAAGATCGCCGCCGCCGGCGGCACCGCGACCGAGGTCTGAGCCTCCGGCTCTCCCCGTTTCGCGAACCCAGCATGACCGTGCACAGGGGCTCGAGCCTCGGTCGGCAGGGAGTAATCCCTGACCGCGCCGGGTGCTCGGGCCCCTGTTAGGCTTCCGTGGTCCTGTCCGCAGCAGCGGGGGACCGTCTCCTCGGTGTGGGAGCCCTCAGGGTCCCAGGAATCCGCCGCCGGGGGATTGGACAGGTAGTGATGAAGAGGACGGTGTCACCCCAGTGCTAGGCGCTTTCGCGAACGCGTTCCGCACGCCGGACCTGCGACGCAAGTTGCTGTTCGTGATGTTGATCGTCGTCATCTTCCGGTTCGGGTCCCAGGTCCCCGCGCCCGGCGTCAACGTCGGCAACGTGCAGGCCTGTTTCGCGCAGATCGAGAACGACGGCCTCTACGGCCTGATCAACCTCTTCTCCGGCGGCGCGCTGCTCCAGCTGACCGTGTTCGCGCTCGGGATCATGCCGTACATCACGGCGA
Source organism: Nocardioides iriomotensis (assembly GCF_004168035.1). Taxonomy (GTDB): domain Bacteria; phylum Actinomycetota; class Actinomycetes; order Propionibacteriales; family Nocardioidaceae; genus Nocardioides_B; species Nocardioides_B iriomotensis. The sequence goes on along the minus strand of NZ_SDPU01000001.1, from coordinate 221,017 downwards.
GCATCATCCTGCAGCTGCTCGTGGTCGTGATCCCGCGCCTCGAGGCCCTCAAGAAGGAGGGCCAGGCCGGCCAGACCAAGATCACGCAGTACACCCGGTACCTCACGTTGGCGCTGGCGGTGCTGCAGGCGACCGGCATCGTCGCGCTCGCGCGCAGCCGGCAGCTGCTCCAAGGCTGCCCCGACCCGCTCCTCTACAACGAGGACAGCCTGACGACCATGGTCGTCATGGTCATCACGATGACCGCCGGCACCGCCGTCATCATGTGGCTCGGCGAGCTGATCACCGACCGCGGCATCGGCAACGGCATGTCCATCCTGATCTTCACCCAGGTCGTCGCGACCTTCCCCTCGGCCCTGTGGCAGGTCAAGGTCTCGCGCGGCTGGTGGGTGTTCGCCCTGGTGATGGCGATCGGACTCGTGCTGGTGGCGGCCGTCATCTTCATGGAACAGGGGCAGCGCCGGATCCCGGTGCAGTACGCCCGTCGCATGGTGGGCCGCAAGATGTTCGGCGGCTCGTCGACGTACATCCCGCTCAAGGTCAACCAGGCCGGCATCATCCCGGTCATCTTCGCCTCGAGCCTGCTCTACCTGCCGGCGATGGCCGTCCAGTTCGCCGGCCAGAGCCGTTCCGCCTGGGCCGACTTCCTCAACACCTACCTGGTGTCAGGGGACCACCCCCTCTACATGGCGGTGTACTTCGGCCTGATCATCTTCTTCACCTACTTCTACGTCGCGATCACCTTCAACCCTCAGGAAGTCGCGGACAACATGAAGAAGTACGGCGGCTTCATCCCCGGGATCCGGGCGGGAAAGCCGACCGAGGAGTACCTCAACTACGTCCTGTCCCGCATCACGCTGCCGGGCTCGCTGTACCTCGGTCTGATCTCGCTGGTCCCGCTCGTCGCCCTCGTGCTGGTGAACGCGAACCAGAACTTCCCGTTCGGTGGTACCTCCATCCTGATCATGGTGGGTGTCGCGCTCGACACGGTGAAGCAGATCGAGAGCCAGCTCCAGCAGCGCAACTACGAAGGGTTCTTGCGCTGATGCGACTCATCCTGATGGGCCCCCCGGGTGCGGGGAAGGGAACGCAGGCGAAGGTGATCGCCGCCAAGCTGGGCGTGCCCGCCATCTCCACCGGTGACATCTTCCGGGCCAACGTCTCGCAGCAGACGCCGCTCGGCCTCGAGGCCAAGGGCTACATGGACGCGGGCGAGTACGTCCCGGACTCCGTCACCAACGCGATGGTGCGCGACCGGATCAACCAGGACGACGCCCGCGGCGGCTTCCTGCTCGACGGCTACCCGCGCACGGTGGCCCAGGTCGAGGAGCTCGACGCGATGCTGGCCGACCACAAGGCCGCGATCGACGCGGTCGTCGTGCTGACCGTCGACCAGGACGAGATCGTCGCGCGGCTGCTGCGCCGGGCCGAGACCGAGGGTCGCACCGACGACACCGAGGAGGTCATCCGGCGGCGGCAGGACGTCTACGCCGAGCAGACCGCCCCGCTGATCTCGGTGTACGCCGGTCACGGCGTCCTCACGGAGGTCGACGGCATGGGCACCGTCGACGAGGTGAGCGCCCGCGTCTTCCAGGCGCTCGGCGTCACCGGCGCCGCCGCCAGCTGACCGGTCCTGCTGGACGAGTGTCGATGGGCTTCCGTGACCGCGGCGTCGAGATCAAGACGCCCGAGCAGATCGCGCTGATGCGCGAGGCCGGGCTCGTGGTCGGCGAGACGCTCGACCTGGTCCGCCGTACCGTGAAGCCGGGCATGACGACCGGCGCCCTCGACGCGGTCGCGGAGGACCACATCCGCTCGCGCGGAGCCACGCCGTCGTTCCTCGGCTACCACGGGTTCCCGGGCACGCTGTGCGTGTCGGTCAACGACGAGGTCGTCCACGGCATCCCCGGCGACCGGGTGATCAACGACGGCGACGTCGTCAGCATCGACTGCGGCGCGATCGTCCAGGGCTGGCACGGGGACGCCGCGGTGACGGTGCCCGTGGGCGAGGTGCCCGACGAGGTGTGCGAGCTGATCCGGGTGACCGAGGAGGCGATGTGGCGCGGGATCGCCGCGGCTGCCCTCGGCGGCCGGGTCACCGACATCTCCCACGCCGTGGAGAGCTACGTCCGCAGCCAGGGGGACTACGGCATCCTCGAGGAGTACGTCGGGCACGGCATCGGGTCCGCGATGCACCAGCCGCCCAACGTTCCCAACTACGGCCGGCCTGGCCGCGGCCCCAAGCTGGTGCGCGGCCTGGCGCTCGCCGTGGAGCCGATGATCGTGCTCGGCTCGCCCGAGACGACCGTGCTCGACGACGACTGGACGGTCGTCACCGACGACGGCTCGTGGGCCGCCCACAGCGAGAACACCTTCACCCTGACGCCCGACGGGGCCTGGGTGCTGACGGCGCTCGACGGCGGCGAGGCCAAGCTCGCCGAGCTCGGCGTGCCGTTCGGCGGGCGCTGAGAGCCGCCGGGTGTCCGCGTCGTCGCTCGTCGTCGACGCCGCGAACGTGGTGGGCAGCCGCCCGGACGGCTGGTGGCGCGACCGCGCCGGTGCTGCCGCACGGCTCGTGGCGCAGCTGTCCGCGACCGCCGTACCGCACGACGAGGTCGTGGTCGTCCTCGAGGGCGCGGCCCGCGCGGGTGTGCCGGCCGTGGCGGACGGCGTCGTCGTGACGGTCCACGCCACCGGGTCCGGCGACGACACGATCGTGGCCGAGGCTGCCGCGCGCGTCGCCGACGGGCGCGAGATCGCCGTGGTCACCGCCGACCGTGGTCTGCAGGCGCGGGTCGAGGCCGTCGGTGCCTCCGTCGTCCGGCCGTCGTGGCTGCTGGACCGGCTGGCCACCTGACGCCGCGGCCCGGCCGTGCGGAACAACCGGGGCCTCGCCGGCGTTGTGCCGCCCGTGCCCTCGGAACCGCTGACCCTGTCCGTCCTCGACCTCGTCCCGGTCCGCACCGACCAGACGACCGGCGACGCCATCCGCGCGTCGCTGTCCCTGGCGCGCACCGCGGACGCGGCCGGCTACGAGCGCTACTGGGTGGCCGAGCACCACAACATGCCGGCCGTCGCGGCGACCAACCCGCCGGTGCTGATCGCGATGATCGCCGGCGCCACCGGGCGGATCCGGGTCGGTTCCGGCGGCGTCATGCTGCCCAACCACGCGCCGCTCGTGGTCGCCGAGCAGTTCGCGCTGCTCGAGGCCGCCCACCCCGGTCGCATCGACCTCGGCATCGGCCGCGCGCCCGGCACCGACCCGGTCACCCGCTACGTGCTGCGCAGCGGCGCGACCGACGAGGACGTGGTGAACCGGTTCGGCGACTACGTGCAGAACGTGGCCGCGCTGATGGCCCGGGAGGGAGCCGGCCTCGACCTGCGCGGCGAGACGTTCGAGCTGCGCGCCACCCCGCACGCCGTGAGCGTGCCGACGCTGTGGCTGCTCGGCTCGTCCGACTACTCCGCGCGGCTGGCCGCCGAGCTCGGCCTGCCGTACGTCTTCGCGCACCACTTCTCCGGTTCGGGTACGGCGGAGGCGCTCGCCCTCTACCGCGACAGCTTCCGGCCCTCGGCCGACCTGGACGCCCCGCGCACGTTCCTGACCGTCAACGCGGCGGTCGCCGAGACGGCCGAGGAGGCCGAGCGGCTCGCACTGCCGCAGCTCCAGGCGATGATCGCGCTGCGCACCGGGGGAGCGCTCCGCCCGCAGCGGTTGGTCGAGGAAGCCGAGGCCGACCCGGTCCCGGCCGTGCACCAGGGGCTGCAGGCGGCGATGCGCGAGCGCTGGGTGGTCGGTGACCCGAAGCAGGCGGCCGAGCAGCTGCGCGAGCTCGCGGCGGCGTACGGCGTGGGCGAGGTGATGGTGCACCCGGTGGCCGGTGCGCTCACCGGGACGGCGGCGGACGCCTCCCCGGCCCGGGAGGCCACGCTCCGGCTGCTGGGCGAGGCGATCTAGGACAGAACCGGACGAAACCGGCGCCCGGAGCCGTGTGATCGAGGGAGCATAGCGACGATTTCAGGATCGCTTGGTGTTTCCCGTAGACTGGTGCGTCGGCCCAACGTGGGCCTGTTTCGTGGCGCCCAGCGGCTGCCGCAAGCATCCAGGATCACCGGTCTTCCGGTGCCTGGATCGCGCGCGGGAATCGGGCGCCCCGGACGGCTTCACGAGGTCCACCCGCACGGCGCCGGCAGGCGTGGGGCGGGGCGGTTCCCGGGTCGAACGGTAGACAACGTCATCAAACGGAATGTGGAGGACATGCCGAAGAAAGAAGGCGTGATCGAGATCGAGGGCACCGTCGTCGAGGCTCTCCCGAACGCGATGTTCCGGGTCGAGCTGAGCAACGGGCACAAGGTACTCGCCCACATCAGCGGCAAGATGCGCCAGCACTACATCCGGATCCTCCCCGAGGACCGCGTGGTGGTGGAGCTCTCGCCGTACGACCTCACACGAGGTCGCATCGTCTACCGCTACAAGTAACGCCCAGCCGAACGAGAAAGGCCTCCCGTCGTGAAGGTCAACCCGAGCGTCAAGCCGATCTGTGACAAGTGCAAGGTGATCCGTCGCCACGGCCGCGTCATGGTCATCTGCGAGAACCCGCGCCACAAGCAGCGCCAAGGCTGATCGCAGCCCCCGGCCGGTCGAGCCTGTCGAGACCAGCCGGTCACAACTGAAAACCACCTCCGTGATCGCTCCCGGACCCTGTGAGGGGACCGGGTCACCCCCGGGTCGGAGGCCGGGGCCCGCTCGATGAGCACTTCACTCGAGGAGCGGGACGCGACACGACCGACACCTCCGAGAACACTGAAGGGAAACCGCCAGACAATGGCACGCCTCGTTGGTGTTGACCTTCCGCGCGACAAGCGTGTGGAGATCGCACTCACCTACATCTACGGCATCGGCCGTACCCGCGCCCAGCAGCTCCTGGCCTCGACCGGGGTCGACCCCAACATGCGGGTCCACCAGCTGGGCGACGAGGAGCTGGTCAAGCTCCGCGACGAGATCGAAGCGAACTTCAAGATCGAGGGTGACCTCCGTCGCGAGGTCCAGGCTGACATCCGCCGGAAGATCGAGATCGGCAGCTACCAGGGTCGCCGCCACCGCCAGGGCCTCCCGGTCCGCGGTCAGCGCACCAAGACGAACGCCCGTACCCGCAAGGGCCCGAAGCGCACCGTCGCCGGCAAGAAGAAGGCCAAGTGATTCCTGGCTCACGCCGGATCGCTGCCTCCACCGAACTCGACAGACCAGCTACCTCAGGAGACTGACCACCTATGCCTCCCAAGAGCCGTCAGGCTTCCGGCGCCAAGAAGGTGCGCCGCAAGGAGAAGAAGAACGTCGCTCAGGGCGAAGCCCACATCAAGAGCACGTTCAACAACACCATCGTCACGATCACCGACCCGACCGGTGCGGTGATCTCGTGGGCGTCCGCCGGCACCGTCGGCTTCAAGGGCTCCCGCAAGTCCACCCCGTTCGCCGCGCAGATGGCCGCTGAGGCTGCCGGGCGCCGCGCGATGGAGCACGGCATGAAGAAGATCGACGTCTTCGTCAAGGGTCCGGGTTCGGGCCGCGAGACGGCGATCCGGTCCCTGGGCGCGATCGGCCTCGAGGTCGGCACCATCCAGGACGTCACGCCCACGCCCCACAACGGCTGCCGCCCGCCCAAGCGTCGTCGCGTCTGACGCCGGCCACCCAGCGAACTAGGAGACTTGAGAAATGGCCCGCTACACCGGCCCCATGACCAAGAAGTCGCGCCGTCTCGGCGTCGACCTCGTTGGTGGCGACCAGGCGTACGAGCGTCGCCCTTACCCGCCCGGCCAGCACGGCCGCGCCCGGGTGAAGGAGAGCGAGTACCGCAACCAGCTCCAGGAGAAGCAGAAGGCCCGCTTCACCTATGGCGTGCTGGAGAAGCAGTTCCACCGCTACTACGTCGAGGCCGCCCGTCGTCCCGGCAAGACCGGTGACAACCTGCTGCAGCTCCTCGAGTGCCGTCTCGACAACGTGGTCTACCGCGCCGGGTTCGCCCGCACGCGCCGCCACGCCCGTCAGCTCGTCGTGCACGGTCACTTCAAGGTCAACGGCAAGAAGGTCGACATCCCGTCCTTCCAGGTGACCCAGCACGACGTGATCGACGTCCGCGAGAAGTCGCTGGAGATGACCCCGTTCATCGTGGCTCGTGAGACCCACGGCGAGCGCGTCGTCCCGGCATGGATGGAGGCGCTGCCCAACCGCATGCGCGTCCTGATCCACCAGGTCCCGGTGCGTCAGCAGATCGACATCCCGGTCCAGGAGCAGCTCATCGTCGAGTTCTACTCGAAGAAGTAACACCCCGTGACGGGGAGTCCAGGCCTCCGGGCCCGGCCTCCCCGGCACACTCCCTTCCTTTTCACTGCGTTCGAGTCCGTCATATAGCGGGTGGGCTCGGAAAGGAAACAAAGAAGTGCTTATCGCTCAGCGCCCGACCCTGTCGGAAGAGGCCGTCGACGAGTTCCGCTCGCGGTTCGTGATCGAGCCGCTGGAGCCCGGCTTCGGCTACACGCTCGGCAACTCCCTGCGTCGCACCCTGCTCTCCTCGATCCCCGGCGCGTCCGTGACCAGCATCAAGGTCGACGGCGTGCTGCACGAGTTCTCCACCATCGAGGGGGTCAAGGAGGACGTCACCGAGGTCATCCTGAACCTCAAGGACCTCGTCGTCTCCTCCGAGCACGACGAGCCGGTCACCATGTACCTGCGCAAGCAGGGCCCCGGTGCGGTCACCGCCGCCGACATCGCGCCCCCGGCCGGTGTCGAGGTGCACAACCCCGACCTGCACATCGCCACCCTGAACGACAAGGGCAAGCTCGAGATGGAGCTCGTCGTCGAGCGTGGCCGTGGCTACGTCTCCGCCGTGCAGAACAAGGGCGGCGACAACGAGATCGGCCGCATGCCGGTCGACTCGATCTACAGCCCGGTCCTCAAGGTCACCTACAAGGTCGAGGCCACCCGTGTCGAGCAGCGCACGGACTTCGACAAGCTGGTGATCGACGTCGAGACCAAGCCGTCGATCCGTCCCCGCGACGCGATCGCCTCGGCCGGCAAGACCCTCGTCGAGCTCTTCGGCCTGGCCCGTGAGCTCAACGTCGAGGCCGAGGGCATCGACATCGGCCCGTCCCCGGTCGACGAGCAGCTCGCCGCCGACCTGGCGCTGCCGGTCGAGGAGCTCAACCTCACGGTCCGCTCCTACAACTGCCTCAAGCGCGAGGGCATCCACACCGTGGGTGAGCTCATCAGCCGCTCGGAGCAGGACCTGCTCGACATCCGCAACTTCGGCGCCAAGTCGATCGACGAGGTCAAGGCGAAGCTGCACGAGATGGGTCTGTCCCTGAAGGACTCGGCGCCCGGCTTCGACCCGCAGGCCGCCCTCGCGGCGTACGGCGACGACGACGACGACAGCTTCGTCGAGGACGAGCAGTACTGAGTCACGCCGGGACCTGAGGGTCCCGACAGGCTCGACCAACCGAAGAACACCACTACCCGGGTACCTGGTACGGCCCGGGAGGAACGAGTAGACGAAGATGCCTACCCCCAAGAAGGGCGCCCGCCTCGGCGGCAGCCCGGCCCACCAGCGGCTGATCGTCTCGAACCTGGCCACCGCCCTGTTCGAGCACGGCCGGATCACCACCACCGAGGCCAAGGCGCGCGTGCTGCGTCCGGTCGCGGAGAAGCTGATCACCAAGGCCAAGAAGGGCGACCTGCACAACCGTCGCCAGGTGGTGTCGACGATCCGCGACAAGGGTGTCGTGCACACGCTGTTCGAGGACATCGCGCCGCGGTACGCCGAGCGTCCGGGTGGCTACACCCGGATCACCAAGATCGGCCCCCGCAAGGGCGACAACGCCCCGATGGCCGTCATCGAGCTGGTGACCGAGGACTACACGCCGAAGGCGAAGTCCGACAAGCCGGCCAGCAAGACCGCCGCCGCTCCGGCTGCTGCGGACACCGTCGAGGAGACCCCCGCCGCCGAGGCGGAGGAGACCCCGGCCGCCGAGGGCACCGAGACCGAGGTCGTCGAGGCCGAGGCCACCGACGAGGCTCCGGCCGACGAGGCTGCCGCTGACGAGGCTCCGGCCGAGGAGGCCGCGGCCGACGAGGACGAGAACAAGTCCGAGTGACGCCCGCTCGTTGAGTCGAGCACCCACGACCGCACGGCCCGTCCTCCCTCCGGGGAGGGCGGGCCGTCGGCGTTCCGGGTCAGGACCAGGCGCGCTCGACGAGCCGCTGCGTCTCGGGCAGCGTGAGCCCGTCGCGGCGCGCCGCCGCGACGAGTGCGGTGACGACCGTCGAGACCCCCGCACCGGCGGTCGCCCCCGACCGGACGAAGGTGCCGCGCCGGCCCTGGGTCTCGATGACGCCGTCGCCCTCGAGCTCCTTGTAGGCCCGGGCCACCGTGCCGGGCGCGAGGCCGAGGTGGTCGGCGAGGCCGCGGACGGTCGGCAGCTTCGTGCCCGCGGGCAGGGTGCCGTCGGCGGCCTGGCGGGCGAGCTGGGTGCGCAGCTGCTCGAACGGCGGTACGGCGCCGTCGGGGTCGATCCGCAGCTCCGGCGTCGACGCGGTCACAGCTCCGGTCCGGGCTCGAGCCACTGGTGCACCAGCGGCACCACGGACGCGCCCTCGCCGCTGGCCGCCGCGACCCGCTTCATCGAGCCCGCCCGGATGTCACCGGCGGCGAAGATGCCGGGCACGGTGGTGGCGAGGCTCTCGGGCGGCAGGCCGTCGAGCCACGACTCCTTGGGGACGTCGCGGCCGGTGAGCACGAAGCCGCGCTCGTCGCGGGCGATCCGGGGCGGTAGCCAGTCGCAGGTCGGCTCGGCCCCGAGGAGCAGGAACAGGCCGTAGGCGTCGTGCCGCTTCTCCTCGCCGGTCTCGGTGTTCCGGATCGTCAGCCACTCCAGGTGGCCGTCGCCGCCGCCGTCCACGACCTCGCAGCACGCCCGGACCCGGACGCGGGGGTTCCAGGTGATCTCGTCGACGAGGTACTGCGACATCGTCTCGGTGATCGTCGGGCGGCGGACCAGGATCGTGACCGAGGCGGCGAAGCGCGACAGGTGCACCGCGGCCTGGCCGGCGGAGTTGCCGCCGCCGACGACGTACACGTCCTGACCCTCCATCTCGCGGGCGGCGGTCATCGCGGCACCGTAGAAGACGCCCTGCCCGACGAGGTGCTCGAGCGGCTCGACGCGCAGCTTGCGGTAGGAGACCCCGGAGGAGACGACGACCGCGCGGGCCCGGATCCGGCCGCCGTCGGTGACGACCGCGTGCGGGAGGCCGTCGGAGCCCACCTCGAGGCCGGTGACCGGCCAGCCGGTGAAGAAGCGGGCGCCGAACCGGATCGCCTGGTTGCGGGCGCGCTGGGCCAGCCGCATGCCGGAGATGCCGCGGGGGAAGCCGAGGTAGTTGCGGATCATCGACGACGTGCCGGCCTGGCCGCCGACCGCCTCCGCCTCGACCACGACGGTGTCGAGCCCCTCGCTGGCGCCGTACACCGCGGCCGCGAGCCCGGCCGGGCCGCCGCCGACGATCGCGAGGTCGACCACGGTGTCGACGTCGATGTCGCTGGGCGCGCCGTAGATGTTCACGGCGACGTCGTGCACGGAGGTCGCCAGGATCGGGTCGCGACGCATCGACTCCACGACCGGGAAGGTGACCTCGGTGGGGTCGGGGAAGCGGGCGAGCACCTCGGAGCCGACCTGGCTGTCGGGGTGGTGCACGCGGGCCGGCATGCCCATCCGGTCGAGGAAGTCGCGGATCGACAGGGTCAGCCCGTCGAGCACGGGCGTGACGATCCGGACGGTGTCGACCTCGGGGTCGGCGACGGTCGAGCCCCAGTCGGAGAGCAGCTCGGTGACGGCGGTGTGGAACTCCTCGTCGCGCACGCCGCGCGGCATCAGCAGATAGGCGTCGAACTTGCCCTTGGCCATGCCCGCGCGCAGCCGCGGCGCGTCGGTGAGGAAGTTGTCCCAGTGCGCGACGACCAGCCGCCGGGCCGTCGGCACCACGGTGCGCCACAGGTGGAACGCCTCGAGCACGCTGGCGTCGGGCAGCGACGAGTCGGCCACGATCATCGGGACGGGTACGGCGTCCGTGCGGAGCTCGTCGAGCACCGCCTTCGCGTCGCCCATCGTCCGGACCGCCCGGAGCTGGTAGTCGCGGGTGTAGCGGCCGAACTCGTCGAGCAGGAACTCGCTGTGGTGCTCGGACACGACGAGGATCGCGGGCAGGACGCGCGGTTCGGTCACGCGTCGATCCTAGACACCTGTAACGCGGGGTTATGGACGCTCAACAAGGGGCATTCCGCGTGGGCAGCGTCCACGTCGCTGGGGAAGTTCCGATTTGGGAGGATGAGCGCCGTGCGCCTCCGACTCGACCTCGCCTACGACGGCACGGCCTTCCACGGCTGGGCCGCGCAGCCGGGTCTGCGCACCGTGCAGGGCGCCCTGGAGCAGGCGCTCGCCACCGTCCTGCGCGTCCCGGAGGTGCCGGTGACCTGCGCCGGCCGCACCGACACCGGCGTGCACGCGCGCGGCCAGGTGGTGCACCTCGACGTCGAGCCGGACGTGCTGGTCGCGTCCGCCGGCCGCAGCCAGGACCCGCCGGCCGCGGCGTTGGTCCGCCGGCTCAACGGCGTGCTGGACGACGACGTCCGCGTGCACCGGGCCCGCGAGGTGCCGGAGGCGTTCGACGCGCGGTTCGGCGCGGTGTGGCGGCGCTACGCGTACCGGGTCGCCGACACCCCCGCGCTCGTTGACCCGCTGACCCGCACCGCCGTCCTCGCGTGGCCACGGGCGCTCGACCTCGACGCGATGAACGACGCCGCGGCCCGCCTGCTCGGGGAGCACGACTTCGCGGCGTTCTGCAAGAAGCGCGAGGGCGCCACCACGATCCGCACGCTGCTCGACCTGCGCTGGGAGCGCGACCCCGCGGGGCTGGCTGTCGCGACGGTCCGCGCGGACGCGTTCTGCCACAGCATGGTGCGGGCGCTCGTCGGCTGCCTCGTCGCGGTCGGTGAGGGCCGCCGTACGGCGGAGTGGGCGGGCGACGTGCTCGCCGCCGCCGTCCGCGACCCGGGTGTCACCGTGATGCCGGCGCACGGGCTGACGCTCGAGGAGGTCGCCTACCCGGCCGACGGCGCGCTCGCCGCCCAGGCCACCGCCGCCCGCTCGGTGAGGACGCTGTCGTGAGCGCGCCGTCGCCCGAGGTGCTGGCGGCGTACGGCGTCGCCGGCGTCGACCCGGTGCCCCTGGAGGGCGGTCAGGGCGCGAGCTGGCGGGCCGCCGACACGGTGCTCAAGCCGGTCGACAACGCCGCCGGCCACGCGTGGATCTGCGACCTGCTGGACGGCTGGGCCGACGACGAGATCCGGGTCCCGGCGCCCCTGCGCACCGGCGACGGTGGGTGGGAGCACCGGGGGTGGGGCGCCACGCGCTGGCTGCCGGGCACGACCGCCCGGGCCGGTGACGACCCGGACCGGTTCCGCGCGGTGGTCGACGCGTTCCACGCCCGGACCGCACCCCTGCCGCGACCGGGCTTCCTCGACGAGCGCACCGACGCCTGGGCACGGGCCGAGCGCGTGGCGTGGGAGGGCGCCGAGCCGGTCGGCTCCGACGAGGTGGTCGCGCTGGCCCGTCGCGCGATGGCCGCGCTCCGCCCGGTCGACCTGCCGGAGCAGGTGGTCCACGGCGACCTCGGTGGCAACACCCTCTGGCACGACGCGCTGCCGCCGGCGGTCATCGACGTCTCGCCGTACTTCCGGCCGCCGGGCTGGTCGCTCGCCGTCGTCGCGATGGACGCGGTCTGCTGGGAGGGCGCCGACCCGGCACTGCTCGACCGCTGGAGCGACGTCGAGGAGTGGGACCAGCTGCTGCTGCGCGCGGTGGTGTTCCGGATCGCCACCCGCGGCGTCGGCGAGACGCTGGGTTGGCACGCTCCGGGCAGCGACGGCTACGTCGCCCACCGCGGCGCCAGCGTCGACCTGGTGCTCGACCGGATCGGAGCGGCGGCGTGACCGACGAGCACTACTTCTCCGCCGACCCGTCGGTGCCGTTCCGGCGGGTGCCGGTCACCGCGTCCGTCTGGGGCCGCGAGCTGACCCTGACGTCGGGGTCCGGCGTCTTCGCGCAGGGCCGGCTCGACGTGGGCACGGCGGTGCTGTTCCGCGAGACGGATCCGCCGACCCACGGAGCGACCTTCCTCGACCTCGGCTGCGGGTACGGCGTCATCGGGCTCAGCCTGGCGCTGGCGCGTCCGCAGGCGCGGGTGTGGGGCGTCGACGTCAACGAGCGGGCGGTGCTGCTCGCGGACGAGAACGCCCGGGCGCTCGGCGTGGAGGACCGGTTCACGGCGGCCACCCCGGACGCCGTACCGGCGGAGGTGACGTTCGACGAGATCTGGTCGAACCCGCCGATCCGGATCGGCAAGGAGACGCTGCACGCCCTGCTGCTGACGTGGCTGCCGCGGCTCGCGCCGGGTGGGCGGGCGGTGCTGGTGGTCGGCAAGAACCTCGGCGGCGACTCGCTGCAGCGCTGGCTGGGCGAGCAGGGCTGGCCGACCGGGCGCATCGGCAGCGCCAAGGGCTTCCGTGTGCTCGAGGTGCGGCGCGGGTAGGCAGGATGGAGCCATGCACCCGCACGAGCGCACGCCGCGCGTGAGCACGCTCTGGCCGCCGACCGAGGTGCGCACCGTGTGCGAGACCTACCTGTCGATGGTCGACGAGGAGCTACCCGGCCTCGTCGAGGGCCTGTACCTGCACGGTTCGATCGGCTTCGGCGAGTGGTACGCCGGGCGCAGCGACGTCGACTTCGTCGCGGTGACCCACGGGCGCCCGACGGCCCGCGAGGTGGCCCGCCTCGACGTCGTGCACGAGCGGCTGGGGTCGACGTTCCCGAGCCCGTCGTACGACGGCTTCTACGCCACCTGGGCCGACCTGGCCCGGCCGACCGACGACTGTCCGGACGTGCCGTGCATCCTGGCCGGCGAGTTCCAGGAGGCTGGGCGCTTCGACGTGAACCCGGTGACCTGGCACGAGCTGGCCTGGCACGGGCTCACGCTGCGCGGACCGGACCTCGCCGACGTCGACGTGCGGACCGACCTGCCGACGCTGCGCCGGTTCACCCACGACAACCTGTCGAGCTACTGGGAGCCGCACGTCCGCGAGCTGGCCCGGTTCCCCGACGAGGCGGGCCGTCCGGACCTGGTCGCGTGGTTCGCGCTGGGCATCCCGCGTCTGCACCACGTGCTCGCGACCGACCGGCTGACGTCGAAGGACGGGGCCGGCGAGCACGCGCTGGAGGTGTTCGGCGAGGAGTGGCGGATCCTGCTCGCCGAGGCGCTGTCCTACCGCGTGACCGGTGAGCGGATCGGCATGCTCGACGAGTCCGAGCTGTCGCGCCAGAACATCGCCTTCGCGGAGCTGGCCGTGGCGGCAGCCCTGGCGCTCCGGCCCTAGCCGACGTTGGCAGGATGGGCGGCATGACCTACGAAGCCGCCGCCGACCGCTACGACTCGATGGAGTACCGCTTCACCGGTGCCAGCGGGCTCAAGCTCCCCGCGATCAGCCTCGGGCTGTGGCAGAACTTCGGCGACGACCGGCCGGAGGAGACCCAGCGCGCCGTCATCCGGCGCGCCTTCGACCGGGGTGTCACGCACTTCGACCTCGCGAACAACTACGGCCCGCCCTACGGCCGGGCCGAGCTCAACTTCGGGAAGTACCTCGCCGACGACCTCAAGCCCTACCGTGACGAGATCATCGTGTCGACCAAGGCCGGCTACGACATGTGGCCGGGTCCCTACGGCCAGGGTGGCGGCTCGCGGAAGTACGTCCTCGCCTCGCTCGACCAGTCGCTGGAGCGGATGGGTCTCGACTACGTGGACATCTTCTACAGCCACCGGTTCGACCCCGAGACGCCGATCGCGGAGACGATGATGGCGCTCGACCACGCGGTGCGGTCGGGCAAGGCCTTGTACGCCGGGATCTCGTCCTACTCGCCGTCGAGGACCAAGGAGGCCGCGACGATCGCCCGCGAGCTGGGCACGCCGCTGCTCATCCACCAGCCGTCGTACAGCATGCTGAACCGCTGGATCGAGAAGGGCCTGCTCGACGAGTGCGAGGAGCAGGGGATGGGCGTCATCGTCTTCACCGCGCTCGCGCAGGGCCTGCTCACCGACCGCTACCTCGGCGGCGTCCCCGAGGACTCCCGCGCCGCCCGCAGTGACAGCACGCTGCCGCAGGACCACCTCGACGAGGCCACCCTGCGGCACGTCCGCCGGCTCGACGAGATCGCCCGGGAGCGCGGCCAGAAGCTCGCCCAGATGGCCCTGCAGTGGGCGCTGCGCGACAAGCGGGTCACGTCGGCCGTGATCGGGGCGTCCTCGGTCGAGCAGCTCGACACCAACCTCGATGCGCTCGGGGGCCCGCCCCTGACCGACGAGGAGCTGGCCGCGATCGACCAGGACGCGGTCGACGCGGGCATCAACCTCTGGGCGGGCGCGACCGAGGACTGACCCCCGGCTGGGCTCTGGCCCGGTCGGGACTCTTGGTCCATGATCGGGAAATGACGTACGTCTACGACTTCGCCGAGGGCAGCAAGGACCAGAAGGACCTGCTGGGGGGCAAGGGCGCCAACCTGGCCGAGATGACCAACCTGGGGCTGCCCGTCCCGCCCGGCTTCACGATCAGCACCGACGCGTGCCGTGCCTACCTCGCCGAGGGAGCCTCGCCCGCGGGGCTCGCCGACGAGGTGGGTCAGCACCTGGCCCGGCTCGAGGAGCGGATGGGTCGCCGGCTCGGCGACGCGGCCGACCCGTTGCTGGTCTCCGTGCGGTCGGGCGCGAAGTTCTCGATGCCCGGGATGATGGAGACGGTGCTCAACGTCGGACTGAACGACGAGAGCGTGCACGGCCTCGCGGCGGCGGCGGGCGACGAGCGGTTCGCCTTCGACTCCTACCGGCGGCTGCTGCAGATGTTCGGCGGCACCGTGCTGCACATCGACTCCGAGGCCTTCCGCGACGCGCTCGACGACCTCAAGGACGAGCGCGGCGTGAAGAACGACGTCGACCTCGGCGTCGACGACCTCCGCGGTCTGGTCGAGACGTTCAAGGGCATCGTCAGCTCGCACACCGGCCGCGACTTCCCGCAGGACCCGCGCGACCAGCTCGACCTCGCCATGCGCGCGGTGTTCGACTCCTGGAACACCGACCGCGCGGTGCTCTATCGCCGGCAGGAGCGGATCCCCGAGGACCTCGGCACCGCGGTCAACGTGCAGGCGATGGTCTTCGGCAACCGCGGCATGGACTCCGGCTCCGGCGTCGCGTTCACCCGTGACCCGGCGTCGGGCCACCAGGGGGAGTACGGCGACTACCTGCAGAACGCGCAGGGCGAGGACGTCGTGGCCGGCATCAGGAACACCGTCTCGCTGGCGGACTTCGCCGAGGTCGACAAGGCGGCGCACGACGAGCTCCTCGCGATCATGAAGAAGCTCGAGAGCCACTACCACGACATGTGCGACATCGAGTTCACCGTCGAGCACGGCAAGCTCTGGATGCTGCAGACCCGCGTCGGCAAGCGCACGCCCGAGGCGGCATTCCGGATCGCGGTGCACATGGCCGACGAGGGCCTGATCGACATGGACGAGGCACTCCGGCGCGTCACCGGCGACCAGCTCGCCCAGCTGATGTTCCCGCGCTTCGACGAGAACGCCGAGCGCACGCTGCTCGCGAAGGGCATGAACGCCTCGCCCGGCGCCGCGGTCGGCAAGGCGGTCTTCGACTGGGCCACCGCCGTCGAGTGGGTCGAGCGGGGCGAGGACGTGATCCTGGTCCGCAAGGAGACCAGTCCCGACGACCTGCACGGGATGATGGTCGCCAAGGGCATCCTGACCAGCCGCGGCGGCAAGACGTCGCACGCCGCCGTGGTGGCCCGCGGCATGGGCCGCACCTGCGTGTGCGGCGCCGAGGCGCTCGAGGTCGACGCCAAGGCGGGTGAGTTCACCGTGCGCGGTGGCAAGACCGTCCGCGAGGGCGACGTGATCTCGATCGACGGGTCGACCGGTGAGGTGTTCGACGGCGCCGTACCCGTCGCCGACTCGGCCGTCGTGCGCTGGTTCGAGGGCCAGGAGGTCGACGACCCGCTGGTCGAGGCCGTGGCCCGGTTGATGGGGCACGCCGACGGGCGCAGCCGGCTGATCGTCCGGACCAACGCCGACACCGGCGAGGACGCCGCACGGGCCCGTCGCTTCGGCGCCCAGGGCATCGGACTGTGCCGCACCGAGCACATGTTCCTCGGCGAGCGCCGCCAGCTCGTCGAGAACCTCATCGTGGCCGACGACGAGGCCGGCCAGGAGGCCGCGCTGGCCGAGCTGCTGCCGCTGCAGCGCAGCGACTTCATCGAGATCTTCGAGGCGATGGAGGGCCTGCCGGTGACGATCCGGCTGATCGACCCGCCGCTGCACGAGTTCCTCCCCGACCTCACCGAGCTGTCCGTCGCGATGGCCGTCGCCGACACGCGCGGGCACCGCAAGCGGCGGCAGCGCAAGCTGCTCGAGGCGGTCCACCGCCTGCACGAGGCCAACCCGATGCTCGGCCTTCGCGGCGTGCGGCTCGGCATCGTCATCCCCGGGCTGGTCGCGATGCAGGTCCGCGCCGTCCTGGAGGCGGCCGCCGCGCGGATCAAGGCCGGCGGCACGGCCCGGCCGGAGATCATGATCCCGCTGGTCGCGACGGTGCGCGAGCTGGAGCTGGTCAAGCGCACGGTGCGCGAGGTGGCCGCCGAGGTGCAGGCCGAGCTGGGCGTCGAGATCCCGCACCTCGTCGGCACGATGATCGAGCTGCCGCGCGCCGCCCTCACCGCCGGCCACATCGCGGAGTCGGCAGAGTTCTTCTCGTTCGGCACCAACGACCTCACGCAGATGACCTGGGGCTTCTCGCGCGACGACGTCGAGGCCTCGTTCTTCTCGACGTATCTCGAGAAGGGCGTTTTCGCTGTCTCGCCGTTCGAGTCGCTGGACATCGAGGGCGTCGGCACCCTCGTGCGTACGGCGGTCGAGGCGGGCCGGTCGACGCGGCCCGACATCAAGCTCGGCGTGTGCGGGGAGCACGGGGGCGACCCCGACTCCATCCACTTCTTCGACGAGGTGGGCCTCGACTACGTGTCCTGCTCGCCGTTCCGGGTGCCGGTGGCGCGGCTGGAGGCGGGCCGGTCGGCCGCCGCGGGAGGGATCAGCGACTCCGCCTGACGGTCGACGGCGGAGCGGCTCAGAGGAAGTCGAGCGGGTCGAACTCCTCGATGGGGATGATCCGCACGCGCGGAAGTGGGGTGGTGAACGCCTGCGCGTCGTACTCCAGGTCGAGCAGCTCCAGGCCGTCCTCCGCGAGCGGGCCGAAGCCGCTGTTGCGGAACTCGGTGAAGCCGACCACCGCCACGCGGCGCCGGTGGTCCATGAGCGCGGCGAGGTCCTCGACGAAGTCTCCGTCGTTGCTGACCAGCATCACGTCACCGGCACGCTCGCGGAGCGCCTGCATCGTCCGCTGGATCGCGATGTCGACGACCTTGTCGCCGGGCGCCCCCGAGAGCGGGACCGGCCGGTAGCCGATCGACAGCAGCGCCTGCACGAAGCTCATCGGGAGTTCGGCGTTCGCGGCGAGGAAGAACAGCCCGACCGGTTCCTGCCGCCAGCGGTCGCGGGCGAAGTCGAGCAGGCGGTCCCAGCGAGGGCGCTCCTCCGGGCGCGGCCGGCGACCGAGGATCGAGGCGCCGAGGGTCGCGTCGATGTTCTCGCCGTCGACCAGCAGGTACGTCGTCCGGGCTGCCCGCCCATCATCGGCCATGTCCGGACCCTACGCCCGCGCGCGAGAGGCCACCTTCCCACCGACACGCCCGGAGTGTTGGTGGGAAAGTGGCCTCTCGCGCCGTCAGACGCCGGTGAGGGCGGTGTACACCTGGTTGATCGCGAGGGCGACGAAGGCGAGGGCGACGACGAGCAGCGCGATGTTGCTGAACAGCTTGTTGCGCCACTCCTGGGGCGTGCGGTCGGTGTTGAGCAGCCACAACAGGGTCACGGCGAGGAACGGCATGAACAGCGCGCCGAGCACGCCGTAGGCGAGGATCAGGTAGACCGGCTCGCCGGCGAAGATCAGCGCGATCGGCGGCAGCGTGAGCCAGAGGATGTAGGCGCGGTACCACTTGCCGCCGGCCTGCGCGTCCGCGTGGTCCGCGTCCTTGCCCGTCACGTGCGCCATGAAGTCGGCGAACATCAGGCTCACGCCGTGCCACACACCCACGAGCGACGACATCGCGGCGGCCCAGAAGCCGATCAGGAACACGGTGCCGGCGAAGCCGCCGTAGCGGTTCTCGAGCACGTTGGCGAGGTCGAGCATCCCGTCGTCGCCGGTGGCGACCGCGATGTTCGCGGAGTAGAGCAGCTCGGCGCCGACGATTAGGGTGGCGACGACGAACAGGCCGGTGACGGCGTAGGCGACGGTGTTGTCGATCCGCATGACGCGCATGAACGGCGGGGTGTCCCAGCCCTTCTCGCGCAGCCAGTAGCCGTACGCCGCCAGCGTGATCGTGCCGCCGACGCCGCCGGCGAGGCTGAGCACGTAGAGCACGCCGCCGTCGGGCACGACCGGCACCAGGCCGGCGAGCAGGTCGGGCAGGTTGGGGAGCGTGAGCAGTGCGGCGCCGACCATCGAGACGAACATCAGCAGCACCATCAGGCTGAGCACCTTCTCGAACAGCCCGTAGCGCCCGCTCCACACGAGTGCGAGCCCGACGAGGCCGGAGATGATGCCCCACGCCTTCACGCCGAGGAACGGCATCAGCGCGTAGAGCGCCAGGCCGGTGCCGGCCATCGCGGCGGCGCCGTACACGAAGCCCCAGATCACGACGTACGGCCCGAAGTACCAGGTCGTCCAGCGGCCGAGGCTGCGCCAGCCCTCGAAGATCGTGCGGCCGCTGGCGAGGCTGTAGCGGCCGGCGCCCTCGACGAGCACGATCTTCATGACGCAGCCGAGGACGGCGCACCACAGCAGCGCGTAGCCGTAGGTCGAGCCGGCGACGAGGGTCGCGACGAGGTCCGCCGCGCCGACGCCCGTGGCGGCCACCACCAGACCCGGTCCGATCAACCGCCAGCGAGGAGTCCTGGTCTCCTGCTGCTGAGCTTGGGTCTGGCTGGACATGGCTGACCTCCATCGGTCCCCGAGAGCATGAACGTCCGGCACGTTACCGACTGGCGGACGGCGGTCTCGCATCGTGGCCGCGGTCAGGCGGCGGGCGGTAATCGGGGTGCGACGAGCGGTCGTGTCGGCGACACTTTCGGGCGTGGGACACGTGGACGTCGCCGGGGTGCGCTTCGAGCTGCCCGACGGGCGGGTGCTGCTCGACGACGTGTCCTTCCGCGTCGGCGAGGGGGCCAAGGTGGCCCTGGTCGGGGCCAACGGGGCCGGCAAGACGACCCTGCTGCGCATCGTCACCGGCGAGCTGGCGCCGCACGCCGGCGCGGTGACGCGGTCCGGCGGGCTCGGCGTGATGCGGCAGATGGTCACGCACGGCAACGAGGGCAGGACGGTGGCCGACCTGCTGCTGTCTGTGTCGCCGCCGCGGGTGCGTGAGGCCGCCGAGGCTGTCGACGCCTGCGAGCTCGCGCTGATGGAGACCGACGACGAGAAGACCCAGATGCGGTACGCCGCCGCGCTCGCCGAGTGGGCCGACGCGGGCGGCTACGACATCGAGGTGGTCTGGGACGTCTGCACGACGGCGGCGCTGGGCGTGCCCTACGACCGGGCGAAGTACCGCGAGCTCACCACGCTGTCCGGCGGCGAGCAGAAGCGGCTCGTGCTGGAGTTCCTGCTGCGCGGGCCCGACGAGGTGCTCCTGCTCGACGAGCCCGACAACTTCCTCGACGTGCCCGGCAAGACCTGGCTCGAGGACCGGATCAACGAGTCGCCGAAGACGATCCTCTACGTCAGCCACGACCGCGAGCTGCTGAACAACACCGCGACCCGCGTCGTCACCGTCGAGCTCGGGGCCGCCGGCAACACGGTCTGGACGCACCCGGGCGGGTTCGCGTCTTACCACGAGGCCCGGCGGGCCCGCTTCGAGCGCTTCGAGGAGCTCCGCCGCCGCTGGGACGAGGAGCACGCCAAGCTGCGCGCGCAGATGCTGATGTACAAGCAGAAGGCGGCCTACAACTCCGACATGGCCTCGCGCTACCAGGCCGCGCAGACGCGGCTCCGGAAGTTCGAGGAGGCCGGCCCGCCCACCGCACAGCCGCGGGAGCAGCAGGTGAAGATGCGGCTCAAGGGCGGCCGCACCGGCAAGCGCGCCGTGGTCTGCGAGCGGCTCGAGCTGACCGGGCTGATGAAGCCGTTCGACCTCGAGGTCTGGTACGGCGAGCGTGTGGCGGTGCTCGGCTCCAACGGGTCCGGCAAGTCGCACTTCCTGCGGCTGCTGGCCGCCGGTGGCTCCGACCCCGACGTCGAGCACCGGCCGGTGGGGGACGTCCCGGTCAAGCGCGTCGACCACGCCGGCAAGGCCCGGCTCGGCGCGCGCGTGCGCCCGGGCTGGTTCGTGCAGACCCACGAGCACCCCGAGCTGGTCGGCCGCACGCTGCTAGAGATCCTGCACCGCGGCGACGACCACCGGGACGGCATGCCGCGCGAGCAGGCCTCGCGGGCGCTGGACCGCTACGAGCTCGCGCACGCGGCCGAGCAACGGTTCGAGTCGCTGTCCGGCGGCCAGCAGGCGCGGTTCCAGATCCTGCTGCTCGAGCTCAGCGGCGCCACCCTGCTGCTGCTCGACGAGCCGACCGACAACCTCGACGTCGAGTCCGCCGAGGCGCTGGAGGAGGGGCTCGAGGCCTTCGAGGGCACGGTCCTGGCGGTCACCCACGACCGCTGGTTCGCGCGTGGGTTCGACCGGTTCCTCGTCTACGGCGCCGACGGCTCGGTCTACGAGTCCGACGGCCCGGTGTGGGACGAGGGACGGGTCCAGCGGGCCCGCTGAGCGGTCGGCACTCCCGGCGTGACGGAGCGCACCCGCTCGCAGCCGACCAGGACGTCCAGCGGGTCGACGGCGAGGCCGTAGTAGAGCACCCGGTCGCGTCCGGGCCCGCACAGCACGCTGTCGGCCACGCCGTCGGCGGCCAGCTTGACCAGGTCGTTGCCGGCGCCCGCGCGCACGGTGTCGACGCCACGCGTGATGCCGACGAGGTCGGCTCCGGCTCCGCCGACGAGCAGGTCGTCGTCCGCGGGGCCGGTGCTGTCGAACGAGGTCGGCACCCAGTCGGTCAGCGCGTCGGCGTCCCGGCCGCCACGGAGCACGTCGTCGCCTGCGCCGCCGTACGCCATGTCCTTGCCGGCACCGGCCACGACCCGGTCGTTCCCACCGCCGCCGGACACGAAGTCCTTCCCGGCGCGCGTGCGGACCACGTCGTCCCCGGCCCGGGCGAGCACCGTGTCGCCGCGCGCGGTGCCGACGATCTCGTCGGCGCCTGCGGTGCCCTCGAAGTCGTCGGCCCACACCGCCGGGACCGGTGCGAGCAGCACCGTGACGACCGCGGCGACCAGCGCGCGACTCCTGTGCACGGTCCCACCGTGCCGCACGGGCGACGGCGCCGACCAGGCCCGAAGGTCCCCAGGTCGCTGCAACGAACGACCGCGCCAGGCGTGCGGACCACGTAATTTGTTGCAGGTCTTGTCCCGTTGTTGCGGGATTCCCTACGGTGTCGCTCGTCACTCTCCACCTCGGCTCTGGAAGAGGCCCTCGTGCGACGTCCCGCCGTCCTCGTCACCGCTCTCGCCGCACTCGCGGCCCCGCTCGTCGTCACGGTGGGCGGAGCTCCGCCGGCTGCCGCCGACCACACCGACCCCGCCGGCACGGTGACGCTGGTCGGGAGCCTCCAGTCCGAGCTCGGCTGCGCGGGCGACTGGGCGCCGCCCTGCGAGGCCACCCGCCTCGCACCGGCCGGTGACGGCACCTGGAGCGGTGACTTCGAGGTGCCGGCCGGCACCTGGGAGTACAAGGTCGCGGTCGACGGCACCTGGGACGAGAGCCACGGCGGCGGCGCCGACGGCTCGGCGAACATCCCGCTGCACCTCGAGCACCCGGTCACGCTGCGCTTCTCCTACGACGAGCAGAGCCACCGCGTCGCGGTCGCCCCGGCCACGCTGCCGACCGACGAAGTCACTCCCGCCGACCGGGCTCGCGCGGCCGACTCGCTGCGCACCCCGCTGACCCGGGAGAACTTCTACTTCGTCATGGCCGACCGGTTCGCCAACGGCGACCCGAGCAACGACCGCGGCGGCATCACCGGCACGCGGCTGGAGCACGGCTTCGACCCGACCGACAAGGGCTTCTTCCACGGCGGCGACGTCGCCGGGCTGATGAAGAGGCTCGACTACGTCCAGGGCCTCGGCACCACGGCGATCTGGCTGACCCCGTCGTTCCAGAACCGCCCCGTGCAGGGCAGCGGCACCGACGCCTCGGCCGGCTACCACGGCTACTGGGTCACCGACTTCACCAGGATCGACCCGCACTTCGCCACCAACGCCGAGCTGGAGCAGCTCGTCGACGCCGCACACGCGCGCGGCATCAAGGTCTTCTTCGACATCATCACCAACCACACCGCCGACGTCCTCGACTACGGGGAGAAGCAGTACTCCTACGTCAGCAAGGAGACCCGCCCCTACCGCGACGCGAACGGCCAGGCCTTCGACGACGCCGACTACGCCGGCGGGGCCACCTTCCCCGAGCTCGACCCGGCGACGTCGTTCCCGTACACGCCGACGTTCCGCACCGAGGCCGACCGGACCATCAAGACCCCGGCCTGGCTCAACGACCCCACGCTGTACCACAACCGCGGCGACTCGACCTTCGCCGGCGAGTCCTCGACGTACGGCGACTTCGTCGGCCTCGACGACCTCTTCACCGAGCACCCGACGGTCGTCGACGGGATGACCGACATCTACAAGACCTGGGTCGACTTCGGCATCGACGGCTTCCGCATCGACACCGTCAAGCACGTCAACCTGGAGTTCTGGCAGCAGTTCGCGCCGGCCGTGCGCGACGAGGCCAGGCGGATCGGCAACGACGACTTCTTCGCCTTCGGCGAGGTCTACGACGCCGACCCGAGCGCCATGTCCCGCTTCACGACCGAGGGCCGCCTCGACGCCACCCTCGACTTCGGCTTCCAGCAGGCGGGCGTCGGGTTCGCCAAGGGCCGTCCGACGACGAGCCTGCGCGACTTCTACGCCGGCGACGACCACTACACGGACACCGACTCCAACGCCTACGCGTCGCCGACGTTCCTCGGCAACCACGACATGGGCCGGGTCGGGCACTTCCTCCGGCAGGAGGGGTACGGCGCCGACGAGCTGCTCGCCCGCGACGAGCTCGCGCACGCGCTGATGTACCTCACCCGCGGCCAGCCGGTCGTCTACTACGGCGACGAGCAGGGCTTCACCGGCAACGGCGGCGACAAGGACGCGCGGCAGGACATGTTCGCCAGCCAGGTCGCCGACTACAACGACGACGTGCTGGTCGGCACGGAGAAGACGACCGCGACCGACAGCTACGACACGAACCACCCGCTGTACAAGGAGATCCGCGACCTCGCCGCCCTGCGCAAGCGCTACCCGGCACTCGCGGACGGCGCCCAGCTGCACCGCTACGCCAGCGACAAGCGCGGCGTCTACGCGTTCTCCCGGGTCGACCGCACCGAGCGGCGCGAGTACGTCGTCGCCGTCAACAACGACACCAGAGCGCACACCGCGGCCTTCGAGACCCTGATGAAGCAGGGCACGTTCACGCCGGTGTGGCCGGCCTCGAAGCAGACCGCGCGCTCCGACGCCGAGCGCCGGCTCGAGGTGACCGTCCCCGCGCTGTCGGCCGTCGTGCTCCGCGCCAACGGCACGATCGCCGAGCGCGACGAGGCGCCGGCGGCGTACTTCCGCACCCCGTCGGCCGGCGGCACCGTCGGCGGCGACCAGGAGGTCGGCGTCGCGGTCCCGGAGGGCGGCTTCAACCAGGTCACGCTCGCGTACCGCCTCGCCGGTGCGGGGTCGTGGACCACCCTCGGCACCGACGACAACGCGCCGTACCGCGTCTTCCAGGACGTGTCCGGCCTCCCCAAGGGCACTCTGGTCGAGTACCGCGCCGTGCTGAAGGACAGCAGCGGCAACCTCTCCGCGACCGCCACCTACGCGACCGTCGGCGACCCCGCCCCGGGCGGCGGTGACACCGGCGACGGCGGCGGGCCGGTCACCCAGCCGGGCGCCGTGTCCATGCCCGGTTCGCACAACTCCGAGATCGGCTGCCCCGGCGACTGGCAGCCCGACTGCGACCAGGCCCAGATGGTGCTGACGTCCGGCGACCCCGTGTGGCGGCAGACCGTCAACCTGCCCGCGGGCTCCTACGAGTACAAGGCCGCGATCGACAAGTCGTGGGACGAGAACTACGGCGCCGGTGGCACGCCCGGCGGCGGCAACATCCCGCTCGACCTGGCTGCCGCCCGCGACGTGACGTTCTTCTACGACCACGGCAGCCACTACGTCACCACCGACGCGGAGGGCCCGATCGTCA
The DNA here is from genome assembly GCF_004168035.1 of Nocardioides iriomotensis. Taxonomy (GTDB): domain Bacteria; phylum Actinomycetota; class Actinomycetes; order Propionibacteriales; family Nocardioidaceae; genus Nocardioides_B; species Nocardioides_B iriomotensis. The sequence goes on along the minus strand of NZ_SDPU01000001.1, from coordinate 196,412 downwards.
CCGCGGCCGGCTCGTTCCAGGACGAGCTCGGCTGCCCCGGCGACTGGTCGCCCGGCTGCATGGCCGCCTGGCTGAAGGATCCGGACGGGGACGGTACGTTCACGCACAGGACCACCGGCATCCCGGCCGGCAGCTACGAGGTCAAGGCCGCGCACGGGCTGAGCTGGGACGAGAACTACGGAGCGGGGGGCGCGCGCGATGGCGGCAACATCGGCTTCACCGTCCCGTCCGACGGCACCGCGGTGGTGTTCTCCTACGACCTCGCGACCCACGTGCTCACCGTGACCACCCGCGCCGCCGGCGCGACGCCGGACCTCACCAAGGCCAAGGCCCAGTGGCTGCGCGACGACCTGGTCGCCTGGGACGTGCCGACGCCGAAGCCCGGCAGCCGCCACCGCCTGTACTCCTCGCCCGACGGCACGCTCGAGGTCGACGCCGAGGCCGTCACCGGCGGCACCTCGGTCCCGCTCACCTACGACCCCGCGGGTCTGCCGGCAGACGTGCTCGCCGACTTCCCGCACCTCGCCGGCTACGAGGCCTTCCGGCTCTCGAGGGACGCCGTGCGGCGAGCGGGAGAGCTGCTCCGCGGCCAGCTGGCGGTCGCGTCGTACGACGACCTCGGCGGGCTCACCGACGCCACGGGTGTGCAGGTCCCCGGCGTGCTCGACGACCTGTACGGCGACGCGGCCGCCGGTCGTACGCTCGGCGCGAGCTGGTCGAAGGGCCGGCCGAGCCTCGCCGTCTGGGCGCCCACGGCGCAGCGCGTCGACCTGCTGCTGGAGCGGCCGGGCGTCGCCGAGCGGCGGGTGCCGATGCGACGGGGCGACGACGGCTCCTGGACCGTCACGGGCGAGCCGTCGTGGACCGGCGCCCGCTACACCTACGAGGTCCGCGTCTTCGCGCCGACCACCGGCAAGGTCGAGACCAACCGCGTCACCGACCCGTACTCCGTCGCGCTGACCACCAACTCGACCCGCTCGGTGCTCGCCGACCTCGACGACCCCGCGCTGACACCCGCCGGCTGGTCACAGGTGCAGGCGCCGACGATCGCACGGCCCGTCGACCGCAGTGTCTACGAGCTGCACGTGCGCGACTTCTCCATCGGCGACGCGACCGTGCCGGCCGCGGAGCGCGGCACCTTCGCGGCGTTCACCCACCGCGACTCCGCCGGCATGCGCCACCTGCGTGAGCTGGCCGGGGCCGGCCTCAACACCGTGCACCTGCTACCGGTCTTCGACATCGCGACCATCGAGGAGCGCCGCTCGGCGCAGAAGACCCCGGCGTGCGACCTGCCGTCGTTCGCCCCCGACTCCGACAAGCAGCAGGCCTGCGTCGACGCGGTCCGCGGTGAGGACGGGTTCAACTGGGGCTACGACCCGTACCACTACACGACGCCGGAGGGCTCCTACGCGACCGACCCCGAGGGCGCGGGCCGCACCAAGGAGCTCCGCTCGATGGTCGCGGCGCTCAACCGCGCGGGCCTCCAGGTCGTCATGGACGTCGTCTACAACCACACCGCCCAGTCCGGCCAGGGCGCCAGGTCGGTGCTCGACAGGATCGTGCCGGGCTACTACCACCGCCTCGACGCCACCGGCGGGGTCGAGCACTCCACGTGCTGCGAGAACACCGCGACCGAGCACCGCATGATGGAGAAGCTGATGATCGACTCCGTGCTCACCTGGGCGCGCGAGTACAAGGTCAACGGCTTCCGCTTCGACCTGATGGGCCACCACACTCGGGACAACATGGTGCGGCTGCGGCGGGCCCTCGACCGGCTCACGCTCGAGCGCGACGGCGTGGACGGCCGCGGCATCTACCTGTACGGCGAGGGCTGGAACTTCGGCGAGGTCGCCGACGACGCGCGTTTCGAGCAGGCCCGCCAGGGCAACCTCGGCGGCACCGGCATCGGGACCTTCTCCGACCGGCTGCGCGACGCCGTCCGGGGCGGCGGCCCGTTCGACGACAACCCGCGCGTGCAGGGCTTCGCGTCCGGCCTGTTCACCGACCCCAACGGCGACGCCGTCAACGGCACCGCTGCCGAGCAGCGCACGGAGCTGCTGCACGCGGAGGACCTGGTCAAGCTCGGCCTGGCCGGCAACCTCGCGGACTTCACGTTCACGAGCAGCCAGACCGGCGAGCCCGTGGCCGGAAAGGACGTCGACTACGACGGGCACCCGGCCGGGTACGCCGTCCAGCCCGACGAGACGATCACCTACGTCGACGCGCACGACAACGAGACGATCTTCGACACGCTGACGATGAAGCTGCCGACGGCCACGTCGATGGACGACCGGGTCCGGATGAACACCGTCGCGCTGGCGACCACGGCGTTCTCGCAGGGCGTGTCGTTCTGGCACGCCGGCGCCGACATCCTGCGGTCGAAGTCGCTGGACCGGAACTCCTACGACTCCGGCGACTGGTTCAACCGGGTCGACTGGACGCGGCGGGAGAGCACGTTCGGCTCCGGGCTGCCGCTCGAGGGTGACAACGGCAGCAAGTGGACCTTCATGAGGCCGCTGCTGGCCGACCCCGCGCTGCGACCGACGGCGGCCGCGATGGACGCCGCGCACGCGGCCGCCCTCGACCTGCTGCGGATCCGGTCGTCGTCACGGCTGTTCCGGCTCGGCGACGCCGCCGCGATCCAGCAGAAGGTGTCGTTCCCCGCGGCCGACCCCGGCGTGGTCGCGATGCTGCTCGACGACACCCAGGGCACCGCGGTCGACCCGGCCCGGGACGGCGTGCTCGTGGTCTTCAACGCGTCACCGGACGCGACCACGGTCGCCGACGTCGGCGCCGGGTGGCGGCTGCACGGGGTGCAGCAGCGCGGCGCCGACGCCGTCGTGCGTCAGTCGGAGGTAGCCGGCGACGAGGTGACCGTGCCCGGACGGACGGTCGCGGTCTTCGTGCGCTGAGCGGGGATCTTCGGGAGCGCGGTGACGACCGTGCCCTTGTCGACGGCGGCGGCCGCACGGCGGGCGGCGAGGAGGCGAGCGGCGCGGCGACGCCGGCGAAGCCGGTCGTGGCGCTGCGGCGACACCTGCATCGACACCCACGTCGCGAGCGGGTGGGGAGTGATCGGTGGCATGCGGGGGAGGAGCCGCCCGGCCGCGCGGTGATACCCGGCCTACGCCTGCTGGTCTGGTCAGTGCGGGCGTGACCAGCTGTAACGCGGGGTTATGGACGCTTCACAAGGCGCATGCGCCTAGGGAACCGTCCCTCCACCTGGGGAAGTGCCCCAGGGGGAGCTAGACGGGGAGGCCGCGGGCGCGCAGGTCGTCGCGCAGGTGGCCGGTGTCGGTGAACCGGATCGCGTCCATCCCGGCGTCGGCCGCGGCGGCCACGTTGTGCGGCCCGTCGTCGACGAAGACGCACTCCTCCAGCGGCCGGCCGACGCGCTCGCGCAGCACCTCGAAGATCGCCGGGTCGGGCTTCGCGACGCCCTCGGCCCCGGAGACGACGACGTCGTCGAACAGGGCGAGGAACTCGTAGCGCTCCCGGGCCAGGGGGAAGGTCTCGGCCGACCAGTTGGTGAGCGCGAAGACCGGGACGCCCGCCTCGTGCAGGTCGCGCAGGATCGCGACGGTGTCGTCGACCGTCCCGGTGAGGGAGTGCTCGAAGTGCGGCCGGTAGCCGCGGACGTGCTCGGCCCAGTGCGGGTGTGAGGCGGCGACCTCCTCCTCACCCTGCTCGAATGGGCGGCCGGCGTCCTGGGCGGCGTTCCAGGCGCCGAAGTCGAAGTCGTCGGCGGCCAGGATCCGGTCGGCCTCGTCGTCGCCGACCGCCGCGGCGAGCGCGGGCCGGGGGTCCCAGCGGATGAGCACGTTGCCGAGGTCGAAGACGACCGCGGAGGGCGCGCTCATCGGACGGTACGGACCTTCTCGCAGCCGATCACCTTCACGCCGCGGTGCGAGCCGTGGAACGTCAGCCGGTCTCGACCTTCGGCGCAGTGGATCTCCATGCCCGGCTTCGCCCGACGCACGATCACGTGGTCGCGGTTGCGGCCGGCGTCGATGAAGTCGTTGCCTCCGGCGTGCAGGACGTCGTTGCCCTCGTTGGCCGAGAGGTGGTCCCGGCCGCCGCCGCCGCGCAGGACGTCGTCGCCGGGCCCGCCGTACAGCGCGTCGCGTCCCGACCCGCCGTACAGGCGGTCGTGGCCGGGGAAGGCGTGCAGCAGGTCGTCACCGGCCTTGGCCCGCAGCACGTCGGCGGAGTCCTTGCCGTCGAGGTGGTCGTTGCCGGCGGTGCCCTCGACGACACGGGCCGCGGCCGGGCCCGCCGTCACCACCAGGGTGGCGACGACGAGACCCAGCACGCGGCCGGTGCGCCGACGGCGCGCGGCCGTCACTGCTTCCAGCGCTCGGCGGCCGGAACGAAGTCCAGCCCCCGGTCGCCGGTGTAGATCTGCTTCGGACGGGCGATCTTCTGCTCCTTGTCCTGCACGAGCTCCAGCCACTGCGCGAGCCAGCCGGGGGTGCGGCCGATCGCGAACAGGACGGTGAACATCTCGGGCGGGAACTGGAAGGCCTCGTAGATCAGGCCGCTGTAGAAGTCGACGTTGGGGTAGAGCTTGCGCTTGACGAAGTACTCGTCCTCCAGCGCGATCTTCTCCAGCTCCTTGGCGATCTCGAGGAGCGGGTTGACCCCGGTGACCTCGAAGACGTCGTCGCAGGCCTTCTTGATGATGGTGGCGCGCGGGTCGAAGTTCTTGTAGACCCGGTGGCCGAAGCCCATCAGCCGCTCGTTGCCGTTCTTCACGCCCTCGATGAAGGCGGGGATGTTCTCCTTGGAGCCGATCCGGCGGAGCATCCGCAGCACGGCCTCGTTGGCGCCGCCGTGCAGCGGGCCGTAGAGCGCCCCGATGCCGGCTGCGACCGCCGAGTAGGGGTCGACCTGCGAGGAGCCGACCGACCGGACCGCGTTGGTCGAGCAGTTCTGCTCGTGGTCGGCGTGCAGGATGAACAGCACGTCGAGGGCCTTGACCAGGCGCTCGTCGGCCTCGAACTTCTTCTCGCTCATCTTGAAGAGCATCGCGAGGAAGTTCTCGGTGTAGCTGAGCTCGTTGTCCGGGTAGACGTACGGCTTGCCCTGCGCGTTGCGGAACGCCCAGGCGCCCAGCGTCGGCATCTTCGCGATCATGCGGACGATCTGCATGTGCCGGTTGTCGGCGTCGGAGATGTTGCGCGACTCGGGGTAGAACGTCGACAGCGCGCCGACCGAGGCCATCAGGATGCCCATCGGGTGGGCGTCGTAGCGGAAGCCCTCCATGAAGCCCTTGACGTTCTCGTGCACGAACGTGTGGTACGTGATCTCGTGCTCCCACGCGTCGTACTCCGCCTTGGACGGCAGGTGACCGTGGACCAGGAGGTAGGCGACCTCCAGGAAGTTGGAGTGCTCGGCGAGCTGCTCGATCGGGTACCCGCGGTACTCCAGGATCCCCTTCTCGCCGTCGATGTAGGTCACCGACGACCGACAGGACGCCGTGTTGACGAACCCAGGGTCGTAGACGGCGAGGCCGGGGTTCTCCTCGTCGGTGCGGATCTTCCCGACGTCGGCGGCCTTGATGGTGCCGTCGACGATCGGTACGTCGTACTCCTGGCCGGTCCGGTTGTCCCGGATCGTGAGGCTCTGGCCGCCGGACGCGCCTTCGGCGGCACCGGTGTCGGTGCCGGAGGCTGTCGCCGTGGTGTCGGACACGAGGGCTCCTCGCTTCTTCGATGACCCGGCCGGTCCGCGCGTATCAGGGGTGCGTGCGCCTGCCGGGTGGCTGGTCGTCGATCGGGTCCCGATCGACGGGCGGTGGTCTGCGAATCACAGGGAACTTCGCTGCTAATTTATGCCCGCGTTCCCAGGAACGTGAAACGAGGGGTCCACGGGTTGGTGGCGTGCGTCACGTCCGGCCCGTCCCCGGCAGCCGCTCCGCTCGTGCCCGGGGGCCGTCACTTTGACCTGGGGCTCGGGCCGCCGGTATTCTCGACGGTCGCGGCTGCTCCCGTGTCCTTCCCTGGTGTCCACCGGGGTCCCGGCACGTGCGGGGCGCCCGCCGCAAGACCGACAAACCGATCTCGATCGATAGGCAATGACCGTGCGTACGTACAGCCCGAAGCCCGCGGACATCCAGCGCCAGTGGCACGTCATCGACGCCACCGACGTGGTGCTCGGACGCCTCGCCGTCCAGACCGCGACCCTGCTTCGCGGCAAGCACAAGCCGACGTTCGCCCCGCACGTCGACGGCGGCGACTTCGTCATCATCGTCAACGCCGACAAGGTCGCGCTGTCCGGTGACAAGAAGACCACCAAGCTGGCCTACCGCCACTCCGGCTACCCGGGCGGCCTGTCGGCCACCCCCTTCGGCGAGCTGCTCGACAAGGACCCGCGCCGGGCGATCGAGAAGGCGGTCTGGGGCATGCTCCCCAAGAACCGTCTCGGCCGGCAGATGCTGAAGAAGCTCAAGGTCTACGCGGGCCCCAACCACCCGCACCAGGCCCAGAAGGCCCAGCCGTTCGAGATCACCCAGGTCTCGCAGTAATCGCGCCCCGCGCAGCCCGAGAAACCCAGCGCAACACTGAGGACGAGAATCACCGTGACTGAAACCACCACCGAGGTCGAGGAGACCTACGAGGTCGACGAGCAGGGCGTGGCCTACAGCTCGGAGAGCGCTCCGAGCGAGGACGCCCCGGCGCGCCCGGCGACGATCGCCCCCGCGCAGGCCACCGGCCGCCGCAAGGAGGCCGTCGCCCGCGTCCGCCTCGTGCCCGGCACCGGCCAGTGGACCGTCAACGGCCGCGCGCTCGACTCCTACTTCCCGAACAAGCTGCACCAGCAGGTCGTCAACGAGCCGTTCGTGACGACCGACCTGGTCGGCCGGTTCGACGTCATCGCCCGCATCCACGGCGGCGGCATCACCGGCCAGGCCGGTGCGCTGCGCCTCGGTGTCGCCCGCGCGCTCAACGCCGTGGACGTCGAGGCCAACCGCCCGTCGCTGAAGAAGGCCGGCCTGCTGACCCGCGACCCGCGCGTCATCGAGCGCAAGAAGGCCGGTCTCAAGAAGGCCCGCAAGGCGCCGCAGTACAGCAAGCGCTGATCGCGCTCGCTGCCCGGCATCACGACATGGGTCGCATCTTCGGGACCGATGGTGTCCGTGGTGTCGCCAACGGCGAGCTGACCGCCGAGCTCACGCTCGACCTCTCGGTCGCCGCCGCGCACGTCCTCGCCGAGGCCGGTGCCTTCCGTCACGCGGACGGGCACCGGCCTCGTGCCGTGGTCGGCCGCGACACCCGGATCTCAGGTCAGTTCCTCGAGGCGGCGGTCGTCGCCGGCCTCGCCTCCGCCGGCGTGGACGTGCTGCTGCTCGGGGTCGTCCCGACCCCCGGCGTCGCCTACCTCACCGCCGCGCTCGACGCCGACCTCGGCGTGATGATCTCGGCCAGCCACAACCCGATGCCCGACAACGGCATCAAGTTCCTCGCCCGTGGTGGCGTGAAGCTCGACGACGCCATCGAGCTGGCCATCGAGGAGCGGCTCCGCGAGCCGTGGGACCGGCCGACCGGCGGGGCCGTCGGCCGAGTCGAGGAGTACGCCGCCGCGGTCGACGACTACGCCCGGCACCTCGTCTCCACGCTGACCCGTCCGCTCACGCGCACCGCCGACGGCCGCCCGATCCGGGTCGTGCTCGACTGCGCCCACGGGGCCGCCTCCCAGGCCGGACCGCTCGCGCTGAGCGACGCCGGCGCCGAGGTCATCGCGATCAACGACAGCCCCGACGGGCTCAACATCAACGACGGCTGCGGCTCGACCCACCTCGAGCGCGTGCAGGCGGCGGTGCTCGAGCACGGCGCCGACGTGGGCTTCGCCCTCGACGGGGACGCCGACCGCTGCCTCGCGGTCGACCACGCGGGCACCGTCGTCGACGGCGACCAGCTGCTCGCCGTGCTCGCCCTCGCGATGCGCGACGCCGGGACGCTGGCCAACAACACCGTCGTCGCGACGGTGATGAGCAACCTCGGCTTCGTCAACGCGATGAAGTCCCACGGCATCGGCGTCCGCCAGACCAAGGTCGGCGACCGCTACGTCCTCGAGGCGATGAACGCCGTCGGCTACACGCTCGGCGGCGAGCAGTCCGGGCACGTGATCATGCGGCACCACGCCACCACCGGCGACGGCCTGCTCACCGCTCTGCACGTCCTGGCCCGGATGGCCGAGACCGAGCGCGGGCTCGGCGAGCTCGCCGGCGTGATGACCCGGCTGCCGCAGGTCCTCGTCAACGTCGACGGCGTCGACAAGTCCCGCACCGACGAGGACCACCTCGTCGCGGCGGCGGTCGCCGAGGCCGAGGCCGAGCTGGGCGAGACCGGCCGGATCCTGCTGCGTCCCTCGGGCACCGAGCCGCTGGTGCGGGTGATGGTCGAGGCCGGCACCTCCGAGCAGGCCCGCACGGTCGCGGAGCGGCTCGCCGCCGTGGTCCGCGCCCGCCTCGCGCTCTGACCGGGCCGTCCCGGCTTCCGGGTCACGGTTTGGCCGAATTCGGGTGCGGTCACCCCGTCGCCCTCCTACCCTGAGCCGGTGGAGATCCGGGAGATCGACCGGTCCGACGAGGACCAGCTGCGGCAGTTCTGGCTCGTGGGCAAGCAGGCGGAGGACGCCTACCGCCCCTACGACTTCTACGCACCGTTCGAGAGCGCGCGGCCGGCGTACGTCGAGGGTGGCCGCCCCGGCTGGCGCAATCACATGCTCGGGGCGTTCGACGGTGACCGCATGGTCGGTCGCACCTACCTCAACCTCCCGACGCTGGACAACACGCACCTGTGCTTCATCGACCTCCAGGTGCACCCCGACCACCAGCGCAAGGGCATCGGCACCGCGCTTGTCGACGCGGCCCTCGGCGCGGCCAAGGCGGAGGGCCGCCGTACCGTGATCGCGGAAGCCTACGTCCCGTCCGGTTCCGACGGCCCCGCGCTGGCGTTCTCGCGCGCGACCGGCTTCACCGAGGCGATCGACGAGGGCATCAAGGTCGTGGACCTCGCCGAGACCGAACCGACGTGGGAGATGCTGGCCCACGAGGCGGCCGCGCGCAGCGACGGCTACACGCTCGTGGCCTGGGACGACGCGGTTCCCCCCGAGCTTCTCGCGGAGTTCTGCCGGCTCAACGAGGCGTTCAACGACGAGGCGCCCAGCGGCGAGCTCGAGCTCGAGGCGGAGGTCTGGGACGAGCAGCGCGTCCGCGACGGCGAGGCCCAGAACCGCCGGGTCGGCCGGCACGTGTTCGCGGTCGCCGCGCTGGCCCCGGACGGGACGATGGCCGGCCTCACCGAGGCGATGGTCAGCGACCACGCCCCGACCCGCGGCTTCCAGAGCGGCACCCTCGTGCTGCCCGAGCACCGCGGCCACGCGCTCGGGCTGGCCATGAAGGTCGCCAACCACCAGGCGATCCGCGCGGCGTTCCCGCAGTGCCAGATCCTGATGACCGGCAACGCGGGCGTGAACGCCGCGATGAACGCCGTCAACGAGCGGCTCGGCTACCGCGAGGTCGAGCGCTGCGTCGAGGTGCAGCGGGAGGTCTAGCCTTCGGGTCGGACCCAGCGCGCGGCGCCCCACAGCATCCCGCCGCACGGCTGCAGGAACCGGACCTCGACCAGGCGCAGGCCCTCGGCGTCGTACTCCGCGCGGTCGACGGCCAGGGTGGCGTCGTCGCTGGCGCAGCCGGTGTAGAACGCGCTGAGCTCCACCCCGGCCTCCAGCGGGTTGCGCTGGTTGGGCGAGCTGACGTCCTCGTAGAGCGCCGGCACGAACTGGTCGGTGCCGTCGGGGGTGACGGCGGTGAGCTCGTAGCGGCCGAGGTACTCGTCTGTCTCGAACATCATCTGAAAGGTGCGCGGCTCGGTGCTGGTGAGCGACGAGCGTGTGGCGGTCTGCGGCGTGACCAGCCGGGTCTCGCCGTGGGCGAGGCCGTTGTCGGCCTCGGTCTCGAAGTAGAGGTACGGGCCGGTGGCGGGTACGGCGCCCGCCGGCGGGTGCCACGCGAGGTCGGCGGGGTCGCCCGGCGGCGGAGGCTGCGAGGGGGCGTCGCGGTCCCAGCGCAGGTACACGTGCAGAGGCGGCGCGTCGGGCGTCTCGCAGCGCTGCTCGAGCCGGACCTCGAGGTAGGCGAGGTTGCCGGCGGCGTCGTAGTCGGCACGGTCGACGGCGAACCAGCCGTAGAGCCAGTTGCAGCCGCGGTTCTCGCCGTTGACGTCCATCGCCGGTACGAGAACGGGAACCGGGTCACGTCGCGCCACACGCCCGGCTCGATGCGTTCCGCGCCGGGGTCGGTCCACAGCGACACGTCGTAGCTGACGTCGCCGCGGGCGGTGATCGTGACCCAGTTCCAGACGTCGGTGTCGGGGTCCCCGGGCACGGGGAGCTTGGTGAACCCGGCGTTGCTGGAGTCGAACGTCAGGGTCTGCCCCTGCGTGACGTAGTCGCGCGGTGTGCCGGCGACGTGGAGCACCGAGCCGGGCCGGCTGCGCACCTCGGCGGGCGGCTGCCAGGTCGTGTCCCAGCTGCTCGCGTCGTCGTTGGGCAGGTAGATCTCACCGCGCGGGTCGGCGAGGGTGACCCAGGACTCGACGTCGAGGATCTCGACGTCCCAGCGCTCGTCGAACTCCTGGCGGGTGTCGCCGACGACGCTGACCGGGACCAGGACGCCCGGCGCTCCGCGGTTGATCGACACGATCGTCGGCGACGTCGGCGTCACGTCGGCGCCGCTCTCGTCGTCGGTGCGGTTGCCGCGTCCCCAGCTCCAGCGGAACGAGAGCCGCTGCGAGGCGTTCGGCACGTGCACGGCAGGGACGGTGACCGGCGCCGACCCCGTGTCGGGCTCGGTCAGCTGCAGGCTGCCGAAGGAGAGGCCCGGGACCGCGTCGCGGACCGTGACGCGTCCGGTGTCGTCCACGACGGTCGCAGGCCCGGACACCAGGGTGACCCGCAGGGTCGCGGACTCCTCGGCCTCCGTGGCTGCGTCCCCGCGCACCGTCGTCGGCACGTCCGTCACCTGCTGGCCGGCCCGGACGGTCGCCGTACCGGAGCCGAGCGTGAGGTCGGCGGGCCCGGCGCTGTCGGCCACGAGGTCCCAGCGGAGCCGGACGTCACCGGAGGCCGGCCGGTCCAGGACCACCGGGACCCGGACGGCGAGGGACGAGCCGTCGGCGGGCTCGGGCACGGCCAGGTCGGCGACGCTGACCTCGGACGTGCCGGTCGGCGGCGGGGCCGGTGCGGGCTTCCTCGGCCCCGCGGTGGCGGGGACGCCGAGGCCCCCGACGAGCCCGGTCGTCAGGACGACCAGGGCAGAGACGAGCAGGATGCGGACCCGAGCGCGCATGGTGACTCCCCCGATGATGGTGGACCGACCCTAGGCCCGCGGTGCCCGTGCGACAAGAGGCCGCCGGCGCCCGATAACCGGAGGCGTCCGCGGCCGGTGGCACCTACGCTTCCGCCGTGGAGATCACCCCGCTGGACCCGCACGACGACGCCGCCCTCGCGTCGTTCCACGCCGCCTACCTCGCCGCCGACACGTTCGAGCGTCCGCACGCGGCGCCGTGGCAGCTCGTCGAGATGCGGGCCGACCTCACCAAGCCGTGCACGGGCGAGTCGTTCCAACCGTGCGTCGGAACCGTGGACGGTGCGGTCGTCGCGGCCGGCATGCTCGTGCTGCCGCTGAAGGACAACAAGGACCTGTCGATCGTGCGGCTGTGGGTACCGCCGCAGCACCGCGGCAGGGGCTACGGCTCGACCATGCTGGACCACCTGGTCGCGGAGTCGGAGCGCGCGGGTCGGCACCAGCTCGTCGCCGAGGCGCACGTCCCGTACGACGCCCCGGAGGACGGCCGCGGTCACGCCGACACCGACTTCGCCTACGCACGTGGCTGGTCGTTCGACATGTGCGACATCGTGCGGGTGCTGCCGCTCCCGCTCGAGGACGGCCTGCTCGACCGGCTCGGTGCGGACGCGGCGCCGTACCACCGGGACTACGAGCTGCGGCAGTTCCAGGGGCGCGTGCCCGACGACCTCGTCGACGCGTTCGGCGAGCTGGTCGGCTCGCTCATGGTCGAGGCGCCGTCGGGGGAGGTGGCGCTCGAGCGGGAGGTGCTCGACGCCGAGCGGATTCGCGCCGACGAGGCGGTGATGGAGGCGGCCGGACGGGTGAAGTACACGACGGTCGCTCTCGACGGCGACGGGACACCGGTGGCGTACACCGAGCTCGTGGTGCCGCACAACGACCCGGGCGCGGTCTTCCAGTGGGGCACGCTCGTCGCGCCCGAGCACCGGGGCCACCGGCTCGGGATGGCCACCAAGGTGGTCAACCTGCGCTGGGTGCTCGCGGAGGCGCCGGAGCGCGACCGGGTCTACACCATGAACGCCGAGGTCAACGACGCCATGATCGGGATCAACGAGATGCTGGGCTTCCGGGCCGTCGAGCGGCACGTGAGCCTGCACCGGAAGCTCGGCTGAACCACGCCTCCAGCGCCTCCGGCAGGATCACGCTGCTGTCGTAGCGCACGTCCTCCGGGTGGGCGGCCACGAGACCGCCGTACGGCGCGAGCTCGAGGTCCGAGCCGGTCACGGAGTAGCGGCGGTCGTCGTCGAGCGGCTCACCGCCGACGAGGAGCTCCCCGTCGCGCTCGTCCACCCCGACCGTCTGCAGCCGGCCGAACGGCCGGAAGCGGAAGGTGCGCGGCGCGTGCGCGGCGTACTCCTCGCTCCAGCCGCGCCGCAGCATCGCGCGCAGCTCGGCCCCGGTCAGGGTGCCCGTCGCGGGGTTGCCCGGCGAGCTCGTCGTCGCCCAGACGTCCCGTCGCCGGACGGCGCCGCCCGGCAGCCCGTCGGTGCAGTGCGCCGCGATGAGGACGCCGACCTCGGCGGGGAACCGGTCGAGCAGCGCGGTCAGCACTACCTCCGCCGCGTGGCTGCGCCCGTCACCGTCGTGCGGCGCCTCCTCGTCGAGGTGCCCGAGCGGCTCGTCGAGCCACGCCTCGAGGTCGGCCTCAGCGCGCTCGGTCTCGGCCAGGACGGCGGGGTCGGCCGGGGCGTCCTCCGCGACCGGCTCGACGGTCATGTCGACGACCTGGACGGGCCGCTCGGCGGTCCGGTCGACCTCGAGCACGACCCGGCCGAGGTGCTCGCCGAAGCAGCCCGCCTGGGCGATCGGCACGCCCTCGTCGCGGTCCCCGTCGAGCAGCAGGTGGTGGGTGTGCCCGCCGACGATCAGGTCGATCGTGCCGCGCAGCGCCCAGCTGATCGCCCGGTCGGCGTGCACGCCGGTGTGGCTGAGCAGGACGACGACGTCGGCGCCCTCGGCGCGCAGCCGCAGCGCCTCCTCGCGTACGGCGGTCACCCGCCCGCGCTCGCGCAGGCCGAGGGTGTCGTACTGGAAGTAGTAGTCCGTGACGCCGACGACCCCGACCCGCACGTCGCCGGCGTCGAGCAGCCGGCCGCGCGCCGTGCCCTCGAGCACCCGGCCGTCGTCCGTCTCGACGTCGCACACCAGCGGCGGCGACCCGAGCGCGGCGGCGTAGCGGGGCAGCACGGCCGGCCCGTAGCGCAGCAGCCCGCCGTTGCCGACGACGGCCGCGTCGACGCCGGCGGCCTTGAGCAGCCGCCAGCCGGCCACGCCGTACGTCATCGCGGAGAGCCGGACCGAGGTGTCCTCGACGTCGCCGCCGTCGAGGAGCAGCACCGGGTGCGGCGCCGCGTCACGGACCTGCCGCGCCCGCGCGCTCAGCCGCGCCAGCGCCCCGAAGCGGGCGTGCACGTCGTTCCAGTGCAGGATCTCGACCCGAGCCACGACGGACAGCCTAGGCGGCTCAGAACGCGCCCGCGCGGGCGCCACGGTGGACCCGCGACCACACCGCCCGCTGCACCCACAGCGTGGCGGTGCCGGCGACGAGCATGCCGAGGACGTTGACGCCGAGCTGGACGGCCGCCCCGCCGACCTCGGACCACACCCCGGTGCCCAGGCAGAGCGCGATCGTGCCGACCGCCGGGACGGTGGTGACCGAGATGAAGACGCCGACGAGCGGACCCGACTTGGACGCGGTGAGCGACAGCACGCCGGCGATCCCGGCGAGCAGCGCGATGACGAACGACCACGCGTCGGGCTTGATGATGAACTCCGTGAGCTCGCCCGTGGCGGCGTCCTGGGCGCTCACCAGGCCGCTGACGTAGCCGATCCACCAGAGGGGCGTGGCGATCGCGATCGCGATCGCGAACCCGAGGACGAGCGTGCGCACCGCGGCGGGCAGGAGCGCGAGGCGGGGGCGCGCCAGCGCCAGGCAGATCGCCGCGACGGGGGAGAACTCCGGGCCGACGACCATCGCGCCGACGATCAGGATCGGCTGGTCGAGCAGCCGTCCCGCCCCGGCGATCAAGGTGGCCAGCACGAGGAACGACAGGTAGGACCAGGTGAGGCGGGAGTCCTTGCGGACGCGGTTCTCGACGATGTCCCAGACGATCCCGTCGTCGGGCTCGCCCGGGGCGGCCTCCTCGGCCGCCGCCGTGGCGTCGGAGAAGAGCGTGCCGGGCTCGGACAGCATGATCGAGCCGTCGTGGTGCAGGTCCAGCGCGCGCAGCGCCGCGACCACCGGGTTGGCGCCTTCGCGGGCGACGTCGGCCAGCACCAGCGCGCCCGGCGGCTTGCGGTAGCCGTCGGGGAAGACCGCGACGTTGGTGACCGTGTCGTCGCCGGTGAGCAGGGCGACGACGCGGTCGAGGCGGCCGTCCGGCACGCGCAGCTGGAGGTGCAGCACGCGGGCAGTCTGCTACAGCCGGCGCTTGAACGTCGGCACGACCGCCACGGGCGCGAACCCCAGCCGGTCGTTGATCGCCACCATCCAGGCGTTGACCTCGGCGTTGGTGGTGACGATGCGCTTGGAGGAGGGCTGCTCGCGCTGGAAGCTGCGGAGGTTGGCGACCTTGACCGCGGCGCCGAGCCGGTGCCCGCGGTGGTCGGGGTGCACGAGCGTGCCCCACTGGTGCGCCTCGTCGTCGCCCGCGGCGGTGCCGAGGTCGCTGTGCGCGACGACGACGCCGTCCTTGAGGGCGAGGGCGGAGTACCGCGTGCGTCCCATCGCCTCGATCACCTCGTCCTGCTCGCGGAGGGACTCCGGTGTCGACCGCCCGGCCTCCACGTCGATGTCGCCCATCGGCGCCTCCAGCATGAAGAGGTTGCCGAGGTCGGCGTAGGACTGGAGCAGCTCGTCGGGGAGGGGGCCGACGTAGGTGCGGACCTCGTAGCCCTCGGACTTCTCGCGCACCTCGCGGTCGATCTCGTCGAGCAGCTCCTCGGCGACCGGCAGCTCCAGGTTGCGCTGGATCTCGGTGTTGGCGACCGTGAAGCCGTGGGCGACGGCCCAGGCGACGATCGGCGACGAGTCGCGCTCCTCGAACGGGACGCCCGCGCCGCCGAGCAGCTGGGTGCGGCCCTCGGGTCCGGCCGCCGCGATGATGCCGTCCAGCACGAAAGCCCCGATGCTGCGACCGCGCCGCTCCGGCTCGACCGCGATGAACGTCCATGCGGTGTCGAGGTTGTCGAGGTCCGACAGCATCATGAAGCCGGCCCCGACCATCTCGTCGCCGTCGTGCGCCGCGACGGAGACCATGCGCCGCTCCTTGGACGGCTTGCGCACCATGGCCGCGAACTCGTCGTGGGTCCACATCGGGTTCCACGGGCGGCCGTCCTCCTTCTCGGCGCGCCACAGGATCTCGTGGAAGCGCCGGACGGCGGCGTCGTCGGACGGGTCGAGGGCTCGGATCTCCATGGCGCCATCCAACAAGGCGCCGCCCCGGCGCGCGACCGGTTTCCGGTCAGAGCTTGCGGAGGCGCACGAACCGCACGGAGTGGTCAGCCGCCTTGCGCAGCACGAGCGTCGCGCGGCTGCGGGTGGGCTGGACGTTCTGCTTGAGGTTGGGCCCGTTGATGGTGTCCCAGATGCGGTGCGCCTCGGCGACCGCCTCGTCGGTGGACAGACCGCCGTACTTCGCGAAGTAGGACGCCGGG
Source organism: Nocardioides iriomotensis (assembly GCF_004168035.1). Lineage (GTDB taxonomy): Bacteria > Actinomycetota > Actinomycetes > Propionibacteriales > Nocardioidaceae > Nocardioides_B > Nocardioides_B iriomotensis. Next base: position 180,385 of record NZ_SDPU01000001.1, on the reverse strand, counting down.
TTGCGGAAGGCCGTCTCCCGCAGCCGCAGGAACCGCTCGACGTACCAGCGCCGGATGTCGTCGGTGGCGGCGTCGACGTACACCGAGAAGTCGAAGAAGTCGCTCAGCGCCAGGCCGGTGCGGCCGTCCTCGCGCACCCGCGCGGGCTGGAGCACGTTGAGGCCCTCGATGATGACGATGTCCGGGCGCTTGACCACGACCTTCTCGTCGGGGAGGACGTCGTAGACGAGGTGGGAGTACGTCGGCGCCTCCACCTCGTCCTTGCCGGACTTGATGTCCATCACGAACCGGAGCAGCGCCTTGCGGTCGTAGGACTCGGGGAAGCCCTTGCGGCCGAGCAAGCCGCGGCGCTCGAGCTCGGCGTTGGGGTAGAGGAAGCCGTCGGTGGTGACCAGCGCGACCGAGGGGTGCTCCGGCCAGTGCGCGAGCATCTGCTGCAGCACGCGGGCGGTGGTCGACTTGCCGACCGCGACCGATCCGGCGAGGCCGATGACGAACGGCGTGCGCGGCGGCTGCTCGCGGCCGAGGAACTCCTCCTGCGCCCGGTGCAGCGTGCCCGCGCTCTCGACGTACAGGCTGAGCAGCCGGGACAGCGGCAGGTAGACCTGCTGCACCTCGTCGAGGTCGAGCTCGTCGCCGAGCCCGCGGACCCGGTCGATCTCGTCGGCCGTGAGCGGACTGCCCCAGGTCTCGCGCGCCTTGCCGAGCTCGGCCCACGTCGCGCGGTCGACCTCGACGTACGGGCCGGACTCGCGCCCGCCCTCGGGCCCCGGTCCGGAAGACATGTCCGGCATTCTGCCGCCTCCCGCCACGGCCACCGCCCGGGGTCCCGGCCGGCCACGGCCCCCGTAGAATCGCGCCCATGTGCGGAATCGTCGGGTACGTCGGACCCAAGCAGGCCGAGAGCGTCGTCGTGGAGGGCCTGCGCAGGCTGGAGTACCGCGGCTACGACTCCGCCGGCGTGGCCCTCGTCGTCGACGGCACGATCGCCTCTGAGAAACGCGCCGGCAAGATCGCGAACCTCGACAAGGCACTGGCCGACACGCCCCTGCCCGAGGCCACCACCGGCATCGGGCACACCCGCTGGGCCACCCACGGCGCCCCCAACGACCAGAACGCCCACCCGCACCTCGGCCAGGACGGCCGGGTCGCGCTGGTGCACAACGGCATCATCGAGAACTTCGCCGCCCTGCGCGCCGAGCTCGAGGCGGCCGGCCACGAGCTGCGCTCCGAGACCGACACCGAGATCGCGGCCCACCTGCTCGAGGCGGCCGTGGCCGGCGGTGACGACCTGACCACCGCGATGCAGTCCGTGTGCCGCCGGCTGGAGGGGGCGTTCACCCTCGTCGCGGTCGACGCCCAGGACCCGGACCGCGTGGTCGCGGCCCGCCGCAACTCGCCGCTGGTCGTGGGCGTCGGTGAGGGCGAAAACTTCCTCGCCTCCGACGTGGCCGCGTTCATCGAGCACACCCGCGAGGCGCTCGAGCTCGGCCAGGACCAGGTCGTCACGATCACCCGCGAGGGCGTGGGCGTCACCGACTTCGACGGCAACGAGGCGCAGGCCACGCCGTACCACGTCGACTGGGACCTCTCGGCTGCCGAGAAGGACGGCTACGACTGGTTCATGCGCAAGGAGATCCACGAGCAGCCGCGGGCGATCGCCGACTCGATGCTCGGCCGCCACGACGAGGCGGGGCGACTCCAGCTCGACGAGATCCGGATCAGCGAGGACGAGCTCCGCGACGTCGACAAGATCATCATCGTCGCGTGCGGCACGGCGTTCTACGCCGGTCTGGTGGCGAAGTACGCCATCGAGCACTGGACCCGCATCCCGTGCGAGGTGGAGCTCGCCCACGAGTTCCGGTACCGCGACCCGATCCTCACCCGCGACACCCTGGTCGTCGCGATCAGCCAGTCCGGCGAGACCGCCGACACCCTGATGGCGATCCGGCACGCGCGCGAGCAGCGCTCCAAGGTGCTCGCGATCTGCAACACGAACGGGTCGACGATCCCGCGCGAGAGCGACGCGGTGATCTACACCCACGCCGGCCCCGAGATCGGCGTCGCGTCGACCAAGGGCTTCATGACCCAGCTCGTCGCGTGCTACCTGCTCGCGCTGTACCTCGCGCAGGTGCGCGGCACCCGTTACGGCGACGAGATCGCCTCGGTGGTCCACGAGCTCGAGAAGATGCCCGCGCACGTGCAGCGCATGCTCGACGAGGCGTCGGTCGTCAACGAGCTGGCCGCGGAGCTCTCCGAGGCCGGGTCGGTGCTCTTCCTGGGCCGGCACGCCGGCTTCCCCGTCGCGCTCGAGGGCGCGCTGAAGCTCAAGGAGCTCGCCTACATCCACGCCGAGGGCTTCGCCGCCGGCGAGCTCAAGCACGGCCCGATCGCGCTCGTCGAGGACCAGCTCCCGGTGATCTGCGTCGTGCCGCCCCGGGGCCGCGACTTCCTGCACGACAAGATGGTCAGCGGCATCCAGGAGGTCCGCGCGCGCGGCGCCCGCACGATCGTGCTCGCCGAGGAGGACGACGACGTGGTGGCGCCGTACGCCGACGTGCTGATCAAGCTGCCCAAGGTGCCGACGTTGCTGCAGCCGATGGTCGCGACGGTGCCGCTGCAGCTGTTCGCCTGCGAGCTCGCGACGGTCAAGGGCCACGACGTCGACCAGCCGCGCAACCTCGCCAAGTCCGTCACCGTCGAGTGAGCCGCGGGGCGGTCCGGTGATCATCGGCGTCGGCATCGACGTGGTCGACATCGACCGCTTCGCCGAGTCGCTCGAGCGCACCCCGGCGCTGCGCGAGCGGCTGTTCACGCCGACCGAGCGGGAGCGCTCGCCGGCCTCGCTCGCGGCGCGCTTCGCGGCCAAGGAGGCGCTGGCCAAGGCGCTCGGCGCGCCGACCGGCATGGCCTGGCTCGACGCCGAGATCGTCAACGAGTCGACCGGCCGCCCGCTGCTGGAGATCCGGGGCTCGGTGCGGGCACGGTTCGACGAGGTCGGGGCGCGCAGCATCCACGTGTCGCTCTCCCACGACGCCGGGATCGCCTCGGCCGTGGTGGTGCTGGAGTCGTAGCCGTCAGGACTCGTCGACGGGGCGGATCTCCACGACGGGGTGCGCGTTGACGAGCACCGCGGCGGCCTCCAGGAGCGCGTCGTAGTCGTCGCAGGTGACGATGAAGAAGCCGGACAGCTGCTCGACGCTCTCCGCGAAGGGACCGTCCGTGACCATCGCCTGCGACGTCGGTCCGCGCGTGATCGTCCGGGCCTTGCTGCTGTGCGCGAGGCCGGCGCCACCCGTCACGGCGCCGCCGCGTGCCGCCAGCAGCTTCGCGAACTCGTGGTCGATGTCGAACGTGGCCTGGTGGTCGGCCTCGGTGCCGGCCTCCCACTCCGCCTCGTTGTCGGCAGGGAACATGACGACGTACTCGGGCACAGCACTTCCTCTCGGTCGCGGTCTGACACCACGGTGACGGTCGGAGCCCTCGGACTTCGACATTTCTCGGCAAAGTCGACGCGCGTCGACCCGCCGGCGGCCCCACCGCGACGTGCCGCGCCGGGTTCTGTGGTGTGGTGGCGTCATGAGCAGGCAGGCGTGGCGGGACTTCCTCGCGGCAGGCGGGGTCGAGGACTGGGTGGTGCTGCACGGTGGGGCCACGGCGGCGTACGACGTGGGCTCGCTCGCCGAGGCGAGTGCCCTGGCGGCTGAGATCTCCGCAGTACCCGGGCTGGACGGTTCAGGTGCCCTGCTGACGCTTGCCGATCGCCGTCTGACCGTGCGGCTGACACGCGGCATCGGGTTCCTGGAGCCGCACCACGTCGAGATGGCGCAGGCAATCTCCGAGGTCGCTCGTCGCCGCGGGGCCGTCGCCGACCGTGGTGCCGTGCAGGAGGTCCAGCTGGCGGTGGCCGCCAGGCCCGGCGACCTGGACGTCGCCTTCTGGCGGGCCGTCCTGGGCTACGACACCTTGGCCGACGACAACGGCATCGACCCGCTCGGGCACGGGTCCACGGTCTGGATGCAGGACCTCGACCCGGCGAAACCGTTGCGGCACGCGATGCACGTCGACGTGTCGGTGGCTCGCGAGCACGCCGTTCGACGCCTCGAGGCTGCCCTCGCAGCCGGCGGCCGCGTGGTTGAGGACTCCGAGGCGCCGGCGTGGTGGGTCCTCTCCGACCGCGCCGGCAACCGGGTCTGCATCGCCTCCTGGCCGGACGGTGCGGAGAGCGTGTCGGGTGACCCCAGCGACTGAGGGCGCTCGATGACATCGGTATGGCGCAAACACAGTTCATGGTTCGAAACCATCGACAGCGAGGAGACCGCGAGAGCGCGCCGCTTCGCTGGCTCTCCGGCTTTCCTTGTGGACGGCGTTGATCTGTTCGAGGGCGGGACGACAGGTGGCTCTCTGGCTTGTCGGGTCTACCCGACACCAGAAGGTCCACGGAACGTGCCCGCGTTGCGAGACCTTCGAAAGGCTCTCAAGGAGCAGGCAGCCCGGGCGGCGAGTATCTGACCATGGATACGCCGCTCGCCATGGAATCTGGCCACCCCGACCCACCGCCGGGGCAGTGCTGGTGCTGTGGGTCGATCGACGACCCGGACCGGATGATCCATCTTGGCAACCATCCAGAGGTGGCGATGTGCCGCCCGTGTGCCCGCTGGGCGGCCAAGGAAGCATGGGAGATCGAGGACCGCGACAGGACCGGGGTTCTGGTTAGCCTGCGCGATCGGTTCCGCCGTCTCCGGAGGGGCGTGATCGACCGCAACTGGCACCGTCACCCGGTGTTCGGGCGGCCACTGCGCTGGCTTGGCAATCGCTTGCCGTAGCCCGTCACCGGTTGCTCGGCTCGAGGGTGAGCTGGGTCCGATGGAAGTCGTAGTGCTGGGTGCCGTAGTGGTACACGTCGGCCACGGTCATGCGGTCCGCGAAGAAAGGGTCCCACCGGACCGGAAAGTGCATCTGCCTCCCTAGGGATTCGTCGCTCTCGGCGTCGAGACGGCGATGAAGTTGGTTCACGGTTCGGTCGAGGAGCCGGGTCAGACGGGCACCCCTGAACACGAGAGCGCCGCCGCAACCGCCGAGGTAGTTGATCACGTGGAAGGGACGCGTACCGGCGTTCAGCGCCGCCGCGAACCGGCGGCTGTACGCATCGGGGAGCCTCCCGAACAGGCGAACGCCGGGCAGCAACCGCCGAACGATGAGGTAGCCGAAGACCATGTGCCACAACATCTGGCCGTTCGTCCATCGGGTCCCGTCGGTGGCGCGGCGTAGCCCCACGGCCGTCGCCTGCTCGATAAGTTGGTGGAGATCGAGTCGGACGCGCTCCAACTCTTCGTGAATCGGCTCCCGGTCGAACCTCTGCGACACCCGCACAGTGTCGCATCGGAGGCCGCTGGCTCCGTGGTCGAAACAACCGCTCAGGCCGAAGGTCGGATGGCGGCCCAGCGTCCGCTCATGCCGCAGATAGTGAAGCTCGGACTCTGCCGATGAGCGGATGTCACAGGGACGGGACGGCGGGCAATCCTCGGCTCACTCGCTCAACTTCGGGAACTGCCGATGACATGGATCAAACGAGGCGGAGCAGCTCCGTGACAAGTTCCTCCCGGAGGCTGTCGTGCTCCACCCCCAAAGCGGTGGCCGGGTCGGACCAACGGTCGGCGTCGTACTGCCCGACCGGCCCGTCCGCGAACTCGCCCTCCCAGGAGTAGCGCGGCCAGACGTGGGCGTGCAGGAACGCGTCATGGTTGCCCTGGATCTCCAGGTTGATGCGCCGGAAATCCGCGGCGCGCCGCCCGCAGACGTTCTCGACCGCCTCGGCGAGCCGTTCCGCGCCGGCCAGGAACGCGAGGCGCCGCTCCCGGGGAAGGTCGGTGAGCCGGTCCGCTCCCGGGTCGTCGCTGATGAACACGCAGTAGCCCGGCAGGAACTGCACGTCGCCGATCACCGCGAAGCCGGCGTCGAGCCGAGCCAGCACTGTGGGGTTCTCGCCGCGCAGCGCGGAGCCCACGCGGTCACGCTTCCAGTCCTCTGTCTCAGTCACGGGAGAGGATCCTGCCAGGGAGGCGTCGGGCCCCGACATCCGGCTTGAAGAGCGCCCGGAGCTCGTCGCAGCCACGAACGCTGACGGTCGGCACTGCGGCAGATCGCCTGGGCCGCTGGTTACCGGATCTGCCGCGTTCCGCGCGGTTCCTCAGGGCGGTGAGTCATGCTGCCAGCGCGGCTGGCCGGCGGACTGGTCCCCGGGACAGGTGGCGCAGCGTGGTGGCGATGCACGCGACCTGGAGCCAGCCGGTCGCCGACGTGGTGGTGTTCTCGAACGACTTCGCCAGGCGGCGGGAGCGTCCAAGGCGGCCGTGGGCCACCTCGACCCGCCAGGCGTGCCGGATGGGCCGGAACACCGGCTGCTTGTCGTCCCACCCGACTCGGCGGACCTCGAGGTCGTGGTCTCGGCCCAGTGCGCGAGCGGCGGCCGCGGTGACCCCACGATCCACCAAGACGAGCTCGAGCCGGTCAGTGACGCCCTGCCGGGTCAGGTGCTTCAACATCAACTCGCTGGCCCGGTTCTCGTGGGTCGATGCGGGCACGACCAGCGCGCCCACCGGGAGGCCGGTCACGTCGACTGCGACGACACGCTTGGCGCCCTTGGTGCGGCCGTAGGGACCACCTCGGTCGTGGAAGGTGAATCCGCCGTTGGAGCAGCGACGCAACTGTGACCAGACCCGAGTCCATGGTCCGAACGACTCCGGGAGGTAGCGCCACTGGCAACCGGTCTGGGCGATGTACAACATCGCGTCCACCACGGTGCGCAGGTCATCGGCGTGCTTGCGGCCACGCTTGCCCGGCGCGTTGAACACCGGCTCCATCAGGTCCCACTGGTCATCGGTCAGGTCACTTGCGTACGACATGCCTCGCACGGTGACCATCGGCTCCGTCCGTGCAACAGGGACACACGCAGGAAGGGGCGCGGTGATCAGGGGTCGGAGACGACGAGGAGATGGCCGGCGTGTCTGCCTGACGGTCGATCGGGAGGCGTCACGTCGATGGTGCCGGTGCGGTCCCGGAGGAATCCCAGTCCGTGCGGGCTGGTCCACAGGTAGCTGCCGCGCTCGAGCACCGTGTAGCGCCAGGCGGTGTGGGTCTTGAGCCGGTGGTGCCGGCGGCAGAGCCTCGCGATGTTGCACGAGCAGGTGGGTCCGCCCTCGGCATGCGGTACGACGTGGTCGCAGTCGGTGCCATGGTGGCCGCGGGCGGGGCGGGTGCACCACGGGAACACGCAGGTGCCGTCGACGTGGGTGGCCTGTTCGGCGAGCCGGTCGGGGGTCTCGTAGGCGGTGCTACTGATGTGCTCGTCGAGGTCGAGCACTGGCCGGACGGTGATGGTGGTGCCGGGGGTGCCGCACCAGGTGCGGACCTGGTCGGCGTCGACGAAGGAACGGGTGTTGTCCACCCGCGCGAGGTGAGTGCCGCCCTGCCCGTTGAGGGCGTCGGGGGTGACGTGCACATGCAGCACGACCTCGCGACCGGGGACCGGCAACTCCAGCGTCGGGTCGGTACCGCGGGCGAGCTCGCCGAGCGCGTGCGCGCGGCGGACGTCGAGCGAGTCCGTGCAGCCCAGGTCGGCCAGCCGAGCCGCGCCGTCGGTCAGGGCGGCGTCGAGGTCGAGCCCGTCGGCGAGGTCGAGGTCGCCCTCGACGTGCACGGTGCCGTCGTAGCCGACCTGGTCGGTGTGCACCGTGACGTGCCGACCGTCGGCCGCGGCGCGGCGGCGGGCGTCGGCGAGGTCGGGCTCGAACCGGACCAGCGCCTCCTCGACCAGCCGGTCCAGCTGGGCGAGCCCGACCCGGTGGGCGAACGGCGCGACGTGCCGGTCCACGAACGCCGCCCCCTCCCGGGACAGGACGATCGTCGCGCGGGCGACCCGCCGGGCCCGCCAGGCGGGCAGCTCACCGGCACGGACCCGTGACCACGTCTGCGGTAGCCGATGCGCGAGCTCGACCGCCTCGGCGAGCAACGACCGGCCGGCGTCGGTCGAGATCCGCAGGGCCGCTGCGAGCTCCGCGACGCAGAACTCGTCCACCTGAGGGGTCCCGGGTCCGGCCAGGAGAACTGGCCGGTCGATCGAGTGCATCGCCGCCCAGTCCACCGCCAGCGCCAGGATCCGTGCTTCCTCACGATCGGCGACCTCACGGGAGGCGCGGACCGCAGCCAGCACCGCGGCGGGGGAGTCCGCCTGCTCGGGTGCCGGGTGCGCTGCCATGACTCATTCGACCATCGAGAACCGACAGTTTTCGGACGCCGTTCTCCCTGTCCACAAGGGTTCAGCCGATGAGTTCGCGGCGGTCGACGGGTCGGTCCTGACGAGCGACCCATCCATCCGTTGGGTCCTGGGACAGAAGGAGTGGAGATGGCATCCGTACGCACGCATCTGTGGTTCGGGAACGACAAGGCGGTCGAGGCGGCGCACTTCTACGCCGAGCACATCCCCGACTCGTCCGTGACGCGAGTGACCACAGCCCGCACCGACCCCGACAACCCCGTCGCAGAGGTCGTGGAGTTCACCGTCGGGGGACACGAGGTCATCGGTCTCAGCGCGGGGCCGGATCTCCAGCTCGACGAGGCGTTCTCGTTCTACCTCCGGGTCGACGGGCAGGACGAGGTCGACCACTACTGGGCGACGCTCACCGCGGACGGCGGTGAGCCCGGCGCCTGCGGCTGGTGCAAGGACAAGTACGGCGTCTCGTGGCAGGTCATCCCGCGCGAGCTCGAGGAGCTGTCCGGCGACTACTCGACCGCGGCCAACCAGCGCGTGTGCCAGGCGATGCTGAAGATGGGCAAGATCGACGTCGGCGCGCTGCAGGCGGCGTACGACGGCGACTAGACGACGCCAGGAACCGACGCGACGAACGCCGTCATCGACTCGCCGGGGGAGACCCGCCGCACCTGCGGATCGGCGAACCCGGCCTCGCGCAGCTGCCCGGCCAGCTCCTCGGCCACCGGCAGCTGCATCGCGCCCTCCTGCGCCCGCAGGAGCAGGTCGAAGTGCCGGCTGAACGCGTTGTCCTCGAGCACGGTGGTCACCACGACGACGGTGCCGCCCGGCGCGAGCACGTCGTGGACCAGCCGAAGGAGCGCGGGTCGTTCGTCGACGGGCAGGTAGTAGACGACGTTCGCCAGGAGCGCGACGTCGAACCCGGACCGCCCCGCCAGCCGCTCGCGCGCCTCGCCGACGAGCACCTCCGAGCGTTGTGCCAGACCTTGGTCGGTGAGGTTCCGCTCGGCCAGGGCGGCCGCCGCGGGGTCGAGCTCGAGGCCGGTGCCGGTCGCGTCCGGGGCTGCGTGCAGCATCGTGGACAGCAGCATCCCGGCCCCGCAGCCCACGTCGAGCACCGAGCGTGTCGGCCGGGACTCCACCACGCCGCGCAGGAGCGACTCCACCAGCGGCTGCATGAACCGCGACAGGTCGGCGATCGCCGGTGCGCGCCGGGTCACGTCGTCGCGTGCGCTGCCGCCGCCGAGCTGTCCGCCGAGGTCGCGGTACAGCCCCGTGTGGAAGTCGCTGAAGGCGGAGTACGTCGCGCGCACCACCGGGTCGGAGCGCACGACCGTGCCGCGTCGGGTGAGGCGCAGACGGTCGCCGGACCGTGTCACAAGACCGCCGGCCTCCAGCGTGGCGACGAACGCGCGGGCCAGGTCGACGTCGACGAACCCGTGCCGCTCGCCGAGCTCCTCGACCGTCCGCGGGGTCTCCAGCGTGTCGAGCACGCCGAGGTCGACCGCGGCTGCGGTCATCGCGAGCCGGATCGCGGCCTGTCCATCGCGCAACGCCCGCACGCGGGTCCGGATGTCCCCCGCGCGGACGACCTTGGCCATCGCACGCACGTCCATGGCGACACGGTAGGGACGCTCTAGCCTGAGGTCCATGCGTGACGCGCACACGGTCGAGCAGGTGCGAGCGGCCGAGGCCGCCCTGATGGCCCGGCTGCCCGAGGGCGCGCTGATGCAGCAGGCCGCCACCGGCCTGTCGACGGCCGTCGCTGACCTCCTCGGCCGCGTGTACGGCGCCCGGGTGCTCCTGCTGGTCGGCTCGGGCGACAACGGCGGCGACGCGCTGTGGGCCGGCGCTCGCCTCGCGCGGCGGGGCGCCGCGGTCTCGGCCCGGCTGCTCAGCCCGGACAAGACGCACCCCGCCGGCCTCGCCGCGCTGCGGGCGGCCGGAGGTCGCGTGGTCGAGGACGACGTGGCCGCGCTGGCGACCCGGCCGGACCTCGCTGTCGACGGGATCGTCGGCATCGGAGGCCGCGGCGGCCTGCGCCCGGACGCCGCGGCGCTCGTGGCCGCGCTCGCCGACGCCGACGTACCGGTCGTGGCCGTCGACGTGCCGAGCGGCGTCGACGTCGACACCGGCCGGCTCGACGGGCCGCACGTCGAGGCGCTGGCGACCGTCACGTTCGGGACGCACAAGGTCGCGCACCTGGTCGACCCGGCCGCGCGCGCCGCCGGCACGGTGCACGTCGTCGACCTCGGACTCGACCTGCCCCGCGCGGACGTCACCGCGCTGCAGGCCGACGACGTGGCCGCGCTGCTACCCGTGCCCGAGCCGGCGGCGCACAAGTACACCCGCGGCCTCGTCGGCGTCCGCGCCGGCTCCGAGCAGTACCCCGGCGCCGCCGTGCTCTGCGTCGCCGGCGCCGGCACGGGCTTCGCCGGCATGGTGCGCTACGTCGGCGCCGCGGCCGACGAGGTCCGGGCGGCCCACCCCGAGGTCGTCGTCGGCGTGGGCCAGGTGCAGGCGTGGGTCGTCGGGTCCGGCGGGGGAGACGACGCCGCGGAGGCCGTGCGCGAGGCCGCGGCGGACGGCGTACCGCTGGTGCTGGACGCCGACGCCCTGCAGCACCTCGACGCCGCCGGGTCGGGGGAACGGCTGCTCACCCCGCACGCCGGCGAGCTCGCCCGCCTGCTCGGCGTCGAGCGCGAGGAGGTCGAGACCGACCAGCTCGGGTTCGCGCGACGGGCTGCCGAGGAGACCGGTGCGGTCGTGCTGCTCAAGGGGCGGCACACGCTGGTGGCCGCGCCCGACGGGCGGGTGCGGGCCACGACCGTGGGCCCGCCGTGGCTGGCGACGGCCGGGGCGGGCGACGTGCTCGCCGGGCTGTGCGGCTCGCTGCTGGCGGCCGGGCTGGACGCGTTCGACGCCGGTTCGGTGGGGTCGTGGCTGCATGGTGCCGCCGCCGCGCACGCGAGCGGAGGCGGACCGATCCGGGCGCGCGACGTGGCGGCCGCACTGCCCACGGTGTGTCGCGCCCTGCTCGGCTGAACGGCCGGGCTGAGACACTGGGACCGCCATGACCAGCCCCGAGCACCACGGTCGCGCCGAGGTCGTCGTCGACGTCGCCGCGATCCGGCACAACGTCGCGACGCTCAAGCGCGCCGTCGGTGAACCGCGGATGATGACCGTGGTCAAGGCCGACGGCTACGGGCACGGCATCGTCGAGTCCGCGCGGGCCGCCCGCGAGGGTGGCGCCGACTGGCTCGGTGTGGCCGTCATGGAGGAGGCGCTGGCGCTGCGCGCGGCGGGCGACACCGGACCGATCCTGACCTGGCTGACCGTCCCGGGCGAGCGCTACGAGGCCTGCCTGGAGGCCGGCGTCGACGTGACCGCCTACACCGTCGCCGAGCTCGACGCGATCGCGATGACCGCCCGCGACATCGGTGTCCCCGCGCGCGTCCAGCTCAAGGTCGACACCGGCCTCTCACGAGGCGGCTCGACGCTCGATCTGTGGCCCGGCCTGGTCGAGGCCGCAGCCGCCGCCGAGGAGTCCGGGGCGGTCCGGGTCACCGGCGTCTGGTCGCACTTCGCCTGCTCCGACGAGCCGAAGCACCCCGCCAACGACGAGCAGGAGCAGGCGTTCCTCGCCGCGCTGCAGACCGTCGAGGCCGTCGGCATCGAGCCCGAGGTGGTGCATCTCGCCAACTCGGCGGCGGCGCTGCTGCGCCCCTCGTCCCGCTTCGACCTCGTCCGCTGCGGCATCGCGTCGTACGGCCTCACCCCGGCGCCCGACGAGGCGAGCTCGGACGACCTCGGCCTGGTGCCCGCGATGACCGTGCGAGGACGGCTCGCGCTGGTCAAGCGCGTCCGCGCGGGCTCCGGCGTCTCGTACGGCCACACCTACGTCACCGCGCGCGACACCACCGTCGGCGTGGTGCCGATGGGGTACGGCGACGGCGTCCCGCGGCACGCCTCCTCCCGCGCCGAGGTGCTCGTGGCCGGCCTCCGCCGTCCCGTTCTCGGCCGGGTGTGCATGGACCAGATCGTCGTCGACCTCGGCGACGACGACGTCGCGACGGGCGACGAGGTGGTCCTCGTCGGCGACGGCCGCGACGGCGCACCCACCGCGCAGGACTGGGCCGACGCGTGCGGCACGATCAGCTACGAGATCGTCACGCGCATGGGCGCACGCCAGCCGGGAAGGATGCCCCGGGTGCACATCGACAGCGACCGCACCGACGACGACCGGGAGGACACCGCGTGAGGAAGCGACGCCTGCTGGGGCTCGCCGGAGCCGGCCTGGCCGCCGCCGCGGCCGCGGTGACCACCGGGGTCGTCGTCGAGCGACGTGTCGTGCGGGCCCGCAAGGCCGGCGCGACCGGCGCCGACGAGCTCGGCGGCCTGCGCGGCAACGTCCGCCGGATCGAGGTCGACGGCGACGTCGAGCTGTACGCCGAGGTCGACGAGATCGCGCCGTACGCCGACCAGGCCGCGGGCGGCACGCACCTGCCCGACGAGGCGACGCTGGTGTTCGTCCACGGCTACGCGCTGAACCTCGACTGCTGGCACTTCCAGCGCGCGGCGTTCCGGGGCAAGCGCCGCATGGTGTTCTACGACCAGCGCTCGCACGGCCGCTCCGACCGGTCGCACCGCGACGACGCCACGATCGACCAGCTCGGCCGCGACCTGCTCACCGTGCTCGACGAGCTCGTGCCCACGGGTCCCGTCGTGCTCGTCGGCCACTCGATGGGCGGCATGACGATCATGGCGCTCGCCGAGCAGCACCCCGAGATGTTCGGCGACCGCGTCGTCGGTACGGCGCTCATCTCGACGACCGCCGGCGGGCTGCGGCCGCACCGGATCATCAGCACCTACATCCCCGACTCCGTGGGCAGCCTGGTCGGGCCGCGGCTGATCGCCGGTCTCGCCCGGGCGCCCCAGCTCGTCGACAGGGCGCGCCGCAGCGGCTCCAACATCGGCTTCCTGGTGACCGACACCTTCGCCTTCGGCGACGACGTCCCCGCCTCCTACGTGGAGTTCGTCGACAACATGCTGGGCGGCACGCCGTTCGAGGTGCTGGCGGAGTTCTTCCCCAACTTCGAGAAGCTCGACAAGTACGCCGTGCTGACGCCGCTCGCGCGGATCCCGACGACGATCCTGTGCGGCACCAAGGACCTCCTCACGTCCGTCGGGCACAGCCGCAAGATGGCCAAGCAGGTCCCGAGTGCACGGCTCGTCGAGGCGACGGGCGCCGGTCACATGGTGATCCTCGAGCGCGCCGACAAGGTCAACGCCGCCCTCCAGGACCTCCTCGACGAGGCCGAGACACAGGCAGGACGCAAGGCATCGTGATGAATGTGCAGACCGTCGGCCCCGAGGCGGCCGACGACGTCGTCGCCGTGATCCACGCCGGGTTCGGCGCGCGCGAGGTGCTCGACCCGCCGTCGTCCGCACCCGACGAGACGGTCGAGTCGGTCGCGACCGCGCTCGCCGACCACGGTGGGCTGCTCGTCACCTCCGAGCTCGGACCGGTCGGCGCGCTGCTCTTCGACCCGCTCGACGACGAGCACCACCTGCTCGGCCTGCGCCGCGTCGCCGTCCACCCCGACGCGCAGGGCCGCGGGGTCGCCCGCGCCCTGGTGCGGCACGCCGAGCGGTTCGCCGCCGAGCACGGCTACGCCGCGACCCGCGTGCTCGCCCGCGCCGAGCTGCCGCGCACGCTGCGGTTCTGGCACCACCTCGGGTACGTCGAGGCCGAGCGCGACCACCCCCTGGTCACGCTGGTCAAGGTGCTGCCGGTGACCGTCGAGACCCGCTCGCCCGACGAGGCCCGCTGCCTCGGCGAGCGGCTTGCCGAGACGCTGCGGCCCGGCGACCTGGTGATCCTCAGCGGCGACCTCGGCGCCGGCAAGACGACGTTCACCCAGGGCGTCGGCGTCGGCCTCGGGGTGCGCGGCGACGTCACCTCGCCGACCTTTGTCATCTCCCGGGTGCACCCGTCGCTCGACGACGGGCCGCCTCTGGTGCACGTCGACGCATACCGCCTCGGCGGCCCTTCGACAGGCTCAGGAACCCGGCTCGACGAGCTCGACGACCTCGACCTCGACGCCTCGCTCGACGAGGCGGTCACGGTGGTCGAGTGGGGCGAGGGCGTCGCCGAAGGCCTGGCCGACACGCGCCTCGAGGTCCGGATCACCCGGGGCCGCGGCGACGACGTCGAGGACGCCCGCACCGTGACGTTCGTGCCGGTCGGCGCCCGCTGGGCCGGCGCCGGGCTCGCGCACCTCCTCACCGGCGCGCTCGCGTAACCTCGTCCGCGTGCTGCTCGCGTTCGACACCGCCACCCCCGCCGTCACGGTGGCCCTGCACGACGGCGAGCGTGTGGTCGCGTCGTCCACGACCGTCGACGCGATGCGCCACGGCGAGCTTCTCGCCCCCGCGATCCAGGCCGTCCTCGACGAGACCTGGGTGCCGCGCCAGGACGTGACGGCGATCGCCGTCGGCGTCGGGCCGGGGCCGTTCACCGGGCTGCGCGTCGGCCTGGTCACCGCGCGCACGCTGGCGGCCGTGCTCGACATCCCGGTGTACGGCGTCTGCACGCTCGACGTGCTCGCCGCCCAGGCGGTCGACCAGGGCACGGTCGACGGGCCGTTCCTGGTCGCGACCGACGCCCGCCGCAAGGAGGTCTACTGGGCGTCGTACGACGAGGAGGGGCGGCGCCTCGACGGGCCGCACGTCTCCCGCCCGGGCGACGTCGCGACCGACGGACCCGTGGTCGGACGGGGCGCACTGCTCTACCCCGACGCCTTCCCGCGGGCCGTCGCGCCGGAGCACCCCGACGCGCGCTGGCTCGCGCAGGTCGTCACCGACGAGCGCGCCGAGCTGCTCGATCCCGAGCCCTTGTACCTGCGCCGGCCCGACGCCGCGACCCCTGGGAAGCCCAAGAAGGTCTCGTGACCGCCCCGGCGCCGAGGCCCGCGACCGCCGACGACGTCGCCGCGGTCGCGGAGCTCGACCGGCACCTGTTCGGCCCGGACGGCTGGACCGACGGCCAGGTCGCCGAGGAGCTCACCGGCCCGCACCGGGCGGCGTGGGTCGTCGAGGCCGGGCCGGCCGTGGTCGGCTACGCCGTCACCCGGACCGTCGGCGACGTCAGCGACCTCCAGCGGATCGCCGTACGTCCCGACCACCGGCGTGCCGGCCTCGCCCACGCCCTCCTGGCTGTTGCTCTCTCGCGCGCTGCCGCCGACGGAGCGGGACGCGTGCTGCTCGAGGTCAGTGCCGACAACGACGGTGCCCTGGCCTTCTACGGGGCCGAGGGGTTCGCCGAGATCGACCGGCGTCGGCGCTACTACCGGGACGGCAGCGACGCGGTCGTGCTCGCGCGCGACACGGCGCCACCCTTGCTCGGCTGATCCCGCCGGCACGCGATAACCTGCGGACTCCTCTCCGTCGAGAGCACGGCGCGAGGCAGCACGTTCCAGGAAGAACCCACCCGTGCCTCCTGTCGACCCTCTTGCCCTCGAGCTTGCCCGGATGGTGGAGGAGCTGCTCGCGCACGAGCAGCCTGAGCCCGTCCTGCAGGACGTCGTCAACCGGGCCCGCACCCTCCTGAGCGGGGCTCACCACGTCAGCGTGATGGCGCACGACGGGCGGGGCAACGGCTTCGCCAGCCTCGCCGCGAGTGACGATCTGGCCGGCCGCTGCGACACGCTCATGGCGGACCTCGACGAGGGGCCCGGCGTGCTCGACCACGACCCGGAGCCGGTGCACCGCTCGGGCGACCTGGCCGCGGACGGCCGCTGGCCGCGCTGGTCGGCCGCCGCGCACGACCTCGGGATCCGGTCGGTGCTGAGCATCCGGCTCGTCGGTCAGGGCAAGCACCTCGGCAGCCTCAACCTGTACAGCGAGGACGCGTTCGCGTTCGGCGACGATGACGACATCGAGCTCGCGGTGCTCTTCGCCGGGCACGCCGCCGCCGCTCTCGGCGCCGTCACCGAGATCAGCGGGCTGCGGGCGGCCCTCGAGTCGCGCCACGTCATCGGCGTCGCCCAGGGCATCCTGATGGAGCGCTACCACCTCGGCGTCAACGGCGCCTTCGAGGTCCTCAAGCGCTTCTCGAGCGTGCACAACCTCAAGCTGCGCGACGTCGCCACGGAGCTCGTCGACACGGGCGCGATGCCTGGGGCCGACGAGCCGCCGCTGTCGATGACATAGCCCGTTCGGGCCATCCGAACCACCCGGACGGACCACTAACCAGACGGCGTCCGCCTCGTTGGTCCCGGTGGACGAGAACGGGAGGTCTCGACGTGAACGACGCGCTCGACGTGACGCTGCAGGACGACGAGCTGGTGGAGGAGATCGCACTGACGGCCGAGCTCATGGCCGCCGCGGTCGACGTGCCCGCGGAGCACCTGTGCCAGGACCGGATCGATGCGATCCTCCTGGGCGAGACACAATGACCGGGTGACCCCGCCGACCGAGCAGCCCCTGGTCCTCGGCATCGAGACGTCCTGCGACGAGACCGGTGTCGGCATCGTCCGCGGCCACACTCTCCTGGCCGACGCCGTCGCGTCCTCGGTGGACGAGCACGCCCGCTTCGGCGGGGTGGTGCCCGAGGTCGCCTCGCGGGCGCACCTCGAGGCGATGGTGCCGACGATCGAGCGGGCCTGCGAGACCGCGGGCATCGGCATGCACGACGTCGACGCGGTCGCCGTCACCAGCGGCCCCGGGCTCGCCGGCGCCCTGCTCGTCGGGGTCGCCGCGGCCAAGGCGCTGGCGATCGGCCTCGGCAAGCCGCTGTACGGCGTCAACCACCTCGCCGCGCACGTCGCCGTCGACCAGCTCGAGCACGGCCCGCTGCCTGAGCCGTGCATCGCGATGCTGGTCAGCGGCGGGCACTCGTCGCTGCTGCGCGTCAGCGACGTGACGACGGACGTCGTACCCATGGGGCAGACGATCGACGACGCCGCCGGTGAGGCCTTCGACAAGGTCGCCCGGCTGCTCGGCCTGCCCTTCCCCGGCGGGCCGCACATCGACCGCGAGGCGCGGTCGGGGTCCTCGGTGGCGATCGACTTCCCGCGCGGCCTGACCTCCCGGCGCGACCTGGAGCGGCACCGCTTCGACTTCTCCTTCTCCGGTCTCAAGACGGCCGTCGCGCGCTGGGTCGAGGCGCGCGAGGCGTCGGGGGAGCCGGTCCCGGTGGCCGACGTCGCGGCGTCCTTCCAGGAGGCGGTCTGCGACGTGCTGACCCGCAAGGCCATCGACGCGGCCGCCGCCGACGGGATCCAGGACATCCTCATCGGCGGCGGCGTGGCCGCCAACTCCCGGCTCCGGGGGATGGCCGAGGAGCGGGCGGCCGCTCGCGGGATCCGGGTGCGCGTGCCGCGGCCCGGGCTGTGCACCGACAACGGTGCGATGGTGGCGGCGCTGGGCTCGGAGCTGGTGAGCCGCGGGCGTCAGCCGTCGATGCTGGACCTGCCCGCGGACTCCTCCATGCCCGTCACGCTCGTCACGGCGTGACGACCGCCGACTACGGGGTGTACTGGAACCTCCACGGTGACGAGTCGTCGTAGCCCTCGCGCGAGGCGTCGAGCGCCTTCTCCACCGTGCCGTCCGGCCGCATCCGGACCAGGAACCAGGCGCCGTCCTGCATGACCGGCGCCAGCACCGTCGAGCGCGACTCCCAGATCGCGTCCTGCATGAACGCCCGGTCCTCCGTCTGGAACTCCGCGACCACCTCGCCGGTCTCCGCGTCGAGGATCGTGACGCCCTTGCCGCCGAGGCCGTCCGACTCCGGGTCGACGCCGAGGACGTACTTCCCGTCGGGACTGAACCGGCCGAGCCGGTAGTCGCAGGTGTCCCACACCACCGTGTCGGACACGGCCTTCACGACGGCGAAGCAGTACTCGTTCTTGCCGTAGTCGACCGTGGTCAACCCGGACACCACACCGGTCACGTCGTTGGCGCCGCGGACGTCCATGAGCGAGGTCAGCTCGCGCGGCTCGCTGGTCCAGTCCGTGACGTACGGCGTCTGGGTGGCGCCCTGGTTGGTGCTCACCGTGAGGTTGTAGGCGACCGTCTCGGGTCCCACGAAGCCGGCCAGCTGCATGTCGCCACGCATCGCGACGACGTTGCTGGTGTAGCCGTTCTCCGGGTTCGCCCCCGACCGGGGCCAGAGCGCGAGGTCGACTGCTCCGCCGGCGCCCACTGCGCTCACCCAGGTCGCCAGGCGCTCGCCGTCGCTCGAGATCGCCCCGCTCATGCCGGTGTACGGCCCCTGGTCGGTGAGGTTGCCCTCGCCGTCGATGAAGTCCGTGATGCCGTCGGGACCGTAGAAGCCCATCACGCCGTCGGCGTACGGCAGCAGGTAGGAGTACTGCTTCGGCAGCTCCACCTGCGGCCCGTCGGGCCGGTGCAGCGTGGTGCCGGTCGCGTAGAGGATCGCCGGGTCCTCGCCGCGTGGCGCCTTGGCCGCGTCGATCTCCACCGGCCCCTGGGGCGTGGGGGTGACCGGGCCGGTCGGCTCGGTGGTCGTCGTCGGCTGGTCGGCGGGCAGCGGGCGCTGGCCGTTGTCGACGCCGCCCAGGTTGATCCCCATCGGCACCGCCACGGCCAGCGCGACCGCGGCGACCGCGATGCCGCTCGCGGCGCGGCGCCGGCGCCGGATGCCGCGGGCGCGACCCTTGACGTCCTCGAACGCCACGTGGGTGCCGGTCATGTCCTCGGACCGCGCGCGCAGGGCGCGCGTCAGGTCGTCGGTCTGGTGGTTGCTCATCGCTCCTCCTCCCGGTCGGAGGCCGACCGGTCAGCAGGTGCCCGGTCCTGGGCGAGCACGGGGTTGTCGTGGACCCGCGACCGCATCGCGGCGAGGGCCCGGCTGGCCTGGGACTTCACCGTGCCGACGGAGATGCCGAGCGTCTCGGCGATCTCCGCCTCGGAGAGGTCCTCGTAGTAGCGCAGGACGATCACGGCACGCTGCTTGCGCGGCAGCGTCTGCACGAACTCCCACAGCGCGTCGCGCTGCCCGTCGTCGTGCCGGTCGGTGACCGTCTGGTGGTCCGGAAGGGTGTCGGTGGCCAGCTCGCGCTTCTTCCACGCGCGCCGCCACAGGGAGTTGTGCTCGTTGACGATGATCCGGCGGACGTAGCCGTCGATCATCTGCCGGTCGTGCACCTTGTCCCACGACAGGTACAGCTTGGCGAGGGCCGTCTGCACGAGGTCCTCGGCCGTGTGCCGGTCGCCGCTGATCAGGTACGCCGTCCGGAGCAGGCTCGGCTGCCGAGCGGCCATGTACGCCTCGAACTCGGCATCCTTCTCGTGCTGTGCCTGCGCCTTCACGCGCGCTCCGACCCCCGGCTCGACTGCGAGCTGCATCTGTTCACCATCCTTCCGTGCTTCTCGACACCAGGACGCGATTCCCGCCCAGGAGGTTGCATCCGCGTGTCGGGACGCCGTACGGCGGCTGGCTAGGGTGGCGGCGAGTCGTCCGCAGGTCGTTCCGCACCCGAGGAGGTCGCATGCAGCAGGTCCGTGGCGTGGTCGCGCGGGGCAAGGGTCAGCCGGTGTCGTTGGAGACCGTGCTGGTGCCGGACCCGGGGCCGGGGGAGGCCGTGGTGCAGGTGCAGGCCTGCGGGGTCTGCCACACCGACCTGCACTACCGCGAGGGCGGGATCAACGACGACTTCCCGTTCCTGCTCGGCCACGAGGCCGCCGGAGTCGTGGAGTCGGTCGGCGAGGGTGTCACCGACGTCGCGCCGGGTGACTTCGTGGTGCTCAACTGGCGCGCGGTGTGCGGCAGCTGTCGCGCCTGCCTGCGCGGCGAGCCGTGGTACTGCTTCGCGACCTTCAACGCGACCCAGAAGATGACCCTGGAGGACGGCACCGAGCTGTCCCCGGCCCTGGGCATCGGCGCGTTCATCGAGAAGACGCTCGTGCACGCCGGCCAGTGCACCAAGGTCGACGCGTCGGCCCGCGCGGCCGCGGTCGGGCTGCTCGGCTGTGGCGTGATGGCCGGCCTGGGTGCGGCGATCAACACCGGTGGCGTGGGTCGGGGCCAGTCGGTCGCGGTGATCGGCTGCGGCGGCGTCGGTGCGGCCGCGGTCGCGGGTGCCCGGCTGTCCGGTGCGGCGAGGATCATCGGTGTCGACATCGACGACCGCAAGCTCGAGACCGCGCGCAAGATGGGCGCCACCCACACCGTCAACAGCAAGGAGACCGATCCGGTCGCCGCGATCCAGGAGCTCACCGGCGGGCACGGAGCCGATGTGGTGATCGACGCGGTCGGCCGGCCCGAGACGTGGCGGCAGGCGTTCTACGCCCGCGACCTGGCCGGCACGGTGGTGCTGGTCGGCGTGCCCACCCCGGACATGAAGATCCCGGACATCCCGCTGCTCGACGTGTTCGGCCGGGGCGGGTCGCTGAAGTCCAGCTGGTACGGCGACTGCCTGCCCTCGCGCGACTTCCCGATGCTGGTGGACCTCTACCAGCAGGGCCGGCTCGACCTCGACGCGTTCGTCACCGAGGAGATCGGCATCGGCGACGTGGAGGCGGCGTTCGCGCGGATGCACCACGGCGACGTGCTGCGCTCGGTGGTGATCCTCTGATGACGGGCGGGCCGGCCCGCGTCGACCACGGTGTCACCAGCGGCACCTTCAGCCTGGACGGCGAGACCTTCGACGTCGACAACAACGTCTGGGTGGTCGGCGACGACGAGGAGTGCGTGGTCATCGACGCGCCGCACGACGTCGACGCGATCCTGGCCGTCGTCGGGAATCGCAAGGTCAAGGCGATCCTGCTGACCCACGCCCACGACGACCACGTCCGGGTGGCCCCGGGCCTGCGCGAGCGGGTGACCGCGCCGATCCTGCTGCACCCCGACGACCGGCCGCTGTGGGAGCTCACCCACACCGACGAGCTCTGGGACGTCGACCTGCACGACGGCTGGACGATCGAGGTCGCGGGCACCACCCTGCAGGCGATCCACACCCCCGGCCACGCCCCGGGCGCGGTGTGCTTCCTCGCGCCGGACCTCGGCTGCGTGTTCACCGGCGACACGCTGTTCAACGGCGGTCCGGGGGCGACCGGCCGCTCCTACTCCGACCGGCCCACCCTGGTGGCCAGCATCCGGTCGCGGCTGCTCGACCTGCCCGACGACACCGTCGTGCACACTGGCCACGGCGACGACACCACCATCGGCGCGGAGCGGGACGGTGTCCTCGCCGAGGAGGGCTGACGTCGGTGTGGCGCGGTCAGCGGGAGGGTAGGGATCACGAGTGACCGCGACGTACCGTCTCCAGCTCCACGCCGGCTTCACGTTCGCCGACGCCGAGCGCGTCGTGCCCTACGTGTCCCGGCTGGGCGTCACGCACCTCTACCTCTCGCCGGTGCTCCAGGCGACGGCCGGCTCGATGCACGGGTACGACGTGGTCGACCACGGCCGGGTCAACGAGGAGCTCGGCGGCCAGGCCGGCCTCGAGCGGCTCGCCGCGACCGCCCGCGAGCACGGTCTGGGCCTCGTCGTCGACGTGGTGCCCAACCACATGGCGCTCGCCGCGCCGCTGTACCTCAACGGCCCGCTCTGGCACGTCCTCGCCGAGGGCCCCGGCTCGCCGTACGCCACCTGGTTCGACGTCGACTGGGACGCTCTCGACGGGAAGCTCGGGCTGCCGCTGCTCTGGGACACGCTCGAGGCGACGTTCGAGGCGGGGCGGCTGGTGCTCGCCGAGCACGACGGCCGGCAGGTGCTGCGGCACGAGGACCACGTGTTCCCGGTGGCCGAGGGCACCGAGGGCGACGACGTCCGCGAGGTGCTCGCGCGGCAGCACTACGTCCTGGCGGGCTGGCGCGAGAAGGACCGCGTCCTCAACTACCGCCGCTTCTTCGACATCGAGGGCCTCGTCGGCGTGCGCGTCGAGGACCCCGACGTCTTCGAGGCCACCCACCGCGTGCTGCTCGACCTCAACCACCGCGGCGTGCTCGAGGGGTTCCGGATCGACCACCCCGACGGCCTGGCCGACCCGGAGGGCTACCTGCGCGCGCTCCGCCGGGCGTCGCGCGTCGGCACCGCGGTCTGGGTCGAGAAGATCCTGGAGCCCAGCGAGCACCTGCCCACGGGCTGGATGTGCGACGGCACCACCGGCTACGACGCGCTCCGCGCGATCACCGCGGCCCTCGTCGACCCGACCACGGCGTCCCTGCTGGAGGAGTCCTGGCGCGGCGTCGGCGGCGCGGCCGATTTCGAGGCCGTCGTCGAGGAGGCCAAGCGCGAGGTCGTCGGCAGCGTGCTGGTCCCCGAGCGCGACCGGCTGGTACGGCGCGCCGCGGAGTTCGCCGACGGCGTCGACACCGGCCGGCTCACCGACGCCGTCACCGAGCTGCTCGTCGCCGCCGACGTCTACCGCGCCTACGCCCGCCCCGGCCGTCCGGCCGAGGGGGAGGCCGTGGAGGTGCTCCGGCACGCCCGCGACCGCGCGGCCGCGGCCCGGCCCGACCTGTCTGACGTGCTCGACCGGCTGCTCGACGTGGCGGCCAAGCCGTCCCCGTCCGCTCCCGCGGAGTGCGACTTCGCGACCCGGCTGCAGCAGACCTGGGGACCGGTGATGGCGAAGTCTGTGGAGGACACCGCCTTCTACCGCTGGCACCTGCTCACCGCACTCAACGAGGTCGGCGGCGACCCGACCCTCGTCGGCACGGCTGGGCCCGAGCTGTTGCACCTGTGGGCCACGGAGCAGCAGTCCCGCTGGCCGCTCGGCATGACCACGCTCTCCACCCACGACACCAAGCGCAGCGAGGACGTCCGGGCCCGGCTGCTCGCGCTCGCCGGCGACGCTGAGTCGTGGGCGCTGTGCACCGAGGCCTTCGCCGAGGCGGCCGAGGAGCAGGGCGTCGACGCCGTCACCGCGCACCTGCTCTGGCAGACGCTCGCCGGGGTCGGTGACATCAGCGGCGACCGGCTCACGACGTACCTCACCAAGGCCGTGCGCGAGGCCAAGCAGCACACCGCCTGGATCGACGGCGACCCCGACTACGAGCAGCGCGTGCTCGCCCTCGGCGAGGAGGCCCGCACCCAGGGGCGGCTGCGGGCCCTCGTCGACACCGCGCTCGACCACAACCGCGGGGCGGTCCGCGCGCTCGTGCTCGGGCAGAAGCTGCTGCAGCTCACGGTCCCGGGCGTGCCCGACACCTACCAGGGCTGCGAGCTGGTGAACCTCGCGCTGGTCGACCCCGACAACCGGCACGCCGTCGACTACGACGCCCGCGAGCGCCGCCTCGACGCGCTCCGCGGCGAGGACGCGCGGCCCGCCGACCTCGATGACGAGAAGCTCCTGCTGACGCACCGCACCCTGCTGCTGCGCAAGGAGCTGCGGCACTGCTTCGGCGACACCGGGTCCTACCACCCGGTGGTGTCGTCGACCCGGCACGCCGTCGGGTTCACCCGCGGCGAGGAGGTCGCCGTCCTGGTCACCCGCGCCCCGGCGCGGCTGGAGGCCGGCGGTGGCTGGGGCGACCACGCCGTCACGCTGCCGGCCGGGCTGTGGCGCGACGAGCTCACCGAGACCCTCCACGAGGGCGGCGCCGTGCGCTGCGACGAGGCGTTCGCGACGATGCCGGTCGCGCTGCTGCGGCGCGTGCACATCTGATGGCCGCGCGCACCGTCCGGGTCTGGGCGCCCCGTGCCACGCGGGTCGACCTCGTCGCGGACAACGTCACGACGCCGATGAGCCGCGAGGGTGACGACTTCGTCGCGACCGTCGACGCGGCCGACGGCGACAGCTACGGCTTCTCGCTCGACGGCGGCGAGGTGCTGCCCGACCCCCGCGGCCTGCGGATGCCCGACGGCCACGACGGCCGCTCCGCGTTCTTCGACCCGGCTGCGTTCGCGTGGAGCGACGCCGACTGGCCCGGCTCGCCGCTCGAGGGCGCGGTCGTCTACGAGCTCCACGTCGGCACGTTCACCCCCGAGGGCACGCTCGACGCCGCCGCCGCGCGCCTCGACCACCTCGTCGACCTCGGCGTCACCGTCGTCGAGCTGCTCCCGCTCGCCCCGTTCCCGGGCGCCCACGGCTGGGGGTACGACGGGATCGCGCCGTACGCCGTGCACGAGCCGTACGGCGGTCCCGCCGCCCTGCAGCGGTTCGTCGACGCCGCCCACGCGCGCGGTCTCGGGGTGTGCCTCGACGTGGTCTACAACCACCTCGGCCCGGACGGGAACCGGCTGTCCGAGTTCGGCCCGTACCTCACCGACGCCCACGCCACGCCCTGGGGCGACGCGGTCAACCTCGACGCGCCGGGCTGCGACCCGGTGCGGCGCTGGGTGCTCGACAACGCGCGCCAGTGGTTCACGGACTTCCACGTCGACGGCCTGCGCCTCGACGCCGTGCACGAGCTGCACGACAGCAGCGCGCTGCACCTGCTGGAGGAGCTGGCCCGCGAGACCGACGAGCTGGCCGCCGCGCTCGGCCGGCCGCTCTGGCTGGTCGCCGAGTCCGACCGCAACGACCCCGGCACCGTCACCCCGCGCGGCCACGGCCAGCAGGTCGCGGGTCTCGGCGTGCACGGGCAGTGGTCCGACGACGTGCACCACGCGCTGCACGTCGCGCTCACCGGCGAGCACCAGGGCTACTACGCCGACTTCGCCGACCCCGCCGCGCTCGGGCAGGTGCTCGGCCGCAGCCCGTTCTTCCACGCCGGCACATGGTCGACGTTCCGCGGCCGGGTGCACGGGCGCCCCGTCGACCCCGCCGTACCCGGGTGGCGCTTCGTCGCCTCGCTGCAGACCCACGACCAGGTCGGCAACCGCGCCGTCGGCGACCGGCTCTCCGCCGCGCTCACGCCCGACCGGCTCGCCTGCGGTGCGGCGCTGCTGCTCACCGCGCCGTGGACGCCGATGCTGTTCATGGGCGAGGAGTGGGGCGCGGCGACGCCCTGGATGTTCTTCACCGACCACACCGACTCCGACATCGCCGAGGCGACCCGGCGTGGCCGCAAGGCCGAGTTCGGCTCGCACGGCTGGGACGAGGCCGACGTCCCCGACCCGCAGGACCCGGCGACGTTCGAACGGTCCCGCCTCGACTGGTCCGAGCCCGCCCGCGAGCCGCACGCGCGGCTGCTGCGCTGGTACCGCGACCTGATCGCGCTCCGCCGCGCCACCCCCGACCTGCACGCCGCCGACCTCGCCGCCGCCGACGTCGCCTGGGACCAGCGCACCGGCCGGCTCGCGTCGCGCCGCAGCGACCACGTCGTGCTGGTGAACCTCGGATCAGAGCCCTGGACGTACGACGGCGTCAGCGACGTCCTGCTCGCCTGGGAGCCGGGGCTCACGGTCGACGCCGGCGCGCTCGTCGTCCCGCCGCAGAGCGCCGTCGTCGCACGCGGTCTCACCTGACAGGGTGACGGACATGGACCCCGCACGCGCCGCCCGCGCGACCTCCTTCGGTGCCTGGGCGGACGAGTACCACCGCTGGCGGCCCACCTACTCCGACGCCGCCGTCGACTGGCTGCTGCCGCCGGGCGCCACGCGGGTCGCCGAGCTCGGTGCCGGCACCGGGAAGCTGACCGACCGTCTCGTCGAGCGGGGGCTCGACCTCGACGTGATCGAGCCGGACGGCCGGATGCTCGCGCTGGTCGCCGAGCGTCACCCGGAGGTGCGCGTGCACGAGGCGGACGCCGCGCGCCTGCCCCTCGAGGACGCGTCCGTCGACGCGGTCGTCGTGGCGGACGCGTGGCACTGGTTTCCCAAGACGGAGGCGATCGCCGAGGTGGCGCGCGTGCTGCGTCCCGGCGGCTGGCTGGGGGTCGTGTGGAACGTCCCGGCCCCGACCGAGGACTGGCACTGGCGCGCGCTCCGGCTCGACCCGGCGCTGCACGTGCCCGGCGACGGCGACCACGACCCGCTCGAGCGGCTGGACGTGCAGACGGGTCGTGCCGAGAAGCAGCACTTCCGATGGGACTGGCACCTCACCCCGGCCGAGTGGCGCGGGTTGGAGTCCACGATCTCGCACATCGCGCTGCTCCCCGAGGACGAGCTCGAGCCGGCGCTGGACGAGATCGAGCAGCTCGTCGCGGACGCCTGCCGGGCGGCCGGGACGGACGCCGTACCGCTGGCGCACGACGCGCTCTGCGTGCGCTGGTACCCGGAGGCGTAACCTCTCCCGCCAGACGGGCGGCACGGGGAGGCGACATGGCCCTCAAGCGCAGGATGGCGAGCACGGGGAACCGGATCGGCGCGTGGTTCTACCGCCGCTTCGACGGCCGCCTGTCGAGCGGCCCGGGCACGACGGTGCTCCTCATCACCTCGCCCGGGCGGCGCAGCGGCGTGCCTCGGTCGACCTGCGTGCGCTACCTCGACGTCCCCGGCGGCTACCTCGTCTGGGGTACGGGCGCCGGCGCGCCGCGCGACCCGGACTGGTTCCGCAACCTCCGGGCCAGCGAGGAGGCGGAGGTGCAGGTGCGCAGCCGGACCTTCCGCGTTCGCCGGCGCGAGCTCGTGGGCGAGGAGCGTGACCGGGCGTGGCAGGACGTGGTGCTGGCGCGGGTGCCGGGTGTCGCACGGTACGAGCGGAAGGCCGGCCGCACGATCCCGGTCGCGGTGCTCACCCCGACGGGGCAGGATGCGCCGACTCGGCGGGCTTGAGAGGGCAAGACGCGCCGACTCGCGGGCTAGGGGTGGACGAGGGCGGTGGTGCACTCCACGTGGCGCAGCCCGCAGGACTCGTAGGCAGCGACGGCGCCGGTGTTGGACGCCGGGGTCGCGACCTTGATCGCGCTCGCGCCGGCACGGGCCAGGGCGGCCATGACGCCGAGGTTCGCGCGGGTGCCGTAGCCCTGGCGGCGGTGGTCGGCGTGCGTGCCGACCGGTTCGAGGATCGCGCAGCGGCCCGGGCCGGCGAACCAGCCGGTGGCGGCGGCCGCGGCCTGACCGTCCGGGGTCCAGGTGACCATCTCGAAGCGGCCGTCGTACGTCGGGCCGGTCGTCATCCGGTGCCACAGCTCGGGCCGGAACGTCGAGCCGGGCGCGAAGGCCGACCGCTGCACCGCCACCCGGGCCTCGACCTCCGCCTCCCCGTCGACCGGCCTCGTGTCCGGGTCGACGCGGCCCGCGTCCTCGTCGGTGAGCTCGCGGTAGAGCAGCACCCACGGGTCGGGGTCGACGGTCCAGCCGCGGCCCAGCAGCAGCCGGCGTACGGCGGAGCCGCCGAGCGCGTCGACATACCGGAAGCCCTCGAAGAACACCGCCAGCGCCTCCGCGACCTCGTCGTCCCGGTCCAGGTCCGGGTCGACGGCCGTCCGCACGACCTCGCCCTCCGCCAAGCCCACGGCGACCGGCCGGCCGTCGCGCTCCCAGAGCACCAGGGTGTCGTCGACCCCGTCGTCGGCCAGCCGCAGGTGCCAGCCGATGTCGCCCGAGTGCAGCTGGTCGAGGAGCGGTGCCTGACCCGTCCAGGCGTCGAGCGGCTGCACGAGCTCCGGTGCGAGGGTGCGCCCGCCGCGGCGCAGCGTGATCGTCATGACAGCACACGCTAGGGACGGACTTCGCGAGTCCCAACCGATTTGTTCGGGTCGCACGCACACTGGCATCGTGCGGTCGATGCGTTCCCGGGGAGCACTGTCGGCGGCGGTGGCCGCCCTGCTCCTCCTGCCCGCGTGCACCCGCGCCGACGACGGCGACCAGGCGGTGCTCACCGCCGAGGCCCTCGCCGACCAGTCCGGTCCCCGGGCCTGGGCCGCCGCGCCCGCCGCCGGCGACCAGGACCGCGAGGAGCCGCTGCCGATCCGCACCGGCTGGGGGCCGACTGCCGACGAGATCGAGCGTGCCCGGGCCCTCGTCGCCGACCTGTCCCTGAAGGAGCGGGCCGGCCAGGTGATCGTGGCGCGCTACCGCGGCACCACCGCCCCGACCCGTCTGGTCAACGGCCTGCACCTGGGCGGCGTCGTCGTGTTCAGCGACAACATCAGCAGCAACGACCAGATCCGTGGCGAGAACCGCGCCCTCCAGCGGTCCGCGAAGGCCGCCGGCCGGCGCTTCCCGGTGACGATCTCCGTCGACCAGGAGGGCGGCCTCGTCGAGCGGGTCACCGGGGGCACCCGCTTCCCGGCGTTCATGACGGCCGGCGCGGCGGCCGACCCGGGCCTCACGCGGGCGGCCGCGGCGGCGTCTGGGGCGGAGCTCGCCGGCCTGGGCTTCACGACCGACTTCGCGCCCGACGCCGACGTCACGGTCGGCGCGGCCGACGCCGCGATCGGCAGCCGCTCGGCATCATCCCGGCCGCAGGTCGTCGCCGAGCACGTGGTCGCGTCCGCCCGCGGCTACACGTCGCGCGGCGTCGTACCGGTCCTCAAGC
This sequence comes from Nocardioides iriomotensis, assembly GCF_004168035.1. GTDB lineage: Bacteria > Actinomycetota > Actinomycetes > Propionibacteriales > Nocardioidaceae > Nocardioides_B > Nocardioides_B iriomotensis. The sequence continues at coordinate 151,777 of NZ_SDPU01000001.1, read as the reverse complement.
ACTTCCCGGGCCACGGCGGCCTCACGACCGACAGCCACCTCGCGCTGCCGGTGCAGCGGCGGACGGCCGCCGAGCTCGAGCGCACCGACTACGTGCCGTTCCGCGCCGGCATCGACGCCGGCCTGCCCGCGGTGATGGTCGGCCATGTCGACGTCCGCTCGGTCGACCCCGGCATGCCCTCCTCGCTCTCCACGAAGGTCATCACCGGCCAGCTCCGCGACCGGCTGGGGTTCGAGGGGCTCGTCGTCACCGACGCGCTCGACATGAACGCCGTCGCCGACCGCTTCGGCTCCGCCCGGGCCGCCGTCCGCGCCCTCGCCGCCGGCGCCGACGTGCTGCTGATGCCGCCGTCGCCGCGCGAGGCCCGCGACGGCATCGTCCAGGCCGTGAGGTCCGGACGGCTGTCCTCGGAGCGGCTGGTCCAGGCCGCCACCCGCCAGGTCGCGCTGCTGCTGCACCAGAAGGCCCGGGGCACGAAGCCGAAGCCGCCCGGCTCCGGCCGCGCCGTCTCCGCCCGCTGGTCCGCCGCCGCCGTGACCTCGGTCGCCGGCCCGTGCAGCGGACGGCTCGTGGGCCGCACGGTCCGGCTGACGGGCGACCCGACCGACGTCGCCCGGCTGCGTCCCTACCTGACCGGTGCCGGCGTCACGATCGCGACGGCGAAGCCGAAGAAGAAGGCGAAGTGGCCCGCCACGGTCGTCCGCCTCCTCGGGTACGGCGACCCGGCCGGGCCGGGCGACGTGGTCGTGGCGCTCGACCGGCCGTACGTCCTGGGCGCCAGCAGGGCTCGGGTCAAGCTCGCGACCTACGGCACCACGCCGGGCGCGCTGTCCGCGCTGACCGGCGTGCTGCTCGGCAGGCAGCCCGCCCCGGGACACCTGCCCGTGCCGGTCGGCGGGGTCGGCCGAACCGGCTGCTGAGCTCAGAGGTCGTAGCGCAGCACCAGCTCGTAGCCGTCGTCGCTGTGCCCGGAGATCTCCAGCTCGCCCTCGCCGCGCAGCGACTCCAGGCCGCCGGTGCCCAGCCCGGGGACGACCTCCAGGTTGGCCCGCACCGAGCCGGCGTCCTGCCACCCGGTCGCCCGCAGCACGAACGACCCGTCGTGCCCGTCGACGCTCCCGGTGACGTGCTCGAACCCGACGAACGGCGCGCCCTCCGGCTTGTACGCGATGAACGACGTCGCCACCGACGTGCCCTCGATGTCGCCGGTGTAGGAGTAGCCGCAGCGGGCGTTGGTCCAGCCGCGGCGCGGGTAGTAGGCCTCGCCCGAGGTCGTCCCGGCCTCCTCGCCGTCGAGGTCGACGACGACGTCCTCGTCCCACGAGGCGACCGTGAAGCGGGCCTTGGCAGTGCGTGTGTAGGTCATGGCGTGGACGCTACGGATGCGCAGACGGCGCGGGCTTGAAGGAACGCGACATACCCTGCGGGCATGGCCAGCGTCGCCGTCCAGCCGTCGGACGAGCCGCCCGTCGGCAGGCCCGACGCGATCGTGCGGCCGACCGAGGCCGCCCGGCACGTCGACGTGCAGCGGGTCCCCGCCGGGGAGCGGTGGGCGGGGCTCGTGGACTACCACTGGTACGTCGGGTGGGACCTCGCCGCCCCGCACACGCAGCAGGTCGTGCCGCAGCCGCGCGTGCACGTCGCCGCCGAGCACGGCCGGCTGCTGGTGCACGGCCTCACCCGGCAGCCGTTCGAGCGCCGGCTGGTCGGCCGCGGGCACACCCTCGGCGCCGCCTTCCACCCCGGCGCGTTCCGCCCGCTGCTCCGCGGCCCGGTCAGCGCGCTCGCCGACCGCGTCGTACCGGCGGCGGAGGTGCTGGGCGTCGACGACCGTCCGGCGGCCGCAGTGGTCCTCGACACCGACGACGTGGCCGCGATGGTCGTCGCGCTGGAGGGCTACCTCGACGCGGTGGGCGTCGAGCCCGACCCCACGGTCGAGCGGGTCCGCGACCTGGTCGCGGAGGTCGAGCGCGACCGTGGCCTGACCCGCGCGGAGGACCTGGCCGGCCGGGCGGCGATGAGCCTGCGGTCGCTGCAGCGGCTGTTCGGGGAGTACGTCGGGATCGGCCCGAAGTGGGTGATCGCCCGCTGCAGGATCCTCGACGCGGCCGCCGTCGCGCACCGCGGCGAGCCGGTCGACTGGGCCGCGCTCGCCGTCGAGCTCGGCTTCGCCGACCAGGCTCACCTGACCCGCGCGTTCACCGCCGTGGTCGGCACGCCGCCCGAGACCTACCGCAAGGAGGCCTGAGCCGTGGACCACGACGACGTGCGGACGCTCGCGCTCGGCCTCGACGGCACGGAGGAGCGCGACCACCACGGCTTCCCGTCGTTCCGGACGACGCGGCGGATCTTCGCGACCCTGCCCGACGAGACGCACCTGCGCCTGATGCTGCCCGAGGCGGAGATCCGCGCTGCCGTCGCTGAGTGGCCGGGCTGGGCCGAGGAGCAGTGGTGGGGCACGCGCCTGGCCGCGGTCCGGGTCGACCTCACCGCGTGCGACGCGGACGTGGTCGCGGAGCTGCTCCAGGACGCCTGGCGGGAGAACCGCTAGCGATGGAGCGAGCCTTGGTCCTCGGTGGTGGTGGGTCCGCCGGCAACGCCTGGCTGATCGGTGTCCTCGCCGGTCTGCTCGATGCCGGGCTGGACGTCACCGACGCGGACCTGCTCGTCGGGACCTCCGCGGGGGCGACCGCCGCTGCCCAGGTCACCGCTGCGAGCCCGGCGGCGCTGTACGCCGAGGTGGTCACCGCCCCGGTGCCGCCACCGCGCCCGGGCCGGCCGTCCGTCGACCACCAGGAGCGGACCGCGCGCGTCATCGCCGCCTCCGAGGACCCGGCCGACATGCGGCGCAGGCTGGGCGCGGCGGCGCTCGCGCTGGACGCGGCCGGGGCGTGGTCGGCGCGCTGGCGCTCGATCGTCGCGGCCCGGCTCCCCAGCCAGGAGTGGCCGCAGCGCGACCTGCGGGTCACCGCGGTCGACGCCCGGACCGGCGATCCGGTCGTGCTCGACCGGCACAGCGGGGTCGCGCTCGTGGACGCGGTCGCCGCGAGCACGTCCAGCGGGGCGCCGTACGCCGTGGGGGAGGCGCGGTACCTCGACGGCGGATACCGGCGCAACGAGAACGCCGACCTGGCGACCGGGTGCGCGCGGGTGCTCGTGCTGTCCCCGCTCGGCGGGCGGACCCGCACCCCGCTGGCGTGGGGCCAGCACCTCGCCGCGCAGGTCGACGAGCTCCGGGCCGGCGGCAGCCGGGTCGAGACCGTCCTGCCGGACGACGACGCCCTCGCCGCGTTCGGCGACAACCTCATGGACCCGTCGACGCGGGCGCCCGCGGCTCGAGCCGGCCACGCCCAGGGACGTGCGCTGGCCGGACCGCTCGCCGAGCTCTGGCGCTGACGCGCTCGGTCAGAACGGCCGGACCAGCAGGGTCGTCCCCTCGCCGGCGACCCGGGTCATCACCAGCGTCGCCTCGTCGTCGCCGACCAGCGCGAGCCGCCTGCGCAGCTCCTCGGGGACGACGTCGACGCCGCGCTTCTTGATCGTGACCCGGCCGATGCCCCGCTCGCGCAGGGCGGCCTTGAGCTGCTTCTCCTTGAACGGCAGCTCGGCGAGCACCTCGTACGAACGTGCGAACGGCGTCGTGAACGCGTCGTCACTGGTGACGTAGGCGATGTGCGGGTCGACCAGCCCGCCCTTCACACCGGCGGCGACCGCGGTGACCAGGCCGGCCCGGATCACCGCGCCGTCGGGCTCGTAGAGGAACCGTCCGACCCCGCGCAGGCCCTGCTCGCCCGGGTCGTCCTCGTCGGTCAGCGTCGCCAGGCCGCTGGGCCGGATCACCGTCGCGCGACGGCGCACGGTCGCCAGCGCGGGCGACCACAGCGACGCCTCCTTGACGTCGCCCTCGTCGCTGACGAACTCCGCCTCCACGCCGTCCGGCACCAGGTCGTGGGGGATGCCCGGCGCAACCTTCACGCACGACGGCCGGTGCAGCAGCGCCTCGGCGAACGACCACGGGGGCGACCAGCCGTCGACGTCGAACACACGCCCTGCCGACGTACGGCGGGCCGGGTCGGCGAACACGACGCCGAAGCCGGAGGTGTCCAGACCCTCGGCGTCGGCGACCTGCACGGCGCCGCCGAGGCCGAGCGCGTCGAGGTTCGCCCGGGCCACCTCGACCCGCAGCTCGTCGCGGTCGATGCCGGCCGCCGTGAGACCGGCCCGCGCGAAGGCCACCAGGTCGCCGCCGATCCCGCAGCCGAGGTCGAGGACCGAGCCGGGGTCGGCGAGCGCCACCCGCGCGGCGCGGTGCTGGGCGACCCGGAGCCGGGTGGCCTGCTCGAGCCCGTCGGGCGTGAAGTACATCCGGGCCGCGTCCGCGCCGAGCTTGGCCGTGGCCCGCCGCCGCAGCTCGACCTGGGTGAGGGCCGCGGAGGCGACCGCCGCCTCGACGTCGGGCTCCTTGCGCAGGAGCGTGACGGTGCGCAGCGCGTCGCCCCCGGTCGCGTCGTACACCTCGGCCGCGCGCGCGAGGAGAGCCTCTCCCGCCGGCGTCAGCAGGGCACGGAACGCGGCGAGGTCCATGCGGGCCATCCTGCCAGTGCCCGGTGTCCACGAGTGGGGCTGGCACTCGACTTGACCGAGTGCTAACCGGGGCATAGATTCGCGTTAGCACTCTCCCTGTGAGGGTGCCAGATCTGGGCTCAGGTGCGACCCCCGCGACGGCGCTCGTGGGCCCTTCAACCAGCCTTCTGAGAGATCAAACGGGAAAGTGGAGGTCGACACCGTGTCGGTCAACATCAAGCCGCTCGAGGACCGGATCGTCGTGAAGCCCCTCGACGCCGAGCAGACCACGGCTTCCGGCCTGGTCATTCCGGACACCGCCAAGGAGAAGCCCCAGGAGGGCGAGGTCCTCGCGATCGGTCCGGGTCGCATCGACGACAACGGCAACCGCGTCCCGCTCGACGTGAACGTCGGCGACAAGGTCATCTACAGCAAGTACGGCGGCACCGAGGTCAAGTACTCCGGCGAGGAGTACCTCATCCTCTCCGCCCGCGACGTCCTCGCGGTCATCGCCTGATCCAGGCACCCGCACGTGAATCAGCCCCGGCTGGCCTGACAGATCGGGCCGGACGGGGCTGACTCGCTCTTCCGGGTGGTCGCGCCCGTCGAGACCACTCACGCACACGACAGAGAAGGAGCATCGACGAGATGCCGAAGATCCTGGAGTTCGACGAGGACGCCCGCCGTTCTCTCGAGCGCGGCGTGGACCACCTCGCCAACGCGGTCAAGGTGACGCTCGGCCCCAAGGGCCGCTACGTCGTCCTCGACAAGAAGTGGGGCGCCCCCACCATCACCAACGACGGCGTGACCGTCGCCCGTGAGGTGGAGCTCGACGACCCGTTCGAGAACCTCGGCGCGCAGCTCGCCAAGGAGGTCGCCACCAAGACCAACGACGTCGCCGGTGACGGTACGACGACCGCGACCGTGCTCGCGCAGGCGATGGTCCACCAGGGCCTGCGCGCCGTCGCGGCGGGCGCCAACCCGATGAGCCTCAAGCGCGGCATGGACAAGGCCGTCGAGGCGGTCGGCCAGGCGCTGCGCGACGCCGCCCGCGACGTCGACGACAAGGCCGACATGGCCGCGGTCGCCACGGTGTCCTCCCGCGACAGCCACATCGGCGAGCTGCTCGCCGAGGCGTTCGACAAGGTCGGCAAGGACGGTGTCATCACCGTCGAGGAGTCCAACACCATGGGCACCGAGCTCGACTTCACCGAGGGCATGCAGTTCGACAAGGGCTACATCTCGCCGTACTTCGTGACCGACGCGGAGAGCATGGAGGCCGTCCTCGACGACCCCTACATCCTCATCCACCAGGGCAAGATCGGCGCGATCGCCGACCTGCTCCCGCTGCTGGAGAAGGTCATCCAGGCCGGCAAGCCGCTGTTCATCCTGGCCGAGGACGTCGAGGGCGAGGCCCTGTCGACCCTGGTCGTGAACAAGATCCGCGGCACCTTCAACGCCGCCGCCGTCAAGGCGCCCGCGTTCGGTGACCGTCGCAAGGCCATGCTGCAGGACATCGCCACCCTCACCGGTGGCCAGGTCGTGTCCCCCGAGGTCGGCCTCAAGCTCGACCAGGTCGGTCTCGACGTGCTGGGCCAGGCCCGCCGCGTCGTGATCACCAAGGACAACACCACGATCGTCGAGGGCGCGGGCGACGCGACCGAGGTCGAGGGTCGCGTCAACCAGATCAAGGCGGAGATCGAGAACACCGACTCCGACTGGGACCGCGAGAAGCTCCAGGAGCGCCTCGCCAAGCTGGCCGGCGGCGTCTGCGTCGTCAAGGTCGGCGCGGCCACGGAGGTCGAGCTCAAGGAGAAGAAGCACCGCATCGAGGACGCCGTCTCCGCGACGCGCGCCGCGATCGAGGAGGGCATCATCGCCGGCGGTGGCTCGGCGCTGGTCCACGCGGTGTCGGTCCTGGCCGACGGCCTCGGTCTCGAGGGCGACGAGGCGACGGGCGTCAAGATCGTCGTCAAGGCCGCCGACGAGCCGCTGCGCTGGATCGCCGAGAACGGTGGCGAGAACGGCTACGTCGTCGTCGCCAAGGTCCGCGAGGGCAAGGTCGGCGAGGGCTACAACGCCGCCACCGGTGAGTACGGCGACCTGGTCGCCCAGGGCGTCCTCGACCCGGTCAAGGTGACCCGCTCCGCGCTGGTCAACGCGTCCTCCATCGCGGGCATGCTGCTGACGACCGAGACCCTGGTCGTCGACAAGCCCGAGGAGGAGGAGCCGGCCGCCGCGGCCGGTCACGGCCACGGTCACGGTCACTGACCGAGCGCGCTCCCACCTGAGCACCACCAGATACCGATATCGGTAGCCGAGGAGTGACCCATGGGTCACTCCCGAGCTACCGATATCGGTATTTCTGCGTCCGGGCCGATGAGTTGCGGGCGCCGCGCGGGTCAACACGAGGAAGCCCCCTGCACCCGCACCGCGAGGAGCCCCCGTGACGACGTCCGCGCCGCGCATGATGTTCGTGAACCTGCCCGTGTCCGACCTGGAGAGGTCCCGGGCCTACTTCGGTGAGCTCGGCTTCGCGTTCAACGACGTCTTCAGCGACAGCAACGCCGCCTCGCTGGTGATCAACGAGCAGGCGATCGTGATGCTGCTGGCCCGCCCGTTCTTCAGCACGTTCGTCAGCAAACCCGTCGCCGACGACTCCTGCGTCGAGGTCGCCGTGGCGCTCTCGGCGGACTCGCGCGACGAGGTGGACGCCCTGGTCGACAAGGCGCTCGCGCTCGGTGGGTCGCCGGTCCGCGAGCCGCAGGACGAGGGCTTCATGTACGGCCGCAGCTTCTACGACCTCGACGGCCACCTCTGGGAGCTGATCTGGATGGACCCGGCCGCGGTCGCCTGAGCACCACTGACCCGGGGCCAGAGTTCCGGCGCCAGAGTTTTCACGGGCGCAACACGGCCGCAGCACCCCCGGAACACCTCCTCGGCACGCTGGAGCTCCAGGATCGGCACCCGTCGGTCAGAGCACCTCGAGGAGGACCCCATGTTGTGGCGCGTCCGCACCACCCTGGCCGACCGACCCGGCTCGCTCGCCGTGCTGGCGCGCCGCTGCGGCGAGCAGTCGGTGAACATCCTCGGGCTGCAGATCTTCCCAGGCGTGGACGGCGTGACCGACGAGCTCGTGCTGCGGTCGCCCGACGGTTGGGCCCTCGAGGACGTGGCCGCGCTCGTCGAGTCCGCCGGCGGCGCGCACGTCTCCGTGGGCGCGTGCACCGAGCACGCCCTGGTCGACGGCCCCACCCGCTTCCTGCACGTGCTGCGCGACGTCGTGCGCGGAGGCCTGTCGCCCGACGCGGCGCTGGCCGGCCTGCTCGAAACGACCCCCTTGACCGCCACCGAGCACGCGCGTGCCGCGGCGTTCGCCGAGGTGGTCGACGAGCTCCGCGAGCGCGGCCTGGTCGTCCCGCCACAGGACGACGTGCCCGAAGCCGCGCCGGTCACCGGCGACGTGCTCGTCCGGAAGGCGTCGTACGCCGACACCGCCGGGCTGATGGCCATGCACGGCCGGTGCTCGCACGACACCGTGTTCCGCCACTACGGCGCCCCGCTGGCCCGGCTCGACCTGCGCCTCGCGCGCCGGATGCTGGTCGGCGAGGGCACCGCGCTGGTCGCGGTCGCGGGCGGCGACGTCGTCGGGTTCGCCACCGTCGCGCCGGTCGAGGACGGTCGAGCCGAGGTGTCCCTGCTCGTCGAGGACCGCTGGCAGCGCCGCGGCATCGGCACCCGGCTGCTCGGGGCGGCCACCCGGCAGGCCGCCGAGGACGGCGCCGAGGACGTCGTGATGCGCGGTCCCGCCGAGAGCCCGGCGGCGATCGCGCTGGTGTTCGGGTCGGGCCTCCGGGCCCGGGTCAAGCTCTCCGGCGACGAGCTCGTGGTGACGATCTCGACGCGCGGGCTGACCGCCGTACCCGAGGAGCGGGCTGTGAGCGGCGCCACGGTCATGCCGCTGCGTCCCACGCCCGCCTGAGCCGCCCTGGGGCGAGGGGACGGGCCACGTAGACTGGGCGCCTGCCGCCCCTCGTCCCCGGAAGGCCTCATGACCGCTTCGATCGAGCCCGGCACCGCGGCCGGCGTCCCCGACAAGTTCGCCGCCCTCGGTCTGACCTACGACGACGTCCTGCTGCTGCCCGGCGAGACCGACGTGGTGCCCAGCGAGGTCGACACGGCGACCCGGCTCACGCGTGAGCTGTCGCTGCGGATCCCGCTGGTCTCCAGCGCGATGGACACCGTCACCGAGTCGCGGATGGCGATCGCGATGGCCCGCCAGGGCGGCATCGGCGTGCTGCACCGCAACCTCTCGATCGAGGACCAGGCCTACCAGGTCGACCTGGTGAAGCGGACCCAGACCGGCATGATCTCCAACCCGGTCACGATCGGTCCCAAGGCGACGCTCGAGGAGCTCGACGAGATCTGCGGCGAGTACCGCGTGTCCGGCCTCCCCGTCATCGACGAGGACCGCACCCTCCTCGGCATCATCACCAACCGCGACCTGCGGTTCGTGCCGGTCGCCGAGTGGGGCAGCCGGCTCGTCGGCGACGTCATGACGCCGATGCCGCTGATCACCGGCCACGAGGGCATCCAGCGCGAGGAGGCCACCCAGCTTCTCCGCCAGCACAAGCGCGAGCGGCTGCCGATCGTCGACGACGCCGGCAAGCTCGTCGGCCTCATCACGGTCAAGGACTTCGTCAAGGGCGAGCAGTTCCCGCACGCGTCGTACGACGACCACGGGCGCCTGCTCGTCGCGGCCGCGATCGGCTACTTCGGCGACGCCTGGGAGCGCGCCACGACCCTGGTCGAGGCCGGCGTCGACGTGCTGGTGCCCGACGTCGCCAACGGCCACGCGCGGCTGATGCTCGACATGATCCGTCGGCTCAAGAGCGACCCCGCCACCAAGCACGTCCAGGTCATCGGCGGCAACGTCGCCACCCGGGCCGGCGCGCAGGCGCTCGTCGACGCGGGCGCCGACGCGGTCAAGGTCGGGGTCGGTCCCGGCTCGATCTGCACCACCCGCGTCGTCGCGGGCGTCGGTGTCCCGCAGATCACCGCGGTCTACGAAGCCTCGCTCGCCACCAAGCCGGCCGGCGTCCCGGTCATCGCCGACGGCGGCCTGCAGTACTCCGGCGACATCGCCAAGGCCCTCGTCGCCGGCGCCGACACGGTCATGCTCGGCTCGCTGCTCGCCGGCTGCGAGGAGAGCCCGGGCGACCTGATCTTCGTCAACGGCAAGCAGTTCAAGACCTACCGCGGCATGGGCTCGCTCGGCGCGATGGCCTCGCGCGGCAAGAAGTCGTTCTCCAAGGACCGCTACTTCCAGGCCGACGTGCAGAGCGACGACAAGATCGTCCCCGAGGGCATCGAGGGCCAGGTCGCCTACCGCGGCCCGCTGTCCGCGGTCGCCCACCAGCTGGTCGGCGGCCTGCACCAGTCGATGTTCTACGTCGGCGCGCGGACCATCCCCGAGCTGCAGGAGCGCGGCCGGTTCGTCCGGATCACGTCGGCGGGCCTGAAGGAGAGCCACCCGCACGACATCCAGATGACCGTCGAGGCGCCCAACTACAGCCCGGGCCGCTGAGGCTCGACGAGGGCGAGGCGCTCGCCGCTGCACGTGACCTCGCCGCCCGGCCGGGGCTCGCCCTGCTCGGCATCGCCGGGCAGCCGGGCGCGGGCAAGTCCACGCTCGCCGAGCGGGTGGTCGCCGCCGTGCCCGGGGCGGTGCTGGTCGGCATGGACGGCTTCCACCTGGCGCACGCGACGCTGACCGCGCTCGGCCGGGTGGACCGGAAGGGCGCGCCGGACACGTTCGACGCCTTAGGCTACGTCGCGCTGCTGCGCCGGATCCGTGGCCTCGACGGGCTCGACCACCCGGAGGTGGTCTGGGCGCCGCACTTCGACCGCGGCATCGAGGACGCGATCGCCGGCGCCGTCGCGGTGGCCGCCGACGTGCCGCTGGTCGTGACGGAGGGGAACTACCTGCTGGTCGACGAGCCGCCGTGGCGCGACGTGGTGGGGCTGCTCGACGCGTGCTGGTACGTCGACCTCGACGAGGACGTCCGCCGTACCCGCCTCCAGGCCCGGCACGAGCGCTACGGCCGCACCCGCGAGGAGGCCCGCGCGCGCACGTGGGGGAGCGACGAGCGCAACGCGGCCCTGGTCTCGGCGAGCCGGAGCCGCGCGACCGCGGTCATCGACGGCAAATAGACTGCCGCCCATGGTCGAGATCGAGATCGGTCGCGCGAAGCGCGGACGCCGCGCGTACTCCTTCGACGACGTCGCCATCGTGCCCTCCCGGCGCACGCGCGACCCCGAGGAGGTCTCGGTCGCCTGGCAGATCGACGCCTACCGCTTCGAGCTGCCGATCCTCGCGGCGCCGATGGACTCGGTGATGTCGCCCCAGACCGCGGTCGCGTTCGGCAAGGCCGGCGGCCTCGGCGTGCTCGACCTCGAAGGCCTCTGGACCCGGTACGACGACCCGTCCGAGCTGCTCGCGGAGGTCGCCGGGCTGCACGGCGCCCAGGCCACCCAGCGGCTCCAGGAGATCTACGCCGAGCCGATCAAGCCCGAGCTGATCACCGCCCGGCTGCGGGAGATGCGCGAGTCCGGCGTGACCGTCGCGGGCTCGCTGTCGCCGCAGCGCACCAAGGAGTACTTCAAGACCGTCGTCGACGCCGGCGTCGACATGTTCGTCATCCGCGGCACGACCGTCTCCGCCGAGCACGTGTCCGGCCAGGCCGAGCCGCTGAACCTCAAGGAGTTCATCTACGAGCTCGACGTGCCGGTGATCGTCGGCGGCTGCGCGACCTACCAGGCCGCGCTGCACCTGATGCGCACCGGCGCCGCGGGCGTGCTCGTCGGCTTCGGCGGCGGCGCCGCCCACACCACCCGCACGGTGCTCGGCGTCGCGGTGCCGATGGCCAGCGCCGTCGCCGACGTCGCGGCCGCGCGCCGCGACTACCTCGACGAGTCCGGCGGCCGCTACGTGCACGTGATCGCCGACGGCTCGATCGGCAAGTCCGGCGACGTCTCCAAGGCGGTCGCCTGCGGCGCCGACGCAGTGATGATCGGCTCGCCCCTCGCGCGGGCGTCCGAGGCGCCGGGCCGGGGCTACCACTGGGGCTCGGAGGCCTGGCACGCCGACCTCCCGCGCGGCGAGCGCATCGAGATCGGCACGGTCGGCTCGCTGGAGGAGATCCTGTTCGGCCCCTCCCGGGTCGCCGACGGCACGATGAACTTCGTCGGCGCGCTGCGCCGCGCGATGGCGACCACCGGCTACACGGAGCTCAAGGAGTTCCAGCGGGTCGAGGTCGTCGTCCAGTAGTCGTCGGCCTGCACGGTCGGGCGCCCCCGGCGCTCATCGCGTGCCGTACGCAGCCCGGCACAGCCCGAGCAGCGCGTCCAGGCCCGGCGGCGGCTCGTCCGCCCACCACACCACGCGCACCGTGATCGACGGCGCGTCGGACAGCGGCCGGAACTCCACACCGCGCCGCGGGTGCTGCGCCGCAGTCGCCTCGGACGAGACGCCGGCGCACCGCCCGGCGGCGATCAGCGTCAGCCACTCGTCGACGCTCGTCGTGTCGCGGAACCCCGGCGCCGCGTCGGCCGGCCACAGCGCGGCCGACGTCGTGCCGGTCGCCGCGTCGACCGCGATCGTCTCGCCGACCAGGTCGGCGAGCACCAGCGACCCCCGGTCGGCGAGCGCATGGTCGGAGGCCAGCGCGGCGACCCGGCCCTCGACCCCGACCTCGGCCGACGCGAGGCGCGGGTCGTCGACCGGCACGCGCACGATCGACACGTCGCAGCGGCCCTCGACCAGCCCGGCGGACGGCGTGTTGGCGTGCACCAGCTCGAGGTCGGCGCCGCGGTCCCGCGACCAGGCGCGCTGCACCCCGACGGTGTGCTCGCCGAGGGCGGCCCAGGCGTAGCCGACCACGAGCCGGCCGTCGTCGGCCTCGGCGGACTCGGCGAGCCGGTCGAGCGCGGCCAGCACCCGGCGGGCGTGCGCGAGGACGCGGTCCCCGGTCGGTGTCAGCGCGACGTGGCGGGTCGACCGGGCCAGCAGCCGGTGCCCGACCACGGCCTCCAGGCGCTGCACCGACCGAGACACCGAGGCCTGCGAGGTGCGCAACGCGATCGCCGCGTCGGTGAACGTGCCCTCGTCGACGACCGCGACCAGCGCGCGCAGGTGGCGGGTGTCGACATCCATACGCGAAGCGTATCGACGTCGCGACGACAGCATTTCTCCGCGACCACGGGCCGGTCCCACACTCGTCGGCATGGCCCTGACCGAGACCGCGACCGCACCGCTCGCGCCACCGGCTCCGCCCGTCGCGGCACCCGGCCGCCGCACGGTGCGCGGCCTGCTCACGCTCGTCGTCAGCGGGGCCAGCAACCAGGTGGGCGCGGCGATCGGGGCGCACGCGTTCCCGGCGATCGGCCCGCCCGGCGTCGTCGCGGTCCGTCAGCTCGTCGCGGCCGCCGTGCTGCTGCCGACCGTGCGGCCGCCGGTCCGGCGCTACACCTGGGCGCAGTGGTGGCCGGTGCTGCTGCTCGGGCTCGTGTACGGCGGGATGAACCTCGGCCTCTACACCGCCGTCGACCGGATCGGCCTCGGTCTCGCGGTCACGCTGGAGTTCCTCGGCCCGTTGGCCGTCGCGCTCGCCGGGTCCCGCCGGTGGGTCGACCTGCTGTGCGCCGTCGCCGCCGGCATCGGCGTTTACCTGCTGGTGCTGCCCGGCTCGTCGACCGACCTGCTCGGCGTGGGCGCCGGGTTGCTGGCCGCGTGCTGCTGGGCGTCGTACATCCTGCTGAACCGGACCGCCGGTCGCCGGCTCCCCGGGCTCCAGGCGACAGCGGTCGCGAGCGGCGTCGCCACGCTGACCTTCCTGCCGGTTCTCGGCTACCTCGCGGTGACCGGTGCGTTCACCCCGGCCGCCCTGGCGTTCGCGGCGTGCGCGGGGCTGATGAGCTCGGTCGTGCCCTACGCCCTCGACCTCACCGCCCTGCGCACGGTGCCGGCGCGGTTCTTCGGGGTCTTCATGTCGATCCACCCGGTGCTCGCCGCGCTGGCCGGGCTGCTCATCCTCGGCGAGGTGCTCGCCGTGCACGAGGTCGCCGGCATCGGCGTCGTGGTCGCCGCGAACGTGGTCGCGGTCGCGTCACTCCCGCGGCGGTAGCGCCCGCGGCCCTACGGTGAGCGGGTGCCCCGCGAGCTGCCGGTCCTCTACGAGGACGTGACCGACCGGACCGACGTACCCGACCCCGCCCACCTCGACGTGGTCGCCGGCTACCAGGCGATCGGCTACCGGCAGGTGGCGCGCATCCTCGGGTCGGCCCGGGGCGGGATCGACGCGTTCATCCGGGACTACTCCGACGAGCACCGGGACGCGCTGCGCGTCGGGCTCTCCCTTCCGTCCGTGCTCCTGCTGAGTGCGGATGACCTGGTGCTGGTCCAGGTCGCCTGGTTCTACGGCTTCCCGGCCGTCATCGCCTCGACCGGGATGGCCGACGGCAGCCTGGTCGAGACGCACCGTCGCTGGGACGACGTACCGCCGTGGCCCAAGCGGGCGGAGCGGGTACGGCGGAGGGCGCGGCTCGACGGTGAGATGCGCCGCCCCGAGTCGCGGGGCCGGAGCATCCACGTGGTCGAGGGCGACGACCCCGCTTCGCTCGACGCGGCGCACCGGGGCCACGTGTCCCGGGCGAGGTCGACCCCCGTGCCGTCGGTGTCGAGCCCGGCCGAGCTGGTCCGGGAGGTCGAGCACCGGTTCCGTGGGTCGGTGGTGAGCGCGGACCGGTTCGTGCTGGTGCAGAAGCTGGCCGGCGCGCTCGTCACGGCCGTGGGCGCGATCGTCCTGCTGGCGCTGCTGGCGACCCAGCCCTGGCCGGCTGTCGTCGCCGGCGCCGTCGTCGTCGCGCTGCTCACCGTGCTGCTGCTGCCGCGGATGTACTTCTGGATCCTCTACGCGCAGTGGTACCGGCCGCGGTACCGCGCCCGTTCGGGGTGAATCACACCGTCCTTCCCAGACGAGTCGCTGCTTCGGCGGGAAGACGAACAGCCGCCCGGCGGGGGCTTACCCCGCGGGCGGCTGCACGCTCGTGCTCACCGGCCCGTCAGCCGCCTCTCGGCGAGTGGCCGCTCGCAGCGGCAGATGGTGAGGCCCGGGGGCATGATCCGGACCGGCTGCGGTGCACAACCAGGGGTCCCGGGGAGTTATTCCGGGCCCCCGCCGGTGGCTCAGCGACGTCGCGGGACGTGCAGGTGGGTCGGTAGCGCGGACACCGCGAGGCCGACGGACGCGATCACGGCGGCGGCGACCGAGACCCCGTGCTGACCTGCGGCGACGCCTCCGGCGGCCGTCAGCGCGAGCGCGAGCGACAGCAGGGCCGGGACGGGTGCGGGCTTGCTCGTCGCGCGGATCCGGCCGCGCCGCTCCTCGTCGCCGAGCGCCACGAGAGCGAGCAGCACCTGAGGGATGATCGCTCCGGCCATCACGACGTACGGCCACACGTGGGTGTCCAACCCGGCACGGTGCGCCATCAGCGCAGCGACGGACACCACCACGGCGGCGGCGACCTGACGGGCGGCGTACTCCACGAGGACGGGGCGGGTGGGCCGCGTCGCGGCGCGGTCACGGACCGTTGGCGTCATGTGTTCCTCCCCTGAGGTGCCCGTCCATGGTCCGTCAGGCACCCGGCCCCGTGTGGCGGAACGGCGAGATCGGCCCGGGGATCACTCAGCAGGTGAGACGAAACCGCTCTCGTACGCCGCGATCACGGCCTGGGTCCGGTCCCGCGCCCCGACCTTGACCAGCACGCGGGAGAGGTGCGTCTTGACCGTCTCGGCGCTGAGGAACAGCCGCTCGGCGATCTCGGCGTTGGAGAGCCCGGCCGCGACGAGCCGGAGCACGTCGACCTCGCGGGCGGTGAGCTGGGGGAGCGCGGCCGCACCACGGGCGGCCGCCGCCGGCTGGTGGTCCGCGATGAGCCGGCGGGTCAGGTCGGGCAGCACCAGCGACGTGCCGGACGCGACGACGCGGACGCCGTGCACCAGCTCCTCCGGCTTGGCCCGTTTGAGCAGGAAGCCGCTGGCGCCCGCCCGGAGCGCCCGGTAGAGGTAGTCCTGGTCCTCGAACGTCGTCAGCACGAGCACCCGCGGCCGGCCGTCGGCACCCCCGGCCCCGTGAGCCCCGTCGGCCCCGTCGGTCTTGGCGTCGCGGTCGCCGACGAGACGGCCGGTCGCCTCGACGCCGTCCATGTCGGGCATCCGGACGTCCATGATCACCACGTCGGGGTCGGTCTCGGCCACCACGTCGAGCGCCTCGCGGCCGGTGCCTGCCTGGCCGACCACGGTGAGGTCCCGCTCGGCCTCGAAGATCAGGCTGAGCCCCGACCGGACCAGCACGTCGTCGTCGACCACCACGAGGCGGGTGGGCGCCTGCGTCGCGTCAGCCATCCAGCCCCCGCACCGGGATCGTCGCGCGCAGCTCGAAGCCGCCCTGCTCGGTCGGACCCGCGTCGACGCGCCCGCCGGCCGCGGCGACCCGTTCGCGCAGCCCGGTCACGCCCCGCCCCCCGCCCGGGCCGGGCCGCGGCTCGCTGCGCGTGGGTGGCCCGTTGCGCACCCGGACGACGGCGTCGCCGGCCTCGCGCCGTACGTCGACGACCGTGGGCGGCGTACCCGCGTGCCGCAGCACGTTGGTCGTCCCCTCCTGGATGACGCGGTAGGCGAGCCGGCTCACCGGCAGCGGTACGTCGGCGTGGCCGAGGTCGAGCGACACCGACAGCGGCAGGCCGCCGTCGCGCAGCCCGGCGACCAGACCGGTCACGTCGCGCAGGTCGGGGGCCGGCAGGTCGGCGACGGTCACGTCCACGCGCCGGTCGTCGAGCACGGCCAGCGCGCGGTCGAGCTCGGCCAGGGCGGCCCGCGTGTTGTCCTCGATGTGCTCGAGCGCCTGCCGCGCGAACGCCGGGTCGACCGGTGCGTCCGGCCGGTCCGGGTCGGGGGTCAGCGTGCGGCGGGCGGCACCGGCCTGGAGCAGGCTCGCGGTCAGGTTGTGGCCGATGGTGTCGTGCAGGTCGCGGGCCACGCTGTTGCGGCCGGCGAGCCGCTGCGAGGTCTGCCGCAGCTCCTCGATCCGCTCCTGCGGGGCGACGCCCAGCATCGTCGGCGCGACCGCGGTGACCACGAGCACCGCCACGTCGACGACCCGCACGGCGACGACCCAGACCACGACGGTGCCGAGCGCGAGCACGATCCCGTCGAGGACGGTCGAGGTGCTGGAGCCGAGCAGCGTCGCCGTCGCGAACGCGGTGCTGAACGCGGCGGCGAACACCGCGGCCGCCATCAGCAGCCGGACGCCCAGCCAGGCCAGCGTCCACCACGTGCTGGCCGACGACAGCAGCGTGCGCAGCCGGGTGACCACGCCGGGCAGGTGCCGCACTCGGAGCCCGTCCTGCACCTCGACGTGCAGCATCCGGCGGGTCAGCGCCCGCTCCGGGCCGCCCAGGGCGCGGGCCAGCATGATCACCGCGAGGAACAGCAGCAGGCCGACGCCCTGGACCGCCGTCACCATCGCGAGCACGAGCATCGCGAACAGCGCGGCGTACACGACACCCAGCGGAACGCTCACGGCGGCGTACAGCAGCCGCGTCCTCAGTCCCTCCCGCCTCGGCAGCGCGATGCCGCGCAGCGTGCGCAGGAACGACGTCGGCCGCTCCGGAGGCATCGCGAGGGTGGGCTGGTCCGGCACGCCACGATGATCGCAGGTGGCGGGCGTTCGGCGGGTCCCCCGCGAGGGTGGACCCGGACCCCTCGGTCGGGGGAGCAGGAGACCGCGCCCGGGTGACGCGCCGGCGCCGGCGCGCCCGCGAGGCTCGACGACATGGACCACACCAGCAGCGGGATCAGCGTCCGCGGACTCACCAAGAGGTACGGCGAGGTGCTCGCCGTCGACCACCTGACGTTCGACGTGGAGCCGGGCAAGGTCACCGGCTTCCTGGGTCCCAACGGGGCCGGCAAGTCCACCACGATGCGCATGATGCTCGGCCTCGACAAGCCCACGGAGGGGTCCGTGCTCGTCAACGGCCGTCGGTTCGCCGAGGTCGAGGAGCCGCTGCGACACGTCGGCGCGCTGCTCGACGCGACGTCGGCGCACCCCGGCCGCACCGGCCGCAACCACCTGCGGGTCGCCGCGCGTACCAACGGGATCCCGCTCGACCGGGTCGAGGAGGTCATCGACCAGGTGGGCCTCGGGGCGGCGGCGAAACGGCGGATCAAGGGGTACTCGCTCGGCATGCGGCAGCGGCTCGGGATCGCCGCGGCGCTGCTCGGAGACCCGGAGGTGCTGCTGTTCGACGAGCCCGTCAACGGGCTCGACCTCGACGGCGTCCGCTGGATCCGCGACCTGCTGCGCGGCCTCGCCGCCGAGGGCCGGACCGTGCTGGTGTCGAGCCACCTGATGAGCGAGATGCAGCAGACCGCCGACCGGCTCGTGATCATCGGCCGCGGCCGGCTCATCGCCGACGCGTCGGTCGACGAGGTGCTGCTCGGCCTCGGCCGGCGGCACGTCCGGGTGCGGGTGCCCGACCCCGACCTGCTGGCGCAGGCCCTCGGCGCACGCGGCGTCACCACGCACCGGGTCGGCGCCGACGAGCTGCAGGTCGACGGCTGCCCGGCCGAGTCCGTCGGCGAGGCCGCGCACCGGCTCGGCCTGCCCGTGCACCACCTCGCCGAGGTCGACCAGTCCCTCGAGCACGCCTACCTCGAGCTCACCGCCTCGGCCGTCCAGTACCACGGCCACACCCCCGAAGGAGCCCTCACATGAGCACCGCCGTCCTCACCCGGACCGTCCACGCGGAGTGGCTGCGGCTGCGGACCGTCCGCGCGTCGTGGTGGTTCCTCGCCGCCGGGGTGGTCAGCATGCTCGGCATCGCGACGATCGCCGGCCTCGAGGAGCGCGCGGAGTCCGGAGGTCCCGCCGCGTCCGCCTGGCTCGCCGCGGTGATCACCACGATGCCCGGCCAGTTCGCGTTCTACGGCCTGGTCCTGCTCGCCGTGACCGCCGACTACTCCAGCGGCGGCATCATCCCCACGCTGCAGTGGACACCCCGTCGGATGGTGCTGTTCGTCGCCCGCACCCTGGTGCCGGTCGTCGTCGCGACGGCGGCCGCGGTGCTGCTCGCCCTGGCCGCGACCACGCTCGTGTGGGCGATGGTCCCGGAGTTCACGATGCCGTGGGGCGAGGCCGACGTCCTCGGCACGGTGGCCCTGGTGGTCGGCTCCGGGTGCCTGCTGAGCGTCGGCCTCGGCTTCCTGTTCCGCAGCACCGCCGGCGGCCTGGTCACGGTCTTCCTGGTGATGCTCGTGCTGCCGCTGATCCTGCCGCAGTTCGGCTACGACTGGATGCTCGACATCGCGCAGGTGCTGCCCGGGTACGGCGCGGCGTACCTGCTGTTCGGCGAGGACATGGGGATCACGACGACCTGGGCGGTCACGGTGCTCGCGGCCTGGGGCGTGGGCGCGCTGGCGCTCGGCGCCGCGCGGCTGGTCACCCAGGACGCGGACAACTGAGATTCCGTCAGCCGGCGACGACCGGGTTGAGCAGCCCACCGATCCCGGGGATGCGGCACTCGGCCACGTCCCCGGGACGGATGTGGATCGCGCCGGGGGTGCCCGTCGAGATCACGTCGCCGGGGAACAGCGGCATCACCGCGCTGTGGAACGCGACCAGGAACGCCGGGCTGTAGCGCATGTGCGCGACGGTGTTGGTGCGGGTCTCGGAGCCGTTGACGACGGTCGACACCTCGACGTCGGCGAGGTCGCCGAACCGGTCGAGCACCTCGGCCATCGGGACGATCTCGGGGCCGAACGAGAAGAAGCCGGGGAAGTTCTTCGACCGGGTCAGGAAGCGCGGGTTGCGCTGGAGGATGTCCTCGGCGGTCTGGTCGAGGATCGTGGTCACGCCGAAGACGTGGTCGAGGGCGTCCTCCTCCGACACGTTGCGGCACTCGCGCCCGATCACCAGGCCGAGCTCGCCCTCGGCGGTGGTGCGCTTGCTCTGCGGCGGGATCGGGATCGCGTCGCCGGCGCCGATGATCGTGTGGTCGCCCTTGATGAACGACGCCGGCTCGTCGGGCACGCTCTCGCTCAGGTCGGCGGCGTGGTCGACGTAGTTGAGGCCGATGCCCCAGATCTTGCGCGGCCGCCGGTACGGCGCGGTGAACCGGATGTCCGCGGCGGGCGTGAACGCGGCGTCGTCGGCCTTCGCGGCCAGGGTGGCGAGCTCGTCGTACCGGCCGTCCTCGAGAAGCGCGAGCAGCGTCGGCGGGGCGTCGTCGGTGAGCGCGGCCAGCGGCACGACGCCGCGGTCGGGGTCGACGAGGACCGGGACGTCGCTGCCGTGGCGGTCGATGGTGGCGAGGTGCACGGGGTCTCCTGGGGGATCGGGGGAGCGGAGGTCAGTAGCCGGCGACGAGGCCGCCGTCGACGCGGACCTGCTCGCCGGTGACGAACGCGGCGGGCTCGCCGGCGAGGAACGCGACGACGGCGCCGAACTCCGCGGGCCGGCCGTAGCGGCCGGCCGGGATGGTGCCCTCCGACGACGTGCGCGCCTCCTCGCGGGTGCGTCCGGTGCGCTCGGCGGCGGCCTGGTCGAGCTGGGCGACGCGGTCGGTGTCGATCCGGCCGGGCAGCACCATGTTGACGGTGACCCCGTCCTTGGCGACGGCGCCCGCGAGCGTCTTGAGGTACGCCGCCAGCGCGGCGCGGCCGACGTTGGAGGCGGTGAGCGTCGGGATCGGCTGCTGCACGCCGCTCGAGCCGATCGCGACGATACGGCCCCAGTCGGCCTCGCGCATCGCGGGCAGCAGCTCCGTGACGAGGGCGACGTGCTGCTTCAGGAGCAGGTCGACCGCGGCCTGCGCGGTGTCGGCGTCGAACGCGTCGGCGGTGCCGGGCGGCGGCCCGCCGCCGTTGAGCACCAGCACGTCGACCCGGCCGAACGCCTCGCGCGCGGCCGCGGCGATGCGCTGCGGCGCGCCGGGCTCGGTGAGGTCGGCGACGACACCGGCCGCGGAGGGCAGCGCCGCGACGAGCTCGTCGACCATCTCCCGGCGGCGTCCGACGACGACCACGTGGGCGCCCTCGGCGGCGAGCGCCTCGGCGGACGCGCGGCCGAGGCCGGCGGTCGAGCCGAGGACGAGGGCGACCTTGCCGATCAGGCCGAGTTCCATGCGATCTCCTTGTCTGGCAGGGGAAGCCGGGCGAGGTGGGCGTCGAGCACGGGCAGCAGCGGCGGGGGCAGCGTCGCGGCCGGCGGCCGCACCAGTCCCGTCGCCAGCACACCACGGCGGCGCAGGATCTCCTTGCGCAGCGCCAGGCCGATCTGCAGCTGGCCCTCGAAGTTCGCCAGCGGGAGCCACGGCGCCCACGCCTCGGCGACGGCGTCGAACCCGCCGGCGTCGTACGCGTCGAGCGCGGCCCGGAGGCCCTCGGGGTGGCTCATCCCGGTCATCGCGCCGGCCGCGCCGCACGCGAGCTCGTCGACCAGCCCGACGCCACCGAGGCCGCCGAACACCGGCGCGCCGACGGCCGCGGTCAGGGCGGCGATCGACGGCGGGGTCGGCGCCGACTCGGCCTTGACCGCGGCGACGAACGGCGCGCAGCGGCGCGCCACGTCGACCAGCGCGTCGGTCGCGACGCGCACGTTGGACACGGCGGGGTAGTCCTGCAGGACGACCGGCAGCCCGGTGGCCTCGTGGACCGCGGTGAGGTGGTCGACGACGACGTCGGCGCGGGGACTGTTGACCTGCACCATCAGCGCGACGGGCGTCCGGGTCGCGGCGTCGAGGCAGTCCCGGGCCTGGTCGACCACCACCGCGGTGGTCCGCCCGGACATGCCGAGCACGACAGGTCCGTCGTACGACGAGGTGACGGTGCGGACCACGGCGCGCTGCTCCTCGCGGGAGAGCGCGTCGGCCTCGCCGAACACGCCCAGGGCCACGACACCCTGCGCGGAGACCGACCGGGCGAGCTCGAGCTGGCGCGCCAGCGAGGCGTGGTCGAGTGCGAGGTCGTCGTCGAACGGCGACGCGAGCACGACCCACAGGCCGCGAGACAGGTGTGTCACCTCGCGCCCGCTTCCGACGTGCGGCCGAGCATCGCGTCGACGAGGTGCTCGGCGATCGCGAGGCTGGACGTGGCAGCCGGGGAGGGCGCGTTGCGCAAGGCGGTGACGGCACCCTGCGTGCTGATCAGGAAGTCGTCGACCAGCGAGCCGTCGGGCTGCAGCGTCTGGGCGCGGATGCCGCTGGGACCGGCCACGACGTCCTCGGTGCGCAGCTCGGGCACGTAGCGCCGGGCGGCCGCGACGAACCGGCGCTTGCTCAGCGAGCCGGCCATCTCGGCCGCGCCGGTGCGCCAGTGCTGCCGGGCGAACCTCCGGAAGCCGGAGTAGGCCGCGATCTCGCGCAGGTCCCTGGCGGACACCGTGCCCCACGTGTAGCCCTCGCGGGCCAGCGCCAGCACGGCGTTGGGGCCGACCATCACCTCGCCGTCGACCCGCGGGGTCATGTGCACGCCCAGGAAGGGGTAGCGGGGGTCCGGCACCGGGTAGATGAGCCCGTTCACGAGATCGCGCCGGTCGGGACGGAGCAGGTAGTACTCGCCGCGGAACGGCACGACCTTCGGCTCCGGGTCGTCGCCGGCCTGGGCGGCGGTGTGGTCGGCGTGCAGGCCGGTGCACAGGACGACGCGGTCGAAGCGCTCCTCCCGCACGCCGCGGGCGGTGCGGCCGCGCAGCCAGACGCCGCCGGGTTCCTGGCGGATGCCGACGAGCTCGGTGCCGAGGTGCACGCTGCCGCCGTCGGCGACGACGAGGTCGGCGAGCCTGCGGGTGACGCCGGGGAAGTCGACGATCGCGGTGGTGGGGGAGTGCAGCCCCGCGACACCCTGCACGTGCGGCTCGATCTCGCGCAGCTCCGCACCGGTCAGCCGGCGCACGCCCGGCACGCCGTTGGCGCGGGCCTTCTCCTCGATCGCGCCGAGCCGGCTCTCCTCCACCTCGTCCAGCGCCACGAGCACCTTGCCGCACTCGTCGTACCGGATGCCGTGCCCCTGGCAGAACTCCTTCAGCATGCCGACGCCCTTGCGGCACAGAGTCGCCTTCAGTGAGCCGGGCTGGTAGTAGAGGCCGGCGTGCACGACGCCGCTGTTGCGGCCGGTCTGGTGCGCGGCGAGCCGGTCCTCCTTCTCCCACAGCGTCACGGTGCCGTCGGGGTCGACCTCCTGGAGGCGGCGCGCGACGGCGGCGCCGAGGATGCCGCCGCCGACCACGGCGTACGACGAGGTCATCGAGCCTCCTCCTGCTGGTCCAGCCACGGGGCCTCCCACCTCTGCCACTCCGCCGGTTCGTGCTCGCCGAGCAGCGGCGGTGGCACGGTCGACGCCGCGGTGGTGCCGTCGTAGCGCAGCGCCCCACCGGGGACGGCGACGTCTCCCAGTGTGGCGTGCGCGAGGTGGTGGACGAGACCGAGGTGGTGCACCTGCTCCCAGTCGTACACCTCGGGCATGGTCCGGATCCGGCCGGCGGGGATGCCCGCGTCGACGAGCTCGGCGATGACGTCGTCGGCCTTGCGGTCGGCGAGCAGCGCCTCGAGCTCGGCCTGCAGCTCCGCGACCCTGGCCACGCGCAGCGCGTTGGTCGCGACGTCGGGCCGGTCGTGCGGGATGCCGACGACCGCGGCGAACCGGCGCCACAGCGCCTCGGAGCCGACCGCGATGACGAGGCTGGAGTCGGCGCAGCGGAAGGTGCCGTACGGCGCGATCGAGGGGTGCCGGTTGCCGGTGCGGACGGGGTCGACGCCGGCGGTCAGCCAGCCCGCGCCCTGGAACGCGTGCACGGCCGTCACCGCGGCGAGCAGGCTGGTCTCGACGGCGCGGCCGGCGCCGGTGCGCTCGCGCTCGTGGAGCGCGGACATCACGCCGAAGGCGCCGAACATGCCGGCGAGGAGGTCGGCGATCGGCAGTCCGACGCGGGTGGGCTCGCCGTCGGCGGGGCCGGTCAGGCTCATCAGCCCAGCCTCGGCCTGCACGATCTGGTCGAAGCCCGGCCGGGCGCCGTCGGGACCGCCCGCGCCGAATCCGGTGATCGACAGCGTCACCAGCCGCGGGTTGGCGGCGCGGAGGTCCGCCGGGTCGAGACCGAGCCGGGCGAGCAGCCCGGGCCGGTAGTTCTCGACCAGCACGTCGGCGCTCGCGCAGAGGGCGCGGAGCCGGTCCGCGCCCTCCTGGCTCTTGAGGTCCAGCCGGACCGAGCGCTTGCCCCGGTTGGCCGAGAGGAAGTACGCCGACTCGCGCTGCTCGTCGTCCGGCGCCCCGGTGAACGGCAGCCAGCCGCGGCTGTCGTCGCCGGTCGGTGGCTCGACCTTGAGCACGTCGGCGCCGACGTCGGCGAGCATCATCGTCGCGTAGGGCCCGGCCAGCGCCCGGCTGAGGTCGACGACCCGCACCCCGGCGAGCGACTGGTGACTCATGCAGAACCCACCTTGTCGTGCTCGCGGTCCTCGCCGGCGTTCGCGTCGACGTCGGTGTCGTCGCGGCGCTTCCGGCCGACGCGGGCCATCGCGGTCGACGACGCCTTCTTGATGCCCTTGCCGGCCAACGGCAGGGCGAGCATCACGACCATCGCGGCGAGCAGCACCTGCGAGGTGCCGCGCTCGAGGAAGATGTCGAAGCTGCCGCCGGAGATGATCAGCGTCTGCCGCAGCGACTCCTCGGCCATCGGGCCGAGCACGAGGGCGATCACCAGGGCGGCCGGGTTGAGGCCGAAGCGGCGCATGAAGAAGCCCAGCACGCCGCAGGCGAGCATGATGCCGACCTCGATGATGCTGCCGTTGACGGTGAACGTGCCGAGCACGCAGACCACGATGATGACCGGCCCGAGCACCCGGAACGGCAC
The DNA here is from genome assembly GCF_004168035.1 of Nocardioides iriomotensis. Taxonomy (GTDB): domain Bacteria; phylum Actinomycetota; class Actinomycetes; order Propionibacteriales; family Nocardioidaceae; genus Nocardioides_B; species Nocardioides_B iriomotensis. The sequence continues at coordinate 127,247 of NZ_SDPU01000001.1, read as the reverse complement.
GCGGGCGATGCTGGCGAACGCCGGGATGCAGAAGATGTTGACCAGCAGCAGCATCACGTTGCCGAGGTACATGCTGGCGATCAGGCCCCAGGCGAACTCCGGGTTCTGCTCCATCAGCAGGGGACCGGGCTGCAGGCCCCACATCATGAAGCCGCCGATGAGGACCGCGGTCGAGGCCGAGCCCGGGATGCCGAGGGTCAGCAGCGGCACCATCGCGCCGGACGACGCCGCGTTGTTGGCGGCCTCCGGACCGGCGAGCCCCGCCATCGCCCCCTTGCCGAACTTCTCGGGGGTCCTGGAGACCGACTTCTCGAGGTTGTACGACATCAGGGAGGCCACTGTCGCGCCGGCACCGGGGGTGGCGCCGACGAAGAAGCCGAGCAGCGAGCCGCGGGCGATCGGGCCGGCCGACTCCTTGTAGTCCTTCTTGTTCGGCCAGAAGCCGCGCGAGCGGGCGGAGACGTTGAAGTAGCCGAGCTTCTCCAGGTGGCCGCCGCGCCAGAGGGTGTGCAGGATCTCGCCGACGCCGAACAGGCCGATGGCGACCGGGATGAAGTCGATGCCGTTGATCAGCTCGACCGACCCGAAGGTGTAGCGCTGCTGGCCGGTGCCGATGTCGATGCCGACGGTGGCGATGGCGAAGCCGATCAGGGCGGAGAGCGCGCCGAGCAGGCGGTTGCCGCCGATGATGACGACCAGCGTGAGCAGGCCGAGCACGACCACGAGGAACAGCTCGGGCGGGCCGAACGTCGCGGCCACGGACGCGGTCACCGGGGCGGCGACGCTGATCAGGATCGCGCCGACGGTGCCGGCGACGAACGAGCCGACCGCGGCCATCACCAGCGCCGGCCCGGCCCGTCCGGCCTTCGCGAGCGGGTACCCGTCGAAGGTGCTCGCGACGGTGGCCGACTCGCCGGGGGTGTTGATCAGGACGGACGTGATCGTGCCGCCGTACATCGCGCCGTAGTAGACCGCTGCGAGCATCACCACCGCGCCGGTGGGGTCCATGGTGAAGGTCAGCGGCAGCAGGATCGCCAGGCCGGCGCTGGGGCCGAGGCCCGGCATCACGCCGACGATCATGCCGAGCATCACGCCGGCGAGGAGCAGCAGCATGTTCCCCGGCGTGAGCACGGCCATGATGCCGGCTGCCAGGTTGTCGAACACGTCCATGAGATCGGGTTCCCGTCGTCAGGGGTCGGGTCAGAACCGGGGCAGGACGCCCTCGGGGAGGCCCGCGTTGAGCAGGGTCTGGAAGAGCAGGTACAGCGCCAGCGGCAGCCCGAGTGCCACGGCGATGTTGAGGAGCAGGTGCTGCCGGTTGAGCAGGAAGAGCATCGCCAGCAGGAAGACCGCCGACGACACGATCGCGCCGAGGCTCACGAGCGTGACCAGGAAGACCAGCGACGCCAGGACCATCAGGGCGAGCAGCCTGGGGTGCTTGCCGAGGTCGGCGTCGCCCACCTCGTCCTCGAGTGCGACCACCTCGTCCTCGGCGGCCGGCGCCCGCACCGCGGCCACCAGCGACCACAGCGTGAGGGCCAGGCCGGTGATCCCGACGATGCGCGGGAAGAAGCCGGGGCCGATCCGGCCGGCCGCCGTACGCCACTCGAGGGCGAACGCCATCTCGGTGTAGACGGCCAGGACCACCAGCAGCGCGGTCAGGAAGACCGTCTTGGGGCGCACCCACCCGGGAGCCCGGCCCGTGGACCGGGCTCCCGTCGTGGCGTTGGCGTGCACTGCGGTCACAGCGCGCCCAGCTCGGTCAGCTGCTCCTCGAACGACGACTGGGTGTCGTCGAGGTAGGCCGTGAAGTCCTCGCCCCACTTCTCGTCCTTGAGCAGGTAGTTCTCGTCGAGGTAGTCCTGCCACTCGGGCGTGGTGACGACCTCCTTCATGGTGTCGATCCACCACTGCTGCGCCTCCTCGGGCGCGTCCGGCGGGAGGATGAGGCCCCGGGGCATCGACGGGATGTCGGAGATGCCCTCCTCCTCGGCGGTCGGCACGTCGGCGAGCGCGTCGAGCCGCTCGGGACCGGTGAAGAGCAGCGCGTTCATCTGGCCGCCCTCGATCTGGCCCATGATCGAGCCGGGGTTGGAGATCATCGCGTCGATCGCGCCGGAGAGGAGCGACGTCTGCATCTGGCCCTCCTCGTTGTAGGGCACGTAGTCGATCTTGTAGCCGTTGGCGTCGGCGACCATCTGCTGGACGATGTAGTCCACGTTGACGGTGCCGATGCCGCCGACCGCGACCGTGCCCTTCGACTTGGCGTACTCCACCCACTCGTCGTACGTCGACCACTCGCCGTCACCTGCGGTCATGAGCAGGGCGTAGTCGGCCGCCATGAGCCCGACCGGCGTGAAGTCGGTCGGCTCCCAGCCGGTGTCGGCCTGGAGCGGGGTGGTGATGAACGAGCCGGACGTGGTCGAGATGCCGTAGCCGGTGCCGGACTGGCCGAAGAGGTAGCCCCAGCCGGTCGCGCCCGAGCCGCCCTCCTTGTTCTCCACCACGATGTTCTCGGGGTAGAGGTCGTTCTTCTGCAGGATGTCGACCATGGTGCGGGCCATGATGTCGTTGCCGCCGCCGGGACCGAACGCGATCGTCCAGTCCATGTCCTCCGACGGGTAGTCACCTCCGGCGCTGGTCCCGTCGGCACCTCCGCCGCACGCGCTCAGCGTCAGCACCATGCCGGACACCGCCGCGGCGGCGGCCGTCCACTTGCGATTCATCGTGTTCCTCCTGGTTGGGTGGCGCGTCCGCAGGGGACGGGGGCGCCGGTCGGACTGGTCGATCGGGTGTCGCTGCTCATCCGGCGTCGAGCCGGTGCCACGAGCCAGTGCCGAGGGCGGTGAGCTTGCCGTCGGCGTCGGTCATGCGGGACTCGAGGTGGACGATCCGGCGGCCGGCCCGGACGAGGCGACCGGTGCACGTCGCGTCGCCGGTCAGCGGCCGGAAGAACCGCATCTGCATCTCGATGGTCACGGCGGCCGAGAGGTACTTCTTGCAGAGGTGACCCATCGAGATGTCGAGCGCCGTCGTGACGATTCCGCCGTGCACGGATCCCTGCGGGTTGCAGAGGTGCGCGCCGTAAGGAAGGACGACGGTGCAGGTCTGCTCCGCGTCGTCGTAGCTGATCCCCAGCTGCAGGAACCGGCTGAGGAAGAACGAGCCGAACTCCCACGCGGGGTCCGCCGCCGCGCTGCGCGCGAGGGCGGCCAGCGCGTCGGGGTCGACCCGGGCCGCCGGGCGGTCGAGCGCCGGCTGGTCGAGCTTGTCGAGACCACCCGTCGTCATGACCACGTGAACCTCGGCGAGCGCTTCTCCATGAAGGCGCGGACACCCTCGGCGAAGTCCTCGGTGTCGAACGACGAGTTGCGCAGGTCGGTGGTCGCGTCGTCGTCCACGACCTGGCCGGCCACGACCTTGTCGACCATCTGCTTGCCGGCGCGCACGCTGAGCTGCGCGCGGGTGCAGACGGTCTCGGCGAAGTCGTAGGTCAGCTTCTCGAGATCGTCCGGCTCGACGACCTCGTCGAACAGGCCGAGCTCGTAGGCCCGCGCGGCGGGGATCTGCAGACCGCTCATGAGCACCCACTTGGCGCGGGACGGGCCGACCAGGTCGACCATGCGCTTGGTGGACTCGAGGCTGTAGACCAGGCCGAGCTTGGCCGGGGTGATCGCGAACTTCGCGCGGGTGTCGGCGAAGCGGAGGTCGCAGGCGAGCGCGAGGCCGGCGCCGCCGCCGATGCAGTAGCCGTGGATCATCGCGATGGTCGGCTTGCGGACGCCCTCCAGCGCGTGCTCGGCCGCGGCGACCTTCTCGTTGTAGGCCTTGGCCTTCACCGCGTCGCTGCGCTCGGCCTCGAACTCGGTGATGTCGGCGCCGGAGGCGAACGACTTCTCGCCGGCGCCGCGCAGCACGACGACCTTGACGCCGCTGTCGTTGTCGAGGTCGCGGAGCACGTCGGGGAGGTCGCGGTACGTCGCCACGTTGAGCGCGTTGTGGCTCTCGGGACGGTTGAGGATCAGGGTCGCGACCTCGCCGCGACGCTCCACCACGAGGTGGTCGGACATGCTCAGCTCTCCTGCCGGTCGGGGTGGGCGTCGAAGACGACCTCGTCGGTGAACAGTGCCGCGATCTCGTCGTCGCCGAGGCCGGTCTCACGCAGCACCTCGGCGGTGTGCTGGCCGAGCCAGGGGGCCGGGCCACGGACGGCGAAGTCGAGCCCGCTGAACTTCGTCGGCGGGCCGATGGTCCGCATCTCGCCGATGATCGGGTGGTCGAGCTCGGCGACCATGTCCCGGGCGATGACGTGCGGGTCGCTCAGCGTCTCGTCGAACGTGAGGACCGGGCCGCAGGGGACGCCGGCCTCGTCGACGCGCTTGATCCACTCGTCGGTCGTGCGGGTGGTGGTGATCGCCTCGATCTCCCGCTCGAGCTCCTCGATGTTGGACATCCGGTCGGGGAGGGACGCGAACCGCGGGTCGGTCTCCCACTCCGGCCTCTCCAGCGCCGTGAGCAGCCGGAGCCAGAGCCGGTCGTTGGCGGCGCCGATCGTCACGTAGCCGTCGCTGGTGCGATAGGCCTGGTACGGCGTGGACCGGCGGTGCCGGGTGCCGGTCGGCTGCGGGACCTCGCCGGCGCCGAAGTACGCGCCGGACTCCCAGACCGCCCATGCCAGGCCGGCGTCGACGAGGGAGATGTCCATGTATTGGCCCTCGCCGGTGGCCCGGCGCTGCATCTCGGCGGCCATGATCGAGTAGATGGCGGTGGCGCCGGCGGCGATGTCGTTGATCGCGATGCCGACCTTGGCCGGGCGGCCGCCGGGCTCGCCGGTCATCCGCAGGAAGCCGACCATGCCCTGGGCCATGATGTCGAAGCCGGGGCGGTCCCGGTACGGGCCGGTCTGGCCGAAGCCGCTGATCGAGCAGTAGAGGATGTCCTCGCGGACCGCCGTGAGGTCGTCGTACCCGATGCCGAGGCGCTTCGCGACGCCCGGCCGGAAGTTCTCGATGACCAGGTCCGCGTCGGCGGCCATCCGCCGGAACACCGCGAGCCCCTGCTCGGTCTTGAGGTCGAGGGACACCGACCGCTTGCTGCGGTTGGGCATCGCGAAGGGGTAGCTCTCCCCGTCGATCTTCGGCGCCAGCCGCCGCGAGTCGTCGCCGGTGTGCGGCTGCTCGATCTTGATGACGTCGGCGCCGAGCTCGGCGAGAACCATCGTGCAGTAGGGCCCGGAGAGGAAGCGGGTGAGGTCGAGGACGCGGAAACCGGCGAGCGGGAGGGCTGGACTTCCGCTTCCTGCTTCCCGTATCGTGGGATTGCTTACCGTCATGCGGGAACTGTGTCAGACGACACAGAGGCGGTCAAGGGTTCGGATCCGGAAATTCACGACTGGTGCAGACTTCTCTGCGTGGCGAAGGGTGGAGCGGTGTCCCCAGCAACCGACGGGCGCGGCGGCGTGCAGTCGATCGACCGCGCGGTCGCGATACTGCGCTGCTTCGACGCCCACCACTCCTCGCTCGGGATCAGCGAGATCGCCCGGATGACCGGGCTGTCCACGAGCACGACGCACCGGCTGCTGGCGTCGATGACGAGCAACCGGCTGCTGGCCCAGTCGCCGGACCGGAGGTACCGACCGGGACCGCTGCTCGTGCAGCTCGGCCGGTCGGGTGCCGTGCCCTCGACGCTGCAGGGCGCGGCCCGGCCGTTCATGATCGCGCTGCGCGACGAGGTCGACGAGACGGTCGGGCTGCACGAGCTGCTCGCGACCGGCGAGCGCGCGGTGGTCGACCAGGTGGAGAGCCGCCAGGAGCTGCGCCGGCACTACACCGACATCGGCGTGCCCATCCAGCTCGTGCACGGCGCGCCCGGCAAAGCGATCCTGTCGACGCTGCCGTGGGCGCAGCAGGTGCGCGCCCTCGAGCAGGAGATCGCCGCCATCACCGACCGCACGGTGACCGACCCGGTCGTGCTCGCCGCGGAGCTGGCGGTGGCGCGGAAGCGAGGCTGGGCCGGCTCCGACGCCGAGCGCACGCCGGGCATCCGGGCCCTGGCCGCGCCGGTCTTCGACCACACCGGGAAGGCGGTGGGGGCGCTCGGCCTCTCGGTGCCGACCGTCCGGATGGACGATGCGCGCGCCGGCGAGCTCGGCGCACGGGCGCGCGACGTCGCCTGGGAGGTCTCCGAGGCGCTCGGTGCCACCCGCGAGGCCGTCGACCGCCAGCTCGCGCTCGCCGAACCGTCCGAGGAGGACGCACGATGAACGCTCCCGCTCGGCTGCGCGTCGCCGCTGGGCAGGCGACGTCCGTGCCGCGCGACGTCGCGGCCAACGTCGCCACCGCCTGCTCGCTCGTCACGACCGCCGCCGACCAGGGCGCGCGCGTCGTGGTGCTGCCCGAGCTGTTCCTCACCGGCTACGCGGCGGAGGAGTGGCGGCACGACGACTCCCTGGCCCTCGACGCTTCGACAGGCTCAGGAGGGCCCGACGAGCGGCTCCGGCCGCTGGCCGACCTCGCGCGGGAGCGCGGCGTGACGGTGGTGGCCAGCGCGGCCGTCCGCCGGGCGCTCGACGCATCCACCCTGTCGGCGGTCGTGCTCACCCCGGACGGGGAGGTGCGGGCGCCGTACGACAAGCAACACCTGTGCGGCCTCGAGGAGCAGGGCTTCTTCACCGCCGGCGACCACGGCGCGACCATCGTCGTCGACGGCTGGGAGCTCGGCCTCGGCATCTGCTACGACGGCTCGTTCCCCGAGCACGCGGCGTCCGCGGCAGCGGCCGGTGCGACGGCGTACCTCACGCCGGCCGCGTTCTTCACCGGCTCCGACCACCGCCGCGACCTCTACTACGCCGCCCGCGCCATCGACAACGGCATCTACGTGGTCTTCGCCGGGCTGACCGGCACCTGCGGCGCGTCGTCGTTCAGCGGCGGCAGCGCGGTCTACGACCCCGAGGGCCGGGCCGTCGCGCGCACCGGCGCGGACGACCCGGCGGTCGTCGTGGCGGACCTCGACATCGCCGAGGTCCGCCGCGTGCAGGACGAGGTCAACACGGTCGCGCGCGACCGCCGGGACAGCCTCGGCCACCGGGAGCGGCTCGAGGTCGGCCGGGCCGGCTAGGCAGCGGCCGGCTCGGAGACCCGCGCCGAGGCGGGCTGCAGCAGCGCCGCGACGCCGAACCACGCCGCGGCCCAGGCCACGGTGCCGACGCCGTCGCCGAGCGCGACCATGCCGACGGTCCCCGCGGCCAGGCAGAGACCGGCGAACCGCGGCGTCAGGCGCCGCCGCAGGTCGAGGACCGCGAGCACGAGGTAGCCGGCCAGCACCAGGAGCAGGCCGAGCATGAACACGGGTCCGAGCACGTCGTGCGCCGCGACCAGCGTGGCCGTCGCGGCGACAGCGACCAGCCCGCACCCCGCGGCCGGCACCCGCCAGGCGACCCGCCTGCCCCGTCCGGTGGCGGCCCGGGAGAGCAGCCAGAGGGCGAGCGCGGCGGACCAGAGCGCGGCGGCGAAGAGCGCCTCGAGGGCGTAGTCGAGCGGACCGGCGAACGGCTGGGCCTGGACGTGCGGGACGTCGATCGCGGCGGTGGCGGCGAACAGGGTGCCGGCGACGAGGGCCGCCGGACGAGCGGTGAGCTGCATGGTGACTCCATCGGTGGGGCCGGCGGTTCCGGCCGTCGACGGAAAGGTAGGCACCGGCAGCACCCCGGGTCGTCGGCCCGCGGCCCGAACCCGACGTACGACCGTGGTCCGACGCCACGGGCCCCCTGCGGCCCTAGGGTGGCGCCACCATGGACCGCAACCGCCTGCCGCAGCGCCTACCTCTGGGCCAGCTGCTCGACGCCGTCGTCGCCGCGGCGTTCTGCGTCGTGGGACTGGTCGAGGTCCTCGGCCAGCCGCTGGCCGAGGACGTCGTCGAGGGCCCCGTCGCCCTCAACGTCGTCACGGTGCTGCTCGGGACGCTGCCGCTGGCCGTCCGCCGCCGTGCGCCGTTGGGCGTCTCCCTCGTCCTGTACGGCGTGCTCGCCGGACGGGCGCTCGTGGCCGACCCGCTCGAGCTCTACGCCACCTACCTCGCGCTGCTCGTCGCGACGTACACGGTCGCCTCCTACGCGCCCCTGCGCGACGCGCTGCTGTCGGCGGCCGTCTCGGTGCTGGCCCTCGCCGTCGCCGTCGTGCAGGGGAGCGGGACCGACGCGGCCCCGGACCCGGTCGCGTCGCTCGTGCTGTTCGGCACCGTGTGGCTGGTCGGCCGCGTCGTCGGCGTCCGCAACGAGCGGGCGGCGGCGCTGCTGCACGCGCGTGACGAGCACGCGGCTGAGGCCGTGGCGGCCGAGCGCGCCCGCATCGCGCGCGAGATGCACGACGTCGTGTCGCACAGCCTGGCGGCGATCGTGATGCAGTCGAGCGGGGCGCGCAACGTCCTCGACCGCGACCCGGACCGGGTGCGCGACAGCCTCGGCGCGATCGAGCGCTCCGCCCGCCAGGGCCTCGAGGAGATGCGCCGGCTCCTCGGGCTGCTGGGCGAGGAGGACGACGGCTCGCTGCAGCCGCAGCCGGGACTGGCGCGGCTCGACGACCTGGTCGCCGACGTGCGCGCGACCGGCCCGGACGTCACCCTCCAGGTGCACGGCGAGCTGAGCGACCTGCCGCCGGCCGTCGACGTGTCCGCCTACCGTGTGCTCCAGGAGGCGCTCACCAACGTGATGAAGCACGCGCGCGCCGCGCACGTCCGCGTCGACGTCCGCCGGCTCGGCGACTGCCTCGAGCTCGAGGTCGTGGACGACGGCACCGCGGAGCCGGACGAGCTCGGGGCCCTGGCCGGGTCCGGGCGGGGGCTCGTCGGCATGCGCGAGCGCGTCCGGGTGCTGGGTGGCTCGGTCGAGACGGGTTCGCGGGAGCCGGGGCCCGGCTTCCGCGTCGCGGCGAGGATCCCGGTGTGACCGGGCCGGCTGAGTCGCCTGTGTCGGTCGTGCTCGTCGACGACCAGGACCTCGTCCGCGCCGGGCTGGACATGATGCTCGCCGGGCTCGACGACGTTGCCGTCGTCGGGCAGGCGGCCGACGGTCTCGAGGCCGTGCGTGTCGTGGAGGAGAAGCGGCCCGACGTCGTGCTCATGGACCTGCGGATGCCCGGTATCGACGGCATCGAGGCGACCCGGCGGATCCGGGCCGCGGCGGTGGACGAGCTGCCGCGGGTCGTGATCCTGACGACCTTCGACCTCGACGAGTACGTCTTCGCCGCGTTCAAGGCCGGGGCCAGCGGTTTCCTGCTCAAGGACGCGCCCCGCGAGCGCATCCTCGAGGCGGTCCGTCGGGCCGCCGACGGCGACGCGCTGGTCGCCCCGTCGGTCACGCGGCGGCTCATCGAGCACTTCGTGAGCCCGCAGCCGCCGCGCGCCGTACCCGTGCCGGGCCTGGACGAGCTCACGCCGCGCGAGGCCGAGGTGCTCGAGCTGATCGGGCGAGGGCTGTCCAACCGGGAGCTGGCCGACCGGCTCGTGGTGAGCGAGAAGACCGTGAAGACGCACGTCGGCCGGATCCTCGCCAAGCTCGGCCTGCGGGACCGCGTCCAGGCGGTGATCCTCGCCTACGAGGCCGGCATCGTCCGCCCCGGTGACGCAGCCGACGGCTAGCCTCGGCACATGAGCTCCCCGGTCGCGCTGAGCCCGTCCGCCCGCGACGCCGCGCTCGCGGCGATGGAGTCAGAGGAGCTCGACGTCCTCGTGGTCGGCGGCGGCGTGGTCGGCACCGGCACCGCGCTCGACGCGGTCACCCGCGGTCTGACGACCGGCCTGCTGGAGCAGCGCGACTTCGCCTCCGGCACCTCGTCACGGTCGAGCAAGCTGATCCACGGCGGGCTGCGCTACCTCGAGATGCTGGACTTCGGTCTGGTGCGGGAGGCCTTGCAGGAAAGGGGTCTGCTGCTCACCCGGCTCGCCCCGCACCTCGTCCGGCCGGTGCCGTTCCTCTACCCGCTCACCCACCGCGGCTGGGAGCGGCCCTACGTCGGCGCCGGTCTCACGCTCTACGACGGCATGGCGATCGTCGGCCGCTACGACAACGGGCTGCCCCGCCACCGGCACCTCACCCGCCGCGGGGTCGCCCGCGTGGCGCCCGACATCCGCACCGACGGGATCACGGGTGCGCTGCAGTACTGGGACGCCCAGGTCGACGACGCCCGGCTGGTCGTGACCATCGCCCGCACGGCCGCGACGTACGGCGCGCACGTGGCGAGCCGGGTCAAGGTGGTCGGCTTCCTGCGCGAGGGCGAGCGCGTCACCGGCGCCCGCGCCGTCGACCTCGAGACCGGTCGCGAGCTGTCCGTCCGCGCTCGCGTCGTCGTCAACGCCGCCGGTGTGTGGACGGACGAGATCCAGGAGCTCGTCGGAGGTCGTGGGGCGCTCAATGTCCAAGCCAGCAAGGGGATCCACCTCGTCGTGCCGCGCGACAGGATCCGCTCCGAGAGCGGAATCATCATGCGGACCGAGACGTCGGTGCTCTTCGTCATCCCGTGGGGCCGGCACTGGATCATCGGCACGACCGACACCCCGTGGGACCTCGACAAGGCGCACCCGGCCGCGTCCCGCACCGACATCGACTACCTGCTCGCCCAGGCCAACCGGCTGCTGAAGGAGCCGCTCGGCCACGAGGACGTCGAGGGCGTGTACGCCGGCCTCCGCCCGCTGCTGACCGGCGAGTCCGAGCCGACCAGCCGCATCTCGCGCGAGCACACCGTCGTGACACCGGTGCCCGGGCTGGTGATCATCGCCGGCGGCAAGCTGACGACGTACCGCGTCATGGGTGTCGACGCGGTCGACGCCGCCGCGCACTCGTTGGGCGGGACCGTGCCCGACTCGATCACCGACCGGGTGCCCCTGGTCGGTGCCGACGGCTGGGAGACGCGCACGAACCAACGTGCCCGGCTCGCCCGCGAGTCCGGCCTGCACCGGGCGCGGATCGACCACCTCCTCGGCTGCTACGGCGGGATGGTCGACGAGGTGCTCGCACTGGTCGCCGAGCGGCCGGAGCTCGCGGCGCCCCTCGACGGTGCCGAGGACCACTTGCGGGCCGAAGTCGTCTACGCCGTGACCCACGAGGGCGCGCGGCACCTCGACGACGTGCTCACCCGCCGCACGCGGATCTCCATCGAGACGTTCGACCGCGGCGTCAAGGCCGCGCGGCCGGCCGCGGTGCTGATGGCCGATGCGCTCGGCTGGGACGGCGCCCGGCTCGACGACGAGGTGGACCACTACCTCCGCAGGGTCGAGGCCGAGCGGCAGAGCCAGCGGACCGGCACCGACCGCGAGGCCGACGAGGCGCGGGTGAGCGCGCCCGACATCGTCTGAGGAACGAAATCCGTCCGGAAATCGGCCGGGTCACTTTCCGACGCGCCGCACCACCCGTTCGGGCCATGTCGCCCTCGGTGTCAATGGCACCACCGCCGTCATCTCGGCGGGATCCGTGGCCGGGTGACTTCCGGTGAACCTGAGGATTCCCAACAGATCGTGACAGTCACACGGGGGATGTCGCGTCGGGCCTCTCGTTGGTTCCATGAGCGCTCGGAGGACTGCTCCGACATGTCCGACGCGTGGCCGACACCGTCGGGGGATGAAGACGGACCGGATACGAGCGAGGGCGGGCGATCATGGGCGCGACGACGCGGCTGACCAGGCGGACGAGAGCAGGCGTGGCGGCGGTGGCCGCCCTGGTGACCGCGGCGGCGGGACTGGTGGTGACGGCTGCGCCGGTGACGGCGGCGGCACCGACCGTGGTCTCGCTGACCTTCAACGACGGGCTGAGCTCCCAGTACCGCAACGCAGCGCCCCTCCTCGAGCAGAACGGCCTGGACGGCACGTTCTACGTCGCGAGCAACTGGGTGAAGACGTTCGACTCCAACTACATGCGGTTCTACGAGCTCGACGAGCTCTACCGCCAGGGCAACGAGATCGGGGGCATGGGCAAGGACCACCAGGACCTCACCGCGACCTACGACACCGACGCGACCGCCGACCTCGCCTACAAGACCGACCAGGTGTGTGGTGACTTCCAGCAGCTCACGGCCTGGGGCTACCACCCCGCGAGCTTCAGCTACCCGTTCGGGGTGAGCAACGCCCAGGCGCAGCAGATCGTGCAGAGCTGCGGCTACCTGACCGGGCGCATGCCAGGTGGCCTGGCCGCCACCGGCCCCGACTATGCCGAGTCGGTGCCGCCGGCCCAGCCCATGGCCCTGCGCACGGCCAACCTGCCGGGCGGTGCGATCACGCTGCAGTCGCTGCAGGACGCCGTCACCGCGGCCGGGGCGAACGGCGGCGGCTGGCTGCCGTTCGCGTTCAACCGCGTGTGCAGCCAGGCCGAGTCCGGCTACAGCACCTGCATGGGGACCCCGCAGGCGATCGACCGGGACGTCTTCTCGTCCTTCCTGGTGTGGCTGAAGAGCCAGGAGGCGGAGGGCGTCACGGTGAGGACCGTCGGCGAGGTGATGGGTGCGCCGCACCCCACGCTGGAGCAGCGGCCGTTCGTCGTCAGCCTGACGTTCGACGACGGGCTGCGCTCGCAGTACAACCTGCGCCAGATCTTCGCCCGGCACAACGCGCACGGCACGTTCTACATCAACTCCGGCGCCGTCGACGCCGGCGAGCCCGGCGTCATGACGTGGCCGCAGATCCACGACCTGGCCAACGCCGGTCACGACATCGGCGGTCACACCAGCGAGCACGTCGACCTGCTGGCCTCGAACACGACCTTCGACTTCAAGTGGCACCAGACCTGTGACGACCGGGCTCGCCTGCTCGAGCAGGGCTTCAACGCGGTGAGCTTCGCGTTCCCCTTCGGTTCGATGAACGACGACACCTCCGCCCTGGCGCGAGCCTGCGGCTACCAGTCCGCCCGCAAGGCGGGCACGGTGACGTCCGACGGCCCGATCTTCTCCGAGACCATCCCGCCGACCGAGAACCCGTGGGCGATCCGCATCCTCGGCACCAACTACAACGGTGCCGTCACGCTCGAGGCACTGCAGCTCGCGGTCAACCAGGCGAGGGCGCACGGCGGCAGCTGGCTGCCCACGCTGTTCCACGAGATCTGCTACGCCGGGCAGCCCGGCTTCAGCAGCTGCATGGACGGCTACCGGCCGATCTCCGACACCACGATCGACCAGTTCCTCACCTGGCTGGAGACCTTGTCCGGACAGAACGTCAGCGTGAAGACGATCACCGACGTGATCGGCGGCGGCCAGACCGCGCCCCGCGTGGCGGTGAGCGGGCCGGCCGCCGGTGCGACCGTGAACGCGGCGCAGCCGGTCCTGAGCGGCACGGCCACCGGCAGCAGCTCGGTGTCGGTCTCGGTCTACGACGGGCCGTACTCGATGGGGACGCCGCTGGCCACCCTCACCGCCCCGGTCACCAACGGGTCGTGGTCGGTGCAGCCGGCTTCCCCGCTGCCCAGCGGCACCTACACGGTGCAGGTGGCGCAGAACTCCGGCACCGTCGGTACCAGCGTGCCGCGGACGTTCATCGTCAACGCGTCGGGCCCCGCCGACACCACGGCACCCGCGCCGACCGTGACGAGCCCGACCTCCGGCAGCACGGTGCGCACGCCCACGCCCACCCTCGCGGGCGCGGCCGGCACGGCCGCCGGCGACGACACCGCCGTGACGGTGCGCGTGTACTCCGGATCGACCGCTGCGGGCACGCCCGCGCAGACCACCACCGTCCCGGTGGGCGCCGGTGGGACGTGGTCCACGTCCGCCAACGCGCTGGCCGACGGTCCGTGGACCGTCACGGTGACCCAGGGTGATGCCGCAGGCAACCTCGCGACGAGCCCCGCCACGACGTTCAACATCGACACGACAGTGGTCGACAGCACTCCACCGGTGGTCGCGGTCACCGCGCCTGCCTCGGGTGCCACGGTGACCACCAGCACCCCGACCGTCTCCGGGACGGGTGGTACGGCGGCCGGTGACACGAACCAGGTCACCCTCCGCATCTCCCCCTCCAGCCCGGCCCAGGGCGAGGTGCAGAACCTCCAGGCCACGGTCGGCACCGACGGGTCGTGGACCGCGACTCCTGCCGCCCTCGCGGACGGCACGTGGACGGTGCAGGCCACCCAGGTCGACGCCGCCGGGAACATCGGGACGAGCACCGCCGTCACCTTCACGGTGAACACGCAACCGGCCGACACGACGGCGCCGGCGGTGACGATCACCAGCCCGGTCACGGGAAGCAGCATCTCGTCCACCTCGCTCACGGCCTCCGGCGCTGCCGGGACGCAGCAGGGGGACGCGGCGACCGTGACCCTGGACGTGTTCGCCGGGTCCGCCGCCACCGGCACGCCGGTGCGGACGACGACGGCGGCCGTCACCTCGGGCAGCTGGACGACGACGCTGACCGGCCTGGCCGCCGGCACCTACACGCTGCGGGCCCGGCAGTCCGACGCGGCCGGCAACGTCGGAACGAGCGGGCTGGTCACCGTCACGATGTCGGCACCGCCCCGGATCACCGGCGTGAACCCGGCCAACCTCGGCCAAGGGGCGAGCGCCGTCACCGTGCGGGTCAACGGCAGTGGCTTCCTCGCAGGGGCCACCGTCGCCATCGGTGGCACCGGGGTCACCTCGACCGTCACCGCGCGTACGGCGACCAGGGTCACCCTCTCGGTCTCGGTCGCAGGGGACGCGCCGACCGGGGCACGCAGCGTCACGGTGACGAACCCCAACGGCTCGACCGTCACCTGTGCCACGTGTCTGACGATCGTGGCGGGCCCGACACTCACGTCGGTCTCACCGGCCACGATCCGCCGCGGGCGCGACACGACGGTGACGCTCACGGGCACGGGGTTCACCAACCAGACCGACGTCACCGTCTCGGGCGCCGGTGTGACGGTCCGGAGCACCACCCGGCTCAGCGCCACGCGGATGACCGCCGTCCTGAGGGTCACCGCCGGGGCGGCGCTGACGACGCGATCGGTGACCGTGACGCAAGGCAACAACTTCGGCAGCTTCACCCTGGCCAACGGAGTGACCGTCGTGACCTGACGGCCACTCCCGGGAGCTCCGACCGTGAGCCGGGCCCGTGACCAGGACGCGCGAGCGTCCGGCGGTCACGGGCCCGGCCTAATGTTGCGAGAAATAGCGTCGCAAAATAGGTGTCAAGTCAGCCCGAATGAATTCTCGGGGAATACGGGGAATTCCTCTATGACGATAATTCCGTGGATGCGGTCACGGGCGACAAAACCGGCCAAGTCGGACGATCGCCGCGGGTGGTAAAGAGCCACCTACCCCATCCGGCGTAGGGGTTTGACGCCCAGCGGGTCATCGGTCGAATAAGGCGACTTCGTCATTTCCCAGACGCATTACTAATGGTGGGATGAAGCCTCCGAAAGAATTCATGCATCGGGTGCTGCCGGGCACGACTCCTCGCAGCATCCACACCTCCTGGGTGAGAGAGTGGATGGGGGAAACCTGTCGTGTCAGCTTCTGTGGGATTGCGCGTCGGAGTCGCCGGCTGCGGCTACTGGGGTTCGAAGCACGTACGAGCGCTCCGGGCGCTGGACTCGGTCGAGACGGTCACGGTGATCGACCCCAGCCCGGACCGCCACACGGCCCTGGAGCGGCACTTCCCGGGGCTCGGCCGGGCCGCCCAGCTCACGGAGGCGCTCCCCGACATCGACGCCCTGGTGATCGCCACCCCGCCGAGCACCCACGCGAGGCTCGCGCTCGAGGCGATCGCCGCCGGCAAGCACGTGCTCGTCGAGAAGCCCCTGGCGACCACGGCAGCGGACGCCCGGGCGATGGTCGACGCGGCCCAGGCGCAGGGCGTCGTCCTGATGGTCGGACACACCTTCGAGTACCACTCGGCCGTCTGGAGCCTCCGCGACATGGTGCGCAAGGGCGTGCTCGGCCGCCTGTACTACCTGCACACCGCCCGGCTCAACCTCGGTCTCTACCAGCACGACGTCAACGTCATCTTCGACCTCGCCCCGCACGACATCTCCATCCTCAACTACGTGCTGGGCGGCGAGCCGACGGCGGTCGAGTGCTGGGCGTCCCGGCACGCGCACAAGAGGCTCGAGGACGTCGCCTACCTCCGGCTCTACTACGAGGACCCCGACGTCGTCGCCAACGTGCACGTGAGCTGGCTCGACCCCTGCAAGGTCCGGCGGGTCACGATGGTCGGCAGCGAGAAGATGGTGGTGTTCGACGACCTGGCCGCCGACGAGCGCGTGCGCGTCCACGACAAGGGCGTCGCCCAGACCCAGACCGAGGGCGACCTGACACAGCCGCCCATGTCCTACCGCTACGGCGACGTCGTGGCGCCCTACCTGGTCGTCAACGAGCCCCTCTCCCTCGAGGACGAGCACTTCGTCGACTGCGCCCTGACCGGCATGCGGCCGACCACCGACGGGCAGAACGGCCTCGCCGTGGTCGAGGTGCTGGAGGCGGCGCAGCTGTCGTCCCAGCTCCGCCGGGCGGTGCAGCTCTCCGAGGTGCGCGAAGGCGCCCTGCCGCCGGCGGAGACCGCCATTCCGCGGCAGACGGTGCCCACCGCCATCGAGCGGGTCCGATGAGCCGGGCGGGGGCCGCGGCGTCGCTCGACGCCATCCCCTTCCTCGACCTGTCCGGGACCACGCAGGCCGTCCGGGACGAGGTGCTCGCGCGCTGGAACGGCCTGCTCGACGTCAACGCGTTCGTCGGCGGGGAGGCCGTGCAGCGCTTCGAGGACGCGTGGGCGGCGTACTGCGACCGGCGCTACGCCATCGGCATGGCCAACGGGACCGACGCGCTGCACCTGTCGATGCGGGCGCTCGGGATCGGTCCGGGCGACGAGGTCGTCGTCCCGGCCAACACGTTCGTCGCGACCGCGGAGGCGGTCGTCCTCGCCGGTGCCCAGCCGGCCTTTGCGGACGTCGACCCGGACACCCTCCTGCTCACCCCCGAGACCCTGGCCGCCGCGGTGACCCCCCGCACCCGAGCGGTCGCGGTGGTGCACCTCTACGGCCAGATGCCCGACATGGACGCGCTGTGCCGGACGGCCGACGAGCTCGACCTCCTCGTGATCGAGGACATGGCCCAGGCCCAGGGAGCCGCCTGGCGCGGCCGCCGGGCGGGTTCCTTCGGCGCGGCCGGGTGCACCAGCTTCTACCCCGGCAAGAACCTCGGTGCCTTCGGTGACGCCGGTGCCGTGGTGACCGACGACCCGGAGCTGGCCCAGACGCTGCGGGCACTGCGCGACCACGGCCGTGCCGGCGGCACGGCCCACCACGACCACGCCTACGTGGGCACGAACAGCCGCCTCGACGCCCTGCAGGCCGTCGTGCTCGAGGCGAAGCTGTCGCGGCTCGACGACTGGAACACCCGACGTCGCGATGTCGCGGCGGTCTACCACGAGCTCCTGGACCGCACGGTCGTCCGGCCCGTCTCCGAGCTGGAGGGCAGCCGCGGTGTCTATCACCTCGCCGTGGTCCGCGTCCACGACCGCGACCGGGTCAGGTCGGAGCTCGCCGAGCTCGGGATCGGGACCGGCATCCACTACGCGACGCCCTGCCACCTGATGTCGCCGTACCGCCACCTGACCGACCGGCCCCTCCCGACGGTCGAGGCCGACGCCGCGCAGCTGCTGTCGCTGCCGATGTCGCCGTTCCTGTCCGTCGAGGACGCCGAGCGGGTCGCCAAGACCGTCAACGAGGTCGCCGCGCGGGACCTGCGATGACCATCGGGATCGAGGTCGGCCCGGGCCTGAACGCCGACCAGGACGTGCTCATCGGCTACCACGTGGCGCGCGACGTCGACCAGCACCTGACCCTCGGCGGCGGTGCCAACCTGCGCAGCGGCACGGTGATCTACGTCGGCAGCGAGATCGGCGAGCGGTTCGAGACCGGGCACCACGTGATCGTCCGCGAGCAGTGCCGCATCGGTGACGACGTCTCGCTGTGGAGCAACACGGTGGTGGACTACGGCTGCCGGCTCGGGTCGCGGGTCAAGATCCACAGCAACTGCTACGTCGCGCAGCACACCGAGATCGACGACGACGCCTTCCTGGCCCCGGGCGTGACGCTGGCCAACGACCTGTACCCCGGTCAGGCCGACTCGGCGCGGCTGATGTCCGGGCCCCGCATCGGCGCCGGGGCGCAGCTCGGCGTCAACGTCACCGTGCTGCCGTTCGTCCGCATCGGCGAGGGCACCCTGGTCGGTGCG
Source organism: Nocardioides iriomotensis (assembly GCF_004168035.1). Lineage (GTDB taxonomy): Bacteria > Actinomycetota > Actinomycetes > Propionibacteriales > Nocardioidaceae > Nocardioides_B > Nocardioides_B iriomotensis. The sequence continues at coordinate 109,062 of NZ_SDPU01000001.1, read as the reverse complement.
GGCTCCGTCGTCACGCGAGACCTGCCGGCGGGCGTGGTCGCCTACGGCAATCCCGCCACGATCCACGGCGAGGTCTCCCACCTCGCCGACGTCGCCGGACGGGTCCAGGAGGACGCGACGTCGTTCTCCCGGTACCGGTTCGTCAATGGTTCCCTGGGGAGGTCCGGATGAGCACGGACCAAGCCCGGGAGGTGGCAGCCCCCCGCCACCGAGGCCGCCTCCGTCCGTCCCCCCGTGGGCGTGAGGCGGCCGTCCGGGGGCTCGACCTCCTGATCGCCTGCGGCGTGCTGTTCCTCGCCGCGCCGCTGATCGTCGGCGTGTACCTCCTCGTGGTGCTCTCCAGCCGCGGAGGTGGCTGGTTCCGGCAGGTGCGCGTCGGGGCGCGGCGGCAGGAGTTCGTGATGTACAAGTTCCGGACGATGCGGCGCGACTCCGACCCGGCGATCCACGCGGAGTACGTGACCCGGTTGCTGCGCGGCGAGGTGGAGCCGGAGGGCGGGCTCTACAAGCTCTCCGACGACCCCCGCGTCACCCGGGTCGGCGCCTTCCTGCGGCGGACCAGCCTCGACGAGCTCCCGCAGCTCTTCAACGTGCTGAGGGGTGAGATGTCGATCGTCGGGCCGCGCCCCTGCCTGCCCGGCGAGATGGTCGAGTTCCCGCCCTGGGCGTCCCCCCGCTTCGACGTACGGCCCGGTCTGACCGGGCTGTGGCAGGTGAGCGGCCGCAACCGCCTGACCATGACCGAAGGGCTCCGGCTCGACGTGGACTACGTCGCGCATCGCACGTTGCTGCTGTACCTCGTGATCCTGCTCCGCACCCTCCCGGCGGTGCTCGAACGCGGAGCACGCTGATGACTGCCACGAGGGAGGAGTTCTCGGGCACTGCCCGCGACTCCCTCGTGGCCGGTGTGGGGACGGCGGTCAGCCGGCTCACCGGGGTGGCGCGGGTCGTGATGGTCGGCGGCGTGCTGGGCCCCACCACGTTCGGCGACACGTTCCAGCTGACCAACTCGCTGCCCAACCTCGTCTACTACGGGTTCCTCGCCGGGTCGCTGTTCGCCTCGCTGCTCGTGCCAGCCCTGGTCCGGCACGTCGACGCGGGAGACCCGGACCGGACGGCGCGGGTCAGCGGCGGCTTCCTCGGGTTCTCCTGGCTGGCGATGCTGGTCCTGGTCCCGGTCGTCGTCCTCGTGATCCCGACGGCCATCGGGCTGCTCGCGCCCGGCGGCGAGGCCGCGGTGGCCACGCAGACCGACCAGGCCCGGCTGCTGCTCCTGCTGATGTGCCCGCAGGTGTTCCTCTACGCGCTGTCCGGCGCCTCGGCATCCGTCCTCAACGCCCACCGTCGGTTCGCCCTGGCCGCACTCGCCCCCGCTGTCGAGAACGTCGGGATGATCGCGATGCTGGCGGCCACGTGGCTGGTCTACGGCTCGGTCGCCGAGCAGGGCGGCCAGCCCACCGGTGTGCTGGTGCTGCTCGGACTCGGCTCGACCACCGCGGTCGCGGCCAACGCCGCGCTGGCGTGGGCGGGAGCCCGTTCCTCGGGGGTGACGGTGCGGCCACGGGCCGGGTGGCGCGACCCCGAGGTGATGTCGGTCGTGCGACGCGCCGTCCGCGCCGTGGTGCAGGCAGGTCTTCTCGCCCTCCAGATGCTGGTCCTGCTGCTGCTCGCCGGACGTGCCGCGGGAGGCACCGTCGCGCTCCAGATGGTCTTCAACTTCTACTCCCTCCCCATCGAGCTCGTCGCCACGCCGGTGGGGCTCGCGCTCATCCCGCGGCTGTCCCGGATGCACCGGGCCCGGCAGGCGCGGGACTTCCGCGAGACCTACCTCGAGGGACTCGACCTCGCGCTGTTCCTGGCCGTCCCGGCCGCGATCGGCTACGTCCTGCTGGCGGGACCGGTCGCCCACTCGATCGCCGTCGGCGCGATGGCCTCGGCCGCCGGGGTCGGCATGATGGCCGGCGCGCTCGCGACGATCGCCCCGGGCATCGTCGGCCAGACCGCGTTCTACATCTCGATGCAGGCCGCCTACGCCCGGCAGGACACGCGCACCCCCCTGGTGTCCATGAGCATCCAGACCGCCGTGTGCCTCTCCCTGGCGCTGGCCACGCTCGCCGTACCGGGGGAGCAGGCGGTGCGCCTCCTGGGTGCGGCGTACGCCGCCGGAGCGCTCGTCGGCGGCCTGCACCTGACCCGCGCCATGATCCGCCGGAGCGAGCTGCCCGCGCGCCGGCTGGCGCCGCTCGCGCTGCGGCTGTCCGTGGGCGCGCTGGCGATGGCCCTCCCCGTGCTCGTCGTCGCGGAGGTGCTGGTCGCGAACGTGGGCGGCCGGGCCGGGTGGCTCCTGTCGCTGGTGCTCGGCACCCTCGTCGGCGCGGTCGTGTTCCTGGGGGTGCAGCTCGTGATGCGCTCACCGGAGCTGGCCGCCCTGCGCCACGGCGTCCGGGGCAAGGCCTCCCGGCAGGTGCTGACCGAGGAGGTCGTGCAGTGAGCGGCTATCTCGAGAGCAGGCGCGCACCGGTGACGCCGGCCGCCGCCCTCGTCGTCGTGACCGCGTTCGCAGCCGTCGCCCTGGGGGTGGTCGTCGCCCGGATCCCGGTGATGGCGGCCGGGGCGGTCGCCGCGGTGGCGCTCGGAGCCCTCATCTGGGTACGTCCCGCCACCGCCGCGCTCCTCGTCATCGGTGTCACCCCGCTCGTCGCCGGCATCGACCGCGACCGTCTGGTCCCCGGGCTCCGGCCGAACGAGGCCGTGGTGGTGTTCGTCGCCGGCGTCCTGGCGCTGCGCGCGGTGGCGATGATGCCGCTCGGACACCGCCTCACGCTGCGGCTGAGCAAGGTCGAGTGGACCTTGGTGGCGATGGCCGTGTGCGCGTCGTTCGTGCCCCTCGCCTTCATGTACGTCCGGGGTCGGCACCCGACGGGGGACGACTTCAGCCACGCGCTGGTGCTGTGGAAGTTCCTCGTCGGCTACGCCGTCGTCCGCGCGTCGGTCACCACCCAGTCCCAGGTCCGGTGGGCGCTCGTCACGTCCGTGGTGACGGCGGCGGTGGTCGCGGTCATCGGCATCCTCCAGGCGCTCGACCTCCTCGGCGTGCGCGAGCTGCTCCGGCCGCTGTACACGCCGTTCGGGTACGACGCCGCGCTCGAGCAGCCGCGCGGTGGCTCCACGATCGGCCTTCCGGCGGCGACGGCCGACCTGCTGGTGATGAACCTCGCGGTGGTCGCCGGCCTCTGGTGGAAGGCGCGTCGGCACCCGGTGCTGCTCCTCGGGGCCGGCGGTGTCTTCGTGCTCGGGACGTTCGCCGCCGCGGAGTTCTCCAGTGCACTCGGGCTCGTCGTCGGCGTCGTCTGCGTGGCGGCCGCCCTGCGCCGCCTCGACCTGTTGAAGTACGCGCCCGTCGGTGGGGCCATCGGCCTGCTGGCGGTCTGGCCCGTGGTCGAGCACCGGCTTGCCGGCTTCCAGACCGTGCACGGCCTGCCGGTGAGCTGGACGACGCGGCTCACGAACCTGCAGACCTACTTCTGGCCCGAGCTGCTGTCCGGGAACAACCTGCTGCTGGGCGTCCGGCCGGCGGCCCGGGTCGAGGTGGCGAGCGAGGGCCTCGGGTACGTCTGGATCGAGAGCGGTTACACGTGGCTCCTGTGGGGCGGTGGCCTGCCGCTGTTCGCGTCGTACGTCGTCTTCCTGGTCGTCAGCCTGCGCTGGCTGTGGCGCCGCATCGGTGGGCTCCCGTCGTGGAGCTCCGTGGCAGCGCTCGGCGCGTTCACCGGCATCGCCGTCGGTGCCGTGCTGATGAACTTCGACCCGCACCTGACCTACCGCGCTGCCGCGGACTGCCTGTTCTCCCTGCTGGCCCTCGCCGCGGTGGCGGGAGCAGCGAACGGGCCGTCGCCTCCCGACACCGGGGCCGAGCCGGCCCGCACCGACATCGCCAACCGTCGCACCACAGGGGAAAGACCATGAACGACACAGCAATGAACCGAAGTCCGGTCAGCGGCGTGCTTCGCACGTTCCTCTGGCCGATCCTGGCCGTGGCCGTGCTGACGAGCCTCACGGCCGGCTGGGTCCTCGCGTCCCAGCCGCCGGAGTACGTCTCGTCGGGCGCTGTCCTGGTCGGCCCCGACAACGCGGAGAGCGGTGCGCCGATCCTTCCGCAGATGGGGACCGAGCGGGAGGTCGCCCTGTCCGCCGAGGTGGCCGAGCGGGCCGCATCGTCGCTGAACATGTCGACGTCCGCGGCCAGTGCGGGCCTGGACATCACGGTCCCGGTGGACGCCCAGGTCCTCGACTTCGTCTACACCGCGTCGACGCCCGTCGCGGCCCGCGCGGGTGCGGAGGCGTTCGCGCAGGCCTACGTCGAGTACCGCAACCTCGACCTGAAGAACCCGGTGGCGCAGGTGATCACCGAGCCGGTCCTGCCCTCCGCGCCGTCGCCTCCCAACTACGCCGTCGTGGTGGTGCTCGCTCTCATGGTCGGTCTGGCCCTCGGCTTCGCGGCCGCCTTCCTCTGGGACATGCTCCGCGGTCACCTGCGCGGGCCTGCCGACACCGCCCGGGTCACGGGCGCCGAGGTCCTCCTGTCGGTCCCCGCGCGGGCGAAGGTCCAGGCGCCGCTCGAGCACGGACCAGGTGGGTTCGGCCACCTCGCGGCCCGGCTCAGCAACCTCATCGGTCAGCGGAGCAAGAACGTCACGCTCATGGTCACCTCGCCGCGACGCGGTGCCGGCGCGACCACCGTCGCGACCAACCTCGCGGTGGCGCTGGCCGACGTCGGACGGGACGTGGTGCTCGTGTCGGGCAACCAGCGACGGCCCGACCTGCACCGGGTCCTGGGCCTCGAGCGGGCTCCGGGCGTGGTCGAGGTGCTGCACGGCGAGAGCAGCCTGATCTCCGCGGTCCAGTTCACGTCCCACCCCAACCTGCGCGTGCTGGCGGCGGGAACCTCGTCGGGCATGTCCCGGGTGGACATCGACGACTACCTGGCGGTCGTCAAGCGGCTGGCCGCGAAGGCTGTCGTCGTCATCGACGCGGCACCGGTGCTCGAGCTGCCCGACACGATGCTGGTGGGCAACGCCTGCGACCTCACCGTCCTCGTCGTCGACGCCCGAGCAAGCAGCCGCAAGGACGCCGCGCTGGCCGCCGACACGTTGCGCGGCCTTCCCGGAAGCCTGGTCGGCGTCGTGGCCAACCGCCCGCGGCTGCCGCGCCGGCGGGCCGCGTCACGACCGGATGCCGGAGCCGGGCCTCCGGACTCCGACCCGTCGGTCGTGCCCGCCGAGCCGGTGGAGCCCGTGACGCCCACCGCCGAGCGGGGCGCCGCGCGGAATGCGTCCTGAGCTGAGGCGACCGGCCGGCCGCCCTCGTGGACGTCACGTCCGCGGGCGGACCGGCCGGAAGGTCGTGCTGGTACTGCTCACCGTCACCCTGCTGGCGGCGGCACCCCTGGGCCTGATGATCTCGGACGGCGACGAGGGCCCGGCTCCCGGGCACCGGCCGCCCCCCGAGGCGGGGTACTTCCAGCTCGTGCCGGCCGGGTCGTGGGCGCAGCTGCCCGACGACCCCACCTGCGAGGCCCGGGTGCACCGCTCGACGTGGGAGCCCCGTCCCGACAACAGTGCCCCGAACCGCACCGTGCCGGACCAGGACGCGGTCCGCGCGGCGTTGGCGAGCCGTCCGCGCAGCGGGGAGGCGGAGGGCTACGACCCGCGCTTCGACAGCTGGCTCCTGGCGCGGGTGACCGGGCGCCACACCGGCACCACCGACGAGAACATCCAGTGGGCGGCGTGCAAGTGGGGGCTACCGGACAACCTCCTCCGGGCGATCGCCGTACGGGAGTCGACGTGGTACCAGGGCGAGCAGTACCCCGCGGGCCGGTGCGTGCCCACCCTCGGCTGCGGGGACATGGTGGAGGACGCCGACGCCGCGACCCGGGTCTACTGCCGCGGCCTCAGCCGCTTCGGGCACGACTACCAGGCGGACCAGGGCGTGGGTGTCTGCCCCAAGACGTTCTCCATCACCGGGGTGATGGCGTGGCAGGACCCCCGCTGGGGGGTCATGGACGGCAACCAGAACGGCACGTTCCCGTTCAGCCGTGACTCGACGGCGTTCGCGCTCGACTACCTGGGCTCGTTCCTCCGCGGCTGCTACGAGGGCTGGGTCCCCTGGCTGGCCACCACGGGTGACGGCAGCTACGCGGCCGGGGACCTCGATGGCTGCGTCGGTGCCTGGTACGCCGGGGAGTGGCGCTCGCCACCGGCCCTCGAGTACCTCGGACTGGTCGAGCAGGCGGAGGAGGACCACACCTGGCTCAGCGTCGAGTTCGGGCTGCACGACCCGCCGTGCTCACCGACCTACGGGTGTCCCGTGGGGCCGGGCCGGGCTGACTGAGCCGTCGGCGGGACCCACCGCCCGGACGTACTCCGGGGACTGCCGCTCCCAGCTCAGCCAGTCGCGCACGCGCTCCCGGCCAGCCCGACCGAGCATCTCCCGTCGACCCGGGTCGTCCAGCAGGGCGACCAGGGCCCGCGCCAGGGCGACCTCGTCGCCCGCGGGGACCAGCGCGCCGGCCCCCTCGGTGATGGCTCGGGTCTCGGGCAGGTCGAACGACACCACGGGCAGGCCGCAACCCATGTACTCCATCGCCTTGACCGGGGAGACCTCTTCCTGGAGGGAGGTGTCGAGACCCAGGTCCGCGGTGACGAGGTGCGCGAACACCTCCTGCTCGGGCAGCCAGTCGGTGAAGTGCACCCAGCGGTCGAGCCCCAGCTCGGTGGCCTGCCGGCGGAGGTCGTCGAGGCACTCGCCGTCGCCGAGGATCGCGAACCCGCAGTCGGTGCGGCCCATCGCGTGCACGACGTGGTCGGCCACCCGCAGCACGAGATCGACCCGGTCCTGGGGCCCCATCTTCCCGGCCCAGCAGACCAGGTGCCGGTGGCCGCGACGCAGGGCGTCGTCGGGGACCGCCCGCTCGGCGCGGGCGTGCACGGGTCCGTTGCGGACGACCGAGACCTGGGACGGGTCGGCACCCGCCTCCACCAGACGCCTCCGGAGGTGCTCGTTGACGGTGACGGTGTGGTGGGCTACCCGCTGCGTACGGCGCTCCAGCCAGCGCAGCGCGGCGTCGAGGACGGCCGGAGGACGGCCGTCGTACCGCGAGGCGAGCAGCTCCGGCATCAGGTCGCGCTGGTCGACCACCACGCGCGCGCCTGCGAGGCGCAGCAGCCACGCCAGGGGGAAGTAGACGTCGGGCGGCTGGCAGAGCTGGAGCACGTCGATCCGCCCGCGGGCGCGAAGCCGGGCCAGGTGCACGGCCGCCCAGCCGAAGGAGACGAGGTACTCGACCGCGAACCCCGCCGCGCCGCGCGGTTCGGGCGGCTCCGGGTACTCCAGCAGGCGGATCTCCGCTCGTCCCCGGTAGCGGCTGTTGTCGGGGGACCGCCGGGTCACGACGGAGACCCGGAAGCCGGCCGTCGTGAGGTCGTCGATCTGCTTGCGCAGCCGGGTGTCGACGCCGGCGGCGACGTTCTCGACGACGACGGCGACGTGCCAGTCCCGCCGGCGCGCGGTGCGGCGACGTGCGGGACCGACGAGCCCGGCCACCTCAGCCCGCCCGGGTCCCGTGCGGTACGGCCGAGGAGGCCGGGTCGCCGAGCAGGCGGACGCCGGCACGACCGGCGGCCGGTCCCCGGACCGTCCAGCCGTCGCCGTCCCTCCGCACGTCCGAGGCGGCGCGCTCCCGCCACCAGCGGGCCGCGTCGCGCGCGAGCGGCTGCCACATGGTCGTGTCGCCGGCCACCTCCTCGAGCAGCGCACGCCACTCGCGCGCCATGTGGGGGTTGCGCGCGTAGTCGGGGTGCGCCAGCACCAGCGCCAGGCCGCCGCGCTCTCGCAGCGCCCCGACCTTCCGCCGCCAGGTGCCGGCGTCGGTCTCGCGGAGGATCTCGAAGAGGGTGTGGTCCTGCGGGACCGTGATGGGCAGCTCGACGAGGTCGTCGATGAAGAACGGCAGGTAGGTGCAGCAGCCACCCGGCTGCGGCTCGTAGGGGTCGGTGTCGGTGTACGACGCGTCGTACTCGAAGCCGAGGAGGGGCATCAGCGACCAGGCCCGCTGCGTCGCCGGCGACCGGAAGCCGACGGCTCCCCAGGCCGCCGCGTTGCGGCGGATCGCCGGGAGCCGGCGCATCAGGTGCCGGCGCGAGGCCAGGTCGCGGCCGTCGTGGCGGAGGCCGTGCACGCCCACCTCGCATCCGTCGGCCTCCGTCCGCTGCACGAGCGCGGCGTCCACGTCGTACCGCTCCGGGACGAAGTTCCACGAGGACCGGTAGCCCAGCCGACGCTCGTCTCCGCGCAGCAGCTCCATGTCGTCGACCCCCTGCTGGGTCTCCACGTCGTGGGTGAGCACGAGGGCCCACGAGCAGCCGTCCGGCCAGGTGTCGATCGCGGGCACCTGCTCGCCGGCGAGCCCGGCCAGCAGGTCGAAGAGCCAGTCGTACATCCGGTGCAGGCCGTCCTCGACGGGCCAGGCCGGGAACGCCGCGCCGTCCTGCTGCTGGTGCCGGGCCAGGGTGCGGCGCATCCGCAGCTGCAGCGACCGCGGCATCAGGGGGCGCGCGGCGTAGTAGCCCTTGAGCGCGACCTTGCGTGCCGCCCGCACAGCCTTGGCCCGCGTGCCCAGCGCCGTGTACCGCTCGGACCACAGGCAGCGCATCACCTCGCCGGGGTCGAAGGGCAGCCAGACGTTCCCGTCGCGGTCCTGCCACACCGATGCGACCGGCGCACCCGCGCGGTCGTGGAGGTGCTCGACGGGCCGCCACTCACCGGTGGGCATCACCGCACGCGGAGCCTGCTGCGCCACGTGACCCGCCAGGGTCGACCCGGCGACCCGGAACAGGCCCGCCCACGCGTGACGGTCCGGGGTCACCGGCCAGTACAGGCTCGGTCCGCCGGCCGTCGCGTGCAGCCGGCCCCAGCCGGGCGGCAGGGACGGCCCGGCCGCCGCGCCCACCGTGTACGGGACCCGGAAGTAGTCGAGGAGCGCGAACGGCGCGGATGACTCGAACACGGGGTCGACCTCCAGGCGGGACGCGGTCACAGCCCGCGTCGGACGGCGAGATAGGGGAGCAGGGCGATCTCGTAGAGCCCCGGCAGCGGGTCGCGCCACGAGAACACCGCCTCCGTGTCGGCCCGCCGCAGGGACCTCAGGTACGGCCGCACGCGCAGCTGCCCGGCCCGGGCGTCCCGGACGGCGTTGGGCAGGTCGGTGAGCAGCCGCACCCAGTGCACCCCCGGCCGGGCGTGCGCCCGCTCGACGGGCAGCCCGAGCTGCTCGCGGAACAGGAGGTACGGGAAGTCGACCCCCGCCGCCGCGCCGAGCGAGTGGTAGCCCCAGGTCCGGGCGTTGACGTCGAGCAGCTTGGGGACGCCGTCCCTCGGGTCGCGCTTGTACTCGAGCTCGACGAGCCCGTGGTAGCCGATGGCGCGGAGGAAGCGCACCGACGGCTCGCGCAGCTCCGGCAGGTCGACGGTCTCGACGAAGGTGCTCGCGCGCCCGAAGTCGGAGGGGTGCTGCCGGCGGCGTACGACGGTCATCTCGGCGACCGACTCGCCGCCGGTGAACAACGCGCAGTACGCCACCTGGCGGTCCCCGCCGCCGGGAACGAGCTCCTGGATGATGATCTCGCCCGGACCCGTGATCGCGGCGGCCCGACGGTAGGCGTCGAGGAGCTCCTGCCGGGTGTCCACGCGCCAGGCCTTCGCCCGGGTCTCGTAGAAGAAGTGCTCCTTGATGGCGGGCTTGAGCACGACCGGCGACGTCAGGTCCACCGCGTCGAGCTCGGCCTCCGAGGTCGGGAACCAGCAGCGCGGCACGGCGACGCCCAGCGACTCGGCGACCTGGTAGGTCTGTCGCTTGTCCCACGCGGCCTCCACCGACGCGAGCGGGGGCGTGGACACCGACAGCCGCGTCGCCAGCAGGTCGCGGTTCGCCGCCACCGCCGCGACGGTCTCCTCGCGGGTCGGGTAGAGCACCCAGCCGTCGAGCTTCAGGCGGGTGGTCACGTCGAGCAGCGCGTCGACCGTGCCGGTCTCGGTGCGCAGGTCCTTCACCCGCTCCACGCGGTTCACGTACCGCGACACCCGCGCGACGGAGCGCTCGTCGTCGACCACCACGACGGGGATGCCGCGCCTGCCCAGGCTGCGTGCGATCCCCAGACCCTGGTAGTCGCCCCCGACGACGAGCGCGCCCACGCCCGGCGGTCCGGTCCGCGCCGTCCCGCGTCCGCTGGTCTGGGTGGTGGTCACAGGTCGTCGGCGACCGGCGATGGCACGGTGAAGGTGCTCGCACCGGCGGCCGCTCGTCGGTCGACGATGCTGCGGGTCAGGGACGACGCGCCGTACCAGCCGCCGGCGACGAACCGCATGATCGGCCCGAAGCTCCAGGCTGCCGGGGCGCCCAGGAAGTGCAGCCCGGGCACGCTGGACTCCATGCCGCGGCGCAGCACGGGGTAGCCGTCGACGTGCTTGATCCGGCTCACCAGCTCCGGCGACAGGAACGGGTACTTCGAGACGTCGACCCGGTAGCCGGTGCCGAACAGCACGTGGTCGACCGTGCGGGACGTGCCGTCGTCGAGCCGGACCGTGACCTTGTCGCCGCTGCCGTCGGCGGCGGTGATCCTCCGGCCGAGGTGCAGCGGCACGTCGACGAGGCGGGGCTGCAGCCACGCCGCCCCGGCCGGGCGGATGGCGCGGTAGGCCATCGGCTTCTGCGCCGCGCGGGGGAACCGGCGGAACAGGTCCGGGACAGCGACGATCCGCGAGAGCCCCATCGGGCCGACATCGGTCGGGGCGTAGACGAAGGGGGTCAGCTTGGGACCCAGCATTCGGTGGTACTTGCCGCCGTGCAGCCAGTTGATGTGGTCGGCGCGCGCCACGACCTCGACGGAGACCCCGGCCTCGTGCATGAGGGCGGCCGACTCGAGCGCGCTCTGCCCGGCGCCGACGACGAGGACCTCCTGGTCCTTGAACCGGCTCAGGTCGTCGTGGTCGGCCGTGTGCGAGACCAGCTCGCGCGGGAGGTGGGCGGCCACCTCCGGACGGTTCGTGAACGGTGCGATGCCGGCGGCGACGGCCACGGTGCGGGCCGCCATCCGCTCGCCGTCGGCCAGCGTGATCGAGAACCCGGCACCGTTCTGGTCGATGCGGGTGATCCGCCTCCGGTCGACGTCGGGGGCCGCACGTCCCTGCACCCACATGCCGTAGTCGACGAAGGCGTCCAGCGGGACCGGCAGGTGCAGGTCCGTGCCCGTGCTCTCGCAATAGCTCGTGAGGGAGAGCGGGCCGTCGTGCTCGGCGATGCTGGTGGCGGTCCAGTTCGACCGGAGCAGCATCCCCTTCGGCATCGCTTTCCAGAAGTCCAAGGGCTCGCCGAACGTGTGGACCTCCGCGCCTGCCCGGGCGAGGTGGGCGGTTGCTGCGAGCCCGTGCGGGCCCGCTCCGATAACGGCGACCTGTGCTTCTTCCACGGTCTCCCCCTTTCACTCCGCGATAATCGCGATGTCGACGTCTGGGTCAGTATGTTCACGACTTTCCATCGTGGTCACCCGTCGCGCTGATAATGGTCCGGGAATTGACCTCATCGGATGGGCGTCCTGGCTCAAGTGAGCCAGAACCCCTTGCAATATTGACGATTCGTGCGATTCGATCAGGCCGTCGCGCGAGTGGTTCGGGGCAGATGTCCGTTTCCTCGGAAATCCTCGAAAGATATCCGACCAGGTTTTTTACCAATTCCGGGATTACACGCGATTACGCCGATTGGCGGATATGCACGGACCGCCCGTTCGGGTTAGACAAGTGCTTGAGGGGAGCCCCTGCCGGCGCTCGTCCAACACGTCCGCCATGGTGCAAGGGGTTGTAGATGGAGCACGACGACACTGAGGCCCTCCTCAAGCCGGCGCAGGTAGCAGCGCTGTTCGACGTCGATCCCAAGACGGTCTCGTCCTGGGGGGATGCGGGGAAGCTCACCGTGATCAGGACCCTGGGTGGTCACCGGAGGTTCCGGAAGGCGGAGGTCCTCGCGCTGCGCAACGGCATCGCCGTCGCCGAGCGGGAGGCTCAGGACCTGTAGGCGCCGAGCAGGCCCGCCGACGCGCGGGTCTCGATTCTGCGGGTTTGTGCAGTTGCACAAACTACGGGTGGCTCTGACCGGCGTGTCCGGGCGAGGCTGGAACCCGCTGGGCAGCTCGGGGCCCGGCACGCACCCGGGCCGACGTCCCTGCTGACAGGCTCGGACACGGGAAGCACATGACACGGGCGCCGCCCGCCGGAGTCGATCCGGCGGGCGGCGCCCGTCTGTGTCGTGTCGGTGCTGGGTCAGCGGCCGGCGCGGCTCGCGCGACCCCGCCCCCGCGCGGTCCGGCGGGCGGCGCGTGCGGCGGCCGGTGAGGCCAGGCCGCGGACGGCGCGCCGACGGTCGCGGATCTGGCTCGTCGCGAGGTCGAGCATGAGCAGGGGGGCCTGTCCGGAGGACATGACGGCGACTTCTTTCTTGCTGGTCAGAGGCGGATTCATGGTGTCTTTGCGACATTTCGAGTGTACCGGGTGCGTAATTGCCAATCGGCCGAAGTGGCGGTTACCTGGGGGTGATCTGCCCCACCCCGCGAGCAGCCCGGTCCGGACGGCTGGTTACCGGGGGGTAGCCAGCGAGACGGCGGTCACATACTCTCGGTATATGAGTGACCAGCACCTCGGGACCTCGGACCTGCGCGACCCGGACACCGACCCCACCGCGGCCTACGCCCTCGAGCCCGGCTACGTCCGGTCGCTCACCGACGGCGTGCTCGCCACGACGGGCCGCACCGAGCCGACGTACGCCCCCGTCAACGGCCAGCCGCTCGGCATGGTGCCGCAGAGCAGCACCGGCGACGTGGCCGAGGCGTTCGAGCGGGCCCGCCGCGCCCAACGGGCGTGGGCGCGCACGTCGCTCGCCGAGCGCAGCGCGATCCTGCTGCGGCTGCACGACCTCGTCCTGGACCGGCAGGCCGAGATCATGGACCTGATCTGCTGGGAGTCCGGCAAGGCCCGCAAGCACGCCTTCGACGAGCCGCTGCACATCGCGCTGACCGCCCGCTACTACGCCCGCACCGGGGAGGAGCACCTCGCGACCCAGCGTGTCCCGGGCCTGGTCCCGGGCCTCACCCGGGTCGACGTCAACCGGGTCCCCAAGGGCGTCGTCGGCATCATCTCGCCCTGGAACTATCCCTTCACGCTCGCGCTCTGCGACGGCATCCCCGCCCTGATGGCCGGCAACGCCGTCGTCGCGAAGCCCGACTCCCAGACCATGCTGACGGCGCTGCTCGGCAAGCGCCTGCTGGAGGACGCGGGGTTCCCGCGCGACCTCTGGCAGGTGGTGGCCGGCCCCGGCGGTGAGATCGGTACGGCGATCGTCGAACGCGCCGACTACGTCTGCTTCACCGGCTCCACGGCGACCGGCCGGATCATCGCGCAGAAGTGCGCCGACCGACTGATCGGCTGCTCGCTCGAGCTCGGCGGCAAGAACCCCATCCTGGTGCTGCGCGACGCCGACCTCGACCGGGCCGCCGAGGGCGCGGTCCGGGCCAGCTTCTCCAACGCCGGTCAGCTCTGCGTCTCGACCGAGCGGATGTTCGTCGCCGACCAGGTCTACGACCGGTTCGTGGAGAAGCTCGTCGCGCGCACGCAGGCGATGCGGCTCGAGCCCGGCATCGACTGGGGCAGCGACATGGGGTCGCTGACCAGCCGGCAGCAGCTCGAGACCGTCACCGCGCACGTCGAGGACGCCCGGGCCCAGGGCGCCCGCGTGCTCACCGGCGGGCGCGCCCGGCCGGACCTCGGGCCGTTCTACTACGAGCCCACGATCCTCGAGGGCGTCACGCCGGAGATGACCTGCTTCGGGACCGAGACGTTCGGACCGGTCGTCTCGCTCTACCGGTTCGGCGACGAGGCCGACGCGGTCGCCCGCGCCAACGCCGGCGACTACGGCCTCAACGCCTCGATCTACACGCGCGACACCGCCCGCGGCCGTGTCCTCGCCCGCGAGGTCAAGTGCGGCACGGTGAACATCAACGAGGCGTTCGGCGCCACGTTCGCCAGCATCGCCTCGCCGATGGGCGGCATGCGCGAGTCCGGTCTCGGCCGGCGGCAAGGCGCCGAGGGGATCCACCGCTACACCGAGGCGCAGTCGGTCGCGACGCAGCGGCTGGTGCGGCTCTCGCCGATGCTCGGGATGAGCGACGAGACGTTCGCCAAGGTGATGACCGCCAACCTGCGCCTGCTCAACAAGCTCGGCTGGAAGTGACCGCCCCGATGACGTCCACGACCGACGAGACCTTCGACTTCGACGTCCTGGTCGTCGGCTCCGGGTTCGGCGGCTCCGTCACCGCGCTGCGGCTCACCGAGAAGGGCTACCGCGTCGGCGTGCTCGAGGCCGGCGCCCGGTTCGACGACAAGGACTTCGCCGCGACGTCGTTCGACACCAGGAAGTTCCTCTTCCGGCCCGAGCTCGGCTGCTACGGCATCCAGCGCATCGACGCGCTCAGGGACTGCATGATCGTGTCCGGCGCGGGCGTCGGCGGCGGCTCGCTCGTCTACGCCAACACCCTCTACGAACCGCTCGACGCGTTCTACCGCGACCCGCAGTGGAGCCACATCACCGACTGGCGCGACGAGCTCGCCCCCTACTACGACCAGGCCAAGCGGATGCTCGGCGTCGTCGAGAACCCCCTCCGCACGCCCGCCGACGAGGTGATGGAGAAGGTCGCGACCGACATGGGCGTGGGCGACACGTTCCACCCGACCCCGGTCGGCGTGTTCTTCGGCGGACCCGGCCAGGACGACCCCGACCGGGCCCAACCCGACCCGTTCTTCGGTGGCGCCGGACCGGCGCGCAACCCCTGCCGCGCGTGCGGCGAGTGCATGACCGGCTGCCGGCACAACGCCAAGAACACCCTGGTGAAGAACTACCTCTACCTCGCCGAGGAGAACGGCGCCGTCGTCCTCCCGCTCACCACCGTCACCCGGGTCAGCCCCCGCTCGGGCGGCGGCTACGACGTGCAGGTCCGGTTCACCAAGGCCAAGCTGCGCCGCCGCGCGGCCGCCCGCACCCTGACCGCCGAGCACGTCGTGCTCTCGGCCAGCGCGCTCGGCACCCAGCGGCTGCTGCACCGGATGCGTGACGAGGGGCACCTGCCTGCGCTGTCGCCGCGCCTGGGCCACCTCTCGCGCACCAACTCGGAGTCGATCCTCGGCGCGATCGCGCCCGACACGTCGGTCGACTACAGCGAGGGCGTCGCGATCACTTCCAGCTTCCACCCGGACCCCGACACCCACATCGAGCCGGTCCGCTACGGCCGCGGCAGCAACCTCATGTCGCTGCTGCAGACCGTGCTCACCGACGGCGACGGCCCCGTCCCGCGCTGGCGCACGTGGCTCGCGGAGATGTGGAAGGAGAAGGCGAACGTCCTCGACCTCTACGACATGCGGCACTGGTCCGAGCGCACCG
Organism: Nocardioides iriomotensis; assembly: GCF_004168035.1. Taxonomy (GTDB): domain Bacteria; phylum Actinomycetota; class Actinomycetes; order Propionibacteriales; family Nocardioidaceae; genus Nocardioides_B; species Nocardioides_B iriomotensis. Next base: position 93,527 of record NZ_SDPU01000001.1, on the reverse strand, counting down.
TCATCGCCCTGGTGATGCAGAGCCTCGACAACTCGATCACGACGTACACCCGGAAGGTGCCGTTCTCGAAGCGTCGCTACCTCACCTCGCGGCAGGGCCACGGCGTGCCCAACCCGACCTGGATCCCGGCGGGCAACGAGGCGGTACGGCGGATGGCGGCGATCGTCGGCGGCCGACCCGGCGGGTCGATCGGCGAGCCGTTCAACCGGCCGCTGACCGCCCACTTCCTCGGCGGCTGCACGATCGGCCTGGACGCCGAGTCCGGCGTGATCGACCCCTACCAGCGGGTGCACCACTACCCGGGGCTGCACGTCGTCGACGGCTCGGCGGTGAGCGCCAACCTCGGCGTGAACCCCTCCCTGACGATCACCGCCCAGGCCGAGCGCGCGATGGCGTTCTGGCCGAACAAGGGGGAGGCCGACCCGCGCCCCGGGCCCGGCTCGCCGTACCAGCGGCTCGCGCCGGTCCCGCCGGCCCACCCGGTCGTGCCCGCCGACGCGCCGGGCGCCCTGCGGCTCCCGATCGTCCAGGTCTCCTGAGCGCTGAGCGCCGAGCCGGCGCCGTCCCCGCACCCCCGAGCCGGGCGGGGACGGGCGCCGGAAGCAGTCAGGGCCCGACCGGGGAGGGAGGGTGGTCGGGCCCTGATAAGTCCGCAGCTGCACGGACATGGTGAGATCCGGCCTGGGAGGGAGCTGATGCCACCGGACCTCTGCACCTACCAACGACCCCGGTCCAGGGGGGTTACGGCGTCCGATGAAGAATTTTCCGGGCGATACGATCGGGGCTCCAGCCGCCGTCCGTACGGCCCCGCGAGGCCCAAGAAAGGCTGCCCGTGACCACCGACCACGACCTGGTCCTCGTCGTCGACTTCGGGGCGCAGTACGCCCAGCTCATCGCCCGCCGCGTGCGCGAGGCCCGGGTGTACTCCGAGATCGTCCCGCACACCATGCCGGTCGCCGAGATGCTCGCCCGCAACCCGAAGGCGATCGTCCTGTCCGGCGGCCCCTCGTCGGTCTACGAGCCCGGCGCGCCGAACGTCGACGCCGCCGTCTTCGAGGCCGGCGTGCCGGTGTTCGGGATGTGCTACGGCTTCCAGGCGATGGCGCTGAACCTCGGGGGAGAGGTACGCCGCACCGGCCGCTCGGAGTACGGACGCACGCCCGTCACGGTCTCCGCCCCGGGCACGCTGCTCGCCGAGGTCCCGGCCGAGCACAAGGTCTGGATGAGCCACGGCGACAGCGTCGTCGCGGCCCCGCCCGGCTGGGACGTGCTGGCCAGCACAGCCTCGACACCGGTCGCGGCGTTCGAGAACCTCGAGCTCAAGATGGCCGGCGTGCAGTGGCACCCCGAGGTCATGCACACGGAGCACGGCCAGGCCGTCCTCGAGCACTTCCTGCACCACATCGCCGGCTGCCGCCCGACCTGGACGATGGTCAACATCGTCGAGGAGCAGGTCGCGCGGATCCGCGACCAGATCGGCGACCGCCGCGCGATCTGCGGCCTCTCCGGCGGTGTCGACTCCGCGGTGGCCGCGGCGCTCGTGCAGCGCGCGATCGGTGACCGGCTCACCTGCGTCTTCGTCGACCACGGCCTGCTCCGCAAGGGCGAGGCCGAACAGGTCGAGCGCGACTTCGTCGCCGCCACCGGCGTCTCCCTGCACGTCGTCGACGCCCAGAAGCGGTTCCTCGACGCGCTCTCCGGGGTCAGCGACCCGGAGGCGAAGCGCAAGATCATCGGCCGCGAGTTCATCAGGGTCTTCGAGGCCGCCGAGGCCGAGATCGTCGGGGACGCCGCAGCGCACGGCGAGAAGGTCCAGTTCCTCGTCCAGGGCACGCTCTACCCCGACGTGGTCGAGTCCGGCGGCGGCGCGGGCACCTCCAACATCAAGTCGCACCACAATGTCGGCGGCCTGCCCGAGGACCTCGAGTTCGAGCTCGTCGAGCCGCTGCGCACGCTGTTCAAGGACGAGGTCCGCCTCGTCGGCGAGCAGCTCGGTCTCCCGGCCGAGATCGTCTGGCGCCACCCGTTCCCCGGCCCGGGCCTTGGCATCCGGATCATCGGCGAGGTCACCCACGACCGCCTGGAGATCCTGCGCGAGGCCGACGCCATCGCGCGCGAGGAGCTCACCCGCGCCGGCCTCGACCGCGACATCTGGCAGTTCCCGGTCGTGCTGCTCGCCGACGTACGCTCCGTCGGCGTGCAGGGCGACGGACGCACCTACGGCCACCCCGTCGTGCTGCGGCCGGTGACCTCCGAGGACGCCATGACCGCCGACTGGGCCCGGCTGCCCTACGACGTGCTCGAGACGATCTCCACCCGGATCACCAACGAGGTCCGTGAGGTCAACCGGGTGACCGTCGACATCACGAGCAAGCCCCCCGGCACCATCGAGTGGGAGTAGCCCACCCCGGAACCTCGCGAGTCGGCGCATCTTGCCCTCTCAAACCGGGCGAGTCAGCGCATCCTGGCCCATTCTGACCACTCCGAGATCGGGGCGCGACTAGCGGATCTGGTCCGAAAAGGTCATGTGTCGCGGACGGGACCGACCTAGGCTCGGTCGGGTCCCCAACCCCGAACCCCTGAGGAAATCGTGCGCGCTCTCCGTCCCCTCGACCTCGTGGTCGCGTGGGGGGTGCGTTCGCAGGACGGGTCGCGGCGCAACGCCCAGCGCGCCGCCATCGCCAACGCGAAGGCCCGCCGCGAACGAGAGACGGTCGACAGCTTCCTGGCCACGCTGGAACGGCCGCGGATCCCGACCCAGCGTCACCACCCGGCCCGTCCGTGACCGTGGGACGATGCCCGGCGTGGCCCGTCACGTCCGGTTCGTCCTCGTCCTCCTGATTGCCCCCCTTCTCGTCCCGTTCGCTCCCGCCTCGGGCGCGCCGGTGCTGTTCGACCCCGACGCCGACGTCGACTACCAGCTCTCCGGCGGGTACGACGTCGCCGCCGGCATCGTCGTGCGCGACCGCACCGACGAGCCGGCACCGGGCGCCTACAACCTCTGCTACGTCAACGCGTTCCAGACCCAGCCCGGCGCGCTGTCCTGGTGGCGGCGTGAGCATCCCGGCCTGCTGCTGCGCGAGCGCGGCCGCCTGGTCCGCGACCCGGGCTGGCCCGACGAGGCGCTGCTCGACACGCGGACGGCGGCGAAGCGGACCCGCATCGCCGCGGTGCTCGACCGCTGGGTCGCCGGCTGTGCGCGCGACGGCTTCGACGCGGTCGAGCCGGACAACCTCGACTCCTTCACGCGCTCGGAAGGCCTGCTGAGGCGCCGGCAGAACCTCGCGCTCGCCACGCTGGTCGTGCGTGCGGGCCACCGGCACGGCCTTGCCGTGGCGCAGAAGAACCTCGCCGAGCTGCCGGCGGCCACGGCCCGGGCGGTCGGCTTCGACCTGGCCGTCGCCGAGGACTGCCAGGTCTACGACGAGTGCGGCCGCTACCGAGCCGCCTACGGTCGCGCCGTCCTCGAGGTCGAGTACGCCGACGACGGCCGGGCCGCGTTCCGTGAGGCCTGCGCGCTGCGTGGCCCTGTCTGGCCGATCGTCCTTCGCGACCGCGACCTGCGGCTCCCCGACCAGAAGGGCTACCGCCGTGACGCCTGCTGACACCGCCGTCCGGAGCGCGCTGCCGGAGGGCTACGTCATCCGCGAGCTGCGCATCGACGACGCCGCCGCGCTCGCCGCGGCGTACGACCGCAACCGGGCGCACCTCGACCGCTGGGACCCGGTCCGCCCGCCGGAGTACTACACCACCGACGGTCAGCGGGAGGCACTCGCCCGCCAGCTCAGCCTCGTCGAGGGCGGGCTGCTGGCTGCCTGGGTGATCACGCACGGGGACGACGTCGTCGGCCGGGTCAACATCAACAACATCGTCCGCGGCGTGCTGCAGAGCGGGTCGGTCGGCTACTGGGTCGACCAGCAGCACACCCGCCGCGGCCTGGCGTCGGCGGCGGTCGAGCACGCCTGTGCCCAGGCGCTGGCGATGGGCCTGCACCGCGTCGACGCCGGCACGATGATCGCCAACGTCGCGTCGCAGAAGGTGTTGCTGGGCGCGGGCTTCGAGCAGTACGGCACCGCGCCGGGGTTCCTGTTCATCGCCGGCGACTGGCAGGACCACCACCTCTACCAGCGGCTCCTGCACGACGAACCTCTGCCGGCCCACGTGTGAAGCCGCCGCGGGCACCCGTGCTGCTCCAGGTGCCCGCGGCGGGGAGGTTACCCAAGGGGGTCTTCCACCGAGTGCCCGATTCCTGGCCGATCAGGCATCGTGACGCGGGCGGCGCTCACCGGGGGACGAGGTCGTTGACGTACTCCTCGACGTTCGTGTACCCGTCACCATCACGGTCGTCCGCGCTGTCGTCGGTGCCGGGGTCGAGGTCGTGCGCCGTCTCCCACGTGTCCGGCATGCCGTCGGAGTCCTCGTCGGCCGGCGGCTCCTCAGCGGGGAGGTCCGGCCAGCCGCCGACCTCGGACACGTCGTTGATCATCCCGCCACGCTCGTCGTGCACGTCGTCGATCATCTGCGCGTCGACCGGGTCGAGGTAGGGGACCCTGGCGCCGGCACCCATCAGGACGTCCTCGAGCGCCTGCTCCGCGTCTGTCGTGGAGACAGCGGGCAGGTCCAGCGGAGCGGCTTCCACGATGAGGCCGCGGTCCTCGGGCGAGACCAGGTCGGTCTGCGGGCCGTCGGCGCTTCCGTGCGGTCCGACGTTGCCCCTGAGGTGCAGGTGCCACTCGCCTGCCTCCTCGATCGGGTAGGCGTCGATCTCGTACCGGTCGGGGTCGCTGTCGGGGCCCGCCTTGAAGTAGTTGCCCACGATCTCCACCTGGGGCGGACCGTACGGGTTCGAGGTCTGGAGCGCGGAGTCGCCGTAGTTGAAGATCACGTTGTTGACGACCTGGATGCGTCCGGGGCTGGTCACCTGCGGGTTGCGGGCGGTGTTGTGGACGAACAGGTTGTGGTGGACGCTGATGTCCTCGGTCGCGTCACCGCTGACCAGCAGACCCTTGCTGTGCTCCCCGTCGGAGTGGGTGGACTCGCGCAGGCCCTGGGCGATGATGTTCCAGGAGAAGGTGATGTCGTGGGCGTTGTCCCAGATGCTCGCGTTCTCGTCCACCGCCCAGCTGAACGAGTTGTGGTCGATGATCACGTCGTGGCCGTCGTCCCGCCAGATGTTGATGCCGTCAAGGTTGTCGCCCTCGACGGAGGTCGGTGCCCCCGTGCGGAACCGCATGAAGCGGATGACCACGTCGTGGGTGCTGACGTCGACGAGCCCGCTGGCGTTGTCGTCGGCGGCCTTGAGGGTGATGCCGCCGCCGGGCGCGGTCTGGCCGGCCACGGTGAGGTACGGGTCGTCGATCACGATCTGCTCGCGGACGTCGATGGTGCCCGACACCGCGAACACCACGACCCGCTTGCCCGATGCCTCCAGGGCTTCGCGGAGGCTGCCTGGACCGGAGTCGTCGAGGTTCGTGACCGTGAGGACCTGACCGCCTCGTCCGCCCGGTGTCGCGCACCCGAACCCTTCGGCGCCGGGGAAGGCCGGCAGCCTCCCGCCACACGCCTTCGCGGGGGCCGCGGCGTCCGTGCCGCTGCCGGCGGTGTCCTCCCTGGCACCTCCGTCGGAGGTACAGCCCGCCAGGACGAGGGCCGCACAGGCCGACCCGGCCGCCGCGCGGATCAGCCGGTGGCTTCGGTCGTCCCCCAGTGCCATGGCCCCCCGCTCCCGCCGACCAATGAAGGGCCGACTCGTCGAGCCTACGAGGGCTCAGCCCGCGCGCATCGCCCGAAGAGCGTAGCGGCGCGGGCCCGTCGACGCTCGACAGCGCCGTCGGCCTCGCGACCACCCCGGTCGAGTGGTGACGACTGGTTCGGTCGGGGCAACCCGGGACAGACGCTGGTCAGAGCCCGAGCGAGCGTCCGATGATCTCCTTCTGGATCTCCGTCGTGCCGCCGTAGATCGTCTGGATCCGGCTGTCGACGAACGCGCGGGCGACCGGGTACTCGTTCATGTAGCCGTAGCCGCCGTGCAGCTGGACCGCCCGGTCGGCCAGCTTGTTCTGCAGCTCGGTCGTCCACCACTTCGCCATCGCGGCCATCGAGGGGTCGAGCTTGCCCTCGTTGTGCAGCCGCACGCAGTCGTCGACGAACACCCGGGCGATACGGGCCTCGGTCGCCATCTCGGCGACGAGGAACCGGTTGTGCTGGAACTTCCCGATCGGGCGGCCGAACGCCTCGCGCTCCTTGGCGTAGGAGAGGCACATGTCGAGGATCGCCTCGCAGGCCGCGGCCGCGATGCACGCGATCGAGAGCCGCTCCTGCGGCAGGTTCACCATCAGCGAGATGAAGCCGGAGCCCTCCTCGCCGAGGCGGTTCGCCTTGGGCACGACGACGTCGTCGAAGAACAGCTCGGCGGTGTCCTGCGCCTTGAGCCCCATCTTGTCGAGGTTGCGCCCGCGCTCGAACCCCTCCATGCCGCGCTCGACGACGAGCAGGCTGATGCCCTTGTGCCCCTCACGCGCGTCGGGGGAGTCGGTGCGCGCGACCACGATCACGAGGTCGGCCAGGATGCCGTTGCTGATGAAGGTCTTGGCGCCGTTGAGCACGTAGTGGTCGCCCTTGTCGACCGCGTTCGTCCGGATGCCCTGCAGGTCGCTGCCGGCGCCGGGCTCGGTCATCGCGATCGCGGTGACGGTCTCGCCGCTGACGCAGCCGGGGAGCCAGCGCTGCTTCTGCTCGTCGGTGCCGAGGCCGGTGAGGTACGGGACGATGATGTCGGTGTGGACGGGGAAGCCCGGTCCGTTGGCGCCGGCCTTGGTGAGCTCCTCGGCCATCACCATGTTGTAGCGGAAGTCGCGCACCCCCGGGCCGCCGTACTCCTCGGGGACGTCGAAGCAGAGCAGCCCCTGCGCACCGGCCTTCGTCCAGAGCTCGCGCGGCACGATGCCGTCCTGCTCCCACTGGGCGTGGTGGGGGAGCACCTCCTTCTCGACGAACGTGCGCACGGTCTGGCGGAACGCCTCGTGCTCCCCGGTCAGCAGCGGTCGCTCGAGACCACTCATCAGGACACCCACTCCTTCAGCTGTCGGATCGTCGCCGCCGGGTCGTCGGTCGCCGGCATCACCTGCAGGTTGGTCACGCCGGACTCGCGGAACGCCTCGATCCGCTCCTTGACGTAGCCCTCGGGCCCGACGAGGTTGCACATCTCCAGCAGCTCGAGCGGTACGACGGACTCCGCGTCGCGCTTGTTGCCACCGAGGTACAGCTCCTGGATCTCCTCGGCCTCCTTCTCGTAGCCGTACTGGCGGCACAGGGTGTTGTAGAAGTTCTTGCCCCGCGCGCCCATGCCCCCGATGTAGAGCGCGAACATCGGCCGGGCGAAGTCGAGCATCCCCTTCACGTCGTCGCCGATCGCGACCATGCCGCCGGCCACCACCTCCAGCGGCGCGAGGTCGTCGGGCCGCTTGGCGGTCCCGGTGCGCAGCGACGCGCCCCAGACCGACTCGGCCATCTCGGGGGCGTACATGAACGGCAGCCAGCCGTCGGCGTACTCCGCCGTCCCGGCGACGTTCTTCTCGCCCAGCGCCGCGACGTAGATCGGGATGGACGAGCGCTCCGGCTTCGTCAGCATCTTCAGCGGCTTGCCGAGCCCGAGCCCCTGGTCGCTCGGCAGTGGCAGGTCGAACACCTTGCCGTGGAAGTCGATCGTCTCGCGGCGGATCGCGCGGCGCACGATCTCGACGACCTCGCGGGTGCGGGTCAGCGGCTTGTCGTAGGGCAGCCCGTGCCAGCCCTCGATCACCTGCGGGCCGGACGCGCCGAGCCCGAGGATCGCGCGGCCGCCGCTGACGTTGTCGAGGCCGGCGGCGGTCTGCGCGAGGGCACCCGGCGTGCGCGAGTAGATGTTGAGGATCGCCGATCCGATCTCGACCGTCTCGGTCCGCGCGGCGAGGTAGCCCATGAGCGTCGGCGAGTCGAATCCGTAGGCTTCGGCCACCCACACGGTGTCCAGCCCGGCCTGCTCCCAGGAGGAGACCTGGTCGGCCGCCTCGCGGGGGTTGCCGGCGTACATCAGCATGGTCGAGAGCTTCATCACTGTCCTCTACTGGCCCTGGTAACCGTGACACCAACACTGTCATGATCGCGAACGAGCGGCCCGCCTGCAAGGACCGCCGAGGAGGAGTCCCGTGAGCACACCCCGCATCGCCGTCGTCGGCGGCACCGGCCCGCAGGGCAAGGGTCTGGCCTACCGCTTCGCCCGGCACGGGTACGGCGTAGTGCTCGGCTCCCGTGTGGCGGACCGCGCCGACGAGGCGGCCGCCGCGATCCGGGAGCGGCTGCCTGAGGCCGACGTGACCGGCGCGGCCAACGCAGACGCCGCGGCGCAGGCCGGGCTGGTGCTGCTCGCCGTGCCCTACGACGGGCACGACGAGCTGGTCGCCTCACTGGCCGACGCGCTGGCCGGCAAGGTCGTGGTGTCGTGCGTGAACCCGCTCGGCTTCGACAAGCAGGGGCCCTACGGTCTCCCGCTCGAGCGGTCGGCCGCCGAGTCCGCCGCCACGCTCGTGCCCACCGCACGGGTGGTGGGCGCGTTCCACCACGTCTCGGCGGTGACGCTGTGGGGCGAGGCGGACTACCTCGACCACGAGGACGTCCTGGTCTGCGGCGACGACGTCGACGCCAAGCAGCAGGTCATCGAGCTCGCTCGCACGGTCACCGGTCGCGACGGCGTGGACGCCGGGCGGCTGCGCCTGGCCCGTCAGCTCGAACCGCTGACGGCGGTGCTGATCTCGGTCAACAAGCGCTACAAGACCCGCTCGGGGGTCGCGATCTCCGGCCTCGACCACTGAGCACGCCACGGAGCGGATCGCCGGGCAGCGGGTGAACAACCCCCGGACGCGACGAACGGCCGCTGGCGTCTCGGGTCACCAGCGGCCGTTCATGTACAAGTGAACACGACGACTCAAGGGGCTGTCCCGGGAATGCGCGGAAAGTCCCCGAAGTCACCTCACGCGGGCCCTGCTGGTCCATACCGGTTGCGGCGGCCCAGGCCGCCGGCCGCGGGTCAGCTCGACGGGCAGCCGGCACTCGCGTCGAGCGTCGTGCCGTCCGCGCGAGACCGGCCGAGGTTCCAGGCGATCACGTCCCCGTCCTCGGTGCCCGGCACGAGCACGCAGTGCCGGACGTCGGCGGGCAGCTGCTCCAGCGCGGGTACGGCGTCCGCCGAGAGCGTGGCGAGGTAGTCCCAGTCGATCTTGCCGGTCTCGAGGTACCGCTCCACGTTGCGCTCGGCGACGTACCCGTCCGGGTTCAGCAGTGCCAGCCCGAGCAGCGCCGCCGCCCCGGTCAGCACCGCCGCGCGCGGCAGCCACCAGCCGTCGAGCCGGATGCCGGCCACCAGCACCAGCAGCACGACCAGGCCGAGCCAGCCCTCGAACACCGACACCAGCACCCGCAGCTCGGTGAAGCCGTAGGCCTCCTCGTAGACGTGCATCCGGTACAGCGCGGACGCCACGACCACCAGCGTCAGCAGCCCGAGCAGGCCGAGCGCGACCCGCAGCAACAGACGCTCGCGCGCCGTGCCGCGTGGCGCCTTGCGAGCGGCGGCAGCGGCGACGCCGAGCGTCAGCAGGGTGGCGACGGTGAGCTGGCCGAACCCCTGGTGGACGTACTCCGCATAGGTGAGGCCGGTCGTCTCCTGCAGGTAGGCGTGGCCGCCGAACATGGCCGCCGCCTGCGCCAGCACGAAGCCGACGTACAGCGCGACCACCAGCCCGACCGGCACCAGCCACTCGAACGTCCGGCCCACCGGCGTGGCCTCGCCGGGGTGCAGCCGCTCGACGCGCGGCGGGTTGAGCGCGACGTACGCCGCGGCCAGCGTGATGCCTCCGACCACCACCAGCAGGAACCCGCGCAGCACGAGGGTGTCGACGGTCAGGTCCGGCACCACCGCGTCCGCCCAGCGCGCGAAGACCGCGTCGGCCGAGGCGAAGAGCGCGCCGAACACTGTCACCGCGGCCACCGACAGCACGACGGTGCGCAGCACCGGCCACAGCGAGCCCAGCCGGCCGACGCCCTTGACCGTCCGGCCCAGCCACGGCATCCCGCGCACCGCGGCGAGCGGTGGCGCGAACGCCGACGCGAAGATCCCGGGCACCGAGCGCGCGTCGACCAGCGCGACGCAGCCGAGCGCCCCGGCGGCCAGCAGGCAGAGCACCGCGATCCAGGCGGCGTCGCGGACGGCGAACATCGACGCCAGCGGTACGGCGAGCGCGAACGACGCGACGAGGTACGGGCGGGTCGGCGCCGGCCCGAACGCCACGGTGCCCATCGCGAGCATCACGGCCACGAAGCCGATGCCCGGCTCGCGCTCCGGGATCACCAGCGCGGCCAGCAGCCCGACGGCGAGCGCGGCACCCACGACACCCGGGCGGGCCGGCACACCGGTGTCGGGCCAGAGGTCGCCGAACACGTCGACGGACGGGACGGTCGCGGCCGGCGGTTGACCCGGGGCGGGGACGGCAGGCGTGGCGGGAGTGCTCATGCTGTGACCTCCTGGGTCAGCGGGATGCGAGCGCGGATCAGGCAGCCGCGAGGCCGGTCGACGACCTCGATCGAGCCGCTGTGCAGGTCGGTGACCCACCGGGCGATGGCCAGCCCGAGGCCGGTCCCGCTCTCGGCGGAGGAGTCACCGGTCGTGAAGCGTTCGAAGACCTGCTCGCGCTCCTCGGGAGCGATCCCGGGGCCCTGGTCGGCGACCTCGAGGATCATGCCGCCGTTGCCGCGGTAGGCCCTCGCGCGAACGGTTCCGCCGACCGGCGAGTGCCGACCGGCGTTGTCGAGCAGGTTGGCGAGCAGCTGGTGCAGCCGGGCCCGGTCGGCCACGACGACCAGGTCGAACGGGTCGACCTCGACGGCGTACCGCACCGGGTGCTCGGCCAGCCGCGCCTCCTTCACCGCGTCCTGGAGGAACGGCCGCACCGCCAGCCGCGACGGGTTGAGCTGCGAGAGCCCGGCGTCGAGCCGGGACAGGTCGAGCAGGTCGGTGACGAGCCGGCCGAGCCGCTCGGTCTGGGTGAGTGCGACCTGCAGCCGCTCGGCGTCCGGGCGTACCACGCCGTCGACGAGGTTCTCCAGCAGCGCCCGCAGCGCCGACACGGGGGTGCGCAGCTCGTGGGAGACGTTGGCCACCAGGTCCCGGCGCTGCCGGTCGACCAGGGCGAGGTCGGCCGCCATCGCGTTGAACGTGCGGGCGAGCTCGCCGACCTCGTCCTGCGACGTCGCGGTGACCTGCTGGCTGTAGTCGCCGGTCGCCATCCGTCGCGCGGCCGCGGTCATCTCGCGCAACGGCGAGGTCATGCCACGCGCCAGCACCTGCGTGACGGCCAGGGCGACGACGACGGCCACCGGCACGGTGACCCACGGGCTGACGCCACGCTCGGTCGCGACCACCGACACCACCGCTGTCAGGGCCACGGTGACCGCGATCAGCAGGCCGAGCTTGGTGCGGATCGAGTGGAGCCGGTCGAGTGGTCTCATCGCGGGGTGCCTCCGTCGTGCGCGCCCTCGAGGGCGTATCCCACACCATGCACCGTCCGGACGCGGTCGGCACCGATCTTCGCGCGGAGGCTGCGGACGTGGCTGTCGACCGTCCGCGTCCCGCCCCGGGCGGCGGCCGGGTCGGCCCAGCCCCACACGTCGCGCAGCAGCTCCTCGCGCGACAGCACGGTGCCCGGCTGCACGGCCAGGCAGGTGAGCAGGTCGAACTCCGTCGGCGTCAGGTGTACGTCGTCCGCGCCCACGCGCACGCGCCGCCCGGACCGGTCGACCACCAGGTCGCCCACGGTCAGGTGGCCGTCGCCGTGGTCTCCCCGGGCGAGCTCGGCGGCACGCTCGACGCGGCGGAGCAGCACGCGCACCCGGGCGACGAGCTCGCGCATCGAGAACGGCTTGGTGAGGTAGTCGTCGGCGCCGACCCCGAGCCCGACCAGCACGTCGGTCTCGTCGTCGCGGGCGGTCAGCATGATCACCGGCACCGGCCGCTCGGCCTGCACGCGACGGCACACCTCGTGCCCGTCCAGGCCCGGCAGCATCACGTCGAGCACGACGAGGTCCGGCGACCAGCTGGCGGCCTCGGCGACCCCCGTGGTGCCGTCGTACGCCTGCCGCACGTCGAAACCCTCGGCTACCAGCCGGTCCGCGACCGCCTGGTTGATGACCTGCTCGTCCTCGACGACCAGCACCTTCGTTGTCCCCACACCAGGAGGTTAAGTGGCGCTACGACCGCAAAGCCCACGAACGCCGTGTGGAAAGTGTGAAGGTCCTGTCGAGAAGCCAACAGGTCTGGGGTGAGGAACGCGGGGCAGGGGCCAGCACGTTCCCCTCTAGGCCTGCCAGCTCTTCCACAGTGCTGCGTACGAGCCCTCGCGCTCCACGAGCTCGTCGTGCGACCCGAGCTCGGTGATCACGCCGTCCTCGACGACGGCCACCCGGTCGGCGTCGTGGGCGCTGAACAGCCGGTGGGCGATCGCGATCACCGTGCGGCCCTCCAGCACCGCGGCGAGCGAGCGCTCGAGGTGCCGGGCCGCCCGCGGGTCGATCAGCGAGGTCGCCTCGTCCAGCACGAGCGTGTGCGGGTCGGCGAGCACCAGGCGGGCGAGCGCGAGCTGCTGCGCCTGCGGCGGCGACAGTGCGCGTCCGCCCGAGCCCACGACCGTGTCGAGCCCCTCGGGCAGCTCCTCGACCCACTCACGCGCGTCGACGGCGTCGAGCGCACGCAGCAGCACCTCGTCGTCGATCTCGGCGTCCTCGGGCAGCGCCAGCGCCAGGTTGTCGCGCAGCGTGCCGACGAACACGTGGTGCTCCTGCGTCACCAGCGCGACATGACCGCGGAGGTCGGTGAGCGGCAGCTCGGTCAGGCCCACGCCGCCGACGGTCACCGACCCGGTGCGCGGTGGGTGGATGCCCGCAAGCAGCCGGCCGAGCGTCGACTTGCCGGCGCCGGAGGGGCCGACCATCGCGATCCGCTCGCCGACACCGACGTCGAGGTCGACGCCGTGCAGCACGTCGCGGCCGTCGACGTACGAGAACCGCACGTCCTCGGCGTCGATCCGCTCGTCCTGAGGCTCCCGGCCGGTCGCGACCCGGTCGTCCGGCACCTGCGCGACGCCGAGCAGGCGCGCGAGCGAGGCCGCGCCCACCTGCAGCTCGTCGAGGATGCTGACGATCCGGTCGACCGGGTCGATCAGCATCTGCACGTAGAGCGTCGCCGCGGTCACGTCACCCAGCGACACCGAGCCCTGCGTGTAGAGCCAGCCACCGAACAGCAGCGTCGCCACGGTCGGGATCAGGTAGGCGACCTCGACCGAGGGGAAGAACACCGTGCGCAGGAACAGGGTGTACCTCTCCGCGTGGTAGGACCCCGAGATGTCGCGGTCGATCCGCGCACGCCGCGCCGGCCCCAGCCCGAGCGCCTCGACCGTGCGGGCGCCCTCGACCGTCTCGGTGAGCGAGGCGTTCATGACGGAGTACGACGCGGACTCGCGGAGGTAGCCGTCTTTGGCGCGGGCGAGGTACCAGCGCAGACCCACCACCAGCGGTGGCACGCCCAGCAGGCAGGGGATCGCGACCCACCAGCCGACCAGCAGCGCGGCGGCGAACGTCAGCACGGCCGTGATCACCGCGATCAGCCACTCGGGCAGCGCCCAGCGCACCGACCAGCCGAGCTGCTCGACGTCGCGCGACGTGCGGGTCAGCAGGTCGCCCGACCCGGCGGACTCGACCGTGCCGACGGGCAGCGCGAGGGTGTTCTCGACGAAGTCTTCGCGCAGCTCGGCGAGCACCCGCTCGCCGGTCACGAACGACAGGTAGCGGGCGTAGCGGGTGAGCACGGTCTGCAGCAGCAGGAACCCGGCCAGCAGCAGCACGGTCCGGTCGACCGCGGCGACCGTGGTGCCCTTCTCGACCGACTCGACGAGGTCACCCAGCAGGCGGGGCGCGGCCAGTGCGGCCAGGGCAGCGGCGACGTGCAGCGCCGCCGAGCCCCAGACCATGCGTGGGTAGCGCTTCGCCAGCGAGACGACGTAGCGGCCGACGTGACGCCCCTCGGCGACGGGCAGGACCGTCTGGCTCATGCCTCGACCTCCTCGACGTCCTCGACCTCGCGGGTGACGACGGCGCGGTAGCCGGGCTCGTCACGGAGCAGGTCGCGGTGGGTGCCGACGGCGACGACGTGGCCGTCGACCAGGAACGCCACCTGGTCGACCCGGTCGAGCAGCAGCGGGCTCGTGGTCGTGACGACCGTGGTGCGGCCGGCGCGGTGGGCGACGAGACGGTCGGCGATCCGGGCCTCGGTGTGGGCGTCGACCGCCGACGTCGGCTCGACGAGCACGAGGATCTCGGGGTCGGCCGCGAGCACGCGGGCGAGCACCAGCCGCTGGCGCTGGCCGCCGGAGAACGACCGGCCGCGCTCGGCCACCGGGGTGTCGAGACCGTCGGTGACCGCGGCGAGCACGTCCTCGGCCGACGCGGTGCCGAGCGCGGCGAGCAGGTCGGCGTCGCTGCGCCCGCGCAGGTCGAGCGACTCGCGCAGCGAGCCGGAGAACAGGGTGCTGCCGGTGTCGGACACGACGATCCGGCGTCGGACGACGGCGCGCGGGAGCCCGCTGAGCGGCACGTCGCCCCAGCGCACCTCACCGGGGGCGTAGTGGCCGAGCCGGTCCGCGACCAGGGCGGTCTCGTCGGGCTTCTCCGAGACGAGCGCGGTGACGAGACCGTGCCGCACGTGCAGCCCGCTCTCGATGTCGACGAGGTCGGCGGTGGTCGACGGCTCGGGGTAGGCCTGGTCGGGCTCCCCGACCTCGGGCTCCAGGTCGAGCACGCGCACGACGCGACGCGCGGCGACGAACGCCCGGATCCACTTGTTGGCGAACTCGGTCGACGTGCGCAGCGGGATCATGAGGAAGGCGGCGTAGCCGTAGAACGCCACCAGCTCACCCGGCGAGATGCGCTGCTGCACCGCGAAGCGCGCGCCGATCCACACGACGATCACGACGAACACGCCGGGCAGCAGCACCTGGAGCGCGTCGAGCAACGACTGCAGCCGGCCGACCTGGACGCCGGCCTCGCGGACCTTCTGCGAGTCGCGGACGTAGCGCTCGTGGAACACCCGCTCGCCGCCGATGCCGCGCAGGATGCGCAGGCCGCTGACGATGTCGGTCGCGAGGTTGGAGAGCTGCCCCATCATCTCGCGCTGCGCCATGTTGCGGCGCTGCAGCGGCTTGAGCAGGGGACCGACGAGCAGCAGCAGGACGGGGACGCCGACCAGCACGACGAGCCCGAGCGTCACCGAGGTGTCGAGCAGGATCACGGCGACGACGAGGAACGACACGACGGCGCCGGCCGCGCGTGCGGTCACGTCCATCGCGTTGCCGAGGTGGGCCAGGTCGCTGGTGCCGATCGCGACGACCTCACCGGTGGCGACGCGCTTGGGCAGCGTCGCGCCGAGGTGGGTGGCGTGGCGCGCGACGAGCTGCACCGTGCGGTAGGCCGCCGTCAGCCAGTTGGTCACCGCGAACCGGTGCCGCATGATGCCCGAGGCCGCCTGCAGGATGCCGATGCCGAGCATGGCGGCGGTCCACTGCAGCAGCCCCGACGTGTCGCGCGCGGCGATGCCGTCGTCGATCGCGTGCCCGATCACCGCAGGCATCACGGCCTGGCAGACCATCCAGACGACGCCGAACACCATGCCCATCAGCAGGGTGCGCCACTGCCCCTTCATCAGCCAGAGCAGGAACTTCCCCGGGGACCGGTGGTCCGGGGTCCCGGGGTCGTCGAGAGGGAGGTGGCGCACCCCTCAAACGGTAGGCAGCGGCACCGACAGCCGCACCCGAATTATCCCCTGCGTCCCCAGCCCCCGCGGGCGACGTGGCGCGACTCACGGTCTCGCACTCTTCACCCTGCCGACGCCGGTACGTCGGGGCGCGGACACCGGCGACCGCGTTGATGGTGCGCATGTCACGACTCGGGAAGATCCTCACGCAGGGAGCCGTCCTCATGGCCGCCGTCCTGACCACCTCCACCGTCCTCGCGCCGGCCGGCAGCGCCGCGCCCGGCCACGCCTCCGGCACGCCCGGCGTCGCGCCGCGCATGACCGAGCCGCTGGTGATCGCGCACCGCGGCGCGTCCGGCTACCGTCCCGAGCACACGCTCGCGGCCTACCGGCTCGCCATCCAGATGGGCGCCGACTACATCGAGCCCGACCTCGTCTCCACCAAGGACGGCGTGCTCGTCGCGCGTCACGAGAACGAGATCGGCGGCACGACCGACGTCGCCGAGCACCCCGAGTTCGCCGACCGCCGCACGACGAAGACGATCGACGGTCGCCCGGTCACCGGCTGGTTCACCGAGGACTTCACCCTCGACGAGCTGCGCACCCTGCGCGCCAAGGAGCGGCTTCCGCAGGTGCGGCCGGGCAACACCCGCTACGACGGCCGGTTCCAGGTCCCGACCTTCGACGAGGTGCTGCGGCTCGCGAGGGAGGAGAGCAAGCGCCGCGGCACGACCATCGGCGTCTACCCGGAGACCAAGCACCCGACGTACTTCGACTCGATCGGCCTCTCCCTCGAGGAGCCCCTGCTCCGGTCGCTGCGCGCGGCCAACCTCGACAAGGCGAAGTCCCCGGTGATCATCCAGTCGTTCGAGACCGCGAACCTCAAGGACCTCGCCACCCGCACGAAGGTCACGCTCGCCCAGCTCGTCGACGTGAGCGGCGCGCCCTACGACACCGTCGCCGCCGGCGACCCGACGCCGTACTCCGAGCTCGTCACCGCCGAGGGGCTGCGCGAGATCGCGACGTACGCCGACGGCCTCGGCGCGCACAAGGACTGGGTCCTGCCGCGTGACGCCACCGGCGCGACGACCGGCCAAAGCGCCGTCGTCGACGACGCGCACGCCGCCGGCCTGGTCGTGCACGTGTGGACGATGCGCGACGAGAACCAGTTCATGGCGACCGACTTCCGCCGCGGCACGGACCCGAACGCGAAGGGCGACGCGCGCGCCGAGATCCACGCGTTCCTCGACGCCGGGGTGGACGGGGTGTTCTCGGACTTCGCCGACACCGCGGTCGACGCGCGCGACTTGTGGCTGGCCGAGCGGGCCGGACGGGCCGGCTGAGCCCGACTCCCCGGACGCGGCGGACCCCCGAGCCTCAGGGTGGCTCGGGGGTCCGTCGGTGTCCGCGGTGTCTGCAGGCTGCGGGTCACTCCTTGGGCATCAGCACCCAGGCGACGATGTACGCGACCACGAGGGTGCCGAAGCTGAACAGCGCTCCGATCGCGACGAGCAGCCTGATCAGGTTGGCGTCGACGCCGGTGTACTGCGCGATACCGCCGCACACGCCGCCCAGCCAGGCGTCGTCGTCGCTGCGGACGAGCCGCTTCGGGCTGTTGTAGGGCTGGTGGATCGGCTGGCTCATCGGTCGTTCTCCTTGTTCTCGTCCGAGGTGTCGATGGGGGTGGTGTCGGTGGCGATGACGGTGGTCTTCTCGGCCTCGTTCAGCTTCCGGTCGAGGTCGCTGGTGTAGTCGGGGCGCAGCGGCTCCTCGTACGGCGTCTCGACGTACTCGCTGCGGAGCTCCGGCTGCGGCCTGCGGCCGCGGACGCCCTTGGCCATCGCGGCGACCAGGCCGACGCCGCCGGCGACGACGAGTGCCATCGGGAACAGCCAGGTCATGTCCTCGGGGTCGATGAGGCCGGTCTGGTTGAGCGCCCAGGAGCCGGCGATCCCGAGGAACACCAGGCCCACGACCAGGTGGGTCACGCTGAGGGGATGGGTCTTGGTGCTCATGCCGCTGCCTCCTGGTGGACGTCGATGCGGCCGGCGGCCAGCTCGATGTCGATGGTCATGTCGGGGACGTCGACGCCCCCGTCGATCTGGTCGGTGAGTTGCGGGCTGTTGCCGTTGCGCTCGTTGTCGCCGACCGCGATGTCACCGCCGAGGCTGATGCTGCTGTCGACGTTCACGTCGACGCCGTCGGGGACGATCACGAGGATCTCGCCGAACCCGGCCTGGATGTCGAGGTCGCGGCCGTCGAGAGCCTGCAGGTTGTCGATCTCGGTGAGGTCGACCACCATGCTGCCGACGCTCATGCGGTACTCGCTCGGCAGGGCCGCGGCGCTCTGCGGCCGCTCGACGCGGTCGGTGCGCTGGTCCCAGCCGTACTCCTCGCCGGCGCTGCTCACCGCGAGGGCGAGGGCCGCGACGATGCCGAGGAAGATCAGGCCGCCGGGGCGTCCGACGAACGCGCCGACCAGGAGCATCGCGCCGACGATCGTCAGGGCGACGGCCGGGTAGGCCGAGTCGACGGGCGAGCCGCCGAGCGCGTCGTACAGGCCGAGCGCGCCGAGGCCGACAGCGACGAGGGCGAGGGTGATGCCGAACAGCTTGGGGCCGCGGTCCTTCCTGGACGGCTTCGCCTGGTACGGCGGGGGAGTGGGCGCCCACGAGCCGGTGCCGTACGGCGGGGCCGGCGGGACCTGGCCCGGGGTGCTCTCCTCGGCCGGGCGCTCGCTGGTCGTGTCACCGACCCAGCCGAGCGCGGTCGTGCCCGTGGTGCCGGGAGCGTCGTAGCTCGCCGCGTCGGGCTGGTCGGCCTGCGGCCAGCCGACGCCGGTGCTCGTCGGAGCCGCGGGTGTGGTGGCGCCCGGCGCGGCGGGCGTCTTGGGCCGGTCCTTGTTGATCAGGAACAGCACCACCACCAGCGCGATGATCGCGAGCGGCCACGGGAAGCCGAAGCCGCCCCAGGAGTCGCCGAGCACGAGCAGCACGCCGATGACGCCGGCGACGACCAGGGCGGTCGTGCGGGTGGACGGGCTGGTGCTGATCGCGGCCTCGTCGGAGCCGTCCTCCGGGACGAGCAACCAGGCGGCGCCGTACAGCAGGAGGCCGGCGCCACCGAAGAAGACCAGCACGACGAACAGCACGCGCAGGATGGTGGGGTCGATGTTGAGGTGGCGGCCCAGGCCGCCAGCGACACCGGCGATCTTGCGGTCGGTGGTGCTGCGGCGGAGCCGGTCGAAGTCGCGCAGGGCGTCCCGGTCGAACCCGGTCGAGCCGGGCTGGGTCTCCTGCTGCGGAGGGGTCTCGGTCATGGCATCAATGCTGGTCCTCCGCGCGGCCCGCCACCATCGGGGAAGGCCCTGAAAGAAGAGGGTCCAACGACTCGGGGGATCAGGGTCGGGTCAGGGTCGGCACTCATGGTTCCGGCCCGCGCGCTGTGTGACGATTGATCCACGATGAGCACCACTGCGTCCGCCTCCACCGATCCGAGCGGGTTCCCGCCGCCGTCGCCGCCCCCGTCCGCCGTTCCCGGCGACGAGCGGCTGACCCGGCCGACCCGGCGTGCTCGCAGGTCCCGGGACGACCGCATCCTGGCCGGCGTGGCCGGCGGGCTGGCGCAGCACCTCGGGCTCGACCCGATGCACGTGCGGATCGCGTTCGTGCTGGCCTGCGCCCTCGGCGGGCTCGGCCTCGTCTTCTACGCCGGCCTCTGGATGATCCTGCCGGCCGACCCGCACCTCGACGAGTCCGCGCCCGGGCTCGAGGCCGCCACCCGGCAGGGCAAGCGGCAGGGTCGCGCTTCCCGGCTGAGCGACGCCGGGCCCCTGGTGGCGATCGGCGTGTTCGGGCTCGGCATCGTGATCCTGGCCCAGGGGATGTTCGGCGGGTCGCTGCTGTTCTGGCCGGTCCTCCTCGGCGTCGTCGGGCTCGGCGTGCTGTGGTGGCAGGCCGACGAGGCCCAGCGCGAGCGCTGGATCGACAGCACCGGCCGGATCGACCTGTGGCGTGCCGTCGTCGGCTCGGGGGGTGCCGCCGCCTGGGTGCGGCTCGCCGTCGGTGTCGCGCTCCTCGTGTCGGCGCTCGTGCTGTTCGCCGTGCAGACGGGGCAGATGGGTGTCGCCCGCGACGTCGTGCTCGCCGGCGTGCTCGGCGTCGTCGGCCTCGCGCTGATGGTCGGGCCGTGGCTGTTCCGGCTCTCGGGCGACCTGTCCGAGGAGCGCTCGGCACGGGTGCGCTCGCAGGAGCGCGCGGACATGGCCGCGCACCTGCACGACTCCGTGCTGCAGACCCTCGCGCTGATCCAGAAGCACGCCGACGACGGGCGCACCGTCGCCAAGCTCGCCCGGGCCCAGGAGCGCGACCTGCGCAGCTGGCTGTACGGCGAGGACGCCCACCCCGAGACGTCCGTCGCCGCCGCGCTGCGGGCCGCCGCGGCCGAGGTGGAGGACGCGTTCGGCGTGCCGGTCGAGGTGGTCACCGTCGGTGACGTGGCCGTCGACGAGGCCCGCCGCCCGCTCGTGCTCGCCGCCCGCGAGGCGATGGTCAACGCCGCCAAGCACTCCGGCGCCGACAAGGTCGACGTGTTCGCCGAGTGCGACGAAAGCCGCCTCGAGGTGTTCGTCCGCGACCGCGGTCAGGGCTTCGACCCGGACGCCGTACCCCAGGACCGGATGGGCGTCCGCAACAGCATCCAGGACCGGATGGCCCGGCACGGCGGTACGGCGGTCCTCCGCACGGCCCCCGGCGAGGGCACCGAGGTCCGGCTCGCCATGACCCGCAAGCCCACCGCACCCCCCGAGCAGAAGCAGGAAGAGGACGCCCGATGACCGCCCACGCCGCACCCTCGTCGTCACCAGGCACCCGGCGCAGCGTCGTCGTGGTCGACGACCACGCGATGTTCCGCCGCGGCGTGCGCGCCGAGATCGAGGGCGCGGTGGACGTGCTCGCCGAGGCCGAGGACGTCGACCAAGCCGTCGACGCCGTGCTCCGGCTGAAGCCCGAGGTCGTCCTGCTCGACGTGCACCTGCCCGGCGGCGGCGGAGGCGAGGTGATGCGCCGGGTCGCCAACCGGGTCCCCGAGACGCGGTTCCTCGCGCTGTCGGTCTCCGACGCGGCCGAGGACGTGATCGGCACGATCCGCGCCGGCGCGCGCGGCTACGTCACGAAGACCATCACCGGCCCCGAGCTCGTCGCCGCGATCGGTCGGGTGGCCGAGGGCGACGCGGTGTTCTCGCCGCGGCTGGCCGGCTTCGTGCTCGACGCCTTCGCCGGCTCGATCGCGGTCGCCCAGGTCGACGAGGATCTCGACCGGCTCACCGACCGCGAGCGCGAGGTGATGCGGCTGATCGCGCGCGGCTACGCCTACAAGGAGGTCGCCTCCGAGCTGTTCATCTCGGTGAAGACCGTCGAGACCCACGTGTCGAGCGTGCTGCGCAAGCTGCAGCTCTCGTCGCGCCACGAGCTGACCCGCTGGGCCAGCGACCGCCGCCTGCTCTGACAGGATCACGGGGTGGACGAACGCGAACGGCGCATCGCGCTGCTGATCGACGCCGACAACGCCCCTGCCGCGAAGATCGACGTGATCCTCGCCGAGGTGGCCCGCCACGGCGCGGCCAACGTGCGGCGGGCCTACGGCAACTGGGCCAGCCCCGGCCTCAAGTCGTGGGAGGCCGTGCTCCACGAGTACGCCATCCGCCCCGTCCAGCAGTACGCCTACAGCAAGGGCAAGAACGCCTCCGACATGGCGATGGTCATCGACGGGATGGACCTGCTCTACGCCGGGAAGCTCGACGCCTTCGCGATCGTCTCGAGCGACGCCGACTTCACGCCTCTGGTGATGCGGATCCTCACTGAGGGGCTGAAGGTGTACGGCTACGGCGAGAAGAAGACACCGCAGCCCTTCGTCAACGCCTGCTCACAGTTCACCTACGTCGAAGGTCTCGGCGAGCAGCCCGAGACCACGGACTCGACCGCCGTCAGGACGCCCACCAAGAAGCTGCGTGGAGACGCGCGGCTCGTGCAGATGCTTCGGAACGCCGTGGAGGGGGCGGCCGGTGACGACGGCTGGGCGCACCTGAGCGCGGTGCGGAACCAGATCGGCAACCAGGCGTCGCTCGACCCGCGCAACTTCGGGTACCGCAAGCTCAGCGACCTGATCGAGGCGATCGACATGTTCGACGTACGCCGTCAGGACAAGGTCGTCCTGGTGCGGGACAAGCGCCGCGCCTGACCGCCCGCTACGGGATCGGGTCGACCTCGTCGTGGTCGCCGATGCACGAGGCCAGCGTGGACAGGTGGAACCGGCCGTCACCGAGCCAGTGCTCCAGCGCTGTGAGGTGGCTGGTGTAGTGGCCGACGGCGTACTCCGCCGTCATGCCGATCCCACCGTGCAGCTGGATCGCCTCCTGACCGATGTGCCGGCTCGCCTTGCTCACCTGCAGCGAGGCACGCGCGGCGGCGTCGGCGATCTCCTCAGGGCTGCCGGCGATCGACACGAGCGTCGCCCAGAGGGTGAGGCTGCGGGCGAGCTCGAGCGAGACGTACATGTCAGCCGCGCGGAACGTCAGCGCCTGGAACGTGTTGAGAGTGACGCCGAACTGCTTCCTGCTGGTGAGGTACGACGTCGTTGCGCCGAGCTGGAACGACATCGCGCCCAGCGCCTGGTGGCACGCGGCGATCCGCGTCCGGTCGAGCGCGGTGGCGATCGTCGCGGTCGCGTCGCCGCCGTCGCCCAGCGGCGTCGCGGCAGTGCCGGAGAAGGTGACCCGGGCCGCGCGCGAGCCGTCGTGCACGGCGTAGCCGGAGCGCTCGGTGCCGGCCGGGTCGACCAGGAACAGCCCGGTGCCTCCGGACGGCAGCGCGGCCGACACGACGAGCACGTCGGCGCGGGCACCGTGCGGCACCGGTTCCTTGACGCCGTCGAGCGCCCAGCCGTCGCCGGACGACGTGGCCGTCACGGCGGTCGCCGTGGGCGACCAGCGCCCGCCGGGCTCGAGGTGCGCGAACGCCACGACCGACTCGCCCTCGGCGAGCGGACCCAGGACGGCGGCCTTCTGCTCGTCGGAGCCGGCCGCCTCGACCAGACCGCCGGCCAGCACGACCGTCGCGAGGAACGGCTCGGGCGCGAGGACGCGGCCGACCTCCTCGGCGACGAGCGAGACCTCGACGGGTCCGGCGCCCATGCCGCCGCTCTCCTCGGCGAACGGCAGGCCCAGCACGCCCAGCTCGGCCAGTCGACGCCAGGTCGAATCGTCGAAGCCGGGGTCGGCGTCCACCGCCTTGCGCCGCTGCTCGAAGTCGCCGTAGGCCTTGCCCAGCAACGCCTTGACGCTGTCGCGCAGCGCCTCCTGCTCGTCGTCGTACTCGAAGTTCATGCGGTCCTCACAGTCCCAGGATCGTGCGGGCGATGATCTGACGCTGCACCTCGTTGGAGCCGCCGTAGATGGAGGCCTTGCGGAGGTTGAGGTACGCCGGCGTGGCCACCCGGGCCCAGTCGTCGACGTCGCTCTCGTCGGCGGTCGCGCCCGACGCCAGCGACGCCGGACCGGCGATGTCGACGACGAGCTCGCTGACCGCCTGCTGCAGCACCGTGCCCTTGAGCTTGAGCACCGACGAGGCCGGGTGCGGCTTGCCGTCGGCGGAGTGCGCGACGACGCGGAGCGCGGTGAGCTCGAGCGCGAGCAGGTCGTTCTCGAGGTCGGCGAACTGCGCCGCGACCAGCGGGTCGTCCAGCACGCCGCCCGCGCGCGCCCACTCCTTCGCCTGCGCCAGCACGCGCTTGGTCTGGCCGACCGGCGCGACGCCGACGCGCTCGTTGCCGAGCAGGAACTTCGCGTAGTCCCAGCCCTTGTTCTCCTCACCGACGAGGTTCGCGGCGGGGACGCGGACGTCCTCGAACCACACCTCGTTGACCTCGTGCCCGCCGTCGATCAGCTGGATCGGCCGGACGGTGACGCCGGGCGAGGTCATGTCGACGAGCAGGAACGAGATGCCCTGTTGCTTCTTCGGGGCGTCGGGGTCGGTGCGCACCAGGCAGAAGATCCAGTCGCCGTGCTGCCCGAGCGTGGTCCAGGTCTTCTGTCCGTTGACCACCCACTCGTCGCCCTGGCGGACGGCGGTGGTGCGCAGCGACGCGAGGTCGGAGCCGGCGTCCGGCTCGGAGAAGCCCTGCGACCACCAGATGTCGAGGTTGGCGGTCGGCGGCAGGAAGCGCTCCTTCTGCTCCTGCGACCCGAACGTCGCGATGACCGGACCGACCATGGAGGCGTTGAACGCCAGCGGGATCGGCACGCACGCCCGCTGCATCTCCTCGTGCCAGATGTGCCGCTGCAGCGGCGTCCAGTCGCGACCGCCCCACTCCACCGTCCAGCCCGGCACCGCGAGCCCGGCGGCGTTGAGGATCCGTTGGCTCCGGACGATGTCGTCCTTGGACAGCTCGCGCCGCGACGCGACCGCGTCCCGGATCTCCTGCGGCACCTGCGTGGTGAAGAACGTCCGCATCTCCTCGCGGAACGCGGCGTCCTCCGCGGACAGCTCCAGCCTCATCGGGCCTCCTGGTCGGTCGGGTCCTGGCCGAGTGTCGTCGATTGTATGGAACGTGTTCCAGTACGGCGAGGCGAGGCGGGTGAGCGGCCGGCGGCGCGCACCCTGACGCCGTTCGACGCGCGGGCGTACCGTCACCTACATGCGTGGCTCATACGGTGACGACATGGCTGACCCGCACGTGATCGTGCTGGTGGGAGCGACGGGGGACCTGGCCAAGCGCAAGCTCCTCCCCGGGCTGCTCCACCTCTTCAAGGCCGGGCTCGCCCGGGACACCCGCATCGTCGGCACGGCGCTCGACGACATCACCCAGGACGAGTTCCTCGAGATCGCGCGCAAGGCGTGCCAGGTCGACAACGACCCTTCGGCCGGCTCGGGGAAGCGGCCGAAGGTGACCGACGAGGAGTGGAGCGAGTTCGCGCGCCGGCTGAGCTACGTGCCGACGGGCAAGGGGCCGCAAGGACTCGCCGAGATGGTCGAGCGCGCCGTGAAGGAGCTGCGCGACGAGGTCGACGGCGAGATGGTCCGCTACCTGCACTACCTGAGCGTGCCGCCCAAGGCCGCGCTCGCCGCCGTACAGACCCTCGGGGAGGCGGGGCTCGTCGAGCGCGCCCGGATCGTCATGGAGAAGCCGTTCGGCACCGACTACGAGTCGGCGGTCGACCTGAACCGTCAGCTGCACGAGGTCTTCGCCGAGGAGCAGATCTTCAGGATCGACCACT
Source organism: Nocardioides iriomotensis (assembly GCF_004168035.1). GTDB lineage: Bacteria > Actinomycetota > Actinomycetes > Propionibacteriales > Nocardioidaceae > Nocardioides_B > Nocardioides_B iriomotensis. The sequence goes on along the minus strand of NZ_SDPU01000001.1, from coordinate 68,427 downwards.
TCCTCGGCAAGGAGGCGGCCCAGAACATCCTGGCGTTCCGGTTCGCCAACGGTCTCTTCGAGCCGATCTGGAACCGCAACCACATCGACCACGTGCAGGTCGACGTGCCCGAGACGCTCGGCCTCGAGGGGCGCGAGGCGTTCTACGAGCAGACCGGCGCCTACAAGGACATGGTCGTCACGCACCTGTTCCAGGTGATGGCGTTCATGGCGATGGAGCCGCCCACCTCGCTCGCGCCGGGCCCGATCGGCGAGGAGAAGAACAAGGTGTTCCGCTCGATGCGTCCGGTCGAGCCGCACAACGTCGTTCGCGGCCAGTTCGCCGGCTACCGCGACCGCGACCTCGTCTCCCGCGCTTCCGACACCGAGACGTTCATCGCGCTGAAGGCCGAGATCGACAACTGGCGCTGGGCGGGCGTGCCGTTCTTCCTGCGCACCGGCAAGAAGCTGGCCGAGGGCGCGCGCATCATCTCGATCGCGTTCAAGGAGCCGCCCCGCACGATGTTCCCGTCCGGATCGGGTGTCGGCGGGCAGGGGCCCGACCACCTCACCTTCGACCTCGCCGACTCGTCGAAGATGTCGCTGTCGTTCTACGGCAAGCGCCCCGGACCCGGCATGAAGCTCGACAAGCTCAGCATGCAGTTCGCGCTGCACGAGTCCGACTACGCCGGAGCGGGCCTGGAGGCCTACGAGCGCCTCATCCACGACGCCATGCGCGGCGACCACACGCTGTTCACCAAGGCCGAGGGCATCGAGTGCCTGTGGCAGATGTCCCGCCCCCTGCTCGCCGACCCACCGCCCGTGCGGATCTACCAGCCCGGCACGTGGGGGCCGAACTCCATCCACCAGCTCATCGCCCCCAACGCGTGGCGGCTGCCCTTCGAGCGGACGTGGCGCGACCCCAACGCGACGGGCGTCTGACGCCCGGCCGGGCACCGCATGTCGGGGGCACCGCCCTGCCCGATGTTTTCGATACCGGGTGACCGGGCAAACCCTGCGCATGTCCAGCAACGTCGAGACCTCGGCCGACCAACGCTCCTCAGGACCCAAGCTCGCCCGCAACATGACCGCGGGCCTTCTCTTCTTCTACGTCCTCGGGGACGTCCTCGGATCCGGCATCTACGCCCTGATCGGCGTCGTCGCCGGCCAGGTCGGCGGGGCGTTCTGGACGGCGTTCGCCCTCGGTGTCGGCGTCGCCCTGATCACCGGCCTGGCGTACGCCGAGCTGGTGACCCGCTACCCGGTGGCCGCCGGCGCCGCGCTCTACATCTCCAAGGCCTTCAAGAACGACTTCTTCACCTTCGTCGTGACGTTCTGCATGCTCGCCGCGATCGTGACGGCCTCCGGCGCCCTCGCGCTGACGTTCGGCGGTGAGTACTTCAAGGAGTTCCTCGACTGGCCGACGCTGCTGGTCGCGATCGGCTTCGTCGCGGTGCTGTCGCTGATCAACTACCGCGGCATCTCCGAGACCGCCAAGACCAACGCTGTCATGACGTTCATCGAGCTGACCGGTCTGCTGATCGTGATCGCCACCGGCATCGCGGTCATCTTCACCGGCGAGGCTCGCTACAGCCAGGTCGTCGACTTCAAGGGCGAGGGCAGCATCGTGCTCGCGATCCTCGGCGGTGCGGCGCTGTCGTTCTTCGCGATGACCGGGTTCGAGAATGCCGCCAACGTGGCCGAGGAGACCAAGAACGCCCCCAAGGTGTTCCCCAAGGCGCTGCTCGGCGGCATGGCGCTCGCCGGCCTGCTCTACGTCCTGGTCGCGATCTCCACCTCGCTGGTGGCGCCGTACGACAAGGTGGCCGGCTCCGAGGGAGCGCTGCTCGAGGTCGTGCGCGAGGGTCCGTTCCCGATCCCGCTGTGGTTCTTCGCCGCGATCGCGCTCATCGCCGTCACCAACACCTGCCTGGTCACGATGGTGACCCAGTCGCGGATCCTCTACGGCATGGCCCAGGAGGGCGCGGTGCCGGAGGTGTTCGCCAAGGTGCACCCCAAGCGGCACACGCCGTGGGTCGGCATCGCGTTCACGTTCGTGATGGTCGTCGGCGTGCTGCTCGCCGCCGGCGCCGAGGTGGAGACGCTCGCCGCCGCGTCGGTGGTGTTCCTGCTGTTCATCTACGGGCTGGTGATCATCGCCTGCCTCAAGCTGCGCCGCGACGAGAACTCCGAGAAGGCGTCGTTCCGGGCGCCCACCGCGCTGCTGTACGCCGGCATCGTCGGCAACGCCGGCCTGCTCGTCTACACGGTCCTGGACGACCCGAGCCTGCTGCTCTACTGCGGCGGACTCCTGGCTGTCGGCCTCGTGCTCTGGGCCGCCAACCACGTCCACGGGCGTCGCAAGGCGGCCAAGACCGCCGCCTGAGGCGCCTAGGCTCTGCGGTGTGACCTGCCTGGCCTGGCTGCTCGCCGTCCTGACGTTCAGCGTCCCGACGGCGAGCTGCCCGGTCCCGCAGGCCGACCCGCCGCACCTCACCGAGTGGCGGATCGGCGCGAAGACCCTGCCGACCCGGCCCGACGGGTTCGGCGTCGTACGGCGGACACCGCCCGAGCTGCGCACCCGGAGGATGGCGACGGTCGACGCGCTGCCGCCCCCGCCTGACGCCCGGTTCCGCTCGTCGGTCCAGCGGATCACTCCGGCCGTCCGGGACCGGATGGGCACGTCGTGGGAGCGCGGCTGCCCGGTGCCGCTGCGCGCCCTGCGCTACCTGCAGGTGGTGTTCCACGGGTTCGACGAGCGGCCGCACACCGGCGAGCTCATCGTCCGCAAGGGCCATGCCCGCAACGTCGCCGGGGTCTTCCGGCAGCTCTACCGGGCCCGCTTCCCGATCGAGCAGATGACGCTGCCGACGAGCTCGCGGCGCGACCCGACGCCCAGCGGCGACGGCAACGGCACCGGCGCGATGGTGTGCCGGGCCACGACCGGAGGCTCGTCGTACTCCGCCCACGCCTACGGCCTCGCGATCGACCTCAACCCGTTCCAGAACCCCTACGAGAAGGACGGCCTGGTCATCCCCGAGCGCGCCCGCTCCTACCTCGACCGCTCGTGGCACCGGCCCGGGATGATCCGCCGCGGGGGGCTCGTCGTGCGCGCGTTCGCCCGGATCGGTTGGTCGTGGGGCGGCGACTGGCGGACGCTCAAGGACTACCAGCACTTCAGCGCGACCGGACGCTGACGGGCCGCCCTTCCTGTCCGCGCCGCGACGTAGGGTGGCGTCCGAGATGAGTGCGCTGTTCCCGATCCCGCAGGCCCCGACGCCGGTCGACGAGTCCCGCGACCCCGACCGGCCCGACGAGCAGCCCGCCCGCCGCCGCGGACCGTCGCCCGAGGAGCTGCTCGCGGGGCTCAACGAGCCGCAGCGCGCCGCGGTCGTGCACGCCGGCCCGCCGCTGCTGGTCGTCGCCGGTGCCGGCTCCGGCAAGACCCGCGTGCTCACCCGTCGCATCGCCTGGCTGATCTCCGAACGCAAGGCGCACCCCGGCTCGATCCTCGCGATCACCTTCACCAACAAGGCCGCCGCCGAGATGCGCGAGCGGGTCGAGGACCTCGTCGGCCGGCGGGCACGGATCATGTGGGTCTCGACGTTCCACTCGGCTTGCGTGCGGATCCTGCGCAAGGAGATCGACAAGTTCGGCTACAAGTCGTCGTTCTCGATCTACGACGCCGCCGACTCCAAGCGACTCATGACGCTGGTGCTCAAGGAGCTCGACCTCGACCCCAAGCGCTACCAGCCCCGGGCGGTGCTCAACTGGGTCAGCAACCAGAAGAACGAGCTCGTCGACCACGAGGACGCCACCAAGGAGGCCCGCAACCACCTGGAGGAGACCTACGCCGCGGCGTACACGCTCTACCAGCAGAAGCTCCGCGCGGCCAACGCCCTCGACTTCGACGACCTGATCATGACGACGGTGCACCTGTTCCAGGCGTTCCCCGACGTCCGGGAGAACTACCGCCGCCGGTTCCGGCACGTGCTCGTCGACGAGTACCAGGACACCAACCACGCCCAGTACTCCCTCGTCCGCGAGCTGTGCGCGCACGACGTCGGCCGGCCGGTGGCGGCGGGTGGCGCCGACCCCGACGCGCCCGATGGCGACGGCGGCATCGAGCCGTCGGAGCTGATGGTCGTCGGCGACGCCGACCAGTCGATCTATGCCTTCCGCGGCGCGAGCATCCGCAACATCCTCCAGTTCGAGGAGGACTTCCCCGACGCGACGACGATCCTGCTGGAGCAGAACTACCGCTCCACCCAGACGATCCTCGAGGCGGCCAACGCCGTGATCAGCCGCAACAAGGGCCGCAAGGCCAAGAACCTCTGGTCCGACGCGGGCGAGGGCGAGCGGATCGTCGGGTACGTCGCCGACGACGAGCACGACGAGGCGCGGTTTGTCTCCGAGCAGATCGACAAGCTGGTCGACGACACCGCCGTGGAACCGATGGACGTCGCGGTCTTCTACCGCACCAACGCCCAGTCCCGTGTGTTCGAGGAGGTGTTCATCCGCACCGGCCAGCCCTACAAGGTCGTCGGCGGGGTGCGCTTCTACGAACGCCGCGAGGTGCGCGACGCGCTCGCCTACCTCCGGATGCTGGTCAACCCGGCCGACGAGATCTCGCTGCGCCGAGTGCTCAACACGCCCAAGCGCGGCATCGGTGAGCGGGCCGAGGCCTGCGTCGACGCGCTCGCGCAGCGCGACGGGCTGACCTTCTGGGAGGCGCTCCAGCGGGCCGAGGACGCGCCCGGCATCGCCACCCGCTCGCTGGGCGCGGTCCGCGGCTTCGTCGAGATGGTCCAGGAGCTGCAGTCGATGGTCGACGCGGGGGAGCGGGCCGACGTCGTCCTCGAGGCCGTGCTGACCCGCAGCGGGTACCTCGCCGAGCTCGAGGCCAGCGACGACCCGCAGGACGAGACCCGCGTCGAGAACCTCGCCGAGCTCGTCGCCGTCGCCCGCGAGTTCGCCGACGAGCCGGTGCTCGGCCCCTCCGCCGACCCCGCCGACGCGGCCGGGCCGGACGCACCGACCCCGGGGCTGGGCGACTTCCTCGAGCGGGTCGCTCTGGTCGCCGACAGCGACCAGATCCCCGACGCCGACGAGAGCGGCGGCGTGGTCACGCTGATGACGCTGCACACCGCCAAGGGCCTGGAGTTCCCGGTCGTCTTCCTCACCGGCATGGAGGACGGCGTCTTCCCGCACCAGCGCGCGCTCGGCGACCAGCCCGAGCTCGAGGAGGAGCGGCGTCTCGCGTACGTCGGGGTGACCCGCGCGCAGCAGCGGCTCTACGTCTCGCGCGCGGTCGTCCGGTCGGCCTGGGGCGCCCCGTCGCACAACCCGGCGTCGCGGTTCCTCGACGAGCTCCCGGTCGACCTCGTCGACTGGCAGCGCACCGAGGCCGCCCAGACGTCCTGGAACCGGCCCGTGGCGGCCTTCCCCGGTGCTGGTTCCCGGGGCACCCAGCCCGTGCGGCGCTTCGGCACCGCGGCCGCGAGGGCCGACGCCGACGCCCGCGGCAAGACCCGCGAGATTCCGAGCCTGGAGCCCGGCGACCGCGTCGTGCACGACAGCTTCGGGATGGGCACGGTCGTCACGATGGAGGGCGTCGGTGACAAGGCGGTCGCCTCGATCGACTTCGGTTCCCAGGGCGTCAAGCGGCTGCTGATGCGCTACGCCCCGGTCGAGAAGCTCTGACGCTCCTCGCGGCCTCCTGGCGCAGCGTCAGGGGGTGACGCCGTGCACGGCGAGCGTGCTCAGCGGGTCGACCGGGTCACCGCCGCCCGGCCGGACCTCGAGGTGGAGGTGCGGGCCGGTGGTGTTGCCGGTCGTGCCGATCGCGCCGATGGCCTGGCCCGGCTCGACGGTCTGGCCGACGGAGACGTTCATCGAGGACTGGTGGCAGTACCAGAGCTCGGTGCCGTCCTCGAGCGTGACGACCGTCTTGTTGCCGTAGGAGCCGTCGTAGCCGGCGGAGGTCACGGTGCCGGCCGCGATGTTGTAGATCGTCGTGCCGTAGGGCGCGGAGAAGTCCTCACCGGTGTGGCAGTTGGACCAGAGGTAGGAGCACTGCCCGTAGTTGTAGCTGACCCGGTAGCTGCCGGACGGCAGGGCGAACTGCCACGCGTTGCGGGCGATCACCTTGGCGTGCTTCTCGGCGCTCGCGGCGAGCGCGGCCAGGGCGGCGTCGCGCTCCTTGGCCTGGTCCTCGGCCGCGGCGAGCAGCTCGGCGTCGGCGGCGTCCTTCAGCGCCTCACGCTCGCTGTCGCGGCTGACCGCGCGCTTGCGACCGCTGACCGCGTCGCTGGACCCGATGCTGGTGGCGGCGTTGAGCACGCTGGCCTGCGAGGCGAACTTCTGGAACTCGTCGGGGGTGCTGGCGCTTTGTTGGCTCACCGTGGCACCGACGGCCGCGAAGGCGAGGGCGGCAGCGCCGACCAGCGTCGGGGCCGAGGGGAGCGCGGGGAACAGGCTCTTGCGCCCGCCGGTGTGGTTGCCGCGCGCAACGGGCTGCACCGTGGCCCGGGCGGACTCACGGGCGGCCTCACGGGCGGCCTGGGCCTCGGCCTTGCGGACAGCCTCGGCGCGCGCGGCCTCACGGGCGGCGCGCTGCTGCGCCTCGCGCTGCGCCGAACGCTCGGCGTCACGGGCGGCGGCGCGGTCGTGGCGCGTCGGCTTGGCCGCGCGGCGCTTGCCGGGGCCCGACGTGGCGGTCGCGGACTGGACAGGCGACGTGGCGGCCACGGGAGCCGCCACGTTTACGGAAGTAGCAGTCGTGGTACCCGAAGGTGCGTCGGTCGACCGCTCTGCAACCGAGATCGTCGAGGTCGTCGGGTTCGACTCCTCGGCCCGCGCCCCCGCGCGAGCTGTGTCGCTCCGGCGAGAGGGCGCACGCCTCTCAGCACGGTGATTCGCCACAGGTGAATCCTTGTCGTCGGGGGCACGCGAGCATGAACAATAACGGAACAGTCACGACATGTCCCACTAGGGTCCTACCTGTCTGTGGGCCGGCTCACTCGCCGCCGTCCGCGGCCCGCTCCAGATCCCCCGGAACCTCGTGGCAGACGTGCCCCATCTCACGGCGGGCGAAACAGGGCCGGCCTGGTGACGTCCGGCACGCCCGGACTAGGGTGCCGCACAGTCGGCTCCGAACCAAGGGCCGGCCCGTCGTCCAGGGAAGTGCAGGTGCAGGTCATGGTGGCTCCGATCCGGATCGTGGTGGCGAAGCCGGGCCTTGACGGGCACGACCGCGGCGCCAAGGTGATCGCCCGCGCCCTGCGCGACGCGGGCCACGAGGTCATCTACACGGGCCTCCACCAGACTCCCGAGCAGATCGTCGAGACCGCGATCCAGGAGGACGCCGACGTGATCGGCCTGTCCGTCCTGTCCGGTGCGCACATGACGCTGTTCAAGAAGCTCATCGAGCTGCTCGACGAGCGCGACGCCCGCGACATCGTCGTGATCGGCGGAGGGATCATCCCGGAGGCCGACATCCCGCTGCTCAAGGAGCTCGGTGTCGCCCAGGTGTTCACGCCGGGCGCGACGACGACCGAGATCGTCGCCTGGGTCCGCGACCACGTGCAGGACGGCTCCGCGGTCGAGGCCTGAGCCTGCCGCGGTACGACGCTCAGCCGGCCGCCGCGAACTGCGCGGCCACCCGCCGTACCTCCTCGGCGAGCGCCGGCGGCGACTCGACCTCGAACGGCGCACCGACGGCGGCCAGCACCATCACCGGCCACCCGAGGTCGTCGACGCTCATCCGGAGCCGCGAGGTGCCGTCGTCGAGCGGCTCGACCCGGCCCCAGCCGCGCACGACCTGGGCGACCGAGGAGGCGGAGGTGTGCACCAGCACCGCCACCTCGTGCTTCTGCGGGACCGACCGGATGCCGGCCTGCACGAACGACGCCGGGTCGCCGGTGTGCGGTGCCGGGAGGTCGCGCTGCCGGAACTTCACGCCGGTCGCCTCGGGGTCGCTCAGCCGGTCGACGCGGAACGACCGCCAGTCGTGCCGGGTGAGGTCGTAGGCGACGAGGTACCAGCGCCGCCCGAGCGAGACGAGCTTCTGCGGCTCGACGTGGCGCTGCATCCTCTCGCCCTCGCGCGGGGTGTAGTCGAACCGGACCCGCTCGTCGTCGCGGCAGGCCATCGCCAGCGTGGTCAGCACCCCGGCGTCGAACGACGGGCCGCCGGAGAACCCGACGGGCACGGTCGCGTCCTGCAGCGCGTCGACCCGGCGGCGCAGCCGCGGCGGCATCACCTGCACGAGCTTGCCGAGCGCGCGCACGGACGTCTCGGCGATGCCCTCGACCATGCCGCCCGCCGCGCCGCGCAGACCGACCGCGATCGCCACCGCCTCGTCGTCGTCGAGGAGCAGCGGCGGGAGGGCGGCGCCGGCCTGGAGCTGGTAGCCGCCCGCCGTACCGCGCACGGCGTCGACGGGGTAGCCGAGCTCGCGCAGCCGGTCGACGTCGCGGCGCAGCGTGCGCTCGCTGACCTCGAGCCGCTCCGCCAGCTCGCCGCCGGACCAGAAGCGGTGGGTCTGGAGCAGCGACAGCAGCTGGAGCATCCGGGCGCTGGAACCTGACATGCCCTCGAGAATAGGTCGCCTTCAGGACAGAAACTGACCTAAAGGCTCCGTAGCGTCCTGGGCATGACCGCACAGACGACGCAGCACATGATCGAGACCCACGGCCTGACCAAGGCCTTCACGGCCCGCAAGCGGACGGTCGAGGCCGTGCGCGGCCTCGACCTCACGGTCGCGCCGGGCGAGCTGGTCGCCCTGCTCGGGCCCAACGGCGCCGGCAAGTCGACGACCCTGCGGATGCTCACGACCCTCATCGCGCCGACCTCGGGCACCGCGCGCGTCGCCGGGTACGACGTCGCGACGCAGCCGCAGCAGGTGCGGCGCGCGATCGGCTACATCGGCCAGGGCAACGGCGCCGGGCACAACCAGCGCGGCCGCGACGAGCTGGTCAGCCACGGCCTCGCCTACGGCATGAGCAAGGCGTCCGCGCGCTCGCGGGCCGACGAGCTGGTCGACTCGCTCGACCTGACCCAGGTCGCCGACCGCAAGGTCTCCTCGTTGTCCGGCGGCCAGCGCCGCCGGCTCGACATCGCGATGGGCCTGATCCACGCGCCCGCCCTGCTGTTCCTCGACGAGCCGTCGACCGGGCTGGACCCGCAGAACCGGGCCAACCTCCAGGAGCACGTCGTGGCGCTCCGCGAGCGCTACGGCACGACGGTCGTGCTGACCACGCACTACCTCGACGAGGCCGACTCGCTCGCCGAGCGTGTCGTCGTGATCGACCACGGGCGGCTCGTCGCCGACGACACCCCGGCCCGGCTCAAGGCCGACCACGCCGGCGACCGGATCACGCTTGCCTTCGACGAGGTCGTCGACGCCGCCAACGCCGCCGCCCGGATCGTCCGCGGCCACGGCGACGCCGAGGTGGAGCACGCCGAGCGGGAGGTCGTCGTACGCGTCGCGTCCGGGGCTCGCCTCGCGCCCGCGATGCTCGTCGACCTGCAGGACGCGGGGCTTCCGGCCCGGTCCGTCGAGGTCGCGCGACCGACCCTCGACGACGTCTTCCTCAACCTCACCGGCCGCAGCCTCCGTGAGGGCCACACGGCCGACCAGCCCGCCACCGACCAGCTCGACCCGATCGGAGTCTCCGCATGAGCACCGCCACCCTGACCCCCACGCTCACCGCGCCGAGCAACCTCGCGCGCGACACCGCCATCGTGTTCGGCCGCGAGCTCCGCCCGGTGCTGCGCGACCCGTTCTCGGTCGTGTTCTCGATGATCCAGCCGCTGGTGTTCCTCGGCCTGTTCGCCCCGCTGCTCGGCAACGTGCCGGGCCTCTCCGGCGGCGCGCTGCAGTGGTTCGTGCCCGGCATCGTGGTGATGTCGTGCCTGTTCGGCGCCTCGATGACCGGCTCCAACCTGCTTTTCGAGATGCAGACCGGCTCCCACGAACGCACGCTCGTCACGCCGATGCGGCGGTCCGCGCTGCTGATGGGCCGGGCGCTGAAGGAGATCGTGCCGGTGCTGGTGCAGGCGGTCATCGTGATCGCGGTCGTCGTGCCGTTCTCGTTCGAGCTGCACGTCGCCGGGACGGTCGTCGGCCTGCTGATGCTGTCGGTGTTCTGCGTCGGGCTCGGATCGCTGTCCTACGCGCTGGCGCTCGCCGCGAAGGGCGCGGACTGGATCTTCTGGACGGTGCAGCAGACCTTCCTGTTCCCGATCCTGCTGCTCGCCGGGATGCTGCTGCCGGTCGACTCCGCACCGGGCTGGCTGCAGACCGCGTCGAGGCTCAACCCGCTGACGTACGTCGTCGACGCCGAGCGGGCGCTGTTCGCCGGCAGCTTCGACGGATCGACCGTCGCCGCCGGGTTCGTTGCCGCCGCCTTCGTCTGCGCGCTCGGGCTGCTGGTCGGCGGCCGGGCGATGCGCGCCGCCGACTGACCCCTGTCGGTTTCCCACCAGATGGTGGTAACCCGTCGCATCCGGGCCGAAGTTTCGGCCCGGATGCGCAAGTTTCCCACCGGATGGTGGGAAACCGACGCCGTCAGAACACCAGGTCGCCGGTGAGGGGGAGCCGCAGCACGCTCGGCTCCTCCTTGCTGGTGGTCACGGTCACCGGCTGCACCAGGGCGTTGTCGGCGTAGGCCCAGTCGCTCGCGGCGAGCACCACCTGGATCCGGTGGCCCTTCCGCACCCGGTGCACGATGCCCGGCAGCTCCACCCGGACCGGCTCCGTCACGTCGCCCACGCGCACCGGAGAGACGAGCCGGTTCTTCAGCGTCGGGGTGCCGTCGGGAGCGAGGTCGTACACCTTGGCGAAGAGGATCAGCTGACCGCCCGGCCCGCCAGCCTGGGACTGCGCGGCGACCGGGGCGTCGAGGTGCAGGGTGAGCCGCGGGCTGCCGACGATCGAGGCGCCCTTCGCGAGCGGGGCGCTGGTGAACGCCGCGAAGGTGCCGGGCGCGTCGGAGACCGGGTTGTTCACCTGGCCGCCCTCGAGGCCGGAGGTCTCCGAGTACGACGTCGGCGCGCCGGGCGCGTTGGCGTAGGACGCCGACCCGGCCTCGACGGCGTCGGCCGTAGGTGTCAGGCCGTCCTTGCCGGAGAGGTAGAGCGAGGCGGACATCGGCGTGCGGAACCGGCGCTTCTCGGCGTACGCCTTCTCGACCGCGGTACCGGCCGCAGCCGGGGAGGTGTCGTAGCGGACCCAGTCGCGGAAGTACGCGAACCGCGGGCCGACCGGGGCGTCCTCGTCGCCGCGGACGTGGTGGTCCATCCAGGCGAGGAACCGGCGGCCGAGGTAGGAGTCGCGCAGCGACGGCGCGTCGAAGTCGAGCTCGCCCGGCGCGGGGGTGCTGCCCGAGTGGCCCCACGACTGCCACACCATCCGCGCCTCGGTGCCCTGGCGGCGGAGACCCTTGAAGGTCGCGACCGCCTCCTGGAGGTTGAACAGGGTGTCCTTCTGTCCCTGCACGAGCAGGGTCGAGACGTTGATCCGGGACAGGTACGACGCCACGGAGGAGCGGGCCGCGATCGCGCTCATGTCGGCGTCGGGGTAGCCGAGCGTGTTCAGCTTCAGCGCCGTCGGGCAGACCTCGTCGGCGAAGTTGGGGCAGCCGACGTTGCGGCCCGGGTCGACCTGCGCGTCGTCGACGCCGTCGATGATCCCGCCGGCGAAGAAGAGGTCGACCCACTGCTTCTTGGCGACGCCCGGCGTGCGGGTGTCGACGCTGCGGCCGGTGGCGACCTGGTCGGCGTTGTTGGGTGCGAGGGAGTACTCCAGGTCGTTCCACGTGATGATCGGGATCAGCGCGTCGACGCGCGGGTCCTGCATCGCGACGGCGTACTGGATCTGTCCGCCGTAGGAGCCGCCGATCATGCCGACCTTCGGGTCGCCCTTCCGCTCGCGCGCGACGTAGTCGACGCGGCCGGCGGCGCCGGTGTCCTCGTCGGTGAACGAGCGCGCGCCGGCGAGCACGTCGAGGACCTGCGATCCGGCCTTGCCGTCCCAGGCCGGGTCGTCGAGCCGGATCTTGCACTCCGACCCGCCGAAGCCGAGGCCGGAGTAGGAGAGCACGACGTACCCCTCTTGGGCGAAGCCCTGGCCGATCGCGGTCTGGTTGCCGTCGTCCTTGCTGCCGCCGAAGCCGTGCGTGGTGAGGATCGCCGGCTTGCGGTGCCGCGCGCTCGCGCCGTCGGGCGTGTAGAGGTCGGCGGTCACCGCGCACGGCTGGTCGCCGTTCGGCCCGACCAGCGTGTCGACGGTGATGTGCCGGACGGAGTAGCCGGGGGTGTCGTCGGCGGTGGCGGGGGTGCCCGGCCCGAGCAGGGCGAGGCCGGCGGTGGCGGTCAGCCCGGCGGTGAGGGCGGCGGTACGGCGGCGGGTCATGCAGGGGACAACGAGCCGGTCCGCCGGAAGGCTACGCGCCGGTAGCTCCGGCGGTCCGATCCACGTGCCCGGCGACGAGGGCGGCGACCCGGTCCGGGTGGGTGCGCGCGACCCAGTGGCCGGCGTCGACCTCGACCACGCGGACGTCGGAGGCGATCCGGTCGAGGTCGTCGAGGAGCACGTCGGTGAGGTACGCGTCGCGGGTCGGCCGCACCACCTGCACCGGGACGTCGGTGCGCCAGTGCCGGACGTCGCGCCGCAGGCCCGCGGGGAAGTTGGCGCGGTAGAGCCGCACGCCGCGGGCGGCGTTCCGGCGCAGCTCGGCGCCCCAGTGGCCGCGGCCGAGTCCCTCCTTGGCCGCGATGACCCGGGCGAGCGGCCGGTGCCCCAGCCACCAGACCAGCTCGGGCAGCAGGGGCAGGAGGAAGAGGTAGACGTACCAGGAGTGCGCGAGCTGCCGGAGCAGCCGGAGCCGGCGGCCGCGCGGGTGCTGCGCGACCCAGGCGCTGTGCGCCAGCGACGGCCCGCTGATCGAGGTGAACGACGCCAGCCGGCCGCGCAGCCCGGGGTGCTCGTCCGCGACGCCGACCGCGTCCCACAGCTGTACCGAGCCCCAGTCGTGACCGACCAGGTGCACCGGCCGGCGGGCCGGTCCGGCCGGGCTCACCGCGTCGAGCACCGCGGCCAGGTCGTCGACGAGCCGGTCGGTGCGGTACTCGCGCAGCCCGTCGGGGGCGTCGCTGTCCCCGGCGCCCCGGACGTCGTACGTCACGACGTGGAGGCGGTCGGTCGGCAGGGCGGCGACCACGAGGTCCCACATGTCCTGCTGGTCGGGGTAGCCGTGCACGAGCACGACGGTGGGCCGGTCCGGCCCGGCGGCGGAGTGCTCGCGGACGGCGATCCGGACGCCTCCCGAGTCGACGATGCGCATCACGGCTGCCTCCTACCCAGGCCGCACCTCGCCGTACCGGGGGTACGACGTGTGTGACCAGGGTGACGTGGAGGTGACCGGCCTCACGGGTCTAGGGTCGGCAGAGGCGCCTCTGTCGTCTGACGGCCGTGCGCCCGGACAGCTCCGACATCGAGAAGGACGGGTAGATCCCTGTGGACCTGATGGAGTACCAGGCGAAGGAGCTCTTCGCCAAGCATGACGTGCCGGTGACGCTCGGCATCGTGGCGAACACGCCCGCCGAGGCGCGCGCGGCGGCCGAGCAGCTCGGCACCGTCGTGGTGAAGGCCCAGGTGAAGGCGGGTGGCCGCGGCAAGGCCGGCGGCGTCAAGCTCGCCAAGACGCCCGACGAGGCCGAGCAGCACGCGGCCGCGATCCTCGGCATGGAGATCAAGGGCCTCACCGTCAACCGGGTCCTCATCGCGCCCGCCGCGAGCATCGAGGAGGAGTACTACTTCTCGTTCCTGCTCGACCGTGCGCAGCGGCAGTACCTCTGCATCGCCAGCGTCGAGGGCGGCGTCGAGATCGAGGAGGTCGCCAAGACCAACCCCGACGCCGTGAAGAAGATCGACATCGACCCGGGCTCCGGCGTCGACGAGGAGAAGGCCCGCGCGATCGTCGCGGAGGCGAAGTTCCCCGAGGCGCTCGTGGAGCAGGCCGTGCAGACGGTGCTCGCGCTCTGGAAGGTCTTCGTCGAGGAGGACGCCACCCTCGTCGAGGTCAACCCGCTGGCCCGCCTGGCCGGTGACAAGCTCGAGGCGCTCGACGGCAAGGTCTCGCTCGACGAGAACGCCGACTTCCGCCACGAGGACCACGCCGCCTTCGTCATCCGTGACGAGGAGGACCCGCTGGAGTCGCAGGCCAAGGACAAGGGCCTCAACTACGTCAAGCTCGACGGCGAGGTCGGCATCATCGGCAACGGCGCGGGCCTGGTCATGTCCACGCTCGACGTCGTGGCCTACGCCGGCGAGAAGCACGGCGGCGTCAAGCCGGCCAACTTCCTCGACATCGGTGGCGGCGCCAACGCCCAGGTGATGGCCGACGGCCTGCACGTGATCCTCGGCGACGCCCAGGTCAAGAGCGTGTTCGTGAACGTCTTCGGTGGCATCACCGCGTGCGACGAGGTGGCCAACGGCATCAAGGGCGCGCTGGAGATCCTCGGCGACGAGGCCACCAAGCCGCTCGTCGTACGCCTCGACGGCAACAACGTGGCCGAGGGCCGCCGGATCCTGGACGAGCTGGCGCACCCGCTGGTCACCCAGGTCGACACCATGGACGGCGCGGCCGACAAGGCCGCCGAGCTCGCGAACGCGTAAGGGACAGGGACGAAGAGATGTCTATCTACCTCAACAAGGACTCCAAGATCATTGTCCAGGGCATGACGGGCGGGATGGGCTCCAAGCACACCACCCTCATGCTCGACGCGGGCTCCAACATCGTGGGCGGCGTCAACGCCCGCAAGGCCGGTACGTCGGTCGAGCTCGGCGGCAAGGAGCTGCCGGTGTTCGGCAGCGTCAAGGAGGCCATGTCCGAGACCGGCGCCGACGTGTCGGTCGTGTTCGTGCCGCCGGCGTTCACCAAGGACGCCTGCATCGAGGCCATCGACGCCGGCATCGGCCTGCTCGTGGTGATCACCGAGGGCGTGCCGGTGCAGGACACCGCCGAGGTGTGGTCCTACCTGCAGGGCAAGGACACCCGGATGATCGGCCCCAACTGCCCGGGCATCATCACCCCGGAGGAGTCGCTCGCCGGCATCACCCCGCACACCATCGCGGGCAAGGGCCCGGTCGGCCTGGTGTCGAAGTCCGGCACGCTGACCTACCAGATGATGTACGAGCTGCGGGACTACGGCTTCTCGACCGCGATCGGCATCGGCGGTGACCCGGTCATCGGCACCACCCACATCGACGCCCTCGCGGCGTTCGAGGCCGACCCGGAGACCAAGGCGATCGTGATGATCGGCGAGATCGGCGGCGACGCCGAGGAGCGCGCGGCGGCGTACATCAAGGACAACGTCACCAAGCCCGTCGTCGGGTACGTCGCCGGCTTCACCGCGCCGGAAGGCAAGACCATGGGCCACGCCGGCGCGATCGTGTCCGGCTCGTCCGGCACCGCGCAGGCCAAGAAGGAGGCCCTCGAGGCCGTCGGCGTGAAGGTCGGCAAGACGCCGTCCGAGACAGCCGCGCTGATGCGCGAGGTGCTGCAGAACCTCTAGTCCGGCTGGTCGAGCTTGTCGAGACCAGTGATCTCGACAAGCTCGATCACCCGACGGATGCGAGCGCGGTGGCGAAGTCGGTCGTGCCGGCGTGCAGCTTCACCGTCGCCAGGTCGTCGGCGCGGGTGGTGCCGCGGTTGACGATCACGACCGGGACACCGAGCTTCGCGGCGTGCCGGACGAACCGGAAGCCCGACATGACGGTCAGCGACGAGCCGAGCACGAGCAGGGCGCCGTCGCAGGCGGGGAGCGCGTCGACGGCGGCGTAGCAGCGCTCGACGCGGGGCTTGGGGACGTTCTCGCCGAAGAACACGACGTCCGGCTTGAGCACGCCGCCGCAGTCGTCGCAGCCGGGGACCACGAAGCCCGCCGTCTCCTCCAGGTCGACGTCGCCGTCGGGCCGGGAGGCGACGTCGGCGTGCGCGGCCGACCAGCCGGGGTTGAGCGCGTCGAGCCGGGCGGCCAGCGCGCGCCGCGAGCTGGTGGTGCGGCAGCCCAGGCAGATCACGTCGGCGACCCGGCCGTGCAGTGCGCACAGGTTGCGTGAGCCGGCGGACTCGTGCAGGCCGTCGACGTTCTGGGTGATCGTCAGGGTGAGCCGGCCGCGGGTCTCGAGCGCGGCGACGGCGTCGTGGCCGGCGTTGGGCGTCGCCCGGCCCATCCGGCTCCAGCCCAGGTGTGAGCGCGCCCAGTAGCGGCGCTGCGCGTCCGGACCGGCCGCGAACTCCTGGTAGGTCATCGGGGTCCTGCTGGGAGAGCCCGGTCCGCGGTAGTCGGGGATGCCCGAGTCGGTGCTCATGCCGGCGCCGGTGAGCACCAGCAGGGGCCGGTCGGCGAGCACGTCGAGCGCGGACGCGAACCGGTCGGCCGTCGCTTCCGGGGTGGCAGGGATCGCCGTGGTCACGCCCACCAGGGTACGGACCCGCCCCACTCGGGAATTTCGTCACGGATGTTGTGCGATTTTGCTCGAAAACGTGGTGCGGCCGCGCGCGTCCGCCTAGCGTTCCCCCATGCGCTGGGACTGGATCCCCCTGTCGGCGTCCGCCCTGGTCGTCGGGGTCATGGCGCTCGCCTTCGGCGCGCTCCTGAACCCGGTCCCCGCGGACGGTGACTCCGCCCAGACCGTCGCGACCGTGGCGATGGCCGGCGGCCGCTGGCTCGGCATGGCGGTGATGTACTTCCTCGCCTCGGTCACGCTGACCCTCGGTCTTCCGGCGGTCCTGTCGCTCTTCCACGTGCGCGCCCGCGCGCTCGGCGTGATCGCCGTGTCCGTGCTGTCGATCGGCTTCATCGGCACGTCCGGCTACGCCATGCTGCTGGTGTTCTTCCGCGCGCTCGTCCGCGAGCAGGCGATCCGCGCCGGCACCCTCGACACGGTCACCGAGGACGTCGGGCTCGGGATCTTCCTCTTCGGCTGGTTGGCGGCGTTCTACGCCGGCCTGACCCTGCTCGCGCTGGCGCTCTTCGTCGCCCGCCGTACGCCGGTGTGGGTACCGCTGCTGGTGCTGCTCTTCGTCGCTCTGTTCCCGGTGATCGACAAGCTGGGCCGGGTCGGTCAGGTCGCGCAGGTGGTGGCGCTGGCCTTCGCGTTCACCGGGATCGCCATGGCGGCGGTGCACGATGCTTCGGGCCGGGCACGGGCGGTCGAAGTGGCACGAAGCGGTAGCGCCCCAGTCTTCTGACCTCCACCCGGCGGTCCGGGCCGAGGGTGGCCACCGTCAGGCGCCCGGCGACGGGCACCACCAGCACGCCGTCGTCCGCGAGCTGGGCGACCAGCGCGTCGGGCAGCTCGCTCGCCTCGGCCGAGACCAGCACCCGGTCGTACGGCGCCCGCGCCGGCCAGCCGAGGGCGTCCGGGAGCGCCTGCTCGACCCGGACGTGGTCGGGGTCGAGGCCGAGCGGCTCGAGGTTCGCGCGGCCGAACGCCACCAGCTCGGGCACCACCTCCACGCCGGTGACGTCGCCGTCCGGGCCGACGAGGTGGGCCAGCAGTGCGGTCGTCCAGGCCGACCCGCAGCCGACGTCGAGCACCCGTTGACCCGGTCGTACGTCGAGGTGCTCCAGGCAGTGCCGGACCGTCGTCGGCTGGCTGTTGGTCTGGTCGTGCCCGATCGGCAGCGGCTGGTCGAGGCCGGCGAACGGCCGCTGCCCGGGCGGGAGGAACCACTCGCGACGCACGGTCGCGAGCGCCTCGGAGACCGGGTCAGGAGCCGTAGCGCAGCTCCGCGCGGGCGCGCGCCTTGGCCGCCTCGACCTCGCGGTCCTTGGGCGGTGCGCTGGTCACCAGCCGGTCGAGCAGCCGCCGCGTCGTCTCGGTCACCTCGCGGACGGCCTCGTCGAACGCTTCCTGGTTGGCCTGCGAGGGTCGGGTCGAGCCGCTCACCTTGCGGACGTACTGCAGCGCGGCCGCGTGCACCTCGTCCCGGGTCGCAGGAGGCTCGAAGTTGTGCAGGACGCGGATGTTTCGGCACATGCCGTCAACCTACGCCCGCGTCCTCCGGCGCCCCAGCATCAGCGCCCTCAGCCCAGCTCGAGCAGCCGCACCCGGTGGTCGCCGCGCCGCACCATCGCGACCCGGCCGTCACCGAGCGGCAGTGCCCGCAGGTCGCCGGCGCTCCAGCGGCCGGCTTCCCAGGAGCCGACCCGGCGCAGCGTGCCCGCGCGGCCGACGTGCAGCGCGACGAGACGGGTGCCGCCCCGGCCCCAGCTCTCGACGCCGGCCAGGACGAGCCGCTGGTCGGGGAGGTAGGTGAACGCCCGCGTCTCCCACGCTGCGGCGAACCGGTCGGAGAGCCCCAGCCGGACACTGCCGGCACGCCGGACCCGGGTCAGGTCGGACAGGTCGAACACCGCCGCCTGGCCGCCGAGGCTGCGGCCGCGCCGGTCCGCGTGCTCGCCGAGGCCGAGCAGGAGGCCGTCGCCGAGCGGGTGGAGGTACGACGAGAAGCCCGGGATCTTCAGCGCGCCGAGCCGGCGCGGGGCGGTGGGGTCGGCCAGGTCGAGCGTGTAGAGCGGGTCGACCTGGCGGAACGTCACGACGACGGCGAGGTCACCGAGCCAGCGCACGGACCGGATCTGCTCGCGCGGCCCGAGACCGTCGAGGCGGCCGGCGACCTCGAGCCGACCGTCCCGCTCGGCCAGGGTGAGCACGGCGTTCTCGCGCGGCAGCCAGCCGCGGCCCAGCGCGGTGGCCACGCGCAGCACCCCGTCGTGCTCGCTGAACGACCACCGGTCGCGCACCGTGCCGGGCACCCGGCCGCTGGCGACGTACCGGGTGCCGGTGCCGTCGAGCGCGAACGCGTGCACCTGCGTGGTGGGCGGGTCGTCGACCTCGCCGGCACCACCGCCGCGGAGCACGACGTCATCCCACCACTGCCCGTCGAGCGTGCCGACGTACAGCCGCTGCGCGGAGGAGTACGCCAGGTCGCCCTCGGCCAGGATGCCGGTGGCGGTGAGGCCGCGCGGGTCGCTCGCCGCGAAGGTCAGCACGCTGAGCGTGCCGAAGCCGGCCGACGCTCCGGGGTGCAGCACCGCCGCGCAGTCGAGCAGCGGGTGCCGGCCGCGGCCGTCGCCCTGCCGGAGACCCGGCAGCCAGGTCTCGACCGGCGTGGCACGCACGACCGCCCGGTTGTGCCGCAGGGCCTCGCGGGGCGTCCGGGTCCGGCTCGGCCGCACGAAGTCGAGCTCGGGCAGGCCGGTGGCGACCACGACGCGGGTCGTGCCGTCGCCGTACTCGCGGGCCTCGACCAGGCTGCCGTCCACGCGCTGGTGGCTGAGCACGACCGGGTGCGCCGGGTCGGTGACGTCCACCCGGGTGACGTGGGTGCGGTCGCCCACCTCGCCGACCTCGCCACCCTCGGTGGCCAGGGCGAGCACGGTCGAGCCGACGAGCAGCAGCTCGGGGTCGGTGGTCCCGTTGCCGGGCAGCCGGGTGCGCGACAGCTCGCGCGGCCGGGCGCCGCTCACGTCGACCACGACGAGCCGCCGGCCGAGCGTGCGCACCAGCAGCGAGCCGTCCGTCTTGGCGACGTCGGGCTCGTCGACCCCTGTCTCCTGCACGTTGGTGCCGGTGCCGCTGTTGCCCACGGCCTCGGCGGCCGCCGCGCCGCGCACCGCCGTGTCGTACGCGACGATCGGGACGTTCCAGCCCCACGGCCCGACCCGCGGCAGCGCCGCGGCGACGTACCACTGGCGCAACGCCATGCAGTCCGCGAACCCGCTCAGGCCGGGGGACTGCGCCACGGACCCGACCGGCGCGGTCGGTAACGAGAGGAGCGGGAGGGCGGTCAGCGCGAGGGCAACGCGGACGGGGAGGTTCACCCGGGTGGGACGCCCTCGGACCCGGTGCGGTTCCCCCATGGCCGGCTGGCAGAGTGTCGGCATGCCTCCGGAGGACCGCAGCGACCGCCCGTACGACCTGGTGCTGTTCGGCGCCACCGGCTTCACCGGCGGGCTGACCGCCGAGTACCTCGCCGGCCACGCTCCCGACGGTTGCCGCTGGGCGCTGGCCGGGCGCAACCAGGCCAAGCTCGAGGCGGTCCGCGATCGGCTGGCCGCGATCGACCCGAAGCTCGCCGAGCTGCCGCTGCTGCACGCCGACGCCGGCGACCCCGCGTCACTTGCGGACGTCGCCGGGCAGACCCGCGTGGTCGTCACCACCGTCGGCCCGTACGTCGAGCACGGCGCGGGCCTGGTCGCGGCCTGTGCCGAGGCGGGCACCGACTACGCCGACCTGACCGGCGAGCCGGAGTTCATCGACACGATGTACGTGCGCCACCACGCCCGCGCCGTCGAGACGGGTGCCCGGATCGTGCACGCTTGCGGGTTCGACTCGGTGCCGCACGACCTCGGCGCACTGTTCACCGTCAAGCAGCTGCCCGAGGGCGTCCCGGTGGCGATGAAGGGCATGCTGCGCACCAACGCGGCGATCTCGGGCGGCACCTTCGCCTCCGCCCTCGGTGCCTTCTCCCGGGCCGGCCAGATGAAGAAGGCGCTCGCCGAGCGGCGCAAGGTCGAGCCGCGCCCGCACGTGGACGCCGGGCGGCGGGTCCGCACCGTCGCGAAGCGACCGCACCACGACAAGGACACCGGCTACTGGCTGGTGCCGCTGCCGACCATCGACCCGTTCGTCGTCAAGCGGTCGGCCGCCGCCCTGGAGCGGTACGGCCCCGACTTCAGCTACGCCCACTACGCCGCGGCGAAGCGGCTGCCGACCGTGGTCGGCGGGATCGGCGCCGTGGGTCTGCTCGCCGCTGCCGCGCAGGTGCCGCCCCTGCGGCGCCAGCTCCTCAAGCGGGTCCCGCAGGGCACCGGGCCCAGCGAGGAGAAGCGTGCCCGTTCCTCGTTCACGATGCGGTTCGTCGCCGAGGGCGGTGGCAGCACGGTGCGGACGTCGGTGTCCGGCGGGGACCCGGGCTACACCGAGACCGCGAAGATGCTCGGCGAGTCCGCCCTGTGTCTCGCGTTCGACGACAACCCGCCGACCGCCGGGCAGGTCACCACCGCGGTCGCGATGGGGGAGCGGCTGACCGACCGCCTGGTGGCCGCGGGGCTGCGGTTCGAGGTGCTCTGACCGGTCGGGTTCCCCCGCGCCCTGGCCCGTCGAGGCCATGGCCCCGGTTCCATCCGGACCATTCCCGCTCTTTCCGGCCAATCCGGCCACGGCTGCCCCTAGCGTCGGTCAGGTCCTTCCGCGACCTGGGGAGAAGCGGCTCGTGCCGGCACAGCATCTGGACCTCGACCGACTACTGCAGGCAGCCAAGCTGCCGGCCGTGGCCGCGGTCGCGCTCACCCTCGCGCTGACCGCCTCGGCGTCCGCGAACGACGCCGCCGAGCAGGCCGCGGCCGAGTCGGCCGCGTCGGTCGTGGTGCAGCCGCACCGCGAGGTCCGCTTCGACCCGGTGCAGCCGCAGCCCGTCGAGCGGTCCACGATCCTGGTCGCCACCAAGGACCGGCACAAGAAGGTGCGGATCGACAGCCCGCGCGGAGGGCACGTGTTCACCGCGAGCCAGCTCGCCTCGCACGACCTGCCGCAGGCGGCTCTGTCGGCGTACCAGGACGCGGCGGCGACCCTGGCGAGCACCGACCCCGGCTGCCACCTGCCCTGGACACTCCTCGCGGGCATCGGCCGGGTCGAGTCTGACCACGGCCGGTACGGCGGGTCGGTGCTGGCCACCGACGGCGTCTCCCGCCCGGAGATCATCGGTGTCGCGCTGAACGGCAAGGGCCCGGTCGCCGCGATCCACGACACCGACGGCGGCCGGCTCGACGGCGACGACACCTGGGACCGCGCGGTCGGCCCCATGCAGTTCATCCCGAGCACGTGGGCCTGGGCCGGGCGCGACGGCGACGGCGACGGTCGGATGAACCCGCACGACCTCGACGACGCCGCGCTCGCCGCGGGCGACTACCTGTGCTCCGGCACGGACCTGCGCGACAGCGACGCCATGGACGCCGCGATCCTGCGCTACAACCCGTCGGACTACTACGTCGCGCTCGTCCGTGCCTTCGAGGCGGGCTACCGCACCGGCATCTTCGTCCTCCCGTCGCCCGACGCCCCTGCCGACCACGACAAGCCCCGGAAGAAGCACCACCACAAGGACCGGGACGGCGACGGCAAGGGTGGCACCCGGCCGAAGCGCGGTGACGGCCCGAAGAAGCAGGACGACCCGTCGCCGTCGCCGAAGCCGTCGCCCACGCCCACGCCGAAGCCCAAGCCCAAGGCGGACCCCGCGCCCGCCCCCAAGCCGGCTCCCGCGCCGCCGGGCCAGCCCGCGCCGCAGCCGGCTGCGCCCGCACCGCAGCCGTCCGAGCCCTCGCCGCCGCGGAGCGAGTCGCCCTCGCCGGACCCCTCGCCGACCCCTACGCCGACCGTCGAGACCTACAGCGGCACGCTCGCGAGCTGCGGCGCCACTGCCTGGTGCCTCGACGAGAGACGCCTCGACCTCGGGCCCGACTCCGCGCTCGGGCAGGACGCCGCGGCCGACTACGACGGCGACGGCACGCCCGAGACCCTCGACCAGGAGCTCACGGGGCTCGCCGGCGGATCGGTGGCCGTGCGCGCGCTCCTCAGCGACGGGGTGCTCGTCGTCCGCGAGCTGGCCGGGAAGACCTTCCCGCGCTGACGCCGGCCGCCATGTCCTAGCGTGGCGGTGATGTCCACGCGCACGCTCGGGACCGCGGTCTCCCTGCCGTTCCTGCCTGCCCTGGGCTTCGTGCTGGTCTGGTCGTC
The DNA here is from genome assembly GCF_004168035.1 of Nocardioides iriomotensis. GTDB lineage: Bacteria > Actinomycetota > Actinomycetes > Propionibacteriales > Nocardioidaceae > Nocardioides_B > Nocardioides_B iriomotensis. Next base: position 45,636 of record NZ_SDPU01000001.1, on the reverse strand, counting down.
GGGCTACATCGCCGGGCCGTACGGCGTCACCGCGATGGAGCCGCTCGCGCTCGTCGGGTGGCGGTTCGTCCTCGCCACCGTCATCGTCGCGACCCTGGCCCGGCTGCTGCGCGGCCCGCTCCGGGTGGACCGCGGCACGGCCCTGCGGATCTCGGGCGTCGGCTTCGTGATGAACGGGCTGCAGTTCGGGGCCATGTACCTCGCCTTCGCCGCCGGGCTGGGCGCCACCATGGGTGCGCTGCTGCACTCGCTCAGCCCGGTGCTCACCGCTGCCATCGCCGCCGCCCTGATGGGCGAGCGGCTCACCCGCGTCCAGCTGCTCGGCTTCGTGGTCGGCGTCGCCGGCGTGCTGATCGTGCTCGGACCCGACGTCGACCAGGCCGGCGGCGCCGTCGGCCTGGGCTTCGCCGTGGTCGGCGTGCTCTCGCTGAGCCTCGGCACCATCGGGCAGCGGTGGATCGGCCACGGGCCGGACCCGCTGTGGTCGGCCGCGATCCAGTTCGCCGTGTCGGGCCCGCCGCTGCTGATCCTGGCCGCGGTGGTGGAGGGTGGCGACCCCGTCCACGACTGGTCCCGCGCGCTCGGCGTGCTGGCGTACCTGGCGGTCGTGAACTCGATCGTCGGCCTCGTCCTGCTCGGCGTGCTCGTGCGACATGGCGGCGCCGGCGCCGGGTCGAGCGTGTTCTTCCTGTCGCCTCCGGTCACCGCCGTGATGGCCTGGCTCGTGCTCGGCGAGACCCTGACGCCGCGCGAGGGGATCGGGCTCGTCGTGGCCGTGCTCGGGGTCGCCGCGGCCACGCGCGGAGCGGCCGCCGTACCGGAGGAACCGGCCACCTGACAAGCCAGAGCCCTGGTGCAAGATGACCGACATGTCCAGGCTCCGGGCGGGCACGCTCCTGCACAACGACGCGGGCACGCCGTACGTCGTGGAGCGGCTGCTCAGCGAGGGCGGCTTCGGGCAGACCTACTTCGGCCACCGGCTCACGCCGTCCGGCCGGCCGGGACGCGAGGTGGCCATCAAGGTCTGCCGCAGCCTCGACGACTGGCACGGCGAGGCGTACTTCGGTCGGCTGCTCGCCGGCGACGAGCGCGTCGTCGACCTGCTGGACGTCTTCGTCGACGCGACCGGCCGTGGCTCCCGGCAGCGCCGGAGGCACGTCCTGGTGTTCGAGTACATGGCGGACGGGACCGTCTGGGACGCGGTCGAGGACGGCGGCCTGGTCTGGTCGGAGGCCAAGGTGAGGCGGGAGATCCGCGCGCTGCTCTCCGTTCTGCAGCGGATGCACGCGGTGTGGCTGCTGCACCGCGACATCAAGCCGGACAACGTGTTCCTGCGCGACGGCCGGCTGGTGCTCGGCGACTTCGGCATCTCCAAGCTGGTGCTCGACACCAGCCCGTCACCCGTCTCGCGGCTGCAGGGCGACTTCGCGCCGGGCAACGTCACCGCCGGGTCGGTGTGGGGTCCGCACGACGACATCTACCAGGTCGGCCTGCTCGCGGGGACGCTGCTGTCCGGCGAGGTCTGGTGGAACCAGTCCGTGTCGATCGGCTCGATCGCCGCGCTCGAGTGCAGCGACGCGTTCAAGAGCTGGATCTGGCACGCCACCGGCGCGAAGTCCAAGCGCTACCTCGACGCGTTCGACGCCGTCCACGCCCTGTCGGCGCTGCGGCAGATCGACATGCGTCCCGGCCGGCCGCCGCGGTCGCTGCGCGGGCAGTGCATCGTGTTCAGCGGCCGGCTCGAGGACCTGCCGCGCACGGAGGCGACCGCCCGGGCCCGGAAGGCGGGCGCCCGGGTGCAGAGCCGCGTCACCGACTCCACCACCGTCGTCGTGACCGGGAGCATGCGCGCGGGCGGGGTCGGTGCCGCGGAGGGGATCAAGCTGTTCGGCGTGCGCGAGCGGATCCGCACCGGTCAGCCGATCGTGCTGATCGACCAGCAGCAGTTCGAGCGGCTGGCGCGGCGCCGTTGAGTGAGGAGTAACCGCGCGGGGAACCACTCGTTGAGCATCTCGACCGTTCCCGAACCGAAGGCGACCCGCCATGCCGCTCCCGCACCGCACCGTGTCCGGACTGCTCGCGGCCGTGGCGGCCACGGGTCTCGCGCTGCTCCCGGCCTCTCCGGCCGCAGCGCACGGCGAGGACGTCGGCGACCTACCGACCAACACGCGGGGGCTGCAGGTCGCGACGGACGGTGAGGGGGAGGCGATGAGGCACGTCGCCAACCTCCAGTACGACGACAGCGGCGAGGCGCAGAACGGCTCGGACATCGAGTTCGTCAAGGTCGGCCGCAAGGAGTACGCCCTCGCCGGCACCCTGCGCGGCGGCATGCAGATCGTCGACATCACGCGGCCCGAGCAGCCGCACGTCGCCGCGGTCTACGACTGCGCCGTCAGCCAGGGCGACATCCAGGTGTGGCGTCACGGCCGCCGGATCCTGGCCAGCTACACCGCGGACGGCACGTTCGGCGCCGAGGGAGCGGCGTCGCAGTGCGGTCGCGACCTCCACCTCGACCCGTCGGCGTCCGGCACGGTCATCGTCGACATCACGACCCCGACCCGGCCCCGGACCGTGTCCTACCTGTACGTGCCGCGCGGCTCGCACAACATGACGATCCACCCGAGCGGCGACTACCTCTACAACTCCAACTCGGACCTGCTCACCAGCACGCAGCCGACCATCACGATCTACGACGTCTCCCAGCCGGCCGAGCCGAAGAAGGTCCGCGACTTCGCGATCCCCTTCGTGCCGCTCTCGCTGGGCTCCGAGTCGCACGACATCACCTTCAACGAGTCCGGCACCCGCGCCTACTCCGCGGCGCTGTCCCAGACGCTCGTGCTCGACACCGAGGACCCGGCGAACCCGACGATCGTGTCCCAGATCCTCGACCCGGCGATCAACGTCGCTCACCAGGCCGACCCCGTCACCCTCGCCCGTGCGGACGGGACGGAGCGCGAGGTCCTCGTCGTCACCGACGAGCGGGCCGGCGCCGCGGCGAGCGCCGAGTGCCCGGGCGGCGGGCTGCACCTCTACGACATCACCGGTGCCAAGGAGGCGTCGCCCGAGAAGATCGGCACGTGGTTCATCCCCGCGGTCCAGCCGCAGGACGGCTCGACCTGCACGTCACACGTGCTGCGCATGTACCCGGACCAGAAGCTGCTCACGATCGCCTGGTACTCCCAGGGCGTCCGGGTCCTCGACCTGTCCGGTCTCGCGGACTTCGCGGGCTCGCCGGTGGCCGTCGGTCTCGGTGACGGGGTCGGGATCAGGGAGGTCGGTCACTACGTCCTCCCCGACTCCGACACCTGGTCGTTCAAGACCAACAAGATCGAGCGGGACGGCTCGTTCTACGGCTACGGCAACGACCTGGTGCGCGGGTTCGACGTCTACGAGTACACGGGCGAGACCGTCGGCGACGTGCCGCCGCTGCTCCCCGTCGACCTGCAGGTCGACGTCGAGCCGCTCAGGAGCATCGACATCATGGGAAGCCTCGCCGTCGCAGGTCCGGTCCTGCTGCTCGCCGGGTGGCTCCGTCGGCGGGCCCGCCCCTCGGCCGGCTGACCGTCAGGTCGCGTCGACGAGGTCGAGGCAGAACCGCGCGACGGCGGCGCGCTCGGCGGCCAGCGCCGCGAGCGCGTCGGGCACCTGACCGAGGTCGAGCTCCTCGAACGGCAGTGCGGAGACACCGTTGAACAGGTACGTCATCAGCGCGTGCCCGCGGCGCACCGTCGCCTCCCCGACGTCGCTGCCCTCGGCGCGCAGGCCCTCGACGTACGCCGGCACGATCGCCGCCTCCGTCTCGGCCAGCCGCGCGCTGGGCCGGCGGCCGATGACGACGTCGCCGACGAGCAGCTGGCCCAGGTCGAAGCCGACCGGCAGCGCGTTCCAGAGCCCGTAGTCGATCAGCACGAACCCGTCGGGGTCGAGCGGGGTGACCAGCAGGTTGTTGGGGCAGGCGTCGCCGTGGGTGGCCGCCGGGGGGAGCGCGTCGGCCTCGTCGGCCCACTCAGCGAGGTGGTCGAGCGAGGCGAGCACCCGCTCCCGAAGCTCCGGGTCCCAGGTCGCCGCGATCGCCGGGTGCTGCCACACGTCGGAGCGCAGTGCCGGGACCACCTGGTTCGCGAGCCGGCCCTCGACGTAGTCGCGCACCCGGAACGGGAAGTCGCCGACCAGCGCGAGCGGCGCGACGTCGCGGCTCGCGGCCATCCGGCCGAGCAGCCGGGCGGCCCGGCGGTAGCGGTCGAGGTCCCACGTCGCGGTGACGGCCGGCACCGCCTCGAGCCAGAGCGCGTAGGAGCGGTCGTCGATCTCGTGCACGTCGTACGCCGTCGGCATGCGGAGGCCCGGCGGCAGCCGGTCGGCCAGGTCGGAGCGGTAGGCGGCGCCCTCGGTGCGGAACGGGAAGCTGCTCGCGGCGAACTCGCGGAGCTCCTCGGGCACGTACTGGAAGACCGGTGAGCGCTCCCACGCCTGCACCGCCTTGACGAAGAACGCGAACGAGGCCTCTCCGTCCCCGGTGTCGGCGGTCCCGCGCACCCACCAGCGGCCGGCGGTCGTGATCGCCGGGATGTCGTAGGCGACCTCCTCGACGTCGCAGGTCAGCTCGCCGAGCCGTTCGGGGGAGGTGTCGAGCTGGTGGGCGACCATCGCGCGCAGGTGCTCGTCGCTGACGTCGGCGCCGCCCAGGAGGGACCGGTCGGCCATGGCTGCCTCGATTCGCCTGGTCCGCCGAGATCGGAAAGTTGCTTGACGACCAGATGACTGTAAAGTTGCTTTATGAGTTTCGTCAAGGGGATCGCCGAGGACGAGAAGCACGTCCTGATGCTCCTCGGCACCCTCATCGAGGAGGTACGCGACGCGTTCGCCGGCGAGGACTGGCAGGGGCTGCGGCAGTCACACTTCCGGGTGATCACCCTGGTTCCCGACGAGGGCATCAGCGTCACCGACCTCGCCGAGCGGGTCCGGATGACCAAGCAGGGTTGCGGCCAGTTCGTCACCCAGCTCGTCGAGTCCGGGCACCTGGTCACGGTGGCGGACCCTGCGGACCGGCGGCTCCGGGTCGTGCGACGTACCCCGCTCGGCACCCGCACGGTGCGCAAGGTCGCGCGGCGAGTGGCACGCGTGGAGGACCGGTGGCGGGCGGAGGTGGGGGAGCGTCGCTACCGGACGTTCCGCGCCGTGCTGGACGAGCTGGCCACCCGCGAGGCGTGACCGCCTGCGCGGGTCCGCCGCCGGGGTGGGCGAGGATGCGTCCGTGCTGATGCGTCGTACCGCCTCCGTCGCGGGGCTCGTGGCTGTCGCCGTGCTGGTCGGCGGGGTCTTCCAGGTGCTGCTGTGGCGCTGGGACCTCGGCGCGATCTCAGTGGTGGCGACGTCGCAGTTCACCTGGGTGCTGCTCGCGTTCGGGGCCGGCTGGGCCTGGGCGGGTGGCCACATCGGCCGGGGGGCCGCAGCCGGAGCGCTGACCGGACTGGTGCTGATCGTCAGCTACTACGGGATGCAGTGGCTGGTCGACGGGCGCCACGCGGCCGTTGCCCAGCTCTCGGACAGCGGCGGTCTCGCCTGGACCGTGGCTGCCGTCGGCGGCGGGGCCTTGATGGGACTGCTCGGCGGCCTGGCGAGTGCGGACGCCCGGGAACGATCGGGGCCCAAGGCGCTCGGGATCGTGACCGCGGCGCTGGTCGTCGGAGCCGGTCCGACCCTGTGGCTGCTGGTCACCGGTGGCGATCTCCCGGCGCGGGGTGTGCTTCCTGCCGCGGTGGTGTTCGCGGTCGTGGGCACGACGCTGCTCGTGCACGCGGTGCGCTCGTGCGGCGTCCGGGCGTGCCTGCGGGGCCTCGCGGGAGCGTTGGTTCTCGCCGGCGTCGCGCTGGGCGGCCTGTGGTGGCTGCAGGTGTCCGGGCTGCTCTACGTGACGTTCTGACCCGGCCGCAGCCACGCCGTCCACCGCTCGATCGCCACGAACCCCATCGACGCGTACAGCGGGCGCCCGTCGTCGCTGGCGACCAGCATCGCCGGCAGGTCCGGGTCGGCCGTCGTCGCGGCCCACGTGACGGCCGCGCCCGCACCGCGACCTCGCGCGGCGGGCAGCGCGGCGACGTACTCGACCAGCGTGGCGCGCGCGTGCAGGTGTGCGCAGGCGACCGCGGCCGGCGCGCCGTCGACGTACGCCACCCACACCCGCGTGCGGTGGGCGAGCAGCGGCTCGCCGAGCACCGAGCCGCGCACGAGGGGCTGGAGGTCGGGCATCGGGTAGCCCTCGACCAGCACGCGCTCCGCCACCGCGAGGCCGTCGGCGTCGGTGACCTCGCGCAGCTCGACGCCGGCCGGCAGCGGACGGTCGGACCGGTGGCTCGGCGCGGGGAAGCGCACCATCAGTGGCGGGTGCCCGATCAGCTCGAGCCCGTGCGGTCGGAGGTCGGGGGTGGGGAACGGGCTGACCAGGAAGTACGGCGCCGGCGGCGCGACCACCTCGTCGACCTCGGCGAGCAGGGCCCGGAGATCCTCGCGGGGCGGCTGGAGGAGCACGACCGGGTTGCTGAGCGCGCCCCGGTCGGCGATGCAGGCGGCCGCCCACCGCGGGGTGGTCCGGTGCGGGCGGCCGAGCGCCGCGCCCACGGTCACCGCCCAGGACGCGTGGACCAGGGCGGCCTGCCGGACCAGGGTGTCGTCGTCGGGAGTGTCGGGATCCCAGCCGTCGGTCAGGTGCTCCTCGGGATCCGGCAGGATCTCGCGTCCCGGGTCGGCCATCAGACCTCTCCCGCCATCAGACCTCTCCCTTCGCCCGCCGCCCGTGCCGCCCGGCCGTCAGGGGAGGACCTTCTTGCCCTTCCCGAGCACCGTCACGCCGCCGTCGCTCACCACGAAGCCGCGGCGCTTGTCCTCGCCGTGGTCGACGCCGATCAATGCCCCGTCGGGGACGACGACGTTCTTGTCGAGGATCGCGTTGCGGACGACCGCGCCGCGCCCGATCCGCACGCCGTCCAGCAGCACGCTGCGCTGCACGTAGGCGCCGTCGCCGACGAACACCTGCGTGCCGATCACGGAGGTCTCCACCGACGCCGCCGACACGATCGAGCCCGCGCACACGATCGAGTCGCGCACGCTCGCGCCCTGGCTGAACTTCGCGCCGGGCAGCTGGGAGTTGGACGTGAAGATCGGCCAACTGGTGTTGTACAGGTTGAAGATCGGCACCGTCGACACCAGGTCCAGGTGCGCGTCGTGGTAGCTGTCGAGCGTCCCGACGTCGCGCCAGTAGTCCCGGTCCCGCTCGGTCGCGCCGGGCACGGCGTTGCGCTTGAAGTCGTAGACCGCCGCGCGGCCCTGCTCGACCATCATCGGGATGATGTCGCCACCCATGTCGTGCCGGCTGGTGGGGTTGGCGGCGTCCTTCTCCAGCGCCTCGACGAGCGCGTCGGCGGTGAAGACGTAGTTGCCCATCGACGCGTAGGACTCCTCGGGCGAGTCGACCAGCCCCGGCGGGTCGGCCGGCTTCTCCAGGAACTCGTCGATCCCGATCCCGTCGTCGGCCGTCTTGATCACGCCGAACTGCCAGGCGTCCTTGCGCGGCACCCGGATGCCGGCCACCGTCGCGCCCGCCCCGGACGCGATGTGCGCGTCGACCATCTGGGAGGCGTCCATCCGGTACACGTGGTCGGCGCCGAACACCACGATGTACTCCGGCTTGGCGTCGATGATGAGGTTCATCGACTGGTAGATCGCGTCGGCGCTGCCGAGGTACCAGTTGGGGCCGCGGCGCTGCTGTGCCGGCACCGGCGCGACGTAGTTGCCGAGCAGGCTGCTCAGCCGCCAGGTCATCGAGATGTGCCGGTCGAGGGAGTGCGACTTGTACTGCGTCAGCACGGCGACGTTGAGGTAGCCGGCGTTGACGAGGTTCGACAGCGCGAAGTCGATCAGCCGGTAGGAGCCGCCGAACGGCACCGCCGGCTTCGCGCGGTCCTCGGTCAGCGGCATCAGCCGCTTCCCTTCCCCTCCGGCCAGGACGATTGCGAGGACGCGAGCCATGAACAGCACCCTAGGGGCTGAGCAGTCCCCTGTCCTCTGTCACTTTGATCGGGGCGGCTACGGCGGGGTGACCAGGTCCCGGAGCGCCCGGTCCACGCTGCGTGCGGAAGCCCACACCGGCCGAAAATCGGTCGCTGCCCGCGCGGACCCCACCTAGGCTTCTCCGTGCCATGCAAGACTTCCCGCCCCGCGTCCGCACCTTCGTCTCGGGCGACGGAAGTCCCGCCGAGGCCGATCCCGACACGCGCTCTCCCGGCGCCTTCCTGCGCTGGATGCTGGCGCGGCAGTGGAAGGTGATCGCCTGCTCCACGCTGTCGTCGCTGCTGTGGTTCCTGCCGATGACGCTCGGCCCGTGGATCTTCGGCAAGGCCGTCGACCAAGGCATCCTCGGCGGCTCCGAGCCGGCGCTGTGGGCCTGGGCCGGGCTGATGATGGCCGTGGTCGCGGTGGGCGGCGTGTTCGGCGTCGTGTTCCACACCTTCGTCGTCCGCACCTGGCTGATCGCGCTCTACGGCACCACCGAGATGGTCACCCGCAAGATCGCGCAGATGGGCCACGTCCTGCCGCGCCGGTCGCCGACCGGCGAGGTGCTGAGCGTGGCCTCCAGCGACGCCGACGAGTTCGGCGCGATGACCGAGATCGTCGCGCGGTGCCTCGCCCAGCTCGTGTCCTACCTGACCGTCGCCGCCATCGTGCTCTCCATCTCGCCCCTGCTCGGCGTCGTCGTGCTCGTCGCCGCGCCGGTGCTCGTCGGCGCCGCGCTGCCGCTGCTCCGCCCGCTGCACCGACGCCAGCAGGTGGAGCGCAGCCGCAACTCCGACCTGACCTCGATGGCCGCCGACATCGTGGCCGGCCTGCGCATCCTGCGCGGCATCGGCGGCGAGCGGACGTTCGGCCGCAACTACGCCCGGCAGTCGCAGCTCGCCCGCGAGGCCGGCACCTCCTCGGGGATCTGGCAGGCCGCGGTCGAGGCCGTCGGCGTGCTGTTCTCCGGCGTCTTCCTGGTCAGCCTGCTCTGGCTGGGCTCGCAGCAGGTGACCGCCGGCGAGCTCACGGTCGGCCAGCTGGTGAGCTTCCTCGGCTACGGCCTGTTCATGGTCGGCCCGATCCGCAGCTTCTTCGAGCTCGCCCAGAAGACCACCCGCGCGCTGGTCAGCGCCCGCCGGGCGATCTCGATCTTCGAGCAGCAGCCGCCCTGGCGCGAACGTGCCGCAGCACTGTCGCTCGACGGTACGTCGGAGCTCGTCGACGACGTCAGCGGCTTCGTCGCGCGGCCCGGTCTGCTGACCGTCGTGGTCAGCGCCGTGCCCGAGCAGAGCGCGGCGCTCGCCGACCGCTTGGGCCGTTACCTCGCCACCGACACCGACCCGGTCGCCGCCGACGACGAGGAGCACGCGAAGGGCCGCGCCGCCCGCCGCGCCCGCGCCGAGCGTGCCCGCCGCCGCGCGCTGATCGCCGCGCAGGACGAGGAGCTCGCCGGCCGCGACTGGGGCGTCCGGCTCGGCGGCGTCGACCTCGCCGACGCCCGCCTCGACGACGTGCGCCGCACGATCCTGGTCAGCGACACCGGCAGCCAGCTGTTCGCCGGCACTCTCCAGCAGGCCATCGACCCGCACGGGCGGCTCACCCGCGAGCAGGCCGAGCGCGCGCTGCGGGTGGCCAACGCCGAGGACGTGTACGACGCCCTCCCCGAAGGCTGGCAGGGGGAGCTGGAGGAGCGCGGACGCGGCCTGTCCGGCGGCCAGCGCCAGCGCGTCGTCCTCGCCCGCGCCCTCGCCGCCGAGGCCCCGGTGCTCGTGCTGGTCGAGCCGACCTCCGCCGTCGACGCGCACACCGAGGCCCGCATCGCCGAGCGGGTCAGCGAGCTGCGGCACGGCCGCACCACCGTGGTCACCACGGTGTCGCCGCTGTGGCTGCACCACGCCGACCACGTCGTGCTGCTGCACGACGGCACCGTCGTCGCCGAGGGTGCGCACGCCGACCTGCTCCACGACAACCCCGACTACCGCCACCTCGTCGCCCGCGGGCTCGACGAGGTCACCGTCGAGGAGGCGGGCCGATGACCACCGACCTGCTCGCCACCTCCGCCGACACCTGGCGCGACCACGGGGACGAGCCGCCGGCGATCCCGCCCGCGCTCGAGCCCCCGGTCGACGCCACCTGGCGGGAGCGCTGGCACGCGCTCTGGCAACGGCACGACCTGCGCCGGGTGCGCGCCGAGGAGAACTACACCGCCTCGCGCAGCGCCGCCCGCGGCTGGCCGGTCGCCGGCAACCGCGCCGTGCTCGCGTTCTTCCGCGAGCTGCTGCTCACCCGGCGCGGCCGGTTCGCCGCCCTGGTCGTGCTCAACGCGCTCGCGGCCGGCGCCGCCCTCGTCGTCCCGCGCCTGCTCGGCGACCTCGTCAACCGCACCGTCGACGCGAAGGGTGGCGTGCCCGACGGAGTCGGCACCGTCGCGCTCCTCGTGGTCGGCGTGGTGTGCGCCCACTCGCTGCTGACCTTCCTCGCCCAGCGCACCTCCACGCTGTTCGGCCAGGACCTGCTGGCCAGCGCCCGCGAGCACATCGTCCGCACGATCCTCGCGCTGCCGCTGGGACGCGTGGAGAGCGCCAGCACCGGCGACCTGGTCACCCGGGTCACCCGGGACGTCGGCACGATGAGCCGGTCCGTGCAGTACGGCCTGCCGATGGCGATCATCTCGCTGCTCACCGTCGTGCTGTCGATCCTCGCGATGCTGCTCAACTCCGTGGTGCTCGCGCTGCCCGCCCTCGCGACGTTCGCGACGGCTCTCTGGGCGGTCCGCGGCTACCTGCGGCGTGCGCCCAAGGGCTACATCAACGAGGGCGCGACGTACTCCCGCATCAACACCACCCTGACCGAGACCGTCGAGGGCGCCCGCACCTCCGAGTCGCTGCGCCTCTCCGACCGCCGCGTGGCCGCCGGCTCCGACGACATCGCCGTCTCGGCGCAGGCCGAGCGCTACGGCATGACGCTGCGCAACCTGCTGTTCGTGGTGCTGAACTTCGCCTTCCAGTCGCCGCGCGTCATCACCCTGCTCGTCGGTGCCTACGCCTACACCCAGGGCTGGGTGAACCTCGGCCAGATCACCACCGCCGTGCTGTACGTCGAGGCGCTCGGAGACCCGCTCGACCGGCTGATCGGCGAGGTCGACCGGCTCCAGGTCGGCGCCGCGTCCACCGCCCGGCTGCTCGGCATCGCCGAGGTGCCGCCGGACCGCGAGCCCGGCGACACCCGTCCCGACGGCGTCGAGCTCGTCGGCCGCGACCTGCGCTTCGCCTACCGCGCCGACCACGACGTGCTGCACGGTGTCGACCTGCACCTCGAGGTGGGGGAGCGGCTCGCGATCGTCGGCCCGAGCGGCTCGGGCAAGTCCACGCTCGGCCGGCTGCTGTCGGGCATCAACCGGCCGCGCACCGGCTCCGCCAGCGTCGGCGGCGTCGAGCTCGTCGACCTGCCGCTCGAGGTGCTGCGCACCGAGGTCGCGCTGGTCACCCAGGAGCACCACCTGTTCATCGGCACGATCCGCGACAACATCGTCCTCGCCCGCGAGGACTCCGACGACGCCGCCGTGCGGGCCGCCCTGCGCGCCGTCGGCTCGCTGGGCTGGGTCGAGCGCCTGCCCGACGGCCTGGACACGATGATCGGGTCCGGTCAGCAGAGCCTGACCCCAGCGCAGGCGCAGCAGATCGCGCTGGCCCGGCTGATCGTGGCCGACCCGCACACGCTCGTGCTCGACGAGGCGACCTCGCTGATCGACCCGCGCACCGCCCGCACGCTGGAGGGCTCGATGAACGCCCTGCTCGACGGCCGCACCGTCGTGGCCATCGCGCACCGGCTGCACACCGCCCACGACGCCGACCGGATCGCGGTCGTGATCGACGGCCGGATCGTCGAGCTCGGCAGCCATCACGAGCTCGTCGAGCGCGACGGGGAGTACGCCGCCCTCTGGCGGGCGTGGACGAGCTGAGCCCGGTCGACTCCCTCGCCGGAGGTGGCTAGCCTCCGAGCATGAAGGTGTCGGTGCTGACCCGCGAGTACCCCCCGGACGTCTACGGCGGCGCCGGCGTCCACGTCGACTTCCTCGTCCGCGAGCTCAAGCAGCTCGTCGACGTCGACGTGCAGTGCATGGGCGAGCCGCGCGAGGGCGCGACCGCGCACTCCGAAGACGACCCGCGGCTGGCGGGCGCCAACGCCGCGCTGCGGGTGCTCTCGACCGACCTCACCATGACCGCCGCGGTGTCGTCGGCCGACGTCGTGCACTCCCACACCTGGTACGCCGCCATGGCCGGCCACTGGGCCAAGCTGCTGTACGACGTCCCGCACGTCGTCACGGCGCACTCGCTCGAGCCGCAGCGGCCGTGGAAGGCCGAGCAGCTCGGCGGCGGCTACCGGCTCTCGTCGTGGGCCGAGCGCACCGCGATGGAGGGCGCCGACGCCGTGGTCGCGGTGAGCCGGGGCATGCGCGAGGACGTGCTCGCGTCGTACCCCGCCATAGACCCGGCCCGGGTGCACGTCATCTCCAACGGCATCGACGCCGACTTCTACCGGCCCGACCCGGGCACCGACGTGCTGGAGCGGATCGGGGTGGACCTCGGCCGGCCCTACGTCTCGTTCGTCGGCCGGATCACCCGGCAGAAGGGCGTGCCGCACCTGCTGCGCGCGGGCCTGCACCTCGACCCGGCCGTGCAGATGGTGCTGCTCGCGGGTGCCGCCGACACGCCGGAGCTCAAGGCCGAGACCGACGCCGCGATCGACGACCTGCGGGCCGACCGCGACGGCATCTTCGTGGTCTCGGACATGCTGCCGCGCGAGGAGGTCCGGCAGGTGCTGACCCACGCGCTCGCGTTCTGCTGCCCGTCGGTCTACGAGCCGCTCGGCATCGTCAACCTCGAGGCGATGGCCTGCGAGACCGCCGTCGTCGCGAGCGCGGTCGGCGGCATCCCCGAGGTCGTGGACGACGGCAGCACCGGCCTGCTCGTCGACTACACCCCCGACGACGCGTCCGGCTTCGAGCAGCGCTTCGCGGACGCGGTCAACCGGCTCGCCGCCGACCCCGACGAGGCCCGCCGGATGGGGCTCGCCGGACGCGCCCGCGCCGTCGAGCAGTTCGGCTGGGACGCCGTCGCGGCCCGGACGGTGGAGCTGTACCGCTCGCTCCGCTGAGCGCCAGGCCACACGCACTTCGGGGCATTTGTCCGATTCGGGGGTCAAGGCGGCGGCCCGCGACGTCGATACCCTCCCTGGTACAGGTCCACCCGCCTGCACCACCCGTGGCCAGGGAGGGCCTGTTCCATGCTGCACCGTTCGATCCGCCGAGCCGCGGTCCTGGCGACCGGCGCCGTCCTGCTGACGCTCGTCGGGGGCGCCGCCACCGCCGCGCTGCCGCACCACAAGCTCGGACGCGTCGCCACCGCCGCCGCCAAGCCGGCCACCACCCCGATCTCGCCGAAGCCGGTGCCCGGGGCCACCCAGCAGCTCGGCCTCGCGATGGAGGGCGCGCCCTGGGACCTGTCCGGCGTCGACGCCCTGGCCGGGCAGATCGGCCGCCGTCCCGACCTCGTGATGTGGTACGCCGCCTGGTCCGACCGCGCCGCGTTCCCGGCCGACCGGGCCGCTGCCGTGGCCGCGAGCGGAGCCACGCCGGTCGTCACCTGGGAGCCGTGGAACCCGGCCGACGGCGTCGACCAGCCGACGTACGCCCTCGACCGGATCACCGCGGGCCGGCACGACAGCTACATCACCTCCTGGGCCAGGCAGGTCAAGAGCTGGGGCAAGCCGCTCGTGCTCCGCTGGGGCCACGAGATGAACGGCAGCTGGTACCCGTGGTCGGCCCAGGCCAACGGCAACACCCCGGCCGACTACGTGGCCGCGTTCCGGCACGTGCGCGGCATCTTCGACAAGGTCGGCGCGACCAACGTCGCCTGGTCCTGGTCGCCCAACGTGCCCTACCCGGGCTCGGTGCCGCTGGACCAGGTGTTCCCCGGCAACGCCCACGTCGACCGGGTCGCGCTCGACGGCTACAACTGGTCGACGCTGCAGACCGGCACGTCGTGGCAGTCGTTCTGGCAGGTCTTCTCCGCGGGCGTCACCCAGGTGCAGGCGATCACCGGCAAGCCGATCTTCGTCGGCGAGACCGCGAGCACCGAGGTCGGCGGCGACAAGGCGGCCTGGATCCGTGACATGTTCGCCACGCTCGACGCGCACCCGGAGATCCGCGGCTTCACGTGGTTCCACTTCGACAAGGAGACCGACTGGCGCATCACCAGCAGCGCCGCGGCCCTCGACGCCTTCCGAGCGGGACTCGCCACGTACTGAGCCGGTCCGGGAATGCCCGGCTTGGTTGAATGACGCCATGCCCAGGCTCCGCGCCGGCCTGCTCGCCCTCGGGACCGCCCTCGGGACCGCCCTCGTGCTCACGCTCGCGTCGTGCAGTGCGTCCCCGGACGATGCGGCGGCCCCTTCCTCGGACCCGTCGACCGGAGGGACCACCTCGTCCGACGACGGCGGCGGCGGTGACGTCAGCACCTGCGAGGTGCGGCGACCGCTCGGTCCCGACTCCGGGGCCTGGCTGGGCGTCAGCCTCGACTGGGACCACGACACCCCCGCCAAGTACGCCGCCCGGCTCGGCGAGCACCCGGCCGCCGTGGTGTCCTCGGCGTCGATGCCGCTCACCGACGCCGACGTGGACAACGTCGACGGGGCGGCCCGGCTCGCCGCGGAGCAGGGCGCGGTCCTGCTGCTCACGCTCGAGCCCAACGACGGGCTGCGGGCCGTCGACTCCGCAGCGGTCGACGCCCTCGTGAAGGCGCTGCAGGACTGGAACGCCGCCGGGGCGCCGGTGGTCGTCCGGTTCGGCCCGGACATGAACGGCTCCTGGTACCCCTGGGGCCAGCAGCCGAAGCGGTTCAAGCGGGCCTTCCGCGCGGTCGCCGACGCGGTGCACGCCGACGTGCCGGGCAGCGCGACGATGTGGGCGCCCGCCTACGGCGGCGGCTACCCCTTCGTCGGTGGGCAGTACGAAGCCATCCCCGGCGGCCGGGCCGCGGTCAGCCTGGACCGCGACCTCGTCGGCGACCTCGGCCCCGAGGACGACCCCTACGCGCCGTACTACCCCGGCGACGAGGCCGTCGACTGGGTCGGGATGTCGTTGTTCCACTGGGGGACCGTCTACCCCTGGGGCGAGAACGAGCCGCCCGCGCGCGGCAAGCTCGTCGCGCAGCTGCGCGGCCGGTACGCCGCCGGCGGCGTCGACGAGCGCCGTACCCCGGACTTCTACCGGCTCTACGGCGAGCGCCGCGGCAAGCCGGTCGCGCTGGTGGAGACGGCCGCGCTCTACGCGCCCGGCAACGAGGGCGCCACCGAGACCCGGGTCAAGTCCGGGTGGATCCGGCAGGTGCTCGCGCCCGACCTGCTCGACCGGCTCCCGCAGCTCAAGCTCGTCGACTGGTTCGAGTGGAACCGGTACGAGCAGGAGATCGGCGGCCGCGTCGACTGGACGGCCACGCGGCGGCCCGCCGTGCGGCAGACCTACCGCGACGCGCTGCCCGGCTGGGCGGTGTTCGGCGACCCCGACGCCCCGCGCTGCTGACGCCGGGAGGTCGCGGGACCCGGCTCAGGCGTCGGCGCGGTGCGTCGACCGGTCGTCGCGCTGGCGGGGCACCGAACGGCGCGCGGCGCGCACCTCCTCCTGGTGCACGAAGATCTCCTCGAGCGGCGAGAACGACTCGGCGTACTCCTCGTCGTTCCACAGCGCGACCGGCCGCTCCCGGCGGACCTGCTCGGGGACCGGCGGCGGCTTGCGGAGCTCCTCCATCGGGGGAGCGGTCTCGGCGAGCGCCGGGTCGGTGGTGACCGTGATCGTCACCCGCGGCCACCAGCGGGACCGGTCCTCCCGGTCGGTCACCACGGGGTGGTCGAGGGCCTCCTGCGCGAACTGCCAGGCGGCATCGAACGTCGGACCGGTGATGCGCCAGGTCGGCGCATGGCCGGACATCTCTATGCGTCGTGGAATCGCCTCGAAGACGTCCACGATGCCTTGCCCGAGCGGCATGGGTGTTCTCCCTGCTGTTCAAGCCCCCGAAGGCGACCACCTTAGGTCATGACCGGGCGCGGTCGGCAGTCCCGGTTCCGCGTGTCAGGACCCGGCGAGCAGCAGCGGCGGCCGGCCGAACGTGCTGCCCGGCACCGGCGGCAGACCGAGCAGGCCGGTCACCGCGTTGGCCACCTCGCCGTTGCGCACCGGCTGGGTCCCGGCGTACGACGTGCGCGCCCGGCCGGGGTCGGCGCGCCGCCCGTCGTTGAGCGCGTAGAGGTCCGCGCCCCGGGCGACGCCGGCACCCCAGGCGACGAAGGGCACCCGGTAGTCGGCCCGCCTGGTCGGGTCGTCGTGGCCAGGCCCCTTGCCGCCGTGGTCGGCGGTCAGCAGCACGGTCGTCCTGGCCCGCAGCTCCGGGTCGCTGCGCACGGCGTCGAGGACGCGGCCGACCTGGCGGTCGGCCGCGGTCACCGCCGCGAGGTACGCCGGCGACATGAACCCGTCCTCGTGGCCCGCGGCGTCCGGCTCGGCGAGGTGCAGGAACGTGAACGCGTCCGGGCGGCGCTGCAGGCGCTTCACCAGACGGCCCACGTTGTCGGCCTCGTCGTCGACGACGTACCGGTCGATCTTGTCGCGACCGTCGTCCGCGCCGGTCTCGTCGGCGGCGCCGTGGGCGGCGTCCCAGGACCGGTCGAGGAAGTCGAACTTGTCCTTCGACGCATAGAACGCCGTGCCCAGGCCGTTGTCGTGCACGACGTCGAAGACGCCCGCGACGTAGCCCTCGGCGACGGCCGGCAGGATGCTGCCGTTGTCCTCGTTGAACGTGACGTGGTGCCCGTCGGGGCCGCCGACCGGCCGCCCGGTCAGCATCCCGGTGTGGTTCGGCAGCGTGCGCGTGATCTCCCGCTCGGTCCGGGCGTTGAGGGTGCCGGCGCCGCGGGCGAGCATGCGGTGGATCGCGGGCGTGCCCTCCGCCCCGAGGCGCGTGATCGCGGTGGGGTTCAGCCCGTCGACCGAGATCGCGACGACGATGGCGGCCGGCGTCGCGGCTCGCGCGCGAGGCGGGTCGGGCTCCGCGGACGCGCCGCACCCGGCGAGGGCGACGGCGCCGGCCAGCAGCAGCGGGGTCAGGCGCATCGCACCAGTCTCGCACCGCCGGGGCGGTAGGTTCGTCCGCCGTGACGACCACGCGCCCCGACCCGCCGATGACCGCCGACGAGCGGACGTCGTTGCGCGGCTGGCTCGACTACCACCGCGCCACGCTCGCCTGGAAGTGCGACGGGCTCGACGACGACGAACTGCGCCGCCGGTCGATGCCGCCGTCGACGCTGTCGCTGCTCGGACTGGTGCGGCACATGGCGGAGGTGGAGCGGCACTGGTTCCGCCGCGTGGTGGCGGGCGAGACGGTCCGGCACGTGTGGTCGGAGGAGTGGGACTTCCAGGCCGCGTACGACGCGAGCGGCGGCACCCGCGAGGAGGCCTTCGCGGCCTGGCGGACCGAGGTCGAGCAGGCGCGCCGGATCGAGGCCGCGGTGCCGTCGCTCGACACCACGTTCGCCGTACCGGCGTGGGAGGCGGATGCCTCGCTGCGCACGATCCTGCTGCACCTCGTGCACGAGTACGCGCGCCACAAGGGCACGCCGACCTGCTCCGCGAGGGCGTCGACGGGGTCGTCGGCGCCTGAGCTACTTCTGCTCCCGCTCGGTGGTCTTCTCGCGGACGACCGTGTGGGTCGGCTTGGTCGGGTCGTGCGGCTGCTCCTCGACCCGGGTCGTCTCCTCCTCGTGCACGCGGCCGCGCCGCGCGTGCACGATCACCGCGACACCGGCCAGCATGAGGATCACGCCGACGGTCTGGATGTCGATGCCGGGGAGCTCCTTGCGCATCGCGAACGCGAAGATCGCGCCGATGATCAGCAGTGCCACTCCAGGGCCCACGTCTCGCGCGCTTCCTGTGCCGGGTCCGAGCCGCCGCTCGCTGACGGTCACCACCGTGCCCACTGGGGCAGGTGTGAAACAACCCCTCACGCTCGCTTTACGAGTCGGAATTCTTTGCCGTCGCACCCGTTTGCAAGCCGTCGCCGGGTGGCAACCATGGTGCTACTCCCAGTCTCTGTCCGCCCGAGGTCGACCGATGAACGACATGCTCCTGATCGCGTTGATGCTCCTGCTCGTCGTCGCCGCCGTCCGGGTCGCGGTGCCCCGCCGTGAGGTGCACACGCCGCTCCCGCGCCTGGTCAACATGAGCGACGACTCCTTCCGCATCACCGACGGGCGGGGTCGGGTCGTCGCCGTCGTGCCGCCCTCGCCGTACCAGGCGGGCACCGACCACACGCCGGTCGGCGAGCACGTCGTCGTCCGCAAGCGCGTGTCCGGCGAGGCGGTGCCGGTCGAGGACATCCCCGTCGTGCCCGGCGTCAGCTACCTCGTCTCGGCGCCCGTCGCGCGCGCCGCCGGCCGGCCCGACTTCCTCACCGACGCCGACCACTTCTCCGCCTGACGCTCCGCACCAGGTTTTACCGAACGGCTGATGTGCGTCGTGTGACCCCGTCCGACGATGGGTAGGGATCAACGCACCGGGTCCGGTCACGGCGAGCGAGCGAGGTGCGCATGGGACAGTCCGGCACCGCTCGCGTCGGGGGAGTCGCCGCCGAGGTCGCCGTCGTCATGGGCGTGATCGTCGCCGCGGTCTGGTGCATCACCTACCTCCCCGGGTACGACGAGATCGCGCCGTCCTGGGCCACGGCCCCCGAGCGCACGGTCGTCGTCGCCAAGGAGGACACGCTCGCGGTCAGCGCCGCGCGCCCGATCGTGATGGACGAGATCGAGGAGGCCTGCGAGCACGTGCCGTTCTGGGTGCGACCGGTCGTGGCCAAGCCGGTGTCCGTCCTGGTGATCCTGACCCGCGCCGGAGTCCGCGAGACCGAGGCGCGGCTGTCGTGCGACACGGGCTACCTGCTGAGGATCCGCAGCATCGCGCCGGGCGCCGCCGTCGCGGCCTGACGCCGTCCGCTCAGGTCGCCGCGCCCGCGGTGACCCGCGCCGCCCAGTGCACGACGAGGTCGACCACGGCCGGGTCGAGCGGACGCCGTACCTCCTCCTTGTAGCGCTTCAGCGACGGCGTGCCGTCCTGGCGGCGCAGGGTGTGCGTCACGTCCGGCAGCAGGTGTGCCTCGGCGCGCGGACCGACGAGCTCGGCGATGCGGTGCACGTCCTCGGGCGGCGACTGCAGGTCCTTGGCCCCGGTCACCGCCAGGACCGGGACGTCGGTGCGGCGCAGGTCTGCGACCACGTCGTGGGAGAGGAACTCGCGGAACCACCGGGCGTTGAGCCGGGCGCCCCCGATCCGCGCGACGTCCGTGGTGGTGCGCTCGATCTTGTCGTGGTTCCTCGACACCTTCGCGGCGAGGTCGATGCGCAGGAGGCGCAGCAGCCCGCGGACGGGGGCAGGCAGGGTGGGCAGGATCGCCTGGGTCTGCCAGCGCAGCACGTCGCGCCCGGTCCGGGCGACGCCGGACAGCAGGCCGACCCCGGCGAGCGGGACGCCCCGGGCCGCGACCATGCCGGCCAGGATCGCGCCCTCGCTGTGCCCGACGACCAGCACGGCGTCGTCGCGCACCTCGGGCCGTGCCCGCAGCGTCTCGACCGCGGCGGCGACGTCGTCCGCGTTGTCCTCCAGGCCGGCCGTCCGCCAGTCGAGGTCGGTCTGCCCGACGCCGCGCTTGTCGAAGCGCAGTGAGGCGGCGCCGGCCGCCTGGAGCGCGGCCGCCAGCTGCCGGGAGACGCCGAACCGGATCCGCTTGTGGTCCGAGTCCCGGTCGAGCGGGCCCGACCCCGAGACGAGCACGACGCCGGGGAACGGGCCTGCGCCGTCGGGCAGCTCCAGCGTGGCGCCCAGTGGCCCGGCGGGGCCGGGAACCTCGAGGTCGACGGTGGTCATGCGGGGTGTCCGGTCCCGAGCCGGCCGGCCAGGTCGGCCGCGTCGTGCGTCCCGAGGACCAGGCGGTCGAACCGCTGCCCGGTGAGCTCGACGACGAGCGCCGGCTGGCCGCGGCGGACCGAGACCAGCGTGCGGCCGTGCCCGCGCCAGGTGCCGACGAGCCACCGGCCGGGCAGGCCGAGACCCGGGGCGCGGAGCCCCTGGACGGCGTGCAGCCCGACGTCCTCGACCCGCGCGGCCGTCACCGACCCGAGCGGGAAGGACCGGTCCCGGACGAGGCCCAGCACCTTCTCGGTGCGGGTGAACCGGACGGACAGGCGGTCCTCGTGGAGGGAGATCGTGGTCATGACAGCATTCTATTCTCATCACTGAGAACATTGTCAATTGAGATAACATCGCCCCATGGCGAGCGCCGACCTGCTGCTGCACCCCGTCCGGCTCCGGATCGTGCAGTGCCTCCTCGGGGACCGGTCGCGCACCACCGGCGAGCTGCGCGCGGACCTGCCGGACGTGGCTCCGGCCACGCTCTACCGGCACGTCGCGACCCTGCACGACGCTGGGCTGCTGCAGGTCGTCGACGAGCGCCGGGTGCGCGGCGCGACCGAGCGGACCTACCGGCTGCGGGACCCCGCGCGGGTGGTCGGGCCCGCGGAGGCGGCGTCGATGAGCGTCGACGAGCACCGGCAGGCGTTCACCGCGTTCGTCGCGGGCCTCCTGGGCGACTTCGACCGGTACCTCGACTCCGGTGACGTCGACCTCGCCCGGGACCTGGTCGGCTACCGCCAGGCCGCCCTCCACCTCAGTGACGACGAGATGCGACAGCTCCTCGACGACCTGGTCGCGGTGGTGCGGCCGCTGCTGGACAACCGGCCCTCGGAGCGGCGCACCCGGCGGATGTTCACGACGGTGCTGATGCCCGGCCGGTGACGCCGGGTCGATGGCGACTACGCGAGGGAGAGGAAGAGCTTCTCCATCTTCTTCGCGTCGACGCTGTCGATGCCGTCGCCGGAGGTGAGGCACTCGCGCAGCCCGGTGGCGACGATGGCGAAGCCGGCGCGGTCCAGGGCTCGCGAGACCGCGGCGAGCTGGGTGACGACGTCCTCGCAGTCGCGACCTTCCTCGAGCATGCGCAGCACGCCGGCCAGCTGCCCCTGGGCGCGCTTGATGCGGTTGATGACCGGGCCCAGGTCGGCCGGGTTGAGCTCCATGACTGGTCTCCAGGGGAGGTGGGTGGTGGGAAGGCGACGGTTGGAACTATACCCCCGGGGGTGTTACCGTCGCTCTAGTGCTGATACCCCCCTGGGTATCGCCTCGTCACCGGAGTCGGAGACCGCCATGCACCTGACCGTCATCCCGATCGAGACCCCGACGCTGGGCGACCGCAGCTACCTCGTCCACGACGGCGGGGTCGCGTTCGTCGTCGACCCGCAGCGCGACATCGACCGGGTCCTCGACCTGCTCGACCGCGACGGCGTACGGCTGACCCACGTCTTCGAGACGCACATCCACAACGACTACGTCACCGGCGGGCACGCACTCGCCCGGACCACCGGTGCCGCGTACCTGGTCAACGCCGCCGACGACGTCTCGTTCGACCGGACGCCCGTGCGCGACGGGGAGACGGTGCGCGTCGGTGACCGGATGGCCGTCACCGCCCTGGCGACACCGGGCCACACCTTCACCCACCTGTCCTATGCGCTGCGCGACACGGCGACCGGGCGCGACGTCGGTGTGTTCTCCGGCGGCAGCCTGCTGTTCGGCGCCACCGGGCGCCCGGACCTGCTCGGCGCCGCGCACACCCACGAGCTCGTGCACCTGCAGCACGCCTCCGCGCACCGCCTCGCCGGCACGCTGCCCGACGACGCCGCGGTGTACCCGACCCACGGCTTCGGGTCGTTCTGCTCGGCCACCCAGTCCGACGCCGACGCCTCGACGATCGGTCGCGAGAAGGAGAGCAACCCGGTCCTCACCCAGGACGAGGAGACGTACGTCAAGGAGCTGCTCGACGGGCTCGGCGCCTACCCCGCCTACTACGCCCACATGGCTCCGGCCAACGCCGCCGGACCGTCGGCACCCGACCTGTCCCCGCCGGTCACCGCCGACGCCACCGAGCTGCGCCGTCGCATCGAGGCCGGCGAGTGGGTCGTCGACCTGCGCAACCGGACCGCCTTCGCGGCCGGCCACGTGCCGGGGACGCTGAGCTTCGGGCTGGACGGCGGGTTCGCCACCTACCTGGGCTGGCTGATCGGCTGGGGCACCCCGCTGACCCTGCTGGGTGAGACCGCCGCCGACGTCGCCCGGGCGCAGCGCGAGCTGGTCCGCATCGGCATCGACCGACCGGCCGCCGCCGCGACCGGGGGGCCCGCCGACTGGTCCGACCGCGACCTCGCGTCGTTCCCCACGGCCACCTTCGCCGACCTCGCCGCCGTGCGTCGGCACAGGGCCGTCACCGTCCTCGACGTGCGTCGCACCGACGAGCACGAGTCCGCCCGCATCCAGGGCGCGCTCAACATCCCCGTCCACGAGCTGCCGCACCGTCTCGACGAGGTGCCGGGCACCGAGGTCTGGGTGCACTGCGCCGGCGGCTACCGCGCCTCCGTCGCCGCGTCCTTCCTGTCCGCGGCCGGGCACACGCTGGTCGCGATCGACGACACCTTCGACAACGCCCGCGAGGTCGACCTGCACCTCGTCGGTCCCGAGGCATGACCGTCGTCGTCGCGCTCGTGGCCGGCCTCGGCATCGGGCTCGCCCTCGGCGCGCTCGGGGGTGGCGGGTCGATCCTCGCCGTACCGGTGCTCGTCTACCTTCTCGGCCAGGACGCGGCCCAGGCCACCACCGGCTCCCTCGTCGTCGTCGGTACGACGTCCGCGGTCTCCGCCTACGCCGCCTGGCGCGCCGAGAGGGTGCTGCCCGCCCGGGGCGCCGTGCTCGGGATCGTCGCGACCGGAGGCGCGGCCGCCGGTGCCGTCGCCTCGTCGCGGGTGCCCGAGCCGGTGCTGCTGGCGTCGTTCGCGGCCGTGGTCGCGGTGGTCGCCACCGTCATGACCGTCCGCCAGGTGAGGCACGCTCGCCGCACCCGCGCCGGGCTCGGCGTCGCCAGCGGCAGCGGCCCGGACCGGCCGCGGTTCGACGACCCGATCGTCTCGTTCAGCCCGACGTTCATGTGCCGGTGCCCGCGCGCCGTGAAGGTGCTCGTCACCGCCACCGTCGTGGGCCTGCTCACCGGCTTCCTGGGTGTCGGCGGCGGCTTCCTCGTTGTGCCCGCCCTCGTTCTCGCGCTCGGGCTCCCGATCCGCTACGCCGCCGGGACGTCCCTGGTCGTCATCACGATCACCTCCGCGGCGGCCCTGGCCGTCCGCGCCGGCACCGGACCCGCGCCCGACTGGATCCTCGTCGCCCTGCTCACCGCGGCCGCCGTGGCCGGAGGCCGGCTCGGCAGCCGCGTCGCCGACGCCGTGCCGAGCGCCCGCCTGCAGACGGCGTTCACCCTGCTCCTGGTGGCGGTCGGTGCCGGCACGGCGTGGCAGGCGATCCCCGTCCTGACCTGATCACCATCACCATCACCATCACCCACCGAGGAGAACCCATGTGCCGACGCACCACCTGCAGGACCTGCGGCAGGACCACCTGGGCCGGCTGCGGCCAGCACGTCGACCAGGTGCTGGCCGGCGTCCCCGCTTCCGAGCGCTGCAGCGGTCACGACGCCGAGCGCGCCGACGGCGGCCCGCGCTGGCTCGACCGGCTGCTCGGGCGCGCGCGGGCCTGACTACGACGCGGGCAGCCGGAGCGCCACCACCACGCCCGCGGCGCAGGCGACGGCGGCCGCGACGGGTTGCAGCACGGACACCGTGAACCCCGCGACGAGGAACACCACCAGCGCCACGCCGTACGTCCAGCCGGCGAACCGGAGTGCGGGCGTGGTCCGCGCCAGCGCCCTGCCGAGGAGCAGCGCCCCGGAGACGAACGTCAGCGCGCCGAGGGCGAACGCCGTCAGCAAGGGGGCTCCGTAGACCTGGTCGTAGAGGCTCTCGGCGCCGGGCATCCCGTCGAGGAAGGCACGCCCGATCGCGGGCTGCGCGTAGGCAGCGGCCGCGAAGATGCTCGTGAACAGGACGTTGCCGACGATCGTCAGCGCCGTGGCGACGAGCGCCGTACCGGACGCGGGCCCGGGCAGCATGAGCACCAGCGCGCAGACCACGCCCACCAGGCCGAGCCCGGCCCCGAGGATGCTGAGGCCGACGTGGCTGACCACGAACACGTCCGTGGTCACGTAGCGCGACCAGGCCGCGAAGTCCTCGCTGTGGTCGGGCTCGTGGGTCAGCGTGCTGAGTGCGAGGCAGAAGGCGTACGCCGGCAGCAGCCACACGCCCGCGGTCGCCAGTCGCAGGTGTCGCTCGGTGGCTTGCAGCGTGGTCATCACCTCGACGGTATGACGCGGTGACGGCCGACGACATGCCCCGATGCGACCAGCCGTGGACACGCGTCGGGACCATCGGCCGCCCTCCGATAAAGTGACGCCCAGCGAAGGGGAGTAGCCCCCAACAGTGGAGTCGACACACTGACCGTTCCCGCCCGGAGTCCCGGGACGAGTCCGGTCCGGCTCCACCGGCCCACACCGGCGGTCGCGGAAGCGGTCGCACGTGGGCGGGCGAGACCTTCGACCGGCACGACGTGGACCCACACCATCACGTGCCCGGTCGAGGGCATGCTCCAGCGCCGCTCGGGACCGGGCGGAACAGGAGAACCCCCTCATGACCGCACTGCTGGTCTCCACCGGCGTCATCTTCCTCGCCGAGCTCGGCGACAAGTCCCAGCTGATGGCGATGACCTTCGCCACCCGCTTCCGGGCCCGCACCGTCCTGGCCGGGATCACGGTGGCGACGGCCATCGTCCACCTGGTCTCCGTCGCCCTGGGCTCGGTCATCGGCGACGCGGTCCCCACCGACGTGATCGCGATCGTCGCCGGCATCGCGTTCCTCGCCTTCGCTGCCTGGACCCTGCGCGGCGACGCCCTGACCGAGGACGAGCAGAAGAAGGCGGCGCGGGCGAGCGGATCCGCCCTCCTCGCCGTCGGCACCGCCTTCTTCCTGGCCGAGCTCGGTGACAAGACGATGCTCGCCACGATCACGCTGGCGACCGACTACGGCTGGTTCGGCACCTGGATCGGCAGCACCGTCGGCATGGTGCTCGCCGACGCCCTGGCGATCCTTGTCGGCCTGTGGCTCGGCCGGCAGCTGCCGGAGAGGCTGGTGAAGTACCTGGCCGCCGGCGCGTTCACGGTGTTCGGGGTGCTGCTCGTCGTGGAGGGGGCCACCAGCCTGCTCGGGTGACGTCAGTCGAGGATCTCCCCGAGCACCTGCGTGGCGCCACGCCGGTGCTCGGGGACGGTCCACAGGACGCGTCCCTCGGGCGTTGGCCCGCCCATGGACCACTGCGACACGTCGTCGCTGAGGCGCAGGAACCGGTCGGTCCTGAGGTCGTACACGTAGGTGCCGGCCCGTCCGCGTTGGTACGACGTGACGGTCACGACGCCGTCGGTGCCGGCCAGACCACCATCGATCCTGTCGTCCTGCACGGTGACGACCTGGTCGCCGTCGGTGCTGAGCACCTGCACGCGGTCGTCGCGGACGCCGTCGGCGTAGGTGCCGCAGTACTGCCCCATCACGATGCGTTCGTGGGTCGCGCCGAAGGAGAGCAGGTTGCACTTCTCGCCGGTCTGCGGGTCGAACGACCGGGTGTCCCCGGTGGCGAGGTCGCGCACGTGCACGTCCCCGGCGTCGCCGTTCGTGGAGTCGGTCCACACCATGCTCGTGTCCGTGAACGCCATGCTTCCGAGGGTGAGTCCCTCGTCCCGGACGTCGGCGGTGTCGGTGAGCGACACCGACCACAGGTCGTAGGTGTCGCCCGGCGCGTCGGCGTCGTCCGCCTCGCCGTCCGGCCCGGTCGGCCAGCCGCCCTCGGGTGGCCGGCCCTGTGTCGCGGGCACGCGGACGTAGAGGCGACCGTCCGGGCCGAGCGCCTGGGTGCCCGGCCGGTCGACATCGGGCAGGTCCGGCCACTCCAGCCTCGACCACGTCTGCGACTCGCGGTCGAGGACGAGTGCGAAGAGCCGCGCCCCGGCGAAGGGGTCGGCGCCGTCGCTGGCCTCCGCGAAGCGCAGCCCGGTGAGCACGAGCCGCTCCGCTCCGAGGTCGACCGGCCACAGCTGCTCGCCGCCGGGTGCGGGTGGGTCGGGCAGCCAGGTCTTTTCGCTTGTGGCCGGGTCCATCAGCGCGTACCGCGCCTGCGGCAGGTCCGCGCGCGGCCCGTCGCGGAACAGGATCTGCCCGTCGTCGGTGACGCCGTCGAGGTACTGGCCGTTGTCGGCCTCGAGGTCGTCGTTGGTGTGCGACGCCAGCACGCGGTAGTCCTCGCCGGCAACGGCGTCCGCCGCGTCGGCCAGGTGCAGGGTCGGTGCGTCCGGGGTGGGGACGCCGGCCGCGCCCAGGTCGGGGGGAGCGGGCCACACCAGCGTGGCGAGGCCGATGACGGCGGCGCTCGCCAGTGCGGCGCCCCCCACGGCCGAGAGGCGGCGGCGCCGTACCCGCCGGCGACCTGTCGCGAGGACCACGGAGAGGTCGACGGGGTCCTGCGGCGCGGACGCGACGTTGTCGCGGAGCAGCTCGCGCAGCTCGTTCACCATGACGACGCTCCTTCGGTCACGAGCCCGCCGAGGGGCGAGCCGTCGAACACGGACCGGAGCGAGGCCAGCGCGCGTGACGTCTGGCTCTTGACCGTGCCCTCGCTGCACCCGAGAGCCTCCGCCACCTGCGCGACGCTGAGGTCCTCGAAGTAGCGCAGCACCACGCACGCGCGCTGGCGTGGTGGCAGCGCGGTCAGCGCCGTCATCAGCGCGGCGCGCGCGGAGACGTCCTCGGCGACGTCCTGCTCGGACGACCGCTCGACCGTGACCTCGCTGACGACCTCCGTGCTCGACCGGCGCCGGGCGTGGTCGATCAGGGCGCTGACCACGGCCCGGCGGGCGTAGGCGTACTCGCCGCCTGACCGGGTCAGCCGCGGCCACGCGACGTACACCCGGATCAGACCCTCCTGCACGTGGTCCGAGGCCAGGTCCCAGTCGCCGCACATCAGGTACGCCGTCCGGCGCAACCGGGCACTCGCCGCTTGCGCGAACTCGACGAACGCCGCCTCGTCGCGCATCAGTCACCCCGCTCCATGCCCAGTCAACGAGTCGAGACGCGCAGGAGGTTGCATCTCGTCGGGGTCATCATGCCGCCCGGCGTGCTCGGTGGGGCCGGGCTCGGACCAGCCACGCACGGCTGCGCCGCAGGAGGTCACGGCATGACCCTCTAGGCTCACGCCGTGCGAGTGGCGGCGGAGACGGAGGCACCCTCTCGGTTCGACGAGCTCTTCGCGGAGGCGGCGCCGCTGATCACCAGGCAGCTGCACCGGTGCGAGGGACCGCTCCAGCCCGACGGCAGGTGGCCGGCCTCGTTCATCCTGTCGCCGCCGGAGCCAATCTCGGCACTGATGAGCGCATGGATGGGACAGGCCCTCGAGCACGCCGGCCCGGGTCACCTGCAGACGGGCGCCCGGGGGAGCGCGCACCTCACCGTGCGGGCACTCGAGCCACGGCAACCGGACCGCGCGCCGACCGACGACGTGGCGATCGGGTGGGGGCGGGTCCTGCGGGAGGTCTGCGCCCGGACCGCCCCGCTCCGCCTGCGCTTCACGGGTGTCACCCTCACCCCGGGCACGGTGATGGCGCAGGTCGAAGCCGAGGACGATGCCGCGTGGAGCTTCATGGAGGATCTCGCCGACTCCCTCGGCGACCTCGGCTGGTACGAGGCGCAGTGGCCACCGCGTGACATCTGGTACGTCAACCTGGTCCACTTCGCCGGCCCGATCGCACAGCCTGAGTCACTCGTGACCTGGGTGTCGGAGCACCGCCGCGTCGACCCCGTCCCCTTCGTCGTGAGGACCGTCGAGCTGGTCGGGTTCACGATGGCCGACCGAGGTCGCCGGGCGATCATCCCCACCACGTGGGCCACGGAGCACTTCACGGCGACGTGAGCGACAACGGCCGGGGTGACCGGGTTCGTGACCCTGACAGCCTGGAGAGCAACCGCGTGGAGCCGCGGTGCTGCGGCTCGAGCAGGAAGGTGAAGTGCGCGCCCAGGCTTCATCCCTCGGCGATGGTCCCGGGTCCATCGTCCGCAGGGCCGCCTAGGCTGGGCTCCCGATGAGACGACTGACGGCCACCGCGGCGGACGGCTTCCGGCTCTCCGTCCAAGTCAGCGGACTCGCGGCCGGTCCGACCCTGCTCCTGCTGGCAGGCCAGGCCAACTCGCACCGATGGTGGAGCTCGCTCCGCGAGGACTTCGAGGACGTCTTCCGCGTCGTGACCTTCGACCAGCGCGGCACCGGTGAGAGCAGAGGGGACGTCACCGACTGGTCGACCGAGCTCTTCGCCGACGACGCCCGCGACGTACTGACCGCCGTCGGCGCCGTGTCCGCAACGGTGTACGGCACGTCCATGGGAGGGCGTGTCGCCCAGGTCCTCGCGGCGGCGCATCCCGCGGTGGTCGACCGACTGGTGCTGGCGTGCACCTCACCCGGCGGGCCGCACGCCCAGGAACGCGACGCCCAGGTCCGCCGCTCCCTCGGCGACCCCGATCCCGGCCGCAGGCGTGCGGCTCTGCAACGGCTCTTCTACACCGACCAGTGGCCGCACCCGCCCGAGCACAGCCACCTCTTCGGAGACCCGACGATGAGCAAGCAGGAGCAACGCGCGCACCTCCGTGCCAGCTCGCGCCACGACGCCTGGGACAGGCTGGCCCAGATCGAGGCACCGACCCTCGTGCTCCACGGCACCGACGACCTGATGGCCCCGGTCGCCAACGCGCATCTGCTCGCGCAGCGCATCCGCTCTGCGCGCCTCCACCTCGTGGAGGGTGGCCGCCACGGCTTCTTCGAGGAGCACCGCTCCCAGGTGGTCCCGCTCATCCGCACGTTCCTGTCCTGAGGGGTTGACCATGAGGCGACCGACACTGTTCCTGACGGTGGGGCTTCCGAGCACCGGGAAGACCACTGCTGCGCGGCGCATCGAGGTCGAGCAGAGAGCACTTCGTCTGACGAAGGACGAGTGGGTGAAGGCGCTCTACGGGAACGAGAACCCACCCTCGGCCCAGGACGTGATCGAGGGGCGACTCATCCAGATCGGGCTTCGCGCCCTCGAGCTCGGCAACAACGTCGTGATCGACTACGGCCTGTGGAGTCGGGACGAGCGCTCCGCCCTCCGGCAGGCAGCGGCAGACCTCGGCGCGAGGGCGGAGCTCCGCTACTTCGAGCTCACCCCGGCCGAGCAGCGAAGACGACTCGATCAGCGCCAGGCCGAGGCGCCACACACGACGTGGCCCATCTCCGACGAGGAGCTCGCCGCTTGGTCTGACAGCATCGACGTCCCGACGCCAGATGAGCTCGACGGCAGCGAGCCCATCGACGAGCCACCGACGGGATTCGCGACCTGGGACGCGTGGCGCGAGCATCGCTGGCCGCCGTCGGTCTCCGCGGACCCGCAGATTGCGGAGGGCGGGACGTAGCCGATCCGCGTCCGTCAGGCGGCCGTCGAAGGGACCCGACCCCCCGGCACGTCCATGGAGGCACCGTGTCACATGCCGACAGCCCCGTCGGTCCTCTCGCGCAACAGGTCGAGATGACCGCAGTGCCGCGCCGTCTCCTGGATCATGTGGATCATCGCGTAGCGCAGCGTGAAGTCCATGCCCTCTCCGCGGGCGGCATCGTCGAGTCGCGCACCGGCCACCGCGCGTCGTGACCTCGCGCACTCCTCGACGTAGTCGGCCACGACCGTCGCGAGCGTGTCGCCGTGCTCGATCCGGAAGTTGCTGTGCAGGTCGTCGTCGGTCCACGGCCAGGGCACGTCGAGGTCCGCGAAGTCGATGCTGAACCAGAACCGCTCGGTCCCGGCGAGGTGCTTGACCACGGTGGCCGGTGTCAGCGTGGACGGCGAGACAGCCGCGGTGAACGCCTGAGCGTCGGTCAGACCGGCCACCTTGTTGACCACCGTTGCGCGGTAGAAGTCGAGCATGCTCTCCAGCATCGCTCTCTCGGAGCCGACCTGGATCGGTCGTGAACGCTCGATCGGCGGCACGTGGCTCATGGCGTCAGCCTAGGTTCCACCCGGGTCGGTTCAGGCGTCCTTCACGGCTCTGGTCAGGGCGTCACGTCGGGGAGCGGAAGCGTTCTCGAGACGGTGATGCTCTGCCGCGTGGTGACGTACCCGAGGTGCTCGTTGAGGCGCAGCATCTGCTCGTTGCGGACCTGTGTCCACGTGTAGATCTCTTCCAGTCCGTGGAGAGCAGCCCAGTGCAACGTGCGGCGCTTGAGATGTGACGCGATGCCGCGGCCGCGCCACGTGCGGCGGACCGCGGTCAGTGCGTTCTCGGCACGTTCCGGCCGGTCGGTGTCGCGGTTGAGGCCCGCGCAGCCGATCACCTCGCCGTCGTACGTCGCCAGGAACATGGGGTCGCCGTACCACGTCGTGCTCCACTGCTCCGCGCTGATCTGCAGCGGCGTGTACAGCGCGAAGTCGGCGAGCACCTCCTTGCCGAACGTCTCGTAGCTGGCGGCCCAGAGGCCGGGACGGCGGCTCGCCTCGATCACCTCGACGCCGGCCGGCAGGTCCGTCGGAGCCGGTTCGTCGCGCACCGTCCGCACCTGTTCGACCTCGCGGTCGACCTCGACGAACCCGTGACGCTCGGCGAAGGCCAGGGACCCCTCGTCGTCGACGCCGGCCACGATGGGGGAGAGGCCCAGGTCGCCGCAGTGCTCGGCCAGGGCTCGCAGCAGCGCCGACCCCACACCCGTGCGACGGTGCCCGGCCAGGACGCGCGGGGCGACGAACCCCGCCCCGGCGGTGTCGGACCGGTCCGCGATGCCGGAGCCCACCACGTCGCCGTCCTCGACCGCGAGCAGCAGGAGGCGCTCCGACGAGTCCTGCTGACGCATCTCCTCGACGGTGAGGCAGCGCTCCTCCGGCACGACAGCGAGTCGGACAGCCCGCCACGCTTCGTACTCCTCGTCGGTGACGCAGGGCAGCAGCTCCATGAGGCGCAATGTAGCGGGCCGGTCTCTGATCCCAGGGTGAGCCGGGACCGCGTGGGCTGCGTCGCGCTCGTGGTGGTGTGCAGCCGGAATCGGGAAGCGGGACGCTCCAGCCGTGCTCAGGTCGGAGCGGATCGCGACGGCTGGTCGCTCGTCGGTCTCGGCGCGGGGCGGTTGAGGGCGACCGCAACGCCCGGGAAGACCATCACCGAGAGGACGCCCGCGCCGACCAGGGCGGCGGCGTTCTCCGGCAGCATCTCGCCGCTCGCCAGTCCCACCTCGGACAGCGCCACCAGCAGGGGCAGCGACGTGGCCGTCAGCAGCGTCATCTGTGCTCGCTCACGAACATCGAGGTCGCGGCGGTACAGGACGAGCGATGGAAGCCCGCGCACTCCCAGCAGCAGGAGGAAGAACACGACCAGCCGCGCCGGCGCCTCCGCGATCGAGTCGAGGTCGAGGCCCATCCCGGAGGAGACGAAGAACACCGGGATGAAGAACCCGTAGCCAACTGCGTCGAGCTTGTCCTCGAGCGCCTCGACGTCACCCGGCGCCCACCGACGTAGCACCACACCTGCGAGGAACGCGCCGAGCACCACGTCGAGCCCGAAGTCGCTGGCGAACACCAGCAGCGCGAACAGCAGCATCACGGTCAGCCGCAGCGTGGTCTGCGACGTCGCGTGCTCGCGCTGCCGGGAGATCGCTCCGAGCCGGTCGAGCCGCGCAAGCCGCGGCAGCCACGCCAGGCCGAGCGCCAGCACGCACATCACGACGAGTGAGACAAGGCCGTACACGCGGCCCTTGGAGCCCAGGAAGACGGCGATCCCGATGATCGGGAAGAACTCACCGACGGCACCAGCGGGCATGAGGTGACGCCCGAGCGGCCCGTCCAGCATGTGGTTGTCACGCAAGATCGGGAGCAGCGTCCCGAGCGCCGTCGTGGTGAGGGCCAGCGCTACCGGGACGAACGCATGCACGAAGCCGGTGACCGCCAGTACGCCGGTGACCGCAACCGACACCACGGCGCTGATCAGCCACCCCACCGTCGCGAGCCGTCCACTCCGCTCGCGGAAGTGGTCGAGCTCGAGCTCGTAGCCGGCGAGCAGGAACAGGAACCCCAGCCCGACGTTGGCCACAAGCGCGATCGGGTCCCGCTCCGCGAACGCGAAGACCTCGGGGCCGATCAGCACCCCGCCGAC
This sequence comes from Nocardioides iriomotensis, assembly GCF_004168035.1. GTDB lineage: Bacteria > Actinomycetota > Actinomycetes > Propionibacteriales > Nocardioidaceae > Nocardioides_B > Nocardioides_B iriomotensis. The sequence continues at coordinate 13,296 of NZ_SDPU01000001.1, read as the reverse complement.
GATGAGGACGACCACTTGAGGGATCCGAAACCTGGCCAGCAGGGCACACACGAACGGTGCGGCCGCCGAGACGATCGACACCACAAGCAGCGCCCGTAAGCCGGTCTCGAGATCCACACCACCACCCCAAAGCGACGCAGGGTTGAAGTCTCCATGCTGGCGTCTCCCTCGTCCTGCCGCCAGCCCGCGGACCACGCTGCTGGCGGCGGGCGCCGGGCCTGTCAGGCGTGCCCCTGGTTCAGCGCAGAGGAGCATTCGGACATTACCGACGAGCGGTCGTTCACTCGGCGCCATGCAGAGCTCCTCGACGGGTCGACCAGGCGGAGTCGACGCGCGGTAGCTGCCCGACGCTGGCGTCTGACGGGCGACACGGCCCGGAGGCCGGCTTGCCCGCTCGTCGGGTTGGTGCACGCGGCTGGACGCGTACAGTGGAGAAACCGAGAGTCTCAGCGCGTCGCCGCCGGTGACCCATTCCCGGCGATCGACGATCGGAGGCGGGTGCCCGGTGAGGCGCCGTCTCGGAAGCGGGTATCTCGTGGCAGTCGCCGTCGCACCTTCCACCGAGCCGGAGGCCCGGCCATGACCTCGTCGAGGAGCGTCTGGCTGTGACCGCCCAGCACGTGGAGCTCCAGTACGAGCTGGAATCGGTGAGACGGGCGCGGGCGCTCGTGACCACCGCGTGCGCGCACCTGCCCCGCGACGTCACGGACGTGGTCCGCCTGGTCGTGAGCGAGCTGGTCGCGAACGCCGTGATGCACGGCTTGCCCGAGATCGTGCTGCTCTACGAGATCGGGCCGGACCTGGTGCGAGTCGAGGTGACCGACGGACATCCACAACCACCACGACAGTTGCGGGCCTCGCTGTCGGCGCTCGACGGTCGGGGGCTGCTGATCGTGAACGCGCTGTCGCGCCGGTGGGGGGTCGTCCGTCTGGACGACGGCAAGACGGTGTGGTGCGACATCCCCGTTCGCGAGACGGCGGGCGTGATCTCGTGAGGTGTCCCCGCCGCTCCCGTCTCCTGTCCTGCGAGCCGTGATGGAACCTCGCCGAGGCCGACCGATCCCCCCGCTCGCACGCGCTGCCGGCGACCTGAGGGCCGCTCGTCTGGAACTAGATGCCGGCCATCACAAGCGCGAATCCGTCCTCGAGCATCGCGAGAGCGTGCTCGCGCTCCGCGAGGCGCTCCGCGTCTACATCAACGCCCTGGAGCGCGATCGCCTCCCTGTGGCCAGGAAGTTGCGGCAGGAGCTGCTGCTTCTGGGGCTGGTCGACGAAACCTCCAGGCCGTACGGCCGGAGCGTGCTCGGCGAGGAGACATGACGCTGGAGAAGCTGTGCCGACCCAGAGCCCCTTTACATGCCGCCAAGTTGTGACGGGAGCCCGGTCAACCTGCCGTCTGGCCTGCGGTTCTGTGTGGTGCCCCCGGCAGGATTCGAACCTGCGACGCACGGTTTAGGAAACCGACGCTCTATCCCCTGAGCTACGAGGGCGGAGTATGGCGGAAACCCTCGCTGAAACCCTCGCAGTTTGCAGGGAGCCCGTCCATGCCGCACGAGAAGGATAGTCAACCGCCCGCAGCCATCGAGCACAGGGACGCGAGGTTGCCCGGCAGGGGGAGGCTCCGCCCGCCCGACCACATGCGGTGCGCGAGCGAGAGCCAGCTGAGGGTGCAGGCCGGAACGCGGCGGAAAGACGCGTCTCGAACGCGCGCTCGTGGCAGACCCGGGTGCCGCAGCGGACGCCCCAACCGAGGCAAAGCCTGGGCGGTCTGCAGCCTGGAGCGGCGATCCGGTCCGGCCGTTCTCCCGTGAGTACGGACGGGGTCGCATCCTCTACGTCTCCTGGGACTCGAGGTGCATGTCGACGAAGCCGAGTGGACAGTCGTAGCGGGTCAGGGTGCCGGTGAGCATGATGGCGAGAAGGTTCGAGCCCGTGCTCGTCAGCAACGACGGGACCAAGCGTCCGGGGCGCCGAGCGGGTCTCGGGACCAAGGCGCCACCCTAGTCCTGACATTCCCCGCGGCAGCGGCGGCGCGGGGAAGGTTCCCCCGCTTGGCGCTGACACTCAGACCTTGGCCTCCAGGCGCAGTTCGCCCTCGCCGGGGTGCCGGGTCACTGCGAACAGGTGCCGGTCGGGGTCGATGCTCAGTACGAGAGCCAGTTGGCTTGACGAAGGTTGTTGGAATGCTTGCAGCGCTACGAGGAGGAGGTCTTTGTAGTCACTGGGGGTGACGAGCGCGTCTGGACGCCATACCGAGATAACCGACACCTCGCTGGGATACCCGGTCGCGCGTGAATCATGGTTCGGGTAGAGAGCGTGGCGGTGCTCGCGTCAGCAGACGTTCTGTCTTGGTGCAAGGCGCGAGCGCACTGCGTCGGGCGTCCTCCGCGCTCGCGGGGCCCCTAGAACGACCGTCCGGAGCGCATCGCAAAGGCGGCCCACAGCGTCTGGGCACCCTCGTCACTGCCGGCTCCCCACTCCAGGCTGACCAGACTGACGATCTCCAGCCCGCGTACGTCGGAGGGCATGGCCGCCGATGTGTCCCTCCCCCATGCGGAGTCGGCGTCGGAGTCGTTGCGCACGGTGAGGACCACCTTCTCACCCAGCGCAGCCAGGCTGATGGTGAACGCGGTCTGCGAGTGCACCAAGGCGTGGGTCGCGAGCTCACTGGCCACCAGTCGGACGGGATCGACAAGGTACAGCAGGCGGTGCTCGACCAGGTGATCGCAGACGAAGCGACGGGCTTCCGAGGCGCTGAGCGGCGAAGCCGCCAGAGTCGCCTGATGTGACCAGTCCGCGGTGCCCGCCATTCGATCCCCCGTTAGCGCAGTCAACTGTGCGTGAGTCCCAAACAAGGGTGCGGGCGACGTCGGGCTCCGATCACCAGGCTACGCCGGGCGACCGGGCCATGGGCACAGATTACGTCGACGCGGCCATCCCCGGCAGGACTCCCGAGACCATCCCGCCCCACACAGTCGGCACGCAGCCAAAGCTGCGCCCCCGACGCGGCGGATAGACGCACCGTCAGGGCAGGGTCACCCCGCTTGACCTTTTGGAACCGAGCCAGACTTGCTGGTGTGACGGATCAATATGGCGTCCCGGAATCCATGTTCGGGCCCGTTCCAGAGGAGTTCTACGGCCTCGTCGGGCGGGTCGTGATGGTGTCGACGCTCGTGGAGGATCGCACACTCATGCTCTTGTGGGCTTTGGATGACCAACCTCAACCCACTCATGCCGGCAAGCCCTTCTGGCAACTGCGGCAGTTGATCGAGCAGCGTCTCGACGACGTGGCTAGTGACCTCCGAGCCGAAATCGCCGCCGTGATGTCGAGGGTCTCGGAGGCCATGGATCGCCGGAATGGTCTTGTGCACAGTCTCTGGCCGAACCCCTCGCTCGAGGAGGCGCAGGGATGGCGCTCGAAGCGCGTGCCCAATGGCACGCCGGGCGGCTCGGAAATTGTTTGGACACCCACCTCCGAGCAAGCGATGGCTGGTGACCTCCTCGAGTTGGTTGAGCTCAACGACGAGATCGCACGCCTCGCCAACCTCGTTTGGGCGCAACGTTCCAACAATCGATCATCGCTGGGTAGCGGCGACTAGACACGCCACGCAGACCTCGCTCTGCGCCTTGGTGCCGCGCCGACCCGTGGCTCGCTCAGTTCTCTGCTGCCCGGTCGTGCGCTCCTCAACTGCCCGCGGCCGAGCGCTCACGTGCAACTGCATCAGCCGCAAGGAACCTTCCCTTGCAGTCTTGGTCGTTAACGAGAGGTCCGGCGAGCCGAGCCCCGGGTTCCGCGCCGGCAAGGCGCCTTGGCACACCGAGACCCGCCGGTTCTTCGACCGCTGGCAGCCCGCCTAACCTGTTGCTCGCGCGACCTTCGTTGATCGCGGCTCTCGGGATGGGATGTCCCGACTGCAGCGGAGCGATGCGCTCGACGAAGAAGCTGGAGCCTCGCGCCGACACGCATGCGCGCGGGTCCCGCCATGCGGCTAGTGCGAAGGCATGCCAGGCGCCGTGATCTTGGCCATCGGGGCCTCGTTAGGTCGCATGTCGAGCGGCGCGCCCTCGCGATCACAGACTCTGGATCCTGTCGCTGGGCTGCGCGTGAGCTTCAATGGTCTTGAGTAGCCGCAGTAGGTCGGGCGGGATGTGGTCAAGCCTTTGCACGGCCGCGCGAACCGACTCTTGACTAAAGTCAGCGTCAAGGGCGATCTTCAGCCAGGTCTTGAAGTCCTTGGGCGTCTTCTTGCTCGTCTCGCGAGAGACCCGGTGACGTTCTCGAAGTGCTCGCCAATCCGTGCCGCCTGGCACAAGAACCTCCACCGGCAAGTACTCGATGACATCGGCTGCAGTGAGCCCGAATGGAGTCAATCGTGCGGCTTGACCGTCCAGGACGACCTCAGTCAGTACCTTGCGCAGCTTCTTGCCCTCGTCGGTGTTCAGACTCGCCGCGCTGGACAGTGCCTCCTGAGCGGCATCGAGTTGACCGTCAGCAGTCAACTCGAGCACCCGGCCCCAAGCGTCAGACAACTCCGCGGTCATCACATTGTCGAGCAGGACGAAGACATGCGCCGGCGTGTATTCGAATAAGAACGCGATCTTCGCCGGTGAAAGTTCTGTAGTTCCGCGCATCGGCAACGGCTCAACCCGCTGACGCCGGAGTTCGTCTCCGAACAACTCGTCTAAGACGACTTCGTCGTGCAGCCCCTCCACCAGGATGAAGCCCCGTTGACGACGGAGCAGATCGCTGGGAAGCAATCCCAACTCATCCATGTCCTCCCGTGCAACAGATGTCAGCTGGGAGAGCCGCCGTCGACCGTTTCGCCGGGCGATCTCGTAGACACTAGCTGCGTTGAGGTCGAGCAACTCGGGAGAATGGGTGGCGAGCAATAGTTGCGTGGATCCGTCGGTCGCGAGCGTTGAGAGGTAGTCAGCCATCCGGGCCTCGGCCGATCTGTGTAGCGCTGCCTCTGGCTCATCCACGAGGATCAGCCGATCAGACGCAACGTCCGGACGCTCAATGTCATGTACGGCCATCTCAATGCTCCAGTGCGCCCAGCGTCGTTGCGCTGCGCTAAGTTCCGCGACCCGTCGTTCGCGCTCCCAAACCTCGATAGACACTTCGGTGGACTCGTCGTCGACCTCGAGGCCACCAGTGTCGTTCGCTACGAACCACTCCACCCGGTGACCGAAACCAATTGGATCGACGTGTAACCGGAGGGTCGGAGCGTCCTGAAGAACACCGGAGAAGTGGAAGTTCGCCCGGGTTTCGAGTTCTCGTACGCGAGCGACGAGCTGCGGCGACGGTGAGGGCGCGCTATTGACGCTGGTCACCGCGGGATTGATCCGCTCATGCAAGTGCGATTGTGTGCGCTCATCGACGTCCTGGGCGAGGTCGTGAAGCACCGGTGCGACGTCGAGCAGCCGGTCGTGCTGGGCCGCGGTGGCGGAGCGTTGAAACACGTCCAGCGCCGGCATGCCGAAGTGACTTGCGCAAGAGATCGTGCGTCCGTCCGCCATCTTGCCAAATGGGGTGAGGAACGGTTCGCCGACATGGTCGTCCCATGCGTTCTCTTCCGCGATCCGGTCATACAACTCGATCTCGGCGTTGATGGACGAGAACCCAGGTCCGGTCAAGAACGCAGGGGCCGACACCCACCGCCCGCGCCCCTGCGAGCCTTCAGCGGATACGAGAATCAATCGCTGGTTCAGCCAGGTCTTTATTAGCTCTGCACGGCGATTGACCGGGTCACTCTCCATCGCTATGGCGGGAAAGGTGACGTCATCAGCCTCGAGACACATGCGCAACCAGGCTACGAGAATTTCGTCCTCGTCAGCGCTCGAAAGGCGCGCTCGACGAGCCCAGTCGGGGTACCAGTCGCCGCGATCGGTCTCTCGGTTCCAGTCGATCAAGGTCGAGGACCATCCTGGCAACCGAATTAGGGCAAGGGAGTGGGTGTGAAGTCCTGCCCAGAATCGTCTGACGTCTTGAAGCGTTCTCGATTTGCCGGCTCCATTGAGTCCGTACAGGACACTGAGGCCGGGCTCAAGGGGTAACAGCTCGTCGAAGGACTCTGTCGGGCTGTCACGGATGAGGAATCCCACGACAGTGGCGATCGATTCGTTGGGACCGTTTGGCACAAGCACAGGTTACGAACTCGATCGTGTCTTCCGCGGTACCGGGCGCACCACGCGTGCATGGGCGCCGGTCAAGCCGCCGCGGGGTCGGCTGTCGGACTGGGGTTGGTACCAGGATTAGCCGGTCGTCAACACGTGGCTTGCCCACGCGGCGGTAAGACACTTTGGCGGCTGGCTGTGCGCTGACCGGGCTGCGGTCGCTTGCGTCATTGCAGGGTCGCGACTTTGGAGTCAAGACCGCGCTTGGAGGTGAGCGCAGCAGCGCGCTGGTCATCGATCACCTCGACGGACAGAAGCTGCGGACGCTTTGAGAGCAGGTCTGTTGCATCCTTCAAGGCTCGCCAAGCGTCTTCATCGTCCACGTTGAGAACCTGCCGGTGCCAGCGCCTGATTGGTCGTTCATGGCCGAGCCTGAGCGCCTGGGCGAACCGCAGCAAGGCGGCGCCCGCCGCCGACCGATCTCCGTGTGGCGCAGGTGTCTGCCCCCGGCGCGTTAGTCGAGGTCCGCTGGCGTCGTCGGGAGCTCAGGACGGGGGTCGGGGAGGCTACGGGCGCAGACGCTGTTACCGCAATCGGACTATGGCGTCCACTCGTCGGGGCTGCCTACCGTCGTGAAAAGTTCGTCGCCTTAGGGGAGGGCCGAGCTATGAACGTTCGGGGTCGGTCGAACGCACGGGTCCGTCGGCTCGTCGTGGCCGCGCTGCTCGCGGCGACACCTACCGCCGCCGGGTCAACAGTCGCGGCGGCCGCACCAGCCGACTCATCAGCGCAGCCGTCGGCAGGGCCTGCCGGCGCGGGCCAGCGGGCAGCGTTGCGGTGGGCGCCGTGCGGCATCGAGCACCCCGGCTACGAGTGCGCCACGTTCCGGGTGCCGCTGGACTACGACCGGCCGGACGCGGGGTCGATCCGTCTTGCGGTGAACCGGCTGCCGGCGACGAACCCGGCAGGCCGCATCGGCAGCGTGTTCGTGAACCCCGGTGGCCCGGGCGGGTCCGGGGTCGGCCTGGTGTTCTCGCGCTTCGGGAACTACCTCCGCACCCGGCTCGAGGGCCGGTTCGACGTGATCGGTTTCGACCCGCGCGGGGCGGGAGCCTCAGCCCCGATGCACTGCTTTGACAACAGGATGCAGCTCATCGGCGCCTTGTTAGGCCAACCCTTGTTCCCGTATGGCAGGGGGCAGTACCGCCCCTTCTTCGACGCGTTCGCCGCATTGGGCCCTGCCTGCCGCGACCGCGGCGACCCGGTGCTCGAGCACATGAACACCGCGGACGTGGCCCGTGACCTCGACGGGCTGCGCGAGGCGGTCGGCGACGCGGGCCTGACCTACCTCGGCTTCTCCTACGGGTCCTATCTGGGTAACACCTACGCCAACCTGTTCCCCGACAAGGTCCGGGCCCTGGTCGTCGACGGGGTGCTGGACCCGCAGCGGTGGACGAGCGGGAGGCAGATCGAGGACGACCGGCTCTCCACCCAGGAGGAGTTCAACGAGTTCCTGAGGCTGTGCGACGAGGCCGGCCCCGAGTGCGCGTTCTGGACCCCCGCCGGGTCGGCCGCACGGTGGGCGCAGCTGGCCGGCGCCCTGCGCCGGCAGCCACTCTTCCTTCCGGAGGGGCTCGCCTACACCTACGACTACCTGGTCGGCGACGCCGCCAGCGCGATGTACGCGCCCGAGGTGTGGGACGGCCCGAACGGAGCCGCGGCGCTGTTCGACTTCCTGGCCGACGCGGCCCTCGGCGACCAGGCCGGTGCGGCGGCCGACGCGGGCCGGCTGCACCAGGGGCTGCGGGCGCAGCTGAGGCCACCGGGCGGTGCGGCCAACTACCCGAACTGGCTGGACGCCTACTTCGGCAACCACTGCGCCGACAGCCACTACCCACGCGCGTACTCGAGGTGGCGCGACGTGGGCCGGTACGCCCGGGACGGCTCTCAGTTCGGGCCGCTGTGGTGGTGGCTCGACACGGGGTGTGCGCGCTGGGAGGTCAACGCGGACCGGTACACCGGGCCGTGGACCGCGACGACGGCGGCGCCGGTGCTGGTGGTGGGGAACTTCTTCGACGGGGTGACCAGCTACCGGGGTGCGACGGCCACCGCGGCGCTGCTGCCGAACAGCCGGCTGCTCAGCTACGCCGGCTGGGGGCACACCGCGTACAAGCGCAGCGCGTGTGTGACCGACTACGTGCATGCCTACCTGCTGACGGTGTCGTTGCCGCCCGAGGGTCAGGTGTGCCCAGCGAACCCGAACCCGTTCCAGGCCGGCTCCGGTCGCGAGAGCCGGCGGGAGCGGGTGCTGGTGGGACTGCCGCCGGCGGGGCTGATCCGGTAACGACCGAGGTGTTCGGGTGGCCGGTGGCTACGGGGCAGACGTGGGAGCCAGGACGGTGCGCCCGGTGTTGGAGTTCCGGGTGTGGGTCGCGGCCGAGAGGGTCCTGGGCGAGGAGCTCGTGTCCTCCCTCTTCGTCGGACCGGCCGACCTCGGCCTGTCGCTCGGTGTCGCCCCCGGCTCCGACGAGCTCGCCGCCCGGATCGACCACGTGCGCACGGTCAGCCAGGCCGCGGGCGTGCCGGTCGGCATCGCCGCGGGCAGTGGCGACGCCGCGCGCGGGCTGGTCGACACGGGGTTCGACTACGTGGTGGTCTCCAACGACACCACCCTGCTGGGCGGCGCGCTCCGCGACGCCGTCGTCGCAGCGCGCGCCTGACCACTGGCCCTGGCCGGTCGACCCTGGCCCGGCGGCCGGTTCGCGAGGCAGGATGGCCGGGACCGTCTCGACCGACCGACCCCGGGAGTCCCGATGACGAAGTCCCTGCGCCTGCGCGCCTCCACCGCACTGCTGACCCTGCCGCTCGCCGCGGGCGGCCTGCTCGCCCCCGCCGTCGCTGCACCCTCCGGCGCGGGAGACCGGATCGACCTGCCCACGGGCTGGCAGCCCGAGGGCGTCACGACCGACGGCACCGACCTGTACGTCGGGTCGCTGGCCACCGGCAAGATCCTGCGCGCCGACCTCCGCAACGGGCGCACGACCGTGCTGTCGAAGAGCGAGACCGGCAAGCCGGCGGTCGGCATCGACTACGACCGGTGGCGCGACGTCCTCTGGGTCGCCGGCGGCCCCCAGGGTGAGATCCGCGCCCAGTCCGCCAGCAACGGCCGGGTGCTCGCGACGTACCGGCTGCCGCACCGCAAGGGCCGGTTCGTCAACGACCTCGTCGTCACCCGCAAGGCGGTGTACGCCACCGACTCCATGAAGCAGCAGCTCGGTGTGGTGCGGATCGTCGACGGCCAGATCCCGCCGTCGGGCCGTGCCGAGAAGATGCGGCTGACCGGCGACCTGCAGTACGAGGACGGGTTCAACGCCAACGGGATCGCGCGGTCCGGACGCTGGCTGGTGCTCGTGCAGTCCAACACCGGCACGCTGTTCCGGGTCAACAAGAAGACCGGTCGCACGCGGGCCATCGACGCCGGCAGCCACGACTTCAGCAACGGCGACGGCCTCGAGCCGGACGGCAAGCGCGGGCTGCACGTCGTGCGCAACCAGGACAACCTCGTCGTCGACGTCCGGCTCTCACCGCGCCGGCTGAAGGCGACCGTCGTCGAGGAGCAGACGAGCAGCGACCTCGACGTCCCCACGACCGTCGCGGACGTCGGCACGAGCCTGTGGACGGTCAACGCGCGCTTCGGCAACACGACCCCGACGACCGCCGACTACTGGATCACCCGGCTGCCGGACCCGGAGGGCTGAGCCGGCACGCGGCTGCAAGCATGGATCGATGCGCCGCGCCGTCCTCACCCTTCTCGTCGCGCTGCCGTTCCTCGCCGCCTGCGGCGGTGACGGGCCGAACGACGCCGACAGCGAGCTCGCGGCATCGCTGATCGAGCAGCGAGCGGCCGGGATCGAGCTGGCCAACACGACGATCGGGCGCGACCGGCTCAGCCCGCGCATCGCCCAGCTGGCGGAGCAGATCCGCGTCGACGGGACCGCGGACATCGACGCGCTCGCGGCGCTCCTGAAGGAGTGGGGCGAGAAGGCGCCGCGCACGGGGTTCGGCACCGGTGACGGCCACACGCCGCACGAGGACGGCCACGGCGACCTGGAGAAGCTCGCCGCCGCGAGCGACGCGCGGTTCGAGCGCGCGTGGCTCGAGCGGATGATCGCCCACCACCAGGAGGCGCTCACGCTGGCCGCCGAGATCGAGGAGCGGGGAGAGAGCGAGGAGCTCGCAGGCGAGGTCGACGAGACGGTCGCCACGCTGGAGGCCGAGCTGGAGCGGATGCGCGGCTGGCTCGGCGAGACGTAGGTCACCCGACGATTTCGCCAGCGTCCGGGGGTTGGGCATCATGGGACCGGGAACCCTGGTGGGTGCTGCGTCGTCCTAACCATGGTCGCCCGCCGTTGCTGTCTACCCGCAGGACTCCATGTCACACGCCCCCCGCCATCGCGAAGAAGTGCGCAAGCACCGCGTCATCAGGGTCGCTCTCGTCACCCTGTCCGCGGTGCTCGTCGTCGCGCTCACGGCGGGGTTCTTCGTCTACCGGCACCTCGAGGGCAACATCGAGGCGCTCGACATCACCGACCAGCTCGGCGACGACCGCCCGCAGGAGATCATCCAGAAGGACGTCGAGCACAAGCCGCTGAACATCCTGCTGCTCGGCTCCGACACCCGCGAGGGCCAGTCTGGCCACATCGGCGGTGACACCCCGGGCCTGTCCGACACCACGATCCTGCTGCACCTCTCGGCCAAGCGCGACCGGGCGTACGGCGTGAGCATCCCGCGCGACCTGATGATCGAGCGCCCCGAGTGCGAGCGCAAGGACGGCTCCGGCGCCGACCCGGGCGGCCTCGACCAGTTCAACGCGGCGTACGCCATCGGCGGCCCCGCCTGCACGATCAAGACCGTCGAGGCGATGTCCGACGTCCGCATCAACCACTTCGTGGTCGTGGACTTCAACGGTTTCCGCTCCATGGTCGACGCCCTCGACGGCGTGCCGGTGTGCGTGCCCGAGGAGGTCAACGACGACATCGGCAAGATCTACCTGCCGGCCGGCTCCTACGAGGTGAAGGGCCAGCAGGCGCTCAGCTACGTGCGGCTGCGGCACGGCCTGTCGGAGAACGGCGACATCGGCCGGATGAAGCGGCAGCAGACGTTCCTGGCGTCGATGGCCAACAAGGCGATCTCCGCCGGCACGCTGGCCAACCCCGTGCGGCTCTACAACTTCCTCGACGCCGCGACGAAGTCGCTGACGACCGACCCCGGCCTCGCGAGCCTCAAGGATCTCGGCGGCCTCGCCAAGCAGCTCCAGGACATCGGCCTCGACAAGATCCAGTTCCTCAGCATCCCGTTCGAGACCTACGAGCCCGACCCCAACCGGCTCGCGCTCGCCCCGCAGGCCGATGCCATCTGGGACCGGCTGCGCCACGACGACGAGCTCAGCAAGCGCCAGTCGCTGGGCATCACCACCGCGGCGCAGGACCCGAGCTCGGTCGCCGAGGGCGACAAGGGCGGTCAGGGCGGCCAGGGCGGCCAGGGCGGCCAGGGCGGCACCGGCTCGGGTACGACCAAGCAGGACCAGCGCGACGAGGCGGCGCGGGCCGCCGCGGCCGAGGCGAACGGCCTCTGCGCCTGATTGCCCGCTTTGTCTGCCACCTGACCTGCAATGACCCGATGGACGGGACGGCGTAGGAGCGGCGGTTTCCCGCAAGTCGTCCGCTGAGCGGACGGCTGGACCGGAGATTTGACGGAGAAACCCGCGCCGGGACTTGCTGTTACCAAGCCGTTATCGGACACTGGCACGCGGAACGCCGGACATGACCGGCTCCTGGGTGCGGAGGGGACGTCGCGACGCCCGGGTGGTTCGAACGAACACGACAGACTGGATCGGCTGTGCCCCTGGGTGGGGGAGGTCCGACCGGCAGAGCAGGAAGGCCGCGTGTGAAGGTCGCCGTCACGGGTGCCACCGGAGTCATCGGCTCGTCCGCCGTCAGCGCGCTCGTCGCCGCGGGTCATGACGTCGTCGGACTCGCGCGCACGCCCGACAAGGCGGACGTCCTCGCCGGCCTCGGCGCCGCGCCGTACGTCGGCTCGCTCGCCGACCACGAGCTGCTCGTGGGCATGTTCACCGGCGTCGACGCCGTGGCCAACCTCGCCACGCACGTCCCCGTTGGCTTCGCCGGAGCCATCCCCGGCGCCTGGCGCACCAACGACCGGCTGCGCACCGAAGGCGTCCGCCGGGTCGTGGACGCCGCCCGCGAGGCCGGCGTGCGCCGGATCATCCAGGAGAGCGTCAGCCAGCTGTACGCCGACCAGGGCGACACCTGGGTGGCGGAGGGCTCGCCTCTCGGCATCACCCGCGCCACCGAGCCGGCCTCCGTCGCGGAGGCCCAGGTGCAGGACTACACCTGCGACTCGCGGATCGGCGTCGTGCTGCGTTTCGGCTTCATCGTCGGCGACGACGAGATGACCCGCTGGCAGCTCCGAGCAGCGCTCCAGGGGCGCTCCGTCGGCATCGGCGACCCGGAGGGGTGGCTGCACCCGGTCCACACCGATGACCTCGGCCCCGCCGTCGTGGCCGCCCTGTCCGCCCCGAGCGGCGTCTACAACGTCGGCAGCGAGCCGGTCCGGCGGGCCGACTACGTCCAGGCGTACGCCGACGCGGTCGGTCGCCCCGGTCTGAGCTTCCTGAGCCCGTTCATGACCCGGGTCGCGGGCACGCGCGCCGAACCGCTCGCCCGGTCCCTGCGGGTCTGCACGGACCACTTCACCGCGTCGACCGGATGGTCGCCGCAGCGGGCGTCGTTCGACGCCGCCTGGCTCGAGGCCAACGTGGCCCAGCTCGCGGCCCGATGACCGACACGCCGGACCGTCGGGACGCTCCCGACGCCGACGTCAGGGACACCGCCGCGCGCGCCGCCCGGGCTCGGCAGGAGGCGCGGGAGCGCGCACGGCGGCGGGCCCAGGTCTTCGGCGACGTGCTGCCCGAGACCACCCGCGACGACCGCGACGAGGCAGCACCGAGCCGGTCGCCGGACGAGTGGCTGCAGCGGCAGGTGCCGCCGCACCACGGCGACTAGATGTACCCGGCCATCACGTTGGTGCCAGGCGGCTGATTGGCGGGCGTCCTCCGAGTGCGCTGTGGCGTCGGTCAGTGTTGTAGTGCTCGAGCCA